>NZ_CP154825.1:4850353-5456647 GCF_041897805.1 Actinokineospora auranticolor
CGGGGCGCGCGGCCGGCAGGTCTTCGGACTCGCGGGCGCCACACTCGTGCCTACTGGCCGTCGCTTCCCGGGCTCGCGCCCAGTGCTTGGTTGACGGCGGTCGTTCCCACTCACCGCTGCGGGGCAGTCCCGGATTCCCACCGGGTTCCCTCTTGCCTCGACCGCCACCCCTGGGACGGCGGTCGAACCAGCTGCGCTCCCACCCTATCCCGACGCGGCGCCGATCGGGTCAGGCGCGGGCGTAGCGCTCGGCCAGGGTGCGCAGCAGGGGGCGCAGTCCGGCCGGGGACTCGACCGTGAAGTCCAGGCCGAGCAGGCCCGCGAACACGGCCACCGTCTCCAGCGAGTCCGCCCCGGTGACCAGGACGGACGTGGTCGCGTCCACGGCCTCCACGACCCCGACAGCCGGGTTGATCCGGGCCAGCACCGCCTCGGCCGGGGCGTCGACCCGGAGTCGGGCGTGCACGTTCCACCCGCTGCTGGCCACCCGGCGCATGGCGAAGGCGGTGTAGTCGCCGTCGGCGATCGGGGTCGGGGCGAAGCGGCGGTGGGTGCGCATGCGCGGGCTGACCCGGTCCGCCCGGTAGACGTCCCACTCGCCGGTCGCGGGGTCGCGGGCGACGAGGTACCAGCGGCGCTGCCAGGCCAGCAGGCGGTAGGGCTCGACCAGGCGCGGGGTGTCGTCGTAGTCGAAGCGGAAGTGCTCGACGGCGTGGATGGCGGTGGCGACGGCCCGCAGCACCTCCGGGTCGACCTCGGGGTCGGGGGCGTCGGTGGCGGTGTTCTCAGGGGCGTGGTCGACGGCCGAGGTCACCGCCTCGACCGCGGGCCGCAGGCGCGGGGGCAGGACCTGTTCGAGCTTGGCCAGCGCGCGACCGCTCGCCGCCTCGATACCCGCGATGCCGCGTCCCGCGCGCAGCCCGATGGCCACCGCGACCGCTTCCTCGTCGTCGAGCAGCAGGGGCGGCAGCTTCCCGCCCGCGCCGAGCCGGTAACCGCCGGTGGCGCCCCGGGTGGCGTGCACGGGGTAGTCGAGGCCGCGCAGCCGTTCGATGTCGGCGCGGACGGTCCGGGTCGTGACACCGAGGCGTTCGGCCAGCTCGGTGCCGCTCCACACCGGCCGGGATTGCAGCAGCGACAGCAGGGCGAGCAGCCGTGCCGGGGTATCGGCCACCGGTCCTCCGTCAATTAGGAAGTAAACGTTCCTATAGGCACTCTAGCGTTACCGCCATGACGAACACGAGCATCCGCCCCTTCCGCGTCGAGATCGCCCAGGCCGAGCTGGACGACCTGACCGACCGACTGGCCCGCACCCGCCTCCCCCAGCCCGCCCCCGGCGACGACTGGGCGACCGGCACCCCCAACCACTACCTGCGCGAGGCCGTGGCGGCGTGGCGGGCGTTCGACTGGCGGGCCGCCGAGGAGCGGATCAACGCGCACCCGCACTTCGTCACCGACGTGGACGGCCAGCCGATCCACTTCATCCACGTCACCTCGCCCCACCCGGACGCGACCCCGCTGCTGCTCCTGCACACCTACCCGGGCTCGTCGGTCGACTACCTGGGTATGGTCGAGCAGCTCGCGAACCCGGCCGAGGGCCAGGCGTTCAACCTGGTCATCCCGGACGCCCCTGGCTTCGGCTTCTCCACCCCCGTCACCGAGTCCGGCTGGAACTCGGCCCGCACCGCCCGCGCCTACGACACCCTCATGCGCCGACTCGGCTACGACAGCTACGGCGCGCACGGCTCCGACCAGGGCGCGGTCATCGCCCGCGAGCTGGGCCTGCTCGCCCCGGAGGGCTTCCTCGGGCTGCACGTGCTGCAGCTGTTCTCCTTTCCCTCCGGCGACCCCGCCGAGTTCGAGCGCCTGGAGCCGAGCGACTACGCCGGGCTCGAACACATGAAGTGGTTCCAGAAGGTCGGCGGCTACAACACGATGAACGCCAGCCGTCCGCAGACCGTCGCCGCCGGTCTCAGCGACTCCCCGCTCGGCCTGCTCGCCTACAGCGAGCTGTTCACCTCCTTCGGCAACGGCACCTCGCTGGTCCCGCTGGAGGCGGTGCTGCTGGAGGTCTCGGTGGCCTGGTTCGCCAACGCCGCCGCGGGGATGACCCGCTCGTACTACGAGAACGCCGAGGCCCCTGAGTCCACCGCGGTCAACGCCGCCCCCACCGGCGTCGCCGTCTTCGCCGACGACTTCCAGACCATCAAGGCCTTCGCCGAGCGCGACAACAGCGCCATCGTCCACTGGAGCCGCTTCGACCACGGCGGCCACTTCGCCGCCCTGGAGGTCCCGGAGCTCGTCGCGGGCGACATCCGCGCCTTCTTCACCGCCCTGACCTGAGCCCGGAAAGCACGACGGGCCAGGGCGATTCGCCCTGGCCCGTCACTGGTCCACAGTGGACTGTCCACGACAGACTCCGCCGCTCGCCCTCTTCCTGGGCGATCGACTCGTCCTGGAACCGCGGGAGGTCGCCCTACTCGACGACGTTCGCGCACCGGTCCCGTGTGGACACCTCAGGAGATGGCCGGGGTCCGCGGACGCACCGCCTGGTCGCCCTTGGACAGCCTGCGGGCCAGCCGGGTCAGCTCGCGGAGCCGGATGTCCGGCAGGTACGCGCGGCTCAGCGCCAGGCCGATCCGGGGCAGGTCGGCCTCGTCGCGGTAGGCCAGGTAGAGGGGGACGCGGTGCGGCTGGAACTTGGCCTTGAAGGCGTGCAGCGAGCGGAACCCGTAGTGCGGCTCCATGACCTTGCCCAGGGACTCCAGCGCCCGCTCGATGACCCGACCCGGCCCGCACTCGCGGCTGCGGGCCAGCGGCGCCCCCGAGAGGGACACGAACCGGGCGCCCTCCGCGCGGAAGGCCAGGCAGGCCGAGGCGATCAGGAACTCCATCACCGGGCGGAAGCCGTGGGCGCCGCGGCGCATGATGTCGAGGGTCCAGCCGCTGATCTGGCCGTCGCCGGTGTGCACCGGCAGCCACGACGTCACACCGTGCACGGTGCCCTCGGCGTCGACCGCGAGACCGACCCGGGTGGCCGGGTCCATGGCCTCGGCCAGACCGCCCAGGGTGAAGCCCATCTCCGGCATGGCCTTGCCCGCCATCCACTCCCGCGACAGCGCGCGGACCTGGGTGAGGACGGGTTCCGGCTGGTCGACCAGCCGGACCAGGCGGAACTCGACGCCCTGCTTGGCGGCGTGGTTCAACGCCGTCCGGACGTCCTGCCAGGCCTTGCCGCGGAACTCGAGGTCGGTCAGGTCGAGCACGTTGTCCTCGGCCACCTGGACGTGCCGCCAGCCCAGCGCGCGGGTCGCGGCCAGCGTCGACTCGGTCGCCGAGAACACGCAGGGCACCAGGCTGGAGTTGTCGCACATGGCGGCGAACTCGGTGACCGTGGCGGCCGCGGTGCCGTCGGGGGCGATCGGGTCACCGAGCGCGATGGCGACCCCGGCGTGGCGGCGGAAGGCGAGGTAGGAGCGGCCGTCCTCGCGGACGAAGTAGCTGTTGCTGGGCCAGGTCGTCATCCACGACAGCGTGCTGCCGCCGTGCCGCCCGAGCAGCGTGCGGGCCAGGGCCGCGCCGTGCGCTTGGGGGTGGCGCCGGGCCCAGCGGCGGGACCGCGCCCGGAAGGCGTGCCTGCCCGCGAGCAGGACGACCAGCTCGACGGTCCACAGGAAGTTGTCCACGAAGAAGAGCGGCAGGCCCACGGTGTCGTAGTCGCCGCCGAGCACGTCCGCCACCACGATCAGGGTGGCGAGCACGACGCCCTCCAGCGCGATGAACGCCGACAGCGCGACCGCCCAGAACCAGGCGAACCGGCTGCCCTTGCGCAGGCCGTTGAGCACGGGCACCACGATCACCAGCAGCACGGCCAGTTCCGGTCCGGTCAGCGACACCCCGTCGTCGGAGCCGAAGGGGCCGGTGCCGGGCACGAAGTACATGAGGAACTCGGCGGTGGTGAGCAGCAGCAGGCAGGCGACGGCCAGCAGCCGCCACTCCCGCACGTTCGGCCCGACCAGGTCCGGCACCCAGCGCCTGCCCACCAGCCGCTTGCTCAGCGGGATCGCCATCGCCAGGGCGAAGAAGTGCACCAGGTCGGCGAGGGTGCCGACGTAGATGATCGTCGCCGCGGCGTAGACGCACAGCCCGGCCCGCAGGCGCAGCCGCCACGGCGCGCGCAGCGTGCCGCTCGCGACCGCGACCGCGGCCAGCGCGCCGCCGGAGAACCCGACGTCGAGGGTGCCGCCGAGGCGCTCGGCCCACTCCCAGCCCGAGTCGCGGCACAGCGCGAGGAACACGGTGGCGACGCACACGGACGCGAACTGGCCGCCGATCGTGACGGCCATCGCGCGCCGCGTCCCCAGTTGCCACTCGGCGAACCCCGCGAGCAGCGCGAAGCTGCCGACCATCGGCAGGTAGTACCAGGGGACGACCGCGAAGAACGGCCCGGTGAGCATCGTCCACCATCGGCCCGCCTCCATCGAGGGCACGCCGTAGGCGACGAACGGGTAGGCCGCGCGGTCCTCGGCGGCGTCCCAGAGCGCCCCGGTGGCCACCGCCAGCACGAGCATCGCGAGCACGACGGCGCTGGTGAAGGGCACGCGCCGCCGGAGTACGGCGGCCGTGCGGCGCAGGCGCCCACCCGCGCCCGGCGTGATCGCCGTCGGTGCTTGGTTCATGGGAGAAAGTGTTGTTGACAAGGGCGTCCTGTACATCCAACGACAGGGGTACATTTCCCCTAGGGGCGTCAGACTACCGGTTGAGGGTTGTCTCAGTCCCCAGACCCGCGACATTCAGTCGATCCGGGGAGTTTCGGCGGCATTCGTCCGATTCGCGCGTATTCTGCCCCTGGCTCCGGTGCCGCCCTACCCGGACTCCCCCCGACCCCCAAAGCGATCAACGGGGAGCCAGGTCCTCGGCGTATCTCGCGATCATGGCGAACCGGTCGGGTTGGCCCGTTTTGGCCAATAGGTTCGAAACGTGGGTATCGATCGTGCGCCGCGAGAGGAATAGGCGTTCGCTGATTTCGCGGTTGGTCATGCGTTGCCCTATCAGGACCAGGACGTCGTATTCCCGCGCGGTCACGCCCGCGAGCCGCAGTTCGGCCGGGACCGCGTCGGTCCCGCGCCTGCGTTGCCGCACGGACTCGCCCGCGCTCCGCAGCAGGCCGCGCGCGGCGGCGGCCACCCGGGGCGCGGGGAAGGCGTGGAAGTAGGCCTCCGCCTCCCGCAGCCAGCGGGCGGGGTCGCCCCAGCCGCCCGCCGCGGCGGGCTCGGCCAGCAGGCGCAGGCACAGGTGGCGGGCGGGCGGGTACGGCTCGGCGGCCGCCTCGAAGTCGGCGAGGTGGCGCTCGACCTCCCGGTACCGGCCGTCCCGCGCGGCCACGACGGCGTCGGCGGCGGCCAGGAACACGCGGTTCCACCGGGCCTGCCCACTGGCCGACGCGCGGATGGCGGTCGCGTCGACCGCGGTTGCGGAGAGGACGGACAGGAACACGCGCGGGCCGTGCGCGTAGGACACGAACTGGGGTGGCCGGTCCGCCTCGGCCGCGGCCGCGAGGTCGAACTCGGCCATGGCCCGGGGGCGGTCCTCCTCCAGCAGCGAGCAGAAGGCCATCCCGAAGCCCCAGAGCGCGGAGGTGAAGTCGCAGTCCGCGCCGCCGAGGCGGGTGTAGTCGTCGAGCAGGGTCATCGTCGTGGGGCGGTCGCCGCGGTGGGCGCTGACGCAGACGCGCAGGCCCGTGGCGGTCCGGGTCATGTCGCCGAGGCGCAGCCTGCGGGCGGTCTCCGCGCAGTCGTGGGCGCCCTTCTCGGCGGCGGCGTGGTCGCCGCGGGTCAGGTTGACCACGGCCAACTCGGCGGCGATGTCCAACGCGGTCACCAACGCGCCCGCCGTCAGGGCGGCGTCGTGCGCCGCGACCAGGGCGGTCGGGTCGCCCGACCGGATACCGGCGTGGGCGCCGAGGTCGAACAGCAGGCGGATCCGCCAGAGGACCAGGCCGTGCCGGTCGGCCAGGTCCAGCGCCCGGGTGAACAGGGACTCGGCCTCGTCCAGATCGCGAACTCGGACACAGGTACCCAGGATCTCCAGCGCCTCGCACGCGGCGTCCGGCAGGCCCGCCCTGGTCGCGCCGCGCAGCGCGCGGCCCGCCAGGGCCTCGGCGTCGGCCAGCCGCCCGGGCGCGGGGTCGGTGAACGCCAGCTGCGCGGCGACCACGTCGGCGCGCACCGCGAACTCCGGGTCGGCCACGGCGGGGAGCGCCCGGGCGCGGTCCAGCTCGCGTCGGCCGACCTCCCACCGGCCCGCCGCCGCGGCGGCGCGGGCCAGGCGCAGGTGCACGCCCGCCTGGGCGTCGGGGTCGGCGCGGGTGGTGAACCGGCTGCCCAGGTCGGCGGCGCGGACGACCTCGCCCGCCGCGACGAGGGCGTCGAGCAGGGGAGCCAGGACCGGCGCGGGGTCGGCGGGGGCACCCAGGTCGAGGGCGCGTTCCAGCAGGGTGATGGCGGTGCCGAGGCCGCCGTGGCCCGCCGCGCGGCGGCCCGCCGTGGCCAGCAGTTCGGCGGCCCGGGTGGTGTCGCCCGCGCGTTCCCAGAGTCGTTGCGCGAGCAAGCACCAGTCGTCGGGCAGGTCGGGGTGGGCCTGTTCGACCACCCGCGCGGCGCGGGCGGCCAGCGCGGCGTGCTCGTGCGGCAGCAGGCCCGCCCGCAGCGCGTCGGCGGTGAGCGCGTGCCGGAACGCGTAGCCGCCGTCGACGGGGACGACGAGGCGGGCCCCGATCGCGGCGCGCAGCACGTCGAGCAGGACGGCCTCGTCCACACCCGCGACGCCGGGGACCAGCTCGGCCGGGAAGCGCCTGCCGAACACCGCCGCCGCGCGCAGGACCCGCGGCCCGTCCGGTCCGAGCCGGTCGGCGCGGGAGGCGACGGAGGACAGCACCGCGGCGGGTACGCCCGGGCCGCGACCGCGTGCGAGGTCCGCGCGCCCCGGTCCCCCGCCGATGGCTTCGGCGAGCAGTTCCTCCACGTAGAAGGGGTTGCCCTCGCCGTCGGCGACCAGCCGGGCCAGCTCGACCACCGTCGGATCGGCGCGGTCCAGCCCGACGCAGCCCGCCACCAGCAGCCGCACGTCGTCATCGGCCAAATGGGACAGCTCGAGCCCGGTCGCGACGCCGCGCCTGCCCGCCGCCCTCGCCAGGTCGACCGCCGGGCCGGGGTCGGGTCGGAGCGTGCCCACCAGCAGCACCGGCTCCTCGGCGAGGTTGTCGACGAGGTAGTCCACGACGGCGAGGGTGTCCGCGTCGGCGTCGTGCAGGTCGTCCAGCGCCAGCAGGCAGCCGTGGTCCGCGCCGAGCAGGCGCAGCAGCCGCAGCACGGCCTCGGCGAGGACCGCGGGCGAGTCGTCGGCGCCGGGGACCCGGTGCGCGCGCCAAGCGGGGACCAAACGGGACAAAGTGGACCGATAGGGGGCGAGGTCGGCGTCGTCGAGGACGGCGCCGTGCCGCAGCACCGACGACAACGCCTCCGACAGGGCGCGGAACTGGGCCGTCGGGGTCGTGGCCCGACCCCGCGCCACCACCGACCGCCCGGCCGCGCCCGCGATGTCGCGCAGCAACCGCGTCTTGCCCAGACCCGCCTCGCCGACCAGGAACACCGCGGAGCCGCGGCCCCGCCGGGCCGCCGCGAGCGCCGAGCGCAACAGCCCCGACTCCTCGTCGCGGCCCACGATGTCCGGAATGACCGGCCCCCACGACGGTTTCGTCCCGCTCACCACACTCATCCGACCCGCCCTCCCCTGTGTGGATCGCCCGGCGGCGCGCGTTCGTAAGCGGTCGACACCATCTCCGCCCAGGGGGTAAACCACCCACCAAGGGCGTCCTGATTCTCGGTAAGCGGCAACGGGAATCCCGGTATCCGCTGCGGATCCGCGCGCACCGGTCCCGGCGGAACACTTCCCCTCGAAGCGCACCGGATCCACAGTGCGCGAGAGAAGGGAATCACCTATGGACAAGAAGACCGTGCTGCGCCGGGTCGCGGCGCCCGTGCTCGCGGGCGCCGCGATCATGGTCGGCGTGGCGGGGCCCGCATCGGCCACCCCGGCGCACGCCGACGCGGCGGGGGCCACGCTGCGGTCCGCGTCGATCACGTTCACCACGCTGACCGACAACAAGGACTTCGACACCCTGGTCACCGTGGTGGTCAAGGACCGCGACGGCCGGGTCGACGCGCAGACCTCGGGCTTCTTCGGCGAGTTCAAGGACCAGACCTCGAAGACGCTGCCCCTGCGCATCCGCACCGGCGCCACCTGGGACGCCATCGAGAACGGCGGCTCGATCACCGTCACGATCGCGCCCAACGGGCACGACACCTGGAACTTCGCCTACGAGCTGGACCTCTCCTACTCCGACGGCGACGCGGGCTTCCACCTGAACCCGGGCACGTCGTTGAACGAGGGCCGCAAGTCCCTGACCAACCCGCTGAACTGAACCCCACCGGCGGGTGGACCGCCCGGGGCCTCGCGCGCGAGGCCCCGGGCGGGCGGGAAGTTCGGTATGCCCGGGGGCGAATATCGGTATGCCGGGCACTGTCCCGGTCGCACCGCGGCGGGCAGGATCGTGGGGCAAGCGCCACGCGCCGTCGGGGAGGACGGCGGTGGCGGCACCACGAAACAGGGGGTTTGCCCGATGGTGAGATCCGACGCGTCCGCCTTGTCCGCACTGCGGTTCGACACCCGCGTCCAGGTGCACGGGACGTCCGAGTTCACCGGCGTGCTGGCCGTGTCGGCGGACGAGGTGTGGGCGGTGGGCGGCGCCGCGGACCCGGCGACCGGGCGCACGGTCGCGCTGGTGGGTCGCTGGACCCAGGACTTCCGGTTCGTCGCCCCGGCCCCCGCGGCCGCGGCCGCGCGGCTGATCGGGGTCGACGGGGTCGGGGACGACGTCTGGGCGGTGGGCTGGATCTCCGACGGGCGCGGGGGCGGCAAGCCCCGGATCGAGCGCTATTCCCGGTCCTCCGGCGCGGTCGAGGCGCTGGACGGGCCGTCGGTGGACGGCAACAGCTCGCTGAACGCCGTCGCGATGCTGTCGACCACCGAGGGGTGGGCGGTAGGCGCCTCCGGCCCTTCGGCCGACGCCGACCCGACCCACACGCTGATCGCCCGCTGGGATGGGACGGCCTGGCGGGCGATCAGCTCCCCCAGCCCCGGCTCCGCGCTGAACCGGCTCGACGCGGTCTCCGCCCGGACCACCGACGACGTCTGGGCCGTGGGCAGCCGCGGCGACGGCGAACGCGTCGAGGCACTCATCACGCGCTGGGACGGCACGACCTGGACCCGGGTCCCGTTCCCGGGCGACGGGATCGAGCTGCACGACGTCGCCGCCGTCGACCACGACTCCGTGTGGGTCGTCGGCACGAACGTCACGCCGGGCAAGTCGGACACGCACGTCGG
Organism: Actinokineospora auranticolor; assembly: GCF_041897805.1. Taxonomy (GTDB): domain Bacteria; phylum Actinomycetota; class Actinomycetes; order Mycobacteriales; family Pseudonocardiaceae; genus Actinokineospora; species Actinokineospora auranticolor. The sequence continues at coordinate 4,859,798 of NZ_CP154825.1, forward strand.
CATCGCCCGGCACTGGGACGGTTCGAAGTGGACGGACATCGCCCCGACCCCCAGCGGCATCACGGAGCTGACCGGCATCGCCGTGGTCGCCCCGGACGACGTCTGGTTCGCGGGCTACGCGGAACTGCCGGGCCTCCCCGACACCGCGCACCTGGCCCACTGGGACGGCACCCGCTGGCGCGACGAGGCACCCGTCGCCACCACCAACGGCAACGTGGCCTCGGCCCTGCACCGGATCTGCGTCGGCGGCACCCGCGTAACAGCGGTCGGCTGGCACGCCGCGTCGACCGACCCGGCGGCCCGCACGGCCGCCGCCCTGCTCGGCCGCGCGACCAACCGACCGCGCTGAGCCGGTCCGGCCACCACGCGCCGCCGCGGTCGGCTCGATAGCCATCCAACCGCCGGTGCTCGTGGCCACCGCCAAGAGCGCCGAGCCCCGCTCACAGGGGGTTGAGGCGGGCCTTGAGGAGGCAGAACTCGTTGCCCTCGGGGTCTTCGAGGACGTGCCACTCCTCGTCGCCCGTCTGGCCGATGTCGGCCGGGCGGGCGCCGAGGGCCAGTAGCCGCTCGAGTTCGGCGTCCTGGTCGCGGTCGGTGGCGTTCACGTCGATGTGCAGGCGGGACTTGCCCCGCTCCGGCTCGTCGCGCTTGCTCAGGATGATCGTGGCCTGCGGGCCGCCGAAGCCCTCGCGGGGGCCGATCTCCTGGGAGCCGTCGTCCATCCGGTCGAGGACGACGAAGTCCAGGACCTCGCACCAGAACCGGGACAGCGCCTCGGGGTCGCGGCAGCCGAGTACGAGCTCACTGATCCGACACGCCATCGCGGAACCTGCCTTCGGTCGGGAACCCCCGGACCCGGCGACCGTAGCCGAGCGCGCGAGGGCGGGCGAACGGGTTTCCCACCCGTAACGGATCCCCGGTGCGGTCGATGGACAACAGAGTCCGGCGGCTGGGAACCTGAACGCGGCGGCCCGGTCACCGCGGTCACCGGGTCCGCGTCCTTCACCATGACCGGCGACAACCAGGCCCGCTGGCGGGTCACCGCGGTCGGCGCCGACGGCACGCCGGGACCGTCCAGCCCGTGGGGCTCCTTCCGGTTCACCACCGGGCCGTACAACATGTACGACAACGGGGTGAGCGCCGACTGGGCGACGGGCGCGGGCACCATCCCGTACGGGGCCGACGCCGACGCGCGCGGCTTCGCCATCCCGCGCGACGGTGTCTACGACGGCGACTGCGCTCTCGAGGACGGCTCGGCCCCGAGGTACGTCGAGACCCACCCGGAGATGAAGCCGGGCGGGTGGATCGAGGGCACGTACACGTTGCCCGGCCCGGTCTCCCCGGGGCAGCGGTTCCGCACCTCGCTGGGCTACATCCAGTGCGGGTCGAACCCGACCGCCGGGATCGACGACTTCGTGGTGCTCGCGGTGATGCCGAACGGCACCCGGCGCGAGGTGGTGCGCAGCAACCAGACCGGGACCGACCACGCGGTCCACGGGCTGGAGGTGGACCTGACCCCGTTCCAGGGCGCCACCAAGCTGGTGCTGCGGGTGGAAGACGACAAGCCCAACGGCCAGGACTGGGCCTGCTGGGTGGAACCGAGGGTGGAGCGATGAACGCGCTGGTGCGGGTGACCGTGGCGCCGGACCGACTGGCCCTGGCGCCGGGCGAGTCGGCGGACGTGGTGGTGACGATCCAGAACGCGGGGCCGGTGGTGGAGCACTTCACCACGACCGTCGTCGGCCTGCCCCGCGACGACCTGTTCACCGTGGAGCCCGCCACGGTGAAGTTGCGACCGAAGGAGACGGGGACCACCCAGGTGCGCATCACGGTGCCACCACGCGGGTTGCTGGTGGCTGGCCCCTACGTCCTCGGCATCCTGGTCCGCTCCCCCTACCAACGCGACGCGTCGTACTGCGCGGAACTGCCCTTGGCGGTAGCACCCGTCCCCGTACTGGCCATGGCCGTACAACCGGAGGTCGTCCTGGGCGGCGACCGCGGCGCCTACACGGTAGCCCTGTCCAACGAGGGCAACACAACCCTCGCGGTAGCCCTCACCGGCAGCGACCCCGAACGCCGCGTCGGCTTCGAGTTCGACCCGGAACGGGTGCTGCTGGAGCCGGGCACCGGCTCGGGCGTAGCGGTGCGTGTACGGGCCAACGCGCCGTTCACGGGTCAAGAGGTCCGCCGAGCCCTGACGCTGCGCGCCCACGCGGGCGAACTCGAGTCCGAGCGACCGGCGACTTTCGTCCAACGCCCTCGCCTGGCCGGTGGTCTTGTTCGGGTCGCGGGAATCGCAGCAGGCATCGCCGCCCTGGCAGGCGCCGCGGTCGGCGGCGCGCTACTCATCCGCGACAACAAAACCGAGCAGGTGGCCCAACTCCTCCCCACCCCTCCCGCCATCCCCACCGCCCTCCCCCAACCCTCCTCGCCCCCTTCTCTCCCCTCTTCTCTTCCCCCTTCCTCCGTTCCCTCCCCCTCCTCCCTTCCCCCTCCCCTTCCTCTTCCACCCCTTCCTCCGCCTCCCAACCCCCCGGCGAATCGACCATCACCGACTTCAGCCGACTCCCCGACAACCAACCGGCAGGCGACCGCCTGATCCAACCAACCCTCTACAAAGGCCTAACCCTGTCCAGCGACGCCGAACGATCCCCCACCGACTGCCGCGACGCCACCTCGGTAGCCCTCCGCACCACCGGCACCTTCGGCGGCTTCCTCACCAGCGCCCGCCCAGCGGGCGCGAACCTCTGCAACAACCTCCCGGTCCGCATCGAACTGGCCCAACCCGCCCGCCAACTGACCCTCACCGTCATAGGAACCGGCGGCGACTACACCCTCCGACTCCAACTGGCCGACGGCACAGTCGAGTCCCGCACAGTCACCCCACCCCCGAACACCCCCGCCCAAATCCCCTATGAGGCGCCTGCGGGCAACACCATCAAGTCCCTCACCTACGGCCACGCGAACCCCGACCCCACCACGAAGGCCTTCACCATCATCAAATCCCTCGCCACGATCCCCGCCTAACCGGAACTCAGGGAACCACCCGACCAGCACGCCGCCGCCCCGCACGACGGCGTACCGCCAGGTCGTCAGGTGCCGGCGGGCGTGATCCCCGACTGTTCGGTGGCATCCACGGGACAAGGGACGGACCGGGAAACACCATGACGGCGGAACGCCACTTGGCAACCAGTCCTGCGTTCGCCGACCGCGCGGACGAGGACTTGCGGGCGCTGTTCGGGCAGTCCGTCGCCGCGCACGTCGTGCTGGCCGGGTCGTCGCACCTGCTGGAGACCGCGAACCACGCTTTCCTGACCGTCATCGGCGAGCACCGGGCACGCACCGGATGGGCTCGGACTCGTTCACCCCGGACTCCGGCGTCCTGCTCGCCAAACCCGCCGGACAACACCCAGAAGACGTCAGCGCCTACCTCAACGGCGACGTCTACCGCCTCACAGCCACAACCGACAACCCCGAGAGGACAATCGCCGTACCCAACGCACTGACCACAGCACAGTTCGGCGAGACCGTGCGGGTTCCAGTGCACGCGAAGCGAAACAGCGGCTCCGGCCAAACGACAGTGACCTTCACCGCCACCTCGGAAAGCAACACCACCACCGCAACCACTACCTGCACCACCAACGGCTGGTGAAGTCCGGGGGTGGGCCTTGAGGGCCCACCCCCGGATCCGGTCCGATTGACGGTCACGAACCGACCCCGGCGGCTGCCGCAGTGGCCACCGCGACCGCAACGACGTGCCAGAGGACGGTCTCGCCGTTACTGGGGCCGGTGAGGGTGAACAGCGGGGAGGCGTTGCCGCGCAACCAGTCGATGGTGGCCAACTGCCGTCGAGTCGCTGGTCTGCGCTGTTGTCGACTCCGTCAGGCGTGCGTGCGGGTTAGGCGACACCGATGGAGATGACGGGGTGGGCAGCCGGGGCGAGCCAGGTCAGGACCGAGTCCAGGGTCGGGGCGGGATGCTGACGCAGCCCGCGGTGGGTCCCCTCGAGCATCTGGCCGCAGGGGTGCGCCTGACCGGGGATTCCCCCTGCGCGGCGGTCACACCAGGGTGGTGGACGACGTACGCCGGAAAGTGCGGGCACCAGGGGGAATCCCCACAGGTAGGGCGTTTCAGCTTTTTCGACAGTGGTGTTCACCGGCACGGCACGAGAGTGCGAAGTCGTGGACGGTCGGTCCAACAGCGCGCCGACAGCCGCCGGGCGAGGCGGCCGGGCGCGACCACGGCCGTCCGGCCGCCCTCGCTCCGTCGTGGCTGTCCGGTTGGGTGGATTCGGGCGGTGCTGACCACCACGGAGATCACCGAAGCGGCGGGCACCCGGGTGCACGCCACCGTACTCGGCCCGACCGGGGCGCCCGCGGTGGTCTGCGTTCCCCGGGTTGGGCTGCGCACACCGGTCGTTCCTGCCGCTGGCGCGGCGTTTGGGTGCGGTGGCCAGGGTCGCGACGATCGACCTGCCCGGGTTAGGCGGCACACTCGGCCCCCGCTCGGCGCTGGACGCGCGGGGGCTCTCCTCGGCGCCGGCCGACTGGCTGCGGCGCACCGGGCGGGAGGGGGCGGTGCTGGTGGTGAGCTCGGCGGGGTGCCAGGTCGTCGCGGACCTGGCCTCGCACACGGGCGGGCTGCTCGGTCCCGTTGTCTTCCTCGGCCCCACCGTGGACCGGAGCGCGCGCTCAGCGATCCGGCAGCTCAGGAGGCTGCTGCTCGACATCCCCCGCGAACGGCTCTCCCTCATCCCGCTCGTGGCGGCGGACTACCTGCGGTGCGGTCCGCGCCGGATCGCCGGAACGGCGAGGTGCCTGCTCGCGGACGACGTCGAGCACAAGCCGCACCACTTGCGGACCGCCACGGTGGTGATCCGCGGCGAGCGGGACCCCCTCGTGCCGCGCGCGTGGGCCCGCGAGGTCGCGGCGCCGCTGCCGAGGGGCAGACTCGTCGAGCTGTGCGGGGCTGGGCACGCGGTGCACCACGGGGCCCCGGAGGCGGTCGCCCTGCTCGTCCGCGCGCTGTTCCCCGGTGCGCGCGCCTGACCAGGGCTGAGGCGCCGCGTCGTCGGGGCCGACGTCTCCCACGTGGCCCGGGCGGCGGCGACGGCGGGCGCAGCGGTGTGCACGGGGTGGGTGGTGGCCTTTGACGTGGAAACCGGCGGCGCGGACGTTACAGGGTGGTTGTCGCGTTCGCGCAGTCCGGAACCCACCTGGTACGGCACGCTCCGCCTGCGGGGTTGGAACGGGCGGTCGGGGTGCTGCGACCAGTACTGGTGGTCGCGCACGACCGGTCGCGTAGCCCTGGGGCGATGTTGATTCCCTTTCACCACCGCTCATGCGCGCGAGCCGATCCGGGTCGAACGCGCGCCTGGACGTGGCCCCGGCCCGGCTGGTTGCGGATACCGCGAACCCGTGCGGTGCGGCGGCGTTCGCCGCGGCTGCCGGTGTGGTGACGGGAAGGGCCTGCTCGCGCTCCGGTTGGGTCATGGTGGTGGCCCCGGCGGACCGGGGCCACCATCTACAGTGGACTTGCAGTCAGTGCGGTTCGCCGTGTCGTATGGCGACGGTGCCGTAACGGCGGTGCGGGCCGGAGGGGGAACCCGCGCAGTGGTGTGCTCGAAGCGGCGAGCGGCCTGACAGGTAGTCCATCGCGTTGTCGTCTTCTGCTACTGGGCAACACCGTCCTTCCTGTCCCATCGTGTGTGGCGACTGTGCCGCGGAGGCGAGCGCTCCCGACACCACACCGAACCGGCGTCGCAACGCCGTGGCCCCGTCCGCTCCCCGTACCGGGCCACGGGTGGTCCTGGCGGGGTGGGCGAGTCGGGGCGCGGCCGACTTGGGCGACCCCAGCTCGCCTCGATGATCGCGTCGAACTCGGCGCGGACCCAGTCGTCGTCCTCGCACAGCAGGGCGAGGAACTCGTCGCGGGTGGGTGTCGTCATAGACGTCATGACGGTCACCTCCCGGATCAGGTCTTGAGCTCCCTGGGGGCGTCCTGCCCGCTGCCGATCGTGATCTTGCTGGGCTTGGCCCGCTCGGCGATCGGGATCCGCACCGTCAGCACGCCCGCGTCGAAGGCGGCCCTGATCCGATCCGTGGCCAGGGCGTCACCGAGGAACAACTGCCGGGAGAACACGCCCAGCGGCCGCTCGGACACCTGCATCTCCACCGACTCGGTGCCCGCGGCGGGCCTGCGCTCCGCCCTGACCGTGAGCACGTTTCGCTCGATGTGCAGCTCGATCGCGTCGGGTTCGACGCCGGGCAGGTCGAAGGCGACCACGAACTCGTCCGCAGCGCGGTAGGCGTCGATCGGGATCGCCGTGGGACGCGACCAGGTCCCGGCGACGCCGTTGAAGACCTGGTGGGCGAGCTGCTCAAACTGCCGGAAGGGGTCGGTGCGCATCAACATGGCTTGTCCTTCCTCTCGTGTCGCTCTTGCCAACGCGCACCTCAGTTCTAGCACGTCGTCCAAACGATGACAAGAGCCATGTCACCGAAAGGATGACAGTTAAGACGACCGCGCCAGCGCGCTGCCGGCGCCGCGGCGGTCGCACAGCACTGCCCGTACGGCGGTGAGTTTGAGCGGTGGCCGATGGGGGACCCGACCGCAACCAGCTGATCAAGGAGGCCCCGTGTCGTTCCGGCTGGCTGTCGCCCTGTGCGCCGCGCTGGTGGTGGTGCTCACGGCCACCGCCATCGTCACGTTCACCACCGGCGGGTCGACCATGCCCGGGTCCACCGACCACGGCGGGGTCGGCTTGTTCGGCAACCCGCTGACAGCTGTCATCCACCTCGTGTTCGCCGCGCTCGCGCTGGTCGCACTGTTGCGGCCGGGCTTCCGCAGGCTGCTCGCCCAGCTCGGCTCGCCGGCGTTCCTCGGCTTGGTCGCCTTCGACGCGGTTGGCCTGCTCTCGCCGGTCGGCGAGGACGAACCGCTCGGCGTCCGCTGGCCGACCCTGGTCGTGGACCTCGTCGTCCTGGCCCTGTGGCTGCTGACGGCCCGGCTCTCCCGCCCCTCCGCCACCGCCGCTCCGGAACAACGCCGTCACCGGTAGCCGACCGACCACGAGCACCCGGGTCAGCACCGGTCCTGTCGGGTGGTGACCGGTGGCGCGGCGACCCGGGGTGGGCCGGGGGTGTGGTCCAAGCGCAGCAGATCGGGGCGGGAGTAGTGGCCGGACACATCGAGGTCGAGGTAGGCGCCGTCGAGTTGGTCGGGGTCCACCTCGGTGACCAGCAGGTCCGCCCTGCCGAACACAGGACCCGCCAGCAGGTGGCCGAACGGGTCGACCACGCAGCTGCCGCCGTTGATCAGGGCCTGCTCCCGTGCGACGGGTTCGGGAAGCGGGTATTCCTCGGGATAGTCTCGGCGGGTGGCGAACTGGTTGGCGGAGAGCACGAAGCAGCGGCCCTCGACGGCGATGTGCCGCATGGTCGCCGTCCAGGCGTCGCGGGCGTCTACGGTGGGCGCGCAGTAGAACTCGACTCCCCGCTGGTAGAGGGCGGCCCGGTACAGCGGGAGGTAGCTCTCCCAGCAGATGGCCATCCCGATCCGGCCGAGGTCGGTGGGTACGACGGTGATGTCGGAGCCGTCGCCCTGACCCCAGATCAGGCGTTCGACCCCGGTGGGCATGAGTTTGCGGTGGTGCCCGATGAGGGCGCCCGCCGGGTCGAACAGCAGCGACGAGCAGTAGAGGGTGTGTCCGGCCCGTTCGACCACGCCCACCACGACCAGGCACCCCGCCGCGGCGACCGCGGCGCGTACCCGGTCGAGCGACTCGCCGGGGATCTCGATGGCCGATCGGCGGTAGCGCGCGAACAGCGCGCGCCCGTCCGCCGTCCGATCACCGACCGTCGCGCCGAACGAGGCGCCCTTGGGGTACCCGCCGAGGAACGCCTCGGGGAACACCACGAGATCGGCACCGGCGTCGCGGGCCTGGCGCAGCAGGATCTCGAACCGCTCGAGCGCGGTCGACAGCTCGAACAGCGGCGCCGCCGCCTGGACCACCGCAACCCGCACGACCCGTTCCTCCACCCGCACTGTCGTTGCCGGTGAGGTTATCCGGGCTCCGTCCTCGGCGGTTGCCCCAGTGCGGGCGTCGACGCCAGTCCGCTGTCGGTGGCGGTGATCGGCATCCGGCACGGCGGCCGGTGTCGCCCGGACCACGTGCTCAGCACGTCGGCAGCGGTGTCGGCGTCCAGCAACACACGGCCCTCCCGTCCAAACGCGGCAGGGCCCCGGGGTTGTGCGGTCCAGTGGACCCCAGTGCCCACCGTGCACCGCCAGGGTCGCGTCGACCTCGTCCAGCACCGCCGGGTGGATGCGCGCGATCGGCCGGAGGACCTCGATCAGTGGTTCGTCGTCCGGGCCCCGAGCGAGTTCCCGCCCACGGGCGCCCCACGGCCGAACGTCGGGCCCGCGGATCGACCGCAGGTGCCGGTAGTCGTGCAACCGGCGGGCCACCCACAGCCGCGGCGACCGCCTGCCCCGCCAGTCCCTCCACACGCGGCGGGTTCGCCGACAGGCCCGCGCGACGCACCCACCTGGTACCCCGCGGGCACGCCCGAAAACACGGGCCCCGCCGGGTATGCCCGAAGGCGCCCACCCCGCGCCGCGAGCCGCGGTCGGGTGCGGCCATGACCAGCCAGTCGAAGTCCGACGGCGCGCTTCGGCGATCACCGACCGTAGCTGCGCGAGGACGCGGGGGCGGGCCCGACCGCCTCAGAGCGGTGCGGTTCCTGGTTCGTCGACGACGGGGAAGATCGTGCCGAGCCCGCTGAGGTCGAGCACGCGTCGCACCGGGCCTGCCGGGATCGCGGCCACGGTGAGCTGCCGTCCGGTGGCCTTGGCGCGCTTGGCGGCGCGCAGCAGCACCGACAACCCGGCCGAGTCCATGAACGTCACCCCCGTGAGGTCGACGACCACCGTCGCGGAACTGTGGTCGGTGGCGAACACGGCATCGAGGGCGTCGCGGAGTTCGCCCGCGGTCGCGAGGTCGATCTCGCCCTCGGCCTGGATCAGGTCCCCGTGGACGCCGAAGCCGGTGGTGATGGTCAGCGGGTTGGTCATGCCAAGCCTCCCAGCGGCGTCATCGTGGCCGCTGGCTGCTCAACCGCCCGAACGTGCCTTCACCATAGCCAGTCGCGGCGGGTTGTCGAAGACGCACCGGATGTGACATTTCTCGGGGACTCTTCACAGCCGACCGCCTCATGGCTCCAGCAGCAAGAACTCACCCGGCGCGCACACCACGACGATCCCGTCGCCGGCGCGCTCCACAACGGCCTCCACGTCGTCACCCATTCCCCCACCCAAGCACCTCGCCCCCGCACCGGCCCGTCGAACAGGGTCCGCTGCCGGGCGGATTTCACCGTCCTGCCCGGTAAGGCGGTGTCCTGAGGGAAAGTCGAGAGCGACGGTGGTTCCGGGGGCGGCTTCGGTGCCCTTGCGACCCCATCCCGTACGCGGTGCGCACCGGCTGCGCGTGGCGGGCGTTGCCCGCAGACTTCCCTCCCTGGGAGACGATGTACTGGTATTTCTCCCGGTAAGAGCGGCGGAGCTGAGTCTCCGGATGGTCGACGCCGAGGGAGCCATAGGTCTTGTTGTAGGAGACGAAGTTGGCCACGTAAACGCCGAACGCCGCCGAGGCGAGGACCCACAGGAAGACGGCGAGCAGGCCGCCAGGGCTTAGCCAGCGGAACCGCGGTTGGCGGACGTTGGGCGCGGCCTAGCAGAGGATGGCGTACGCGAGCCCGACGAGCAGGGCGATCACGGGCCACTTCGCGATGTCCCAGATCCGCAAGCCGGCGTCGCCGATCCCCACGAGCGCGCCCACCCGCTGGGCGACCGCGCCGATGTAGCCGCTGGCCGACCGCAACGCCCCGGCGATGCCGACAACCGCCAGGATGCCCGCGGTGCTGCTGGTCTTTTGCAGCCCGGTGATCGCGTTTGACGATGATGTCGGCGGCCTCGCCCGGAGCGAGCAGTCGCACGTTGTCGATCAGGGCGCTGGTGGCGGACGGTTCAGAGCATGGCCAGGACCGAGGTGAGCACGGGGATCGCGGGGAACAACGACAACACCGCGTAGCAGGTCAGCGCGGCGGCCCAGTCCAGCAGGTCGTCGCGCTGGGACTCCTTGACCGTGGCGCGCAGTACCGCCCACCAGGACCGCTTCGGCAGGTCGGTGGGGCCCTGGGGAACTGGCATCGGTGATCCTCCGGGTCGTCTTGCCAGGTCCTCCCACCACCACCGACACCCGAACGCCCGCCTGCAAACGGATGTTCAGGTCCACCACAGCGAGCTGATCGTCCACGGCCGAGTGGCGGGCGAACTCGCCACCCGCGCCACCCCTGCGCACAACGATCTCGCACGGGGTGGTGCCCCGCCCGAAGTCCGGCCAGCCGATCTCGGTGCGCCACGCGGCGGGATCGCGTGTGTCACGAGGACCGACGACGTAGACCTCCCGCACCGGTCCGGCCACCGACATCGCGTTCTGCACCACCCAGGTCCCGAGTGCGCCGTAGGTGGCCTCGATGCCGCCGTGCTCGCCGACGTGGGTGGTGACGGCCAGTTCCGCGGGGCACGCGTATCCCCGTGGTGCGGGTTGCGGAGATCGTGCACAGTGTGCGCCAGCGGTTTCCCGTATCGGCGTGACCCAGCGAACAGTTCGCCCAGTTTTCCCGGTTCTTGGGCATCGAATCCGAAGTGGATGTGGAAGACATCGAACTCGTCGTGGTGGTCGTGCACCCAGCGCGGGTCCAGCATGACCGGTGGCCACCACTGCTGTGAACCGCTCGGTGCGTGGCACCGGCGCGGGTCGTCGAGGCGGATGGCCCCGTCCCGTCCCAACGGGTCGCCGATATGGCGGACGTACACGTGTCCGGAGGGGACGGACGCCACCCGGATGACCCGCGTGTCAGTCCGCATCGGTGCCCGGCTCCGACATCTTGCGGTGCCGCGCGGCGAGAACACGGTCTGGCACCACATGCCCGGCGACCGACTGCACGGTGTTCTTGACCGAACCCGCGACCACGTGGTCCTTGCCCGCCATCAGCGCGTCGAACGCCTCTCGGGCTACCTCCTCAGCGCTGTCCTTGGGGCCCGTACCGAGTTTGGTGTCGCTCATGTCCGCCCGGCCGAAGAACTCCGTGTCGGTCGGCCCCGGCATCAACGCGGTCACCGTCACGCCACTGTTTCCACCCCGCGTTCACAGAGGGACTCCGCAGCGCTGCTGGTCTTGTCGTCCTCTGGACAGCGGTAGGTCCCATGGCTCGTCGGCGGTGACCCGTATGGCGAGCCCCAGGATGTCCGGTGTGTTTCCCGGCAAGCCGATGCCTTTCGACAACCGGGGGATCAAGGAATCCTGGCGTGTCAACATGGTGGCCGCCGCTCCTCGTTCGACCTCACGCGTAGCCGACGCGGGCAACGCCGAACCCGGACCGCGGCGATGAGGCACGGCCGAGGCGGCTCGGCCACGCACCCGGCGGTGACCTCGACCGCGGCGGCGGGTTGATCACGATGGCGGAGGGGAAGCTGGGCGAACCGGGGTTCAGTGAGCGCTCCTGCGCGCCGCTGGCCGAGGGGCACCTGGCCAGGCTGTACGCCATCGCCGAGGCTGACCACGCCGTGTTCGCCGCGCGGCGCCCCGAGTACCTGGACCGCCGCGTGGCGGTGACCCTCGCGCAGGGGCGGCGTCGCACTACCTCGACGGCCGTACCGGGGTGAAGGACCTCGACGTGTGGTCGTTCTACGCGCAGCTGCCCGACACGCCGTGGCCCGCCTACCAGAGGCAACGGCGCGTCGACTTCGGGCCGTCGGAGTTGGGGCGGCAGCGCTACGACCTGTCCGGAGCCACGTCCGCGGCCACCCGCGCGCGGTGGGAACGCTGGGAGCGCAGCTACACCGGGCGCAGGGTAGACCTGTTCGTCCGCCCCCTCCCGGTTCCCCCGGCCACGGATCGCCTGGTGGTATCGGACGCGTTGGTCGACTGGCTGCGGCGTGGAGAGGCGGGCCGTGTTCGCAACTCAACGTGGCACCTCGCGCGCTAAGCCGTCATCCTCCTCGACCCGGATGCCCGTGGCCTCCGTGTCCGGCCGCCGGACGCGGGGACGGGAGAACCGCCGTGAGCCCGCTGTGACGTCGACGGCGCGGTCGAGCCGAATCAGTTTCCACCCCACCGCGGCGGCCACGTGTAGGTCGGGCCTGCCCCGGGTAGTCGGGCGGCGACTGCCGACTAGGAGGCCACGTGGATTCGTTCAACCCCGCCAAGGTCGTGAAGGACGCGGTGGAGAAGGCCGTGGAGAAGGTCGCCGACCTGGTCACCCCACCCGTTCCCGGCGCACCCGGGAGCAAGCCGCCCGCTATCGATCCGCCCACCGAGCCCCAGGGGCCGTTGCCGCGCAAGGCGGACCAGTCCTCGCCGGAGACGCGCACGGCTACCGGTGCCGAGACCGGTGCCGAGCCGCGAGCGCGCGAGCAGCACGGCGAGTACCTGACGACGTCCACCGGTGTGCGCCTGCACGACACCGACCACTCGCTCAAGGCCGGTGAGCGCGGGCCGACCTTGCTGCAGGACCACCACCTGCGCGAGAAGATCACCCACTTCGACCACGAGCGCATCCCCGAGCGGGTGGTACACGCGCGCGGCGCCGGAGTGCACGGGGTGTTCGTCGGCTACGGCAACGCGCAGGGGGTGTGCAAGGCGGCTTTCCTCGCGGAGGGGGTCAGCACGCCGGTTTTCGTGCGGTTCTCCACCGTCGTGGGTTCGCGCGGGTCCGCCGACACCGTGCGTGACACCCGGGGGTTCGCTACGAAGTTCTACACCTCGGAGGGCAACTTCGACCTGGTGGGCAACAACATACCGGTGTTCTTCATCCAGGACGGCATCAAGTTCCCCGACATCATCCACGCCGCGAAGCCGCACCCGGACCGGGAGATCCCGCAGGCGCAGAGCGCGCACGACACGTTCTGGGACTTCGTGTCCCTGCACACCGAGGCCACCCACCACGTGCTGTGGCAGATGTCCGATCGCGCGGTCCCGCGCTCGTACCGGATGATGGAGGGCTTCGGCGTCCACACCTTCCGCCTGGTCAACGCCGACGGCGAGACCGCGCTGGCGAAGTTCCACTGGAAGCCCAAACTCGGCGTGCACTCCCTGCTCTGGGAGGAGGCGCAGCTCATCTCCGGTGTGGACCCGGATTTCCACCGGCGCGACCTGTTCGACGCCATCGAGGCGGGCGCGTTCCCCCAGTGGGAGCTGGGCATCCAGGTATTGCCCGACACTCCGGAGCAGACCTTCGAGGGCATCGACCTGCTCGACCCGACCAAGATCGTGCCGGAGGAGTTGGCCCCGGTACAGCCGATCGGGCTGCTCACGCTCAACCGCAACACCACCAACTACTTCGCCGAGACCGAACAGGTCGCCTTCCACGTCGGGCACCTTCCGCCGGGCATCGACGTCACCGACGACCCCCTGCTGCACGCGCGGCTGTTCTCCTACGTCGACACCCAGCTCTCCCGGCTGGGTGGGCCGAACTTCAACCAGATCCCGATCAACCGCCCGCACGCGCCCGTCAACGACATGCTCCGCGACGGCTTCCACCAGCACGCCGTGCACAGCGGCGTGGCCCCGTACAAGCCCAACAGCCTCGACGGCGGCTGCCCGTTCCACGCGGGTGCCGACTCCGGCGCGTTCGCCGAGGTCGCCGCGACCGTGGCGGCGTCGGTCAAACAGCGCCGGTCACCGGCGTCCTTCGCCGACCACTTCAGCCAGGCACGCCTGTTCTACCTCAGCCTGACCGCGGTGGAGCGCGACCACGTCATCCGCGCCTTCACCTTCGAGCTGGGCAAGTGCTACGAGCGGGCCATCAAGGAACGGCAGCTCCGGGTACTGGCCGCTGTGGACACCGAACTGTGCGCCCAGGTCGCAGCGGGCCTCGGGCTCCCCGTCCCCGAGCAGGCCGCGCCCGCGCCGGAGGTGATCCCCAGTCCCGCCCTGTCGCAGGTCGGCAAGGCGTGGCCGACCGACGGCAGGGTCGTCGGCATCGTCGTCGACGCCGACGACCCGGACAGCCTCAACGCCCTGCACACCCTCCGCCAGGACATCACCAGCGCGGACATGACACCGCTGGTCATCGCCGCTCGCGGCGGTGAACTGGCCGACGGCTTGATCGCGCAGCGGACGTTCCTCACCACCCGCTCCGTCGAGTTCGACGCGATCCTGCTCGCCGCCGCGCCGCCCCCCGCACCCGACGCGCTGCCCGTCCTCGACGCCAAGGCGGGCGTGCCCGCGGCCACCGTCGATCCACGCGTAGTCCTGATGTTGCAGGAGGCGTACCGACACGGCAAAGCGATCGGTACCTGGGGCGGGGAGGCCGCACTGGCCGAAGCGGGTATCGCACCCACCGCACCGGGAGTGGTCGTCGGGGACGACCCGGCCGAGGTGTTCACCCAGGTCACGCAACTGCTCACCCTGCACAGGGTGTGGGAGCGGTTCGCCACGACCGCGAGCTGAGCGGCCTGGAATCGGCCTTCGAGGTCCTTGTGACAAACGTGGTGCGGGTGGCGTCGCTGAACGCCGCCCGCACCAGGACCAGCCCGATTTCTCCACGTTGGAAGTGCGCAATTGGGTATCAGCGCGCCATAGCGGACGATCGCGATGCACCGCGCACACGACAGTGGTCGACGACCGCAGGACACCCAACGCCCCAGGATGAGCAGGTGGCGCCTCTGCTCGGTGGGGACATCGAGTACCTGGGGTACCTCGACCACTCCGCATTGGTGGCCCTGGCGGGTTCCGCGGCCGTCGCGGTCGTCTCACCGTGCTGGGACGAGCCCTACGGGCTGGTGGTGGCCGAGGCACTGGCCTGCGGGACACCGGTCGCGGGCTACGCGCGCGGCGCGTTGCCGGAACTGCTCGACGACCCCACCGGGATACTGGCCGACCCAGGCGACATCCCGGGTCTCGCCACCGCGATCACAGCGGCGTCCACTCTGGACCGCCGCCGGGTTCGGGTGCACGCGGAACGCACGTGCTCGCTGACGACTATGGTGGACAACTACGAAAGCCTGTACCGGGCACTCGCATCGTGATCGGCTACTACATCCACCACCGCGGTTCCGGCCATCTGCACCGCGCCCGCGCAGTCGCCGCCCGACTGCGCACTCCGGTGATCGGGTTGTCGAGCGCGGCTCGACCGGCCGACTGGCCGGGAGCCTGGCTGCGACTCGCCGACGACGTGGGTGCCGACCCGACCACCGACGACGTCACCGCCCACGGCATCCTGCACTGGGTGCCCCGCCACCAGACTGCTCGCCCCGTGGCCCGCGCGGGCGCAACCGGACTGGCCACCCGAGTGGCGGGCGAAGACCACCCACCTCGGCGCGTTGTCACGCTCCGACCACCGGCACACGAGCCGCACGGGCACCACCGGCCACGTGCTCGCGATGTGGGGCTCCGGCGGACTCGACGTCGACCCCCGGCAACTGCGCGCCTGCGCGGCGGCGACTCCCGAGTGGACCTGGACCGCCATGGGGCCGGAGCCCGTCGACGAGCGGCCGAACCTCCGCTGGGCGGGCTGGGCCGAGGACCCGTGGGACGCGCTGTGCGCCGCCGAGGTCGTGGTCACCCACGGCGGCCAGAACGCCGTGGCCGAGGTCGCCGCGGCGCGGCGGGCGGCCGTGGTGGTCCCCCAGGCTCGCCCCTTCGGCGAACAGCGGACCACCGCCGCGGTCCTGTCCCGGGCCCGCCTCGCCGTCGTGGCACCGCGCTGGCCCGAACCCGCTCGGTGGCCTGAGTTGCTGCGTCGCGCCCGCGAGCGCGGCGGCGACGGTTGGCAGCGGTGGTCACCTGGCGACGGCGCCGCGCGGGCCGCGGCCGAACTGGACGCGCTGTCCGCGTGACCAGCCCTCGTATCGCGGTGGTCACCACCACCCACCGCCGCGACGACCACCTGCACCGGCAACGCACGGGAATCGCCGCCTGCCCACCCGACTCCCACGTCGTGGTCGCGCATGGACGACGTGCCCCGGCTCCACCCCATCCCCGGTGCCGCACCGGTGCGGTCGGTGGCGGTGCCGAGCGGCGGCTGCGGTCTACCACCAGTGCCACCCGCCGACCCGCCTCGACCCCGACCGCGCACCCGAACTCGTCCGCAACGCCACCACCTTCCGGCGCGGACACGGCCACTGGCCCGTGCGCGGCTGGCTGCACGACCTGCACCTCCAGGGGCTCGTGTAGTTCGACCCTATCCACGACTACCTGCGTCTGGAAGACTCCAAGACCGCGCGCGCCAGTGATCCGACCACGCGCGCAGAGCGGCATCGTGGGTTGAGCGACGACTACTGACCGCGGACTGGCTGCGCGCCGACGGCCCGCGGGGCGTGGACGTGGGGAGCGCGGCACTGGGCCTGGCGACGATCGAGGAGTTCGGGTGGCCGTGGTGGATGACCACGACCACCGCAGTAGCGCGCACGGCGGTGTTCGCCGTGCTGTTCTTCGCGTCGAACACCGCCGGACGGCTCACGGTGCTCGACGCGGTGAACCTGAGCCAGGTGTGGCCGCTGCCGGGGTCGCGGCGGTGTGGTTGTGCGCGCAACGCCGCTCACCCCTGCTGTTTCGAGATCTTCAAGAACAAGGAGGAGGACTGCGAGAAGATCGTCCTCAAACCCTGACGGCACCCACCCGGCCGGCGACCGCGCGCAACGCCGCCGGGCCGGGTGGTGCTGCCTGAGCTCTGGGGAACCGACGAGCGAGGGGAACCACGTGAACGCACCGAGCCGGCTGGCCGTCGGCGTGCTGGTCGACGAAGGACTGCCGGAGCGGGTCATCACGACGACCGTCAACGAGCTGCCCGAGGTCTTCGCCGCTCAAGTGAGCGGGCGGACGCGGTGGCGGGTGGAGCGCGAGGTCGACCAGCTGCCACTGGACGAGGACGGCGACATCCCGATGCGCGCGTTGGCGGATCGGCACCGGGAGCACCGGGGCTGGGACCTGCTGGTCCTGGTCACCGATCTGCCCCGGCGCGCCGGGACGGCACCCGTCGCCGCCGGTGTCGACGTCGAACACGGCGTCGCGCTGATCTCGCTGCCCGCGCTCGGGGCCCTCTTGGTCCGGCGCCGGGTACGAGCGCTGTTGGTCCGCGTGGTGCGGCAGCTGGTCTCGCGACAACCCGGGTTGGACGGGGATCCCGGCGGACAGGGGGTGGCGGCACGGCTGCGTCGAGCACTGGCCCCCACACAGCACGTGCCCGACGACCACGCGCCGTCCGCGACACACGTCGTCCTGGTCGGGTTGCGCGGCAGGCTGCGGCTGCTGGCCGGGATGGTCCGGGACAACCGCCCGTGGCGGCTCGTCCCCCACCTCGCGGGCGCCACCGCTGCCGCGGCGGGCACCGCCGCCTACGGCATCATCACCAGTTCGTCCTGGAAGCTCGCGGACGCGCTGTCCCCGCTGCGGCTGGCCGGGATCACCGTGGTCACCCTCCTGGTCATGACGGTGTGGCTGACCGTGTACAACAACCTCTGGGACCAGCCTTCCGAGACCACTGAAAGACGCAAGGCGCTGCTGTGCAATGTTTCCACGGCCACCACACTCGCGATCGGGGTGGCGTGCGTGTACGCGATCCTGACCGGAGGTGGGCAACAGGTCGTCGTGGAAGACCGCGTCACCCAGCACCGCCCGCAACCGGACCGGTGGGCTCCGGCGCGGGCAGTCCCAGCCCGGCGGCGACGCGGGCGCACCGTTCGGTGTCCACAGTAGCCAGTACCCGGAGCTGCCGTTCCTTGATGACCCGCTCGTAGCACTTGCCCAGCTCGAAGGTGAACGCCCGGGCGATGTGCTCCCGCTCCACCGGGCTCAGGCTGCGGTAGAACAGCCGCGCGTGCAGCAGGGGGTCGTCGGTGACATCGATGGCCGGCGGAAGGTGCCCGACGTGGAAGGCGACCTGTTCGGTCTCTCGGCGAAGTAGTTGCTGGTGTTGCGGTCGAGCGTGAGCATGCCCATGGGCCGGACGGGCGCCAGTTCCGCCGGCGCGATTTTGGTCGGTCGAGCAGGTGCGGTACGAGCGCGGGATGCCCCGGTCTGACAGGTGCCAGAAGAGGTGGTGGGTCGCCTCGGTGTGCAGGAACACGAAATCCCAGGACGTGTCGTGCGCGCTCTGCGCCTGCGGGATCTCCCGGTCCGGGTGCGGCTTCGCGGCGTGGATGATGTCCGGAAACTTGATGCCGTCCTGGATGAAGAACACCGGGAGTTGTTGCCACCAAGTCGAAGTTACCCTCGGAGATGTAGAACTTGGTGGCAAAACCCCTGGTGTCGCGGACGGCGTCGGCGGACCCGCGCGAACCCACGACCGTGGAGAACCGCACGAACACCCCTTGAGCGAGTGGTCGGTATCGGGCAGGCGGACACCGGTCGTAGGTGGTCAGGTACGCGCCCTGCTGTTCCCTGGCGCCGTGGTCGGCCCCGGTCCGCGCACCCGTGGCGGTGCGGGTGTCGGGGGCGAGCCCTGGTCGGACTTGCGCGGCCACGGCTCACGCGGTTCGGTCGGCTCGTCCAGCGACGGGGGCGCGCTGCCGGGAGCCCCGGTACCGGTGGTGTTGTTGTCGGTTCGGCAACTTTCTCGACGGCCTTGCCCAAGGCGTCCTTGACGATCTTCGCGGGCTTGCTCGCGTCCACGTGGTCCTCGTCGTTGACGGCGGACGCCGACCACCCGAACCCCCATGCCCGGCGGCGGGCGGTCGCGGAAACAAGCCGCGGCAAGGAGATCACGGTCGACGTGTCACGCTCCGGCGTCGTGGCGGGCGCGGTCGACCTGGTCGCCGACGGCGGCGATCCGGTCGGCCAGGTCGGGGTACGACTCGCGCAGGTACGGGCTCGCGTCGGCGAGCGGGCTGAGCAGGTCGGCGGTGTCGGCGCCGCCGAGCGCGTCGGTGACGTGGTCGATCGAGCGCTGGGCATCGCGGCCCAGGCCGTCCACCGCGCCGACCGCGGCGGCGAGCCTGCGCAGGAGGGCGGCGTTCTCGCGGGCCCAGAGCACGGCCGCCCGGTCGCCGGCACGCCGATCGCGTTCGGCGCGGACCCGTTCCTCCCCGGTGCTCGTCGTCGTGCCGTCCGGGCGCAGCCGCAGGTAGCGCCGCTCGGCGGCCTGCCTGCTGGAGACACCGAGAGCGGGCGCGATCCGCGCCCAACTGATACCGGCGGCGCGCGCCGCCTCGATCAACCGCGGCTCCCACTGGGCCACCTCGTCGCGGATGTGCCGCAGCAGGCTGAGGGCGGCCAACACGTCCTCTCCCCCCGCGGCCTCGTGCCCCGCGACCGCGCTCACCAGGGCCAGATCGGCCACCGCGTCGCCCTCGCGGGACGGACTGCTGCGCAACCGCGAACGCGCGTCGTCTCGATCGTCATCCACAAGACGACAGTCTAGATGCCTGCTACCCGCCAAAGATAGCCGTGTACGTCGTCACTCCGACGACAATGAACTTGTCGTCGTTTGGATTACGTGTTAGAACTGTCGTGCGCGTTGACGACCAGACGACAACACAGGAGGTGGAACGATGTTGATGCGCACCGACCCGTTCCGGGAGTTCGACCGGATCGCCCAGCAGGTGCTGGGAGGCGCTCAGGGGACGTGGTCGCGTCCGACGGCGATGCCCATGGACGCCTACCGCGCGGGTGAGGAGTTCGTGGTCTGCTTCGACCTGCCCGGTGTGGACCCCGACGCCATCGATCTCGACGTCGAGCGCAACGTGCTGACCGTGAAGGCCGAGCGCAGGCCGCAGGAAGGCGCCGAGGGCGCCGAGTTCCAGGTGGCCGAGCGCCCCAGCGGGGTGTTCAGCAGGCAACTGTTCCTGGGCGACACCCTCGACACCGAACGCATCAGCGCCGCCTACGACCGCGGCGTGCTCACCCTGCGCATCCCCGTCGCCGAGCGGGCCAAGCCCCGCAAGATCGCCATCGAGGCCGCGGACGGCGACCGGAAAGCCATCAACGCCTGACCTGCGGCTGCCCGGGCGGTCGAGCGGACGCCCGGGCAGCCGATCCACCCGGCCGCGCGGGAAAGGACACCCTCAACGTGACTTCAGATGCCCTGCACCGCGCCTTGGGCGAGTACCTCGGCGCGGTGGCCGAGGAACTGGGCGTCGGCGCCGAGTCGACCACGGTCGACCTGGACACCCCGCTCTCGGCGTACATCGCGCTGGACACCGAGCTACCGGACCACCCGGGGCGCGACACCGCCCTGCTCTGGGACGAGCGGCACGGCTGGTCGGTCGCGGTCGAGACGCACTCCGGGGAAGACCTCGTGACCGTCGCGCACCTGGCAGCGAACGCGGTCGCCCCCGCTCCCCGCCGGATCGCCAGGTTCCTCGCCGCCGTGGCGCGCGGCGACCGCCGCCGCCCGCAGACCGCGCCTGTGGCCATCCGTGACGTCGACGACAGTGAGAGCCTGCTCGACCAACTGCGCCGCCACCCCATGCGCCGGTCCGACCAGAAGGCCGCCTGAACACCGGGCGGTCGCCTACGCGAGCGGCGAGCGGTCAAGCGTGGCAGGGTGAGGTGGGGCGTTCGCTCGTCGCGCGGAGCGCGTCAGGTACCAGCGCACGGGGGTGATGGGAGTTCGGGTGGCGGTGGACGCGGTCGTGGTCGGCAGCGGGCCGAACGGCCTGGTCGCGGCGAACATCCTCACCGACGCGGGGTGGGACGTCCTGGTGCTGGAGGCCGCCGCCGTGCCCGGCGGGGCCGTGCGCACCGCCGAGCTGACCGTCCCGGGGTTCCGACACGACCTGTTCAGCGCCTTCCACCCGCTGGCCACGGCCTCCCCGGTGCTGGCGGAACTCGACCTCGCCCAGTGGGGGCTGCGGTGGAGCCACGCCCCGGCCGTACTGGCCCACGTCCTGCCCGACGACCGCGCCGTGCTCATCGACCGCGACGTCGAACGCACAGCCGAGTCGGTCGCGCAATTCGCCCCCCGCGACGGCGACGCGTGGCGCGCCCAGTACGACCGCTACCTCCACGTCCGCGACGACCTGCTCGCGGCGCTGCTGCGCCCGTTCCCCCCGGTCCGCGCCGGACTCGGCCTGGCACGGACGCTGGGGGTAGGCGACGCGTTGCGCGCGACCCGCCTGGTGACCATGCCCGTGCGCAGACTCGGCGAGGAACTGTTCGACGGCGAAGGCGCCCGGGTCCTGCTCGCGGGCAACGCCATGCACACCGACCTCGGACCCAACCAAGCCGGCAGCGCCGTCTTCGGCTGGCTGCTGGCCATGCTGGGCCAAGACGTCGGCTTCCCCGTCCCCCAAGGCGGCGCGGGCGCGCTCACCGACGCCCTGGTCGCGCGACTCACCGCGCGCGGCGGACGAATCGAATGCGACCGGCGGGTGACCAAGGTCCTCACCGCCCGGGGCAGAGCGGTGGGCGTGCGCACCGCCGACCACGACATCCGAGCCGCCCGCGCCGTGCTGGCCGACGTCCCCGCCACCGCGCTCTACCTCGACATGATCGACCAAGACCAGCTGCCCACCACCCTGCTGGCGGACATCGGCAAGTTCGACTGGGACGACTCCACCATCAAAATCGACTGGGCACTGTCGACCCCCATCCCGTGGACCGCCGAACAGCCGCGCCGGGCCGGGACCGTCCACCTCGGCGTCGACAGCGACGGCCTGGTCGCCGTCGACGCCGACCTGGGCCGCGGCCGTGAGCCGGGGAACCCGTTCCTGCTGCTCGGCCAGATGACCACCGCCGACGCGACCCGCTCCCCCAAGGGCACGGAATCCGCCTGGCTGTACTCGCACGTGCCCCGCGGCGGGGACTGGCCGCGCGAGCGCCTGGAGCAGTGGGCGGCCAAGGTGGAAGCCATCGTCGACCGCCACGCCCCGGGCTTCCGGGACACCATCGCGGGTCGGGTCGTCTCCGGACCCGCCGACCTCCAGCGGTCCAACCCCTCACTGGTCGACGGCGCCATCAACGCGGGCACGGCGGGCATCCACCAACAGCTGGTCTTCCGCCCCACCCCCGGCCTGTCGCGCGCGGACACCGTCGTCGAACGCCTGTTCCTGGCAGGTGCGTCCGCGCACCCCGGCGGGGGCGTCCACGGCGGCGCCGGGGCGAACGCGGCCAAGGCCGCCCTAGCGGCTAACGGGTGGTACGGCCCCGCCTACCGGTCGGTCATGCGCGGCCTGCACCGCGCCCTCCACCGCTGACGCGCGGCCGGGTCAGCAGCTTGTGCGCCGCGACGAGCACCCGGTCCGGCAACACCCTGCCGAGCAGCACCTGTGCCTTGACCAGCAACGACCCGGTGACCACCTGGGCGCGTCCCGCCATCATGGCGGCGAACCCGGCGCGCGCCACCTCGGCGGGATCGACCTTGGGCCCGGCGCCGATCGGGGTGTCGAGCTGGCCGGAACGCCGGAAGAACGCGGTGTCGGTGGGACCGGGCATCAACGAGGTCACCGTCACCCCGGTATTCGCCACCTCGGCCCGCAGCGCCTTCGCGAAGGACTGCACGAACGACTTGGACGCGTTGTACACCGACTGGTACGGGCCGGGGGCCAGCGCCGCGATGGACGAGGTGAACAGCACCCGTCCGTGCGCGCGTCCGAGCATCCCCGGCACCAGCGACTTGGCCAGGTGCACGGTCGAGCGGACGTTGAGGTCCACCACGGCGAGCTGTTCGTCCACCGTGGATTCCTCGGTGAACTCGCCGCCGACACCCGCGCCCGCGTTGAGGGCGAGCGCGGTCAGCGCGCCCATCTCCCCCACTCGCGCCACGAGCGCTTCGACCTCAGCGGGCACGGTGAGGTCGGCCCGCACCCCCACCACCCGGCTGCCGGGTCTGGAAAGCCGGTGAGCGGCGTCGACGACCTCGGGTTCGTCAGCCACCAGCACCACGTCGAAGTCGTGTTCGGCGAACTCGCGGGCCAACTCGAACCCGATTCCGGTTGACGCGCCGGTGACCAGTGCCAACGGCGGCGGGATGCTCGACAGCACCAGGGGCCCGCTCAGTCGGACCGGCGAACGGCCAGGTCGGTCAACCTCGCCAACGCCTCACGGTTGCGCGGCACCAGCAGCGCGTCCAGCAGGCGGTCGGGGAGCGCGGAGAACGGCCCGCGACGCACCTGTTCCACCATGGTGACCTCCGTGTCCCCGTCGACCGCGGCGAGCTCCAAGCGCACGAGCGCGGACCCGGCGGGCCACAACCGCGCCTCCAGCTCCAACACCTCCCCCGCGCGCGACTCCCGCACCTCGGTGCTGTCGTGGATGAGCAACGGCCACGCACCCACGCTGTGGTGGATCCGGGCCCCGACCGCGGGCCACCCGGAATCCACGCTCCGGATGTGCGACGCCCCCACCACCCAGGACGCGTACATCCAACCGTCAGCGAGAACCGCCCAGACAACATCGGGCGAAGCGGATATCCGCGCGTGCACCGTGGCCATGCCGGACGAGTACCCGGCGGGCTTTCGCGGCAACCCCGGCTCGGGCGCCAAGTGCGGACGCGGCGGAGGCGTGGTTCGAAGTCCTGGCAGTTCGGGGCATGCGCTCGGTGTCGCGCCCATCCCCGCGATCCGAGGGAACGCGGCTCGGTGGTGCGGCTCAGTCGAGGCTAGCGAGGAGGTCGGCCAGGCCGCTGCGGCGTGCGCGGGTGGTGACGGCAGCGTGGTCCGCGTACACCTGGGGCGTGTGGCGCAGGCGGCGCCAGAGTTCGTGGTCTTCGCCCGTATTGCCGGTGGGGAAGCCGCCCGCGGTGTCGTAGGTGTCGGCGCGGATGCCGAGGTTGGCGCCGTAGGACGTTGCCGTGGCCTTCGGGTAGGCGGGCGGAGTCCAGGACCTGGGCGTAGGCGAGCATTCCGGCCCGGGAGAGTCCCAGCCGGGTGGTCGAGGTGGGCGGCGCCCGCGACCGCTCGGGCGCCACGGGTGGCCAGGCGCACGTGCGCGGTGATCCAGTCGGCGGGGACGGTGGTGTCGGTGGTGTCGGCGTCGGTGGACAGGAGCCAGGTCGCACTCCGGGCGGGATGCCCCAGGAAGGCGCGGGCGCGGCGCAGTCCCAGGTCGTGCAGAGCGCCTAGCGGTCGGTCGGTGCCGTTGGTGATGACGACCGCGGGTCGGCGACACGGCCGTGCTTGTGCCCCGGCGGGGTGAACGGGGCCGCGCGCGGTGAGGGCGCGGCCTCAGGCGGCGGTGAGGTCGGCGGGGCCGTCCACGGTGATCGCGTCGACGCCGAACAGGCGCGCGGTGTCGGCGTAGGAGATGTCGGGCAGGGATGGGGACTGCTCGAACTTCGGGGCGCCGCCCATCGCGCGCAACTCCCAGGTGACCTGGTTGAGGTCGTTGTTGTGGAACACGCGGACCACGAGTGTCGGTAGCGGGTGATGGTCATGAGTTCGGCGAGGCAGTCGGCGACACCTCGGGCGCCTTGACCCACCAGGATCGCGACCTTCTCCACCGCGGTGAGCACGTCCGCCGCGCAGGTGATGGCGTCGGCGGCGGCGACCAAGCGGGGGTGGACGCGGGCGGGTGGGCTGGACGGGACCTGTTTGAACTCGTGCGTCGGCGGCGTGTGCTCCGCCTCTTGCAGGTCCGCCGGAACGATCGGCACCGTCGGAGCCCGCATCCCCGCCGCGGTGCGCATCGCGCGGTCCAAGGCGCTGGGCAGTTGCTCGGCGACGTTGACCTCGACCAGGAACTCACTGGCCACGTCCCGTTGATGCCGTCCCCCGGAACCGCGCACCGGCCGGGAAGCTTCCGCGAAGCGACATGGCCTGAACCGACGTCACCGCGCCCGGCACGGTGAGATCCACTCAGGACTGTGCCGGTCACCGGAACACGGTGGCGCCGCGGGGAGCCGACGTCAGGCGACGCGGGTTCATCCCAGGTGTTTCTCGGCCCCCCGGTGACCGAGTTTGTGGTTGCCGTCGCAGAGCGGTGCGATCGCGGATCGTCCGCACCGGCACAGCGCCATCGTCGCCCGGTTGCGGTCCACGACGGCGCCGTCCTGGGTGTGGATCTCGAAGTCGCCCCGGACGAGCAGGGGGCCGTTGTCGTAGACGGTCACGGTCGCCGCCGGTTCTGGAGCCATGGAGGCGGAATACCCGGCCCTGCCCCACCACACACGTGGTGTTCACGACTGATCGGTTCCGATTGGACTCGTGGTCGTTCGGGTAGTCGTCGGGCACTTACCTTGGCCCGAGGAGTTCTCATGCGCGTCCCCCACACCCGCGGCGAGCTCAGCGCCGCGGTGATCAGAGCCTTTCGGGAGCCGGGGAGCCCCTTCCCCACCGTGCGGGTCGACGACCCCTGGCGCGACGCGGACCTGCAGCTCGCCCTGTGGATCTGCTACGAGTTGCACTACCGGGGATTCGACGAGGTGGACCCCGACCTCGCTGATGACCTCGATCTCCTGGCGTTCCGCCGACAGCTGGAACAACCGTGGCACGAGGCCCTGCGTGACCTCGTTCCGCACCGGTCGACGACCCATGAGCGGGTCCCCGAGGCGTTGGCGGAGCTGGTCGCCGCCGATGACGGGCCGCCGCTGGCGAGCTTCCTGCAACGCGGAGCGACACTGGAGCAGTTCCGCGAGTTCGTCGTCCAGCGGTCGATCTACCACCTCAAGGAAGCCGACCCGCACAGCCTGGCCATCCCCCGCCTCGAAGGCCAGGCGAAGGCGGCCATCATCGAGATCCAAGCCGACGAGTACGGCGGTGGCCGACTCTCCGACATGCACTCGGAACTGTTCCGCGCCACCATGCGCGCCCTCGACCTCGACGACCGCTACGGCCACTTCATCGACCAAGCGTCCGGGGAGACGTTGGCGGTCAACAACCTCATCTCCTTCTTCGGCCTGCACCACCGCTGGACCCCGGCCCTGCTCGGTCACCTGGCGGCGTTCGAGATGACCTCGTCGCTACCGAACCGCCGCTACGGCAACGGGTTGCGCCGACTCGGATTCGACCAGGCGGCGACCCGCTTCTACGACGAGCACGTCGAGGCTGACGCGGTGCACGAGCAGATCGCCGCGCACGACCTGTGCGGCTCCTACGCCAGGCAACACCCCACCGCGGCCGCCGACATCGTGTTCGGCGCGGCTTGCGCCCTCGCCGTGGAAGCGAACTTCGGCCACCACCTGCTCCAGCGGTGGCAGGCTCCGCCCGCGTCCCTGGCGAGCTGACCTCGTGCTCAGGGGACGGTGCGCAACCGGGGGTAGGTGACCCGCACGGTGAGCAGTCCGGTGATCTCCAATGCCCGGTGCACCGAACCCGCAGGCTGCGGGTGAGACTCATCCAACTCCCAGCGGACGCCGAAGGGTGCCGTTGCGTGCCGGCGGGGCCGGGCCTGGCGCGAACGTGAACGGGACTTCGGACGAGCGGGGGGCGCCTACGTCGGGGTGAATCGGACGACGAGCAGGGCGACGTCGTCGCGGGGTGGTTCAGCGCCCAAGAGCGCGTCGGTGACCTGGGCGCAGACAGCGGCGGGGTTGTCGTGGGTGAGGTTGTCGAGGAGCTGGTCAAGGTAGGGGTCGAGGGGCTGGCCGGGTCGTTCGACGAGGCCGTCGGTGTGGAGGGCCAAGACGCTTCCCCGCGGGAGGGCGACGACGGTGTCGCGGCGTGAGTCCGAGGCCGATGGGCAGGTCGGGGGGCGCGGTGAGCAGGGCGCTGCGCAGGCGGCCCATGACGACCGCGGCGGCCAGGCCGTGGCCGGTGACGTCACCGATGACGATGCCGAGGCGGTCGCCGGGCAGGGAGAAGACGTCGTACCAGTCGCCGACCACCGCCATCGAGGTGCCGGGGATGTAGCGGGCCGCGAACGCCAGACCGGGGACGGCCGGGAAACCTGGTGGGCAACAGGCTGCGCTGGAGCGCGGTCGGCGTTGCTGATATCGGCTTGGGTGGCCTGGGCGATCCGATCCGCGACCAAGTGCAGCAGGTGGCTGTCGTCGGGGGTGAACCGGCGCGGGGTCAACGACCCGACGTGCGGCACGCCGACCAGGTCGCCGCCCGCGAGCAGCGGGACACCGAGCAGCGCTCGCAGGCCCCGACGCCACAGCAGTGAGTTGACCACGGTGGTGGCGTCGACGCGGTCGAGGATCACCGGGGTGCGGGCAGCGGCCACCCGCCCGGCGAACCCAGCGCCCAGCGGGATGGTGATCCCGTGTCCGACCTGCTCGTTCATGCCGACCGAGGCTCCGACGGTCAGCACCTCGGCAGCGGTGTCGTAGAGCAGCACCGAGGCGGCGTCGACCTCGAACAGCTCCTGGATGCGGGCCAAGACCGCGCGCAGGAACTCCTCCAGGTTCATGTGCCGCAGGCCCACATCGGTCACGGCTCGAAGCGGCGGGTCCGCGGGCACTTTCCCGTTCGACGGGCGGAGACCTGGCCTAGAACACCGCACTGCCCGCGGCACCGATCCCGCCGAGCCTCCGCAGGCCGGGCAAGGTGTGCTTGCCCATCGCTTCCCTCAGGGTCCCGCTGGTGACACCGCCCTGATCCGTTCCACTCTGAACACACGGTCGGCCTCCCGCATGTGGCACCACGCCAGAAGGAACGGCCCGTCCCATCCAGTCGGCGTGATGGTGCGGGTGGAGGACTCGCCCTTCCCGTCGACGTAGTCGATGCGCACGTCGGACTGCCCGTCGATAGCTCCCACCAGCAACGCCACCGCCTCCTCCGACAACATCGGGTTCCGTCCGCGCACGATCTGCGTCGTGGACGACCCGTCCGACCCCAGGTCGGGGAGGTCCACCGCCTCCGGCTCCACCTGTTCCACCTGGGCGGCCACTCGTGCCTTCCGCGGCCGCCGGACGATCACACTCCCGGATGGCGGATCGTCGACCACTTCGAATCCTTCCGCCCGCAATTGCGCGACCACCTCCGACGGCGCCATCGCACTCCCCGCCACAGTCGGCGCCAACTCCGCGAACCCGGGCAACCGCACCACCTCCGTGATGACATTCGCCTCCGCCACCACGCAGCACCTCACCTCCCGCAACCGCACCTGCCCTCGCCCGCGTTCTCCCAAAAGCACCCGCAGCGCCAACGGCACGTTGTGCTGTGTCAGCTCGTTCAAGGAGGCCAGCAAAGAGCCTTCGGTCCACCCCTGGGCGAACGCCGCCCGGACGCTCGCCGTGGTGAACCGCCACACCCGCGCCCCGTCCTCTACCGAGCTCTCCGCGGAAGCCTCCAGCACTCGCGCGGCCTCGACCGTCATCTGCCCGAACACCACAGCCTTCAGGTCGTCCATCACCTCCACCTCGCACCGCATCGGCACCACCACCTCGGCCACCGAAGCGGCCAGCGCCTCCGTATCGCCCGCGGACAACAACGCCTCCCCACACGCACTCAGCGCGGTCCCCGCTACCACCCCCACCATCGTCGCCTCGCGGACAACCCCAACAGCGTGCTGATGCACCGCCGGGCAGAACCAATAGGCCGCATCAGCGACCGCTTCGACCGACACCCCGCCCCGTCCCGCCCGCAGCACCGCCCATCGCGCTGCCCGAGAATGCGACGACTCGACCTTGGACCCCGCCGCGCTCCGCCGGGCAGTCGGGGAGTGCGACAACCAGAACCAGGCCCACGCCAGCTCCGCCCACTGCCTGGCAGGCGTTGCCTCCCGCCACCGCTCATACCGCGCGGTGACCTCGAACGCTGTCCCGACCTGCGCCAACAACCCAGCCGCGAACAGCAGGTCCAACACCAGCAACAGGTAGTCGTCATCCAGACCGAGAGCCGCCCCCCACCGTTTCCGCTCCTGGACCCCGACCCCACCCCGTCGCAACCCCACGATCGGCTTGCTCGTATCCAACAGCGCATAGGCCACCCGCAGCAGGTGCTGCACCGAAGACCGCAGCTCACCGTCCGCACCGCGCCGACCAGGCTCAAC
Organism: Actinokineospora auranticolor; assembly: GCF_041897805.1. Classification (GTDB taxonomy): domain Bacteria; phylum Actinomycetota; class Actinomycetes; order Mycobacteriales; family Pseudonocardiaceae; genus Actinokineospora; species Actinokineospora auranticolor. Next base: position 4,888,674 of record NZ_CP154825.1, read on the forward strand.
CGCGGGCGGTCCGGTCACCTCCATGTGACCGTTCGCTCGCTTCCACTGCGCCGACACCGGGGAGACCAGACACACGACCTCCCCATCCGGCCACGCCACCCCGACCCGCCGCAACTCGCCCAGCGCCGACCGGACCGCGTCCCTGCGACCCCCGGTCAACGCCGCCACAGCGTCAACGGTGGCCTCGGACCCCAAGCCTGCCGCGGCCCGCCCCGCCGCCACCGCATCCCGGCTCACCAACCGCACCGCGGCCAAGGACCCGCGACCGCTCAGTCGTTCCGCAAGCGCCCCGGGCCCATCGGGCACCGGCGCCGTCCGCACCTCCGGCCGAACCCGCAACAACTCAGCCAACTCCACCCGGTCCATCCGACCGAGGTACCGCGCGAACGAACCGGTGTCCATACCAGGCATTCTGCCCAGAGCCAGGTTCTCGCGTGGCCCGGACGGGCGACCAGGCCGGTGCCGCTACGACAAACACACCCCACCGCAGTCGCCTGGACCTGTACCGCCTGCTCGCGTGCAACAACGGCACAGGTTCCGCAGATGATCGATGCGACAAGGCCGCGCACAGGGAGGTGAGTCCGGACGCGGTGGAATCGCGGGACATAGTCGAAGTGCGGGACGAGGATGACCTGGCTCTCCTCGTCGCGACCGCCGAGGAGGAGGGTGTCCGCGTCGAGGAAGTCGGGTTCGCTGCCTGGGATCCCACCGCCTACGCCGAGGTGATCGGCGCGTTGTTCGCGGTGAACCTGGTCGTGGAAAGATGGCGGGAGCGGCGACTCGGTGGGCAGGTCATCGATCTCCGGACCGGGTCGGACAAAGTAGTCCACCGCAGTCGTGGCGCGTTCTTGAAGACGGCCGGGTGGAGATCGAGGCACGCGAAGCCAACAACCAAGCCACCGAATTCGTCGAGCGCCTGCTCTCCCTCTTTGCCGGACGCGGAGAGGTTGGTACTGTCGACGCGGTCGCACCGCTGGCAAAGTCCGTCTTCGGCAATGACGCCGCACTGCGTATCGAACGCAGCGAATCGAGGCCAGGCGCTGAAGACGTGGCGAGTGAGTGAAGTACCCCGGACTACCCCCTGCCGGAAGTGACGACGCGGGGTGGGTGCGGGCAGGATCCGACCTGACCGCCGCTGAACAACTGTTGTCCCGCAACAGCGGAACCGTCGTCGAGGTCGTGCGGTTGGCCGAAGTGCTGATACGCATGGCAGGGCCGCTGACTGCCGGGCCGTGCTGAGCGCGTCCACACCACGCGACGACGAGGTGCCGCTGGCGCATGAGCCCTTTCGGCCGTGGTCGTGGCACGGACATGTTGCACGACGTTGCGCGGTATTCCCCGTCGCGGGCACGCCGTCGCAGGTCAGAACGCGCGATGTCGCAGCCCACCTCCGCAGACGCGGGGCGGACGTCGTTCGCTGGAGGGATGTCACCAAGGCCCACCCGGGGTCCTGCGACGTCGCGATCGCCGCGCAGAACAGCGGGTTGCACAAGCTCACCGAGCCGGTCCTGGTGATGGCGCACGGGGCGTTGCGGGACAAGGTCGCGCCCGTCCGGGCCGGGGCCGGGAAGCAGACCGAATCACACCGGTACGGCACCAGCGCGCAGGACACCGTCCACGCCGGTCGCGCCATCGCGGTTCGGCAGTTGTTGGCGCACGACGACCAAGTCGCCGCCTACAACGGCCACCACGAGGCCGTGCGAGAGTCGCTGCGTGTGGTCGGCGATCCCGTCGTCGACCAACTGTTGGCGGAACTGCACCTGCGCGCCGAGCACCGAGCCGCGCTGGGAGTCCGCCCCGACCAGCGGCTGGTCCTGGTGACCTCGACCGGCTGCGCGCACAACCTGTGGCTGGACCAGCCGGGGTTGATGCGCAGGCTCGTCACAGAACTCCCATCCGACCGGTACCGGGTCGTCGGCGTGCTGCACCCGAACATCTGGCACAGCTACGGCAAGCAGGTCGAGCACGTGCTGCACGACGCGCTGTGATCAGGTCTGCGCCTGGTACCCCCTGACCAGGACTGGCCCGTGGTATCGATCGCGGCCGACTACATCATCGGCGACCAGGGCTCGCCCTTCCAGTACGGGACCATCACCGGTGCCGCGCTGCTCAAGGCAGGCTTCCACGACCCCCTGGTGGCACCAGGGTCGGTGCGCAGCAGGTTGGGGGCCGCCGTGCCGGAGCCGGTACCGGACCGCCCTCTCGAAGAACAGTTGCTCGAAGCGGCCGACCAAGAGGTCCGCGCCGCTACGCGGGCTTCGGGCACCTGCTCAGCTCGCAGCCGGGTCGATTCGCGGCGAACCTTCGGCGCGAGGTGTACGTGGTGCTCCATCTGCCGGAGCCGTCGACGGCGGCGGTCCTGCCGCGGCTGCGACCACCGGAGCTGATCAGCTACCGGTGAGTCGGCGGCGGATCCGTTCGGCCAAGGGGCTGCCCGTGGACTCGTACAGCTCCGCGGCCCGCTCAAGGTGCCGTCGGGCCGACTCGTCGGTCCGCATCGCCGTCGCCACCGCGCAGAGTTGTTCGTGGATACGTGCCTGTTCGTACTTGGCGTCCAAGTCCACCATGACCCCCAGCGCCGCGGAGAGGATTCTCCGCGCTTCGGCAGGCTCGCCGGCATTCAAGCGCAGGGAACCCAGCTCGAGCGACGCACGAGCCTGGTTGTACCGGTCACCGATCTCGGCGAAAACCGTCCTCGCCCGGTCGAGGTGTGGGATCACGTCGGAGTCGTCCCCCAGAGCGATCAAGGAGCGGGCGACGTTCACGTGGGTGAGCGCCGCTCCGCGTTGCTCACCACGGGCGATCTGCGCCCGTGGCGCTTGTTGGTAGTGGTCAATCGCCTCTCTGGACCGCCCGAGGCCGTGAAGTGCGAGACCCAGGCTGTTGAGAGCGCTGGCGACGCCCACCTCGTCACCGGATTTCCGGCATAGCTCAATCCCCTCGCGGAAGCACAGCTCCGCCTGCCCGAACTCACCCGGCCCATGGTGGCCTAGGCCCAATGCCGGTCGGTTAGGTGGTTTCGGCTGGTCGGCGGCGGTGTCGGGTCTTGCTGGGCGGGGTGAGGGTGATGTTCGAGTGAGGTGGTCGGCTGTTTCGGAGTTGTTGTCGGTGTCGTGCGCGTTTGACCGGGAAGTTGCTCATTTTCCGTTTGATCACCCGCGGGTAGCTCCGGTGGCGGCGTTCCGGGTTGATCTCGCTGCCGACCTCGATCAGCAACATCCGATAGTGGTCATCGCTGTGCGTGAGGGGGGAAAGATCCCGGCGCCCAGATACGGGACCGGATGACGCGTACCGTGTTTTTGTGTGAGATCCGATCAGGATCGAGCTTCGCGTGATCGGCGGCGTCGACCTGCACACACATCGTGGCGTAGTGCACCGCCAGATGCGCCCAGAACTCCTGCCGTACCCCGTCGGGCGATTTCGACCGGAAGATCTTCTCGGTATTGAGTTGGACACTCTTGATCTGTTTGAGGAAGCCCTCGATGTCCCACCGTTCGTGATAGAGCGCGGCCAGTTCCTTCGCGGGCGCCAGAAGCGGGTCCAGGATCGTGGTCACCAACCGATACACCTCCTCCGTCCACGGCAATCGGTACTCGATCAGCCGTAGCCGGAAAGATGGTTGGCCCGAACTCCTCGGCGGGGTGATCTCGGCGATACAGGAACCGTCCGATAGTGTCTCCACCGGCCGTGGGGCGAGGTTCGCGGTCACTCTCCACAGCAGGTCGGCGCCGGTATCCACGGCCTTGGCCCAGCGACGGGACGAGTAGATGTGCCGGTCGGCCAACACCAGCATGCCCGGCCGCAATGAAGAGAACATCTCCTCGATCAACATCGTTTCCGCGGCGGCATAGCCATCCATCCGGGCATCGAATACCGCGTGGGTTCCCAACTCGACCACACACGCCGCTTGAATCTGAGGATACGCCGTCTTTCCCTCGCCGCGCCCTGAACCGGGTCGCCCGAACTCGCGATCGTTCTCCTCGGTATCCGGCACCGTGAACGTCGTCCCGTCAACCGCCGTCAACAACCAATCCCCATACCACGCGCCTATCGTCTCCCGGCACGCTCTCGGTCGTATCACCGCCCGCACCGCGGTCTCCATCGGCTCCGAACCCAGACGACGACGAGCATCACCGATCGAACCGGTCGTCGGTACCCGATAGCCCTGCCCTCCACGACCGAACGCCGACATGAGAATCTTCATCGTCGACCGGTACGACTCGTTCGGGAAAAGACACAAAGCAAGCGTGAAATAGAAGACCAACCGAGCAGGCAATGCGCGGGTCCGCTGTTCCCGACGCCAATACTGGTCAATGACCCGATCGACCAACTCCACCGGAAACGTCCGAGTCAGCACACCAACCGCAGCCCGGTCGGCCAGACCGCCGCCCTCGCGCACACCCAACCCAAGATCCACCACCGCAGGCTACAGCCCCGCCATGACCTAACCGACCGGCATTGCGCCTAGGCCGGCATCGCGGTCCCCTCGGGGAAAGGGGTCCCGGGCTCCTGGTCGAGCAGCACCGCCGGGTCGCCGAAGTTGATGATCCGGTAGAAGTCCTGCAGGTACTGGTAATCGCTGGCGAACAGCCCCTCGACGATCCGGGTGTTGACCCGACCGAGGTCGCCGAGTTCGGTGATCACCCGCGACAGCACGATCACGGTCACGAACGCCTCGTTGTCCTTGACCCTGGGGTCGCGCAGCGGCTCCACCTCGTCGCGCGCGCAGGCCAGCCGCATCACGCCTTCGCGGTGCAGCGTGCCGTCGTCGTCGAGGTAGCCCTTGGGCAGGGTGAACGGGTACTCGGTGCTCAGGCTCATTTGCGCACGAGCCCTTCGTGGGTGATGACGACCTTCTCCGTCGCCACGTCGTTGGCGCCCGCGTCGAAGTCGGCGCCGGACAGCTTGGACGGCCAGCCGTTGGTGAAGTCCCAGCGGGCGACCTCCTCCATCTTGGAGTTCTTCGCCACGATCGACCCGTGCCGCCGGGCCTTGTCGATGTCGCCGTCGATGACCTGCTTGCGCCACTCCCACAGCATGTTCGTGCTGTCGATGCGGCGTTCCAGGGTGATGTCGGCCCACTTCATGTTGCCCGGCTGCTTGCGGATGATCGTGCGGCCCTCCTTGTTCACCTCCTTGAACTCGATGACCTCGGTCTCGGACTCGATGCCGGAGACCTTGCGGAAGCTGCCGACCTCGACGCTGTCGATCTCCAGCACGAAGACGGCGGTGGTGGTCAAATCGGGCATGGGTGCGCCTCCCCGGCCTGGTTAATCGGTGGTCTCCGCGCCGCCCTGCCACTGGCTGGTGCGGAAGATGACGAACTCGGCGGGCTTCACCGGGGCGAGGCCGACGTCCACGACCAGCCGTCCGTCGTCCACCGACGCCACGGGGTTGTTCGATTCGTCGCAGGCGACGAAGTACGCCTGCTCCGGTGTCGCGCCGACCAGCGCGCCCCGCATCCACAACTGGTTGAGGAACGCGCCGACGGTGCGGCGGACGCGGGCCCACAGGTCCGGGGTGTTCGGCTCGAACACCACCCACTGGGTGCCGCGGCGGATGGACTCCTCGATGAAGATGAACAGCCGCCGCACGTTGATGTAGCGCCAGCTCTGGTCCACCGAGGCCAGCGTGCGCGCGCCCCACACGCGCAGGCCGTTGGCGCCGAACGAGCGGATGCAGTTGACCTGGTTGGGGTTGAGCAGGTCCTGCTCGCCGGTGGTCACGTCCGCGGCGAGGCGCGCGATGCCGCGGCACACCTCGTTCGCGGGCGCCTTCCACACCCCGCGCGCGGTGTCGGTGCGCGCCCAGATCCCGGCGACGTGGCCGCTGGGCGGGACGGTGACGAACCGGTCGGCGGGGGTCGCGCCGGGTCGGGCGAGCGGGTTGGCCACGACCAGGTGCGGGTAGTACGCGGCGCCGAAAGCGCTGTCACGGGCCAGGTCCTTGCGCCACTGGAGCGCGCCCTCGGCGTTGAGCCCCGGCGGGGCGTCGAGGATCGCCATCCTGGTGCCGCTGTTGGCGCACCAGTCGACCAGCCTGCCTTGGGCGGTGATGTAGAGCTCGGCGTCGAAGGACCCGTCGGCACGGGTGGCGATGGTGACCAGGTCCGGGACCGCGACCATCGAGACGTCCTCGGCGACCGCCAACCCCTGGTACCCGGTGCGTTTCGTCTCGGAACCCTCGAACTCCGACGGCGCCACGGCGGTCGCGGTCGGCGCGGGGGTGAGCTGGTAGCGGCCGGGGGCGGGCGCGCGGTCGGCCAGCGAGACGCCGGGGGTGTTGCGCACCTCGACCCGGATCAGGGTGGACTTGTCGTTGACGACCTTCTCCACCCCGCGCTGGCCCTTGCCCACGCTGACCCCGGGGAACTCCTCGGCGACCCGTCCGTCGACGAGCACCCGGAGCGTGAAGTCCTGGCCCGCGCCGTCCGGCCCGGCCTCGGCGACGGGTTCCACGGCCACCTCGTAGGTGGCCGCCGCGCCGATGACCTCCACCGACAGCGACTCGAGTTCCGCGTTGCCGGAGGCGGGCAGCGCGCGGCGGGGGGCGCCGTTGCCGTCGGGGCGCGGGATGCGCACGACGTAGCAGACGCCGCCGCCGTTCTCGAAGAAACCCCGTACCGCCAACGGGAGCAGGATGCCGGGGGCGCCGCCGGGGTGGCGCACAATGATCATCATGACCAACGGGGGATGGGGCGGCTACGGCTGGCACGGGTGGCAGGACGTCAGCGAGATCCGGAGGCTGTTGGCGGCGGGCGCCAACCCCGACGAGAGCACGGCCTGGTACCTACCGCCGCTGCACTCGGCCGCCGAGTGGGGAACCGCGCCGGTCGTGGCCGAACTCGCGGCCCGGGTCCACGACGTGGACGCACTGGCGGAGGGACGCACCGCGCTGTGGCAGGCCGTCGCCGCCAACCGCCCGGACAACGCGCGCGCGTTGGTGGCCGCCGGAGCCGACCCGCGACGGGACATGATGTCCGGCTGGTCCCCCGCCCGACTGAGCCTCGCGGGCCCCACCCCGGACCTGTTCGCCCAAGGTGGCTCGCTAACCCCCTCGGAGTCCGCGACCATCGCCGAACGACAGCGACTGGTCGCCGCTCTCGACGTGGAGCACATCGAGGGACTGGGCATCGCGTGTGTGGCGGACATCAGCGCCGCCGAGGCGATCCGCAGGCTGGACGCCGAGGTCGTGGAGTGCGACTACGAACAGGTGATGGGCCTGTGGATGGATGATCCCATCGGGGACGACACCATCAACACCATGTGGGTCACCGAGGTGCCGGGCGGGTGCGTGGTCGCGCAGCCGTGGGGGTACGGCCCGCAGATGCCGGTCGTCACCGGGCTCCTGTCGGTGGGCACGGTCTGCTACGGCATGTACGCCAACCCCAAGAGCGGCAACCAAGGCAGCATCATCCGCGACGGCGAGACGGTCGGCTGGGACCTCCATCCCGGTGGCGGTCCGGACGTGCGGGAGGACGTGCTGCTGTCGTACCTGTACTGGCACCACGCCCTGGCCTACTGCTTCGCCTACACCGGCCTCCGCCCCACCGACAGCCGTTCGATCACCGGACCACCCGACACCTGGATCCGCCTCCCCCAGCGCGACTACTGGGCTCGGGAGTAGGGCAGTCCACCCACGGCTCGGGTAGTGTCGTCCCCCGTGACGAAGGTCGTGATCCAGCCGTCTTACGGCAAGCCGGAGACGCGCAGGCACTGGGCCGACACCCTCGACACGCCCGTACCGTTCCACGAGCCGTCCTACTGGGACACCCTGGACCCCGGCGAGCGCGCACGGCTGGAAGACCTGCACCCCGCCGGGAAGGCCCACTTCTGGGGCGCGACGGACAAGCACGACAGGCGGATGGATCTGCTCGAACCCCGGGACGTGGTGCTGCTGACCGGTCAGCGGCACGTGCGGGCCGTCGGCCGGGTCGGGTGCGTGCTGCGCAACCCGGCACTCGCCCGCGCGCTGTGGCGACCGGATCCGCGCGACTGCCTGTGGAGCAACGTCTTCAGCCTGCTGGAGTTCCGCCGGACGTGGATCCCCTACGAGGAGATCTGGGCGTTGCCGGGCTTCACGACCGGGGACAACTTCATGGGGCTGCGCCTGCTCGACGCGACCAAGAGCACCGTGGTGCTGGCCGGCCTGGGCATCGAGCCCGCCGCCTGACGCGGTCACCTCGACCGGATCGCGCGGTCGTCGATCAACTGCGACGTCCTCCCGGGTACCCGGCCCGACGAGGGCCATTCACCTAGGTGACCCGCCACGGCCGCGCCTCGTCCATCAGCCCGATGACCCCCGACACCAACCGCAGTTGGTCGACGGTGCGGATGTCGGCTTCGAGGAGGTGGGGGGAGCACACGAGGATGGCGGCGGCCTGGGCGCGGGACAGGGCGACGTTGAGGCGGTTCCGGGAGAGGAGGAAGTCCAGGCCCCGGGGCAGGTCCGTGGCCGATGACGAGGTCATGGTCGCGATGACGACCGGGGCTTCCTGCCCCTGGAACCGGTCCACCGTCCCCACCCGCACCCCCGCGAAACCCGCCTTCTCCAGCGCGCGGCCGACGAGGCGGGTCTGGAGGTTGTACGGGGCCACGACGAGGATGTCGTCGTCCGCCAAGGGCCGGGTCTCGCCCCGGTCGTGCCACGGGCGGCCGTGCAGGGACGCCACGAGGTCGACCACCGCGGCGGCCTCCTCCGGCGACCCCGTGGTGTTGCCCTGGTGACCGACCTCCAGCACGTGCAGCCCGGGCGCGACGCCCGCCACCCGGCGGTCGGCGGCGGTGGGGTGGGACTGGAGGCGGCCCGCGTAGCTGAGCTTCGACACGGGCGCGCAGACGTCCGGGTGCATGCGGCGGGTCTGGTCGAGGAAGAAGCCGAGGTGCGGCGGGACGATGTCGGCGTCGCCGAGGAGGTGGCCGAGCGCGGACGCGTCGGCGCCCGCCGGGTGGGTGCCCTGCACGACCTGCGGGAGCTGCTGCGGGTCGCCGAGCAGCACGAGGTTGCGGGCGCAGGTGGACACCGCGAGCGCGTCGGCGAGGGCGAACTGGCCCGCCTCGTCGACGATCAGCACGTCGAACGGCTCCGCGCGCAGCGCCTTGTTGGCGAAGGTCCACGCCGTGCCGCCGACGAGGTGGCCGGTGTCGTGCTCGGCGCGCCAGCGGGACAGGCCCGGGTTGTTCTTGGGCTGCGCCCACGGGCTGTTCGGGTCCGGCGCCTTGCGGGGCCGCTTCGCGCACGGGAGACCGGGGGCGGCGTCGAGCGCGGCGGAGAGGACGTTCTCGACGGCCTTGTGGCTGGTGGACGTGACCCCGACGGTGCGGCCGGTGCGGACCAGGTGGGCGATGAGCCTGCCCGCCAGGTACGTCTTCCCCGCGCCGGGCGGCCCCTGGACGGCGAGCACGGAACCGTCGAGGGCGTCCACGGTCTCGATCACCGTGCGCACGAGGTCGGGGCCGGGGTCGGGCAGCGCGCCGCCGCCGCGCAGCCGGGGTGGGCAGCGCCGGAGCAGGTCGATACCGGGGAGCGCGGGTAGCACTGTTCCGTTGGCGCGGACCGGTTCGGGCGCGCCCACGATGTCCAAAAAGGACAGTTGGCCGAGCGGCTCGTCGGTGGGTTCGGCGACGGGGACCGGATTCCGCAGCGCGTGGGCGGTCTGCTGGGCCAGTTCGACGACGGCCTCGTCCTTGGGGGCGGGGCGCACCGGTTCGCCGGGCAGCACGGCCTGCGGCGGCCCACCGGTCGTGTCGTCCGGCGGCGCGGATTCCTCCAGCACCAGGTGTTCGGCGGAGGACTCCAGCACCCGCGCCTTGCCGTCGCCGTGGTCGTAGCGGAGGCGGACGTCGTCGCCCGGCGCGAAGGGGTGCGGCCGGTCCGGGTCGCACCGCAGGCGGAGGGTCCGTTTGGCACGGCCGTTGCGACGGGTCGGCTGGACCCACTCCCCCGCCTCCACCCGCACCGGCACCGCGCACGCCGTGTCGGCCTCGAGGTCGCTGAGCGGGGCGGCGAGCTGGCGGAAGAACTCCCACCACGCCGGGTTGGTCTCGCGCCGGTAGTAGCCGACGGAAGCGGCGAGGAGCGCGCGGGCCCGGTCCTCGGGGGTGAACTCGGCGCTGTCGTCGGGCAGGCCCTCGATGAGGGTGTCGACCAGGGCGGCCAGCTCGGCGGCCTTCCGTTCGCGCTCCTCGTCCTGGACCTCGCGCAGGGCTTCGTCCAGTTCGGACTCTTCCGCCGGGGGCAGCGTCTCGATGCCCGCCTCGACGCGAACCCGGTGCAGGAACTCGAAAAGGTGCTGCGTGGAGACGCAGTCGTACTCGTTGTAGTCCGCGATGCCGCGCAGCACCTCGTCCGCGCGATCGGTCTCGCCCGCGCCGACGAGCATCAGGTACTCCTCGTACGCCTCGATGCTCGACACCGCCGTCTTGACCTCACCCTCGCGGGCGGTCGGCATGTACAGCGGCTCCAACGCCTTGATCGAGTACGACCGCTGCGACACCCGCAGCGCCTTGCGCACCACGGCGTAGAGGTCGACGAGCGCGCGGTTGCGCAGGAGCGCGTCGACCTCCGCCTCGCGGGTGCCGTGGGTGGCGGCGAGCCGTTTGAGGGCGGTGGACTCATATGGGGCGTAATGGTAAATGCGCGCTTCGGGGTATTTCGTGAGCCGTTCGACGGCGAAATCGACGAATTCCTCGAACGCTCGCCGTTCCGCGCCTCGGTTGTGCGCCCAGAATGGCGTGAACTCGTTATCGGCGACCACGCCGAATAGATATTCGAGCCCGGTCCCACCCTCGGCGTACGGGTCGCCTTCCATGTCGAAGAAGAGGTCCCCCGGACTGGGCGCGGGCAATTCGGCGAGCGCCTGGGGGCCGACGACCTCGTAGGCGACCTCGCCGGTCTCGTCCTGGCGTACCTGGATGGCGGCCTGGGCGCGCAGGGCCGTGTAGGAGGCGATCGAGAGGCTGCCGGGCCGGTCGTCGGGCCCCGCGACGGCGAGGGCGTCGATGGTGGTGAACCCGGCGTCCCGCAGCTTGCGCCGCTGGTCACCGCGCATCCCGGCGACCAGCGCCAGGTCCCGGTCGGCCTCGCGCCCGGACGCGCAGTGCTCGGCGAACGCGCACCCGGAGCACGCAGGCCGCTCGTCGCCCCAGGACCGGTCGGGCAACCGGGGCTCGCGGCCCCGCAGCCGGTCGCGGAGCCTGCGCAGCACGGGCCGGAAGTCGTCCACCCGCAAGGTCACCTGGGTGCCGTCGCCGAGCAGGAGGTGCATATTGGGGCCGACGGGCCAGCCCGCGCTCGCGAGCGCGTCGGCGTACGCGGTCAGCTGGATGACGGCGGCGGGGCGGGCGTGCCGGGCGAGCTTGGTGTCGTAGACCTCGTAGCGGCCGTCGGCGTCGCGCATCAGGAAGTCGGCCCGACCGCTGAACTCGCCGTCGTGGAAAACCGCCTGGTAGACGACGGGCGCGGACGACCGCAGCGCCGCCACGGTCTCGGCGGCGGCGGTGACCGGGTCGTGGGCGGCGATCTCGATCACGGCGTGCCGCTCGCCCCGGAGCCGGGACAGGGTCGACCGCTCGTGCTCGCGGCCGTACTTGGCCGTGAGCCGGTCCCCGCTCGGCCCCGGCCGGGGCGCGCCCGCGACCCCGGCGGCGTGGGCCTGGGCCAGCACGCTGCGGTGCTCGCAGTCGAGCAGATCAGCCAGATCGGACGGGGTGTACATCGCGCGCCAGTCTCCCAGCGCCCCGGCCCGGCACCGGGGAGGACACGCCCGGGGCCACGGCGGAACCACGTCGCCCGCATCGGCTCTGCTTCCACTGACGGCGCCTTCCTACGGCAACTCCGCCACGCGGCGGTACTACCACGGCACCATCGAGGGGTGAGCGCGGCGACCCACGACAAGGTCCGCCAGGCCGTCGCCCAGTTGCTCGACCACGCCGTCTACAGCCCGCGTCCCGTCACCCGGTTGACCGCGCTGTTCCCGGAACGTCCCACGCCGGTCGACCTCGGCTACCTGCACCGGCTCGGCATCGACTGCCTGTTCCTCAGCGACAGCGGGACCTTCGACCGGCTGCCTGCCCCGCCCGCGCGGCGGGCCCACATGCTCCAGGTATGGCGCGGCGACAAACCGTAGGGGCAACGGTCACTTCCTTTGTGGACCACCTTGACACGTTGTTTCGCGCACGTTGCCAACCGGGCATCGTAATGCCGGAAAGCGAGCGGAGGCAACGGCGATTTCCGTTAACTGGCAACGGTTTGTCCGCCCCGGTCGGTCGATAGCATGAGCGGACCGACACTTTCCGGAGGCGGCATGTACCTCACACGGGTTCGTCGCAGGCGTCCCTTACTCCTGTTCACCGCGCTGTTATCGGTCGCGGGGTTGACCGTGGGCACCACGGGGGCGCTCGCGGCTCCGCCCGGCGAGCCGGAGAACCAGTGGCAGTACGACCACTGGCCCCAGCAGCAGCCGTGGCAGGAGACCCCCGGCGGGCCGCGGGTCATGGCGCAGGCCGGGTTCCCCGGGCCCGTCGACCCGCAGAACTGGGTCAACCCGGACCACATGACGTGGGAGCGGGACTACAAGAAGGTCCCCGGCACCAACTGGTCCGACCCCGAGGTCAAGGGGTCGGTGAAGAACTTCAAGGGTGCGCTGGTCCTCTTGGACTACCCGAACCAGCCGTTCGTCGTGACGCAACCGGCGCATTCGACGGTGTTCGGCAACCCCAGCACCGAGGCGCACGACATCCCCCGCGCCCAGGTCGGGCAGTTCTACCAGGACTTCCTCAACAAGCCGGGCGGGCTCAACCGCGGCCACACCGTGCACGAGTACTGGATGGAGGACTCCGGCGGGCGCTACGGGGTGGACCTCAAGGCGTTCGGGCCCTACACGATGCCGGGCAAGGACCACGAGTACGGGATGGAGTTCCAGGCGGGCACCTCGTGCCCGGCCGGGGACAAGTGCGACCGGGACCTGCGCACCGACGGCAAGGCCGCGTGGGTGGCCGAGGTGGGCGCCGAGGTGCCCGCCGGGTTCGACTTCGTCTACTTCCTCTCCGCGGGCCAGGACGAGTCGGGCACGTGGCAGGAGTTCGGGATGATGAAGTTCCGGAACAAGGAGGACGTCACAGACGCGTTCGGCCCGCCGGACGAGGCGCTGCCGAACTGGGCGCCCACCCGCTACGTGGACTGGACCTCCTGGGCGTCCGCGTCGGCCATGTGGCCCAACGCGGGTGGCGGGTCGTCCACTCAGGCCGAGAGCTCCGGGCAGGGCGTGTACGCGCACGAGCTGAGCCACCTGCTCGGCATCGGCGACAACTACAACAACCCGTACAGCAACCCGCGGCGGCGCGACTACACCGGGATCTGGGACATGCTCTCGCGCGGGTCGTTCAACGGCCCCGGTGGCCCGCACTCCCGCTGGGTCATCCCGTCGACCGGCGGCGGGTCGATGGGGGCGCAGCACGTGCTGCGCAACAAGATCAAGCTCGGCATCGTCGACGAGAAGAACGTGCTGCGCCTGTCGCGCGAGGCGCTGGCCGAGTCGGGTCTGGTGGTCGCGCAGGTGACCGCGCGGACGGTGCAGCCGGGGCCGAGGGGGCTCATGGGCGTCAACATCGCCCTCGGCACGGGTGACCTGTCACCGGCGTGCGACGTCAACACCAACCCCTTCTGCGACGGCGGCGGGTACCAGAACTACACGGTCGAGGTCGTCGACCGGATGGGCGCGGACTCGTTCACGCCGGACGCGGGCGTCCTGCTCACCAAGACCAAGAACGAGGACCGCGCGCCGTTCGGCTGGGTGATCGACGCCAACCCGCAGGACATCGGGATGACCGACTACGTCCTGCCGGACGGCACCAAGGTCCCCATCACCATCGGCGACTACCGCCAGCTGTCGGACGCCCTTTTCCACGCGGGCACGAACTCCGGCAGCGAATACGAATACGTCGACACCGCCAACCGGCTGCACTTCTACGTCCTCGACATCAAACGCGACCGCCGGGGCATCCTGTCGTACACCGTCGCCATCCGCTCCCTCGACGGCGCGGGTCCCCAACGCCGCGGCGTCCGCCTGGAACCCACCCACGGCCACACCAACTCCAGCGGCTTCGCGACCTGCCGCTTCCCCCTGATCAACACGGGCCGGGGCGCCCCGCCCGCGGGCCGGCACCCGGAGGACGTCCGCGCCTACCTCGACAACGACGTCTACCGCCTCACCGCCACCACGAAGGACCGCGGCTGGACCGTCCAACTCCCGAACGCGTTGGCCACGGCCAAGTTCGGCCAGGACGTCGAGGTCCCGGTTTACGTCAAGCAGGACGGCCGGTCCCGGTCGACGAAGGTGACGCTGACGGCCACCTCGGAGAGCAACCCGGGCAAGACCGCCACGGCCACGTGCGAGATCAAGGGCCGCTGAGCAAGGGGGGTGTGGGCATACGCGTGCCCACACCCCCCATCGGCATTCGGGGAAACCCAGCGACTGTCCACTGTGGTCAGTCGGGCCACTCCGCCGACTGGCCGTAGCGGTCTCCGTGCACCACGGATTCCAGGGGTGCCCGCACGCGCCAGCCGTGGCGTTCCAGGTCGGGGACCGCGTGGAGGTGGGTGACCGGGCCGACGCAGAGCCAGGCCACCGGGCGGACGTGGTCCGGGATGGCGAGGAGTTCTCGCAATCGCTCTTCGCGGTAGAAGCTCACCCAGCCGACGCCGAGGTTCTCGGCGGTGGCGGCGAGCCAGAGGTTCTGGATGGCCAGGCACACCGAGTACAGGCCCGTGTCGGGGATGCTGTGGCGGCCGAGTACCGCCGGGGCGCCCCGGGACGGGTCGTACGTCACCACGATGCCTAAGGTGGCGTCCTCGATCCCCTCGATCCGGATACCCGCGAACCTCGACGCCTGATCCGGGGTCAAACCGTCCCGGAAGACCTCCCGCTCCTCCAGCACGTGGTCGCGGAAAGCCTTCTTCAGCACCGGGTCCCGGACGACCACGAAGTCCCACGGCTGGCTCATGCCCACGCTCGGCGCCGCGTGGGCCGCCGCGAGGACCCGGCGCAACGCGGCGGGGTCCACGGGTTCGCCGCTGAACTCGGCGCGGACATCCCGGCGGCGGGACAGGACCTCGTAGAACGACTGCGAACTCACGCGCCCCGGTTCTCCCCCGGTGTCCACGTCACGTCGCCGACCTCGCGGTTGGCCACGCGGGCCAGGACGAACAGCAGGTCGGCGGCCCGGTTGAGGTACTGCGCCGTGATCTTGTTCGCCTGTTCCCCGCCCACCGCCTCGATCAGCGCCCACGCCCGCCGCTCCGCGCTGCGGACGCTGGTGCGGGCGACGTGCAGCAGCGCGGCCGCCGGGGTGCCGCCGGGCAGGATGAACGACCGCAGCGCGGGCAGGCCGTCGTTGAACCGGTCGATGGCCGCCTCGAGGCGCTTGACGTAGCCGTCGTCCACACGGGAGCGCTCGTCGCCCTCGGCGGGCGGCCTGCACAGGTCGGAGCCCACGTCGAACAGGTCGTTCTGCACCCACCGGACGACGGTGGCGACGTCCTCCTCGGGGTTGCCCAGCGCGAGCACGACCCCGAGCGCGGCGTTCGCCTCGTCGACGGCCGCGTACGCATCGATGCGGGGGTCGGTTTTCGACGTGCGCGACATGTCCCCCAGCGCGGTGGTGCCCTCGTCACCCGCGCGGGTGTAGATCTTGCTGAGCACGATCGACATGTCACCCTCCTGGCTTCGGCTGTGCCCCCAGTGTAGCCGCGCGCGGACCCGCCCCCGGTCCACCGGGACCGGGGGCGGCACCTCGTCAGCGCTGTTCACCGAGGCGTAGGCGGGTGCGGCTCACCGGCAACGGGCCTCGGCGGTGACCTTGAGCGCGTCCAGCCACGCCTCCAGCCCCTTGCCCAGGAACTCCGTGGCCAGCGGCACGTCCGACTCGATCTGCGCGCCCGCGTGGGTCTCCTCCGTGCGGACCAGCACACCACCCGGGACCTGCGTGAACGTCCACACGTGCACACCCCGGTCGATCCGCAACCCCACCCCGATAGCGGGCCCCGTCCACCGTACGCACCGCCGGTCCCGGATCTGCGCCACGCTCGACGTGATCGTCAACGTCGTCTCCGGGGTCACCGGCGTGGCGGGCACGGGGGTCGTCCAGCGGAACCGGGACCCCGCCCGCAGCGGCCCCGGGTCGAGCCGCTCCATCGTCGTGACCGGCTCCTGCCACGACGGCCAACGCTCGACGTCGGTCTGCAGCTTCCAGACCACCGACAGCGGCGCCTTGACCAGGCGCTCGGTCCGGTACCGGACCTTGGCCGTCCGGTCGACGCCCTGCCCCTGGCAGCTCACCGAGGTCTGCGCGGGCGCGGCCCGCGCGGGCGTCACGAGGCCCGCGAGCACGCAGGCGGCCAGCGGGATCGCGGCGAGTGCGGCGCGGCGGCGGGTGTTGGACATGGTTGCGCTCCTTGTGCGGTCGGACAACGACTTCAGGGACGGACGCCGAGCTGGGTCACCAGCAGGTGCGTGTCGGAGTTGAGCCAGTACTCGGCGATCCGGTCCCCGGCCATGCGGAGGAAGTCGGTGCCGGTGAAGCGGACCGGGGTGCCGGGGCGCGCGGTCGCGCCGGGGAACCCGCCGTCGTAGGTGCCGGTGGCGACCCAGCGCAGCGCGACGTGGTCACCGTCGGCGATCGGCCCGACCTCGACGGTGAACCGCAGGTCGGGGAACGCCGCGCGGGTCTTGGTGATCCAGCCGACCAGGCCGGTGGGGCCGTTGAGCGCGCTGCCGTCGCCGCCGTCGAGCAGCGCGGCGTGCACGGTGAAGTCGTTGGTCACCAGGCGGTACGCCAGGATGTAGTCGCCGTTCCACAGCGCGAGCCAGTTGTCGAGCAGACCGGTGTCGATCGAGTTCATCCGCTGCCTCCGATTCGTCTCTCTGGTGTGCCCCGACGATCGCGTCCGGCGGCCACCGCTCGCGTCGGTGGAAATCGCCTATCCTCGAACCACGTGGGCCCGGTACGCAGGCGACCGGGCGGTCGGGGGGACAACACGTGGACACGTTGCTGGGGCGCCGGGACGAGACGTCCCGCCTGCGGGAACTGGTGGACGAGGCCAAGGCGTCGCGGGGCGGCGCCGTGCTGGTGCGCGGCGAACCGGGCATCGGCAAGAGCGCATTGCTGGACGAACTCGCGGAGTCGGCGGACGGCACGCGAGTCCTGCGGGCCGTGGGCGCCGAGTTCGAGACCGAGCTGCCGTACGCCGCGCTGCACCAGCTCTGCCTGCCCCTGCTCGACCACCTGCCCGCGTTGCCCGCCCCGCACCGCGGCGCCCTGCGGATCGCCTTCGGCCTCGAAACCGGCACCCCGGACCCGTTCCTGGCGGGCGCGGCGACGCTGGGCCTGCTGACCGAGCCCGACGAGCCGCTGCTGTGCGTCATCGACGACGCCCAGTGGCTGGACCACGCCTCCGCGCGGGCGCTGGCGTTCGCGTCCCGCCGGGTCGGCGCGGAGCGGGTCGCGCTGGTGTTCGCCGCGCGCGAGGGCCGGGACGTGCTCGACCACCTGCCGGTCGTCGACGTCCGACCGCTGAGCGGGACGCAAGCCCGGGAGCTGCTGACCCGCGAGATCCCCGCGCCGCTGGACGAGCGGGTCCGCGACCGGGTGCTGGCCGAGGCCCGGGGCAACCCGCTGGCGCTGCTGGAGCTGACCAGGACGGCGGGCCTGACCGGCCTGGCCGGTGGTTTCGACCTGCCCGCCCCGGCCGCCGCCGAACGCAGCTTCCAGGCCCGGCTGGACGGGGTGGCCCCCCAGGTCCGACTCCTGCTGACGGTGGCGGCGGCCGAGCCGATCGGCGACCCGGACCTGCTGTGGCGGGCCGCGGCGCTGCTCGGGATCGACGAGTCCGCGGCGGTCGACGCGCCGCTGGTC
This sequence comes from Actinokineospora auranticolor, assembly GCF_041897805.1. Lineage (GTDB taxonomy): Bacteria > Actinomycetota > Actinomycetes > Mycobacteriales > Pseudonocardiaceae > Actinokineospora > Actinokineospora auranticolor. Next base: position 4,906,586 of record NZ_CP154825.1, read on the forward strand.
GAGTTCGGCACCCGCGTCCGGTTCGCGCACCCGCTGGCCCGCTCGGCGGTCTACCGGGCCGCGACCGACCGGCAGCGGCGACTGGCCCACGACGCCTTGGCGCGGGTCAGCGACCGTTTGACCGATCCCGACCGGGTGGCGTGGCACCGCGCCCAGGCGTGCGCGGGACCGGACGAGGACGTGGCCGCCGCCCTGGTCGACTCGGCGGCGCGGGCCAGCGCCCGGGGCGGGGTGGCGGCCGCGGCGGCGTTCCTGGAACGCGCGGCGGCGTTGACACCGGAGGCCGACCCGCGGTTCGACCGGGTGCTGGCGGCGGTGGCGGCCAAGCTCTCCGCCGGTGACTTCGACGTCGCGGCCGAGCTGCTCTCCACGGTCAACCCCGACGACGCCCGCGTCGACCTGCTGCGCGGGCGGCTCTCGTTCGCCCGCTTCCGGGGCGACGACCTGCCGACCGAGCACCTGCTGCGCGCCGCCGCGAAACTGGCGGCGAAGGAACCGGAAGAGGCCCGCACGACGTACGTGGACGCCATCGAGATGGGCATCCTCACCGGCGGCCTGCGCGCGGTCATCGAGGCCGCCCGGTCCGCGCCTCCCGTCGCGGGCCCGCCGCGCAGCGCGGACCTGATCCTGGACGGCATGGTCGCGGCGGACCCGGAGATCCTGCGCCCGGTGGTGGCCGCGGGCGGCGACGACGCGTGGACCCGGTGGCCGACGCTCGGGTTCCTGCTGGCGCTGGAGCTGATGGACATCGACGCGCAGCGCGCCATCGCCACCCGGGTGACCGCGTTCGGCCGCGAGTCGGGCTCGTTCCACGCGCTGCCGATCGGGCTGGCCATGCTCGCCACCGTCGCGACGTACTCGGGTGATTTCGGCGCGGCCCAGGAGATGATCTCGGAGGAGGAGGCGATCGCGGAGGCGACGGGCGCCGCTCCCCTGGTCTACCCGCGGCTGCACCTGGTGGCCTCGCGGGGGCGCCGGGCCGAGGCGGAGGAGTTGTTCGCGGCGGTCGGCCCGCACATGACGTTGAGCGTCCAGTACGCGACGGCGGTGTTGAACAACGGCCTGGCCGACTACCCGGCGGCGTTGCGCGCGGCCAAGGCGACGGTCGCCACCAAGGACCTCGGCTTGGCCGTCCTGGCGTTGCCGGAACTGGTCGAGGCCGCGGTCCGGTGCGGCGAAACGGAGACGGCCCTCGCCGCGTACACGTCGTTGCGCGACCGCGCCCGCGGCGGCGACCACCCGTGGAGCCGGGGCATCGAGGCGTACGCCCGAGCACTGGTCCACGACGACGAGGACGCCTACCGCGAGGCCGTTTCCTTGCTGGACAAGACATCGGCGGCCATCCACCGCGGCAGAGCCCACCTTGTCTACGGCGAATGGCTGCGCCGCCAAGGCCGCCGCCGCGACGCCCGCGTGGAACTCCGCCAGGCCCACGACTTCCTCGCCGCCCTCGGCGCCGAGGCCTTCACCGCCCGGGCGGCGGCCGAGCTCCGCGCCACGGGCGAACAGGCCAGGCGCCGCTCGACCCCGACGTCGGACGCGTTGACGGTGCAGGAGGTCCACATCGCCCGGTTGGTGGCGGAGGGGGCGACGTCGAAGGAGGTGGCGGCGAAGCTGTTCCTCAGTCCCCGCACGGTGGACGCGCACCTGCGCAACATCTTCCGCAAGCTGTCCATCACCTCGCGCCGTCAACTCCGGGACATGCCCGCGATCCGCTAGCCGGTGCCGATTGACGCCGGGACCGGCCGGGCGGGATCATGGGCCGGTGACCGAAGTGGACCTTCCAGGTGGGAACAACACCGAAACCGTTGTTCGGGTGGGCGACACCGTTCGGCGGTCGCGAGGATCGGACTTCGCCGCGCAGGTGTTGCGGCACCTCGAATGCGCGGGCTACCCCTACGCTCCGCGCTACCTCGGGGTGGACGAGAAGGGTCGGGACATCCTCACCTTCATCCCCGGTCACACGACCGACCACCCCTCCCAGCGCGCCGACGGCGCGTACCGGCTGGCCGGTTCGATGCTCCGCGCCCTGCACGACGTCACCGCCGGGCATCCGCTGGCGGGTGGCGAGGACTGCGTCATGCACGGGGATCCGGGGCCGTTCAACGCGATCGTCCAAGATGGACTGCCGGTGGCGTTCATCGACTGGAGCGGGTGTCGTCCGGGTGGTCGGCTCGACGACCTCGGGTACCTGGCGTGGACGTGGTGCGTGCAGGAGTCGGGTGGGGTGCCTGTGGCCGCGCAAGCGGCGCACCTGCGGGAGGCGCGGGATGGCTACGGCGATGTCGACGCCGTCGATCTCGTCGAGGCGATGGTTCGGCGGCAGGAGCACATCATCGCCGCCGAACAGCTCAACCTGCGCGACACCGCCCTGAGCGAGACCCGTCGGCGCCACGCTCGGACGGCGATCGACTGGGCCACCGGGGCGCGGGCCCTGGTTCGGCGGCACGAGGCGACATTCGTGGCCGCGCTCAGGGAAAGCCGATGACCGCGGGGTCCCCGCGGCTGACGACGGCGATGAAGCCGGGGGCGGGGAAGACGCCGACGGACTTGAAGACCGAGCGGTAGGCGCCGGAGGGCGGGGGTGCCTGGGGCGGGGTCCAGTTGCGCAGGGGGACTTGACCCGAACCGTCGGCGGCTTGCCAGATCAAGTCAGCGCCGGTGGGGGTGTCGCACACCCGCAGGACGGTGGTGCGGGTGGTGGCGACGGCGCGGCGGCGGTCGCAGGGGCCGTCGACCGGGATGACGGCCAGGTCCTCGATGGTGACGGTCGAGAGGATCTTGCCGCCGTCCTCGCGGTCGGCGACGGGGACCGGGCCCGCGTCGGGCCACACCCAGCGGTCGGCGATGGCGTCCTTGGCGACCGGGGCGCCGTCGCCCGCGCGCAGGAGTTCCTTGCGGTAGCCAGAGGCGACGAAGAACAGTGCGTTCCCGTCGGTCGTCGTTCCCACGGCGTAGGTGGCGCCTTCGCCTGGCGCGACGGTGAACTGGTCGCTCCAACGCTGCTTGCCGTCGCGGTTATCCAGGGCTACGAGCGCCCAACTGTCGCCGCACGCCTGGGAAACCAGCACGATCCCGTCCGCTGCGCCGACCGGGCCGAACGGTGACCGGCACCCCGGCGGGGCCTGCCAGGTCCACAGTGGAGCGCCGCTGCGGAGGTTGGTAGCGCGTACGCGGAAGTCGGGCCAGTCGCCGTCCGGTTCGGCGAAGACAGTGGAGTTGTGCACCCACCCGCTCCGGCCGCCCTCCGGTCCGGCCCACTCCCGGATCACGGCGCCGGTGCCCGCGTCGAGCAGTACCCACAGGTCCCCGGCGCGGTCCGGCCCGGCGAACGCCGCGACGACCAGGCCCTTGTCGGGTGTGGCGGTGAGCGACGACAGCCTGGCGTTCGCACGGGTGTAGTGCCAGGTCTCGACACCACCGGCCGTGACTGCGACGACCTGCCCGCCGTCGGTCCCCACGACGAGCCCCGCCCCCGCGACCACGGCCTCCCGAACCGGCGCGGCGGCGGTCCACCGCCACTGCGCCCCGGTCGGCCGATCAACCACCGGCGCCGCCACCCGCGTTCCCACGGTGACCGCGTCGACCGCGACCGCCCGAGGAACCTCACGCGCCCCAAGGGCCGCACCCGCCACCAGAACCAGCCCGACCACGGCCCAAGGACGCGGCACCAGTCGAGGCACGACCGCCCCGACCGCGACGGCCAAGGCCCCCACCAGCAACACCGACGACGACGGCCCAGCCACCCCGGACCCGAGGTCCCCCTCGACCACGTACCAGGCATACCCGACACCAACTACCGCCAAGGCGACGGCGAAAACCCGCGCCCCGCACAGCACACACAGCGCGGCCAGCACCACCAACCCCACCCCGACGCCACCCCACGCGGGCTCCGACCTTGGCACTCCCCCGTCCAACAGCATCGACACCCCGGCACACACCGCGCCCGCCACCGCCAACGTCGCCCTGACCACGCGCCCACCCCCACGGAATCGACGCGGAGGAGACGCATCCCGTTCCCGGCGCTAACCGACCTTCCGGCGCAACAACCGGAGCAGGCGCAACGGCAGCAGCCCGAACAGGGGCGCTCGCCGGCCGAGGTCGGCCCGGTCCTCGCGGTCAAAGGCCACCGCGTACCGGCTCGCCTCGGCGGCCGACGGGTAGCGCTTGCTGCCGCCCGCGCCGCAGGCACAGACCCAGATCATGAGAGGGCCGTCCGCGCGGAAGCGGTAGCGGTGACCCAGGAACGCGCATCGCACATTTCGGGCTACCCGTTTCCCGGGACGCGCAAACGGGTAGCAGGCGGGCATGACCTCGACGTCCACCATCACCACCCGGGTGCCCGCCCGGCTCGACCGGCTCCCGTGGTCGCGGTTCCACTGGCGGGTCCTGATCGGTCTGGGCACGGTCTGGATCCTGGACGGCCTCGAGGTGACCATCATCGGCGCGATCGCGGCCCGGCTGGTCGAGCCGGGCAGCGGCCTGGGCCTGACCGCGGCCGACATCGGGGTGGCCGCCGCCTGCTACGTCGCGGGCGCGTGTCTCGGCGCGTTGTTCTTCGGGCAGCTCACCGACCGGTTCGGCCGCAAGAAGCTGTTCCTCATCACTCTCGTGGTCTACGTGGTGGCCACGGTCGCCACGGCGTTCGCGTTCGCCCCCTGGTACTTCTACCTGGTCCGGTTCGTCACCGGGGCGGGCATCGGCGGCGAGTACGCGGCCATCAACTCCGCCATCGACGAGCTCATCCCGGCCCGCCTGCGCGGCCGCGTCGACCTGGTGGTCAACGGCACCTACTGGGCGGGCGCCGCCGCCGGTTCCGCGCTCGCCCTGGTGCTGCTCGACACCGACCTGTTCCCCGCCGACCTCGGGTGGCGGATCGCCTTCGGCCTCGGCGCCGTGCTGGGCCTGGTGATCCTGCTGGTGCGGCGGCACGTGCCGGAGAGCCCGCGCTGGCTGTTCATCCACGGGCGCGCGGAGGAGGCGGAGCGGATCGTCGCCGGGATCGAGGCGGAGGTCGAGGACGGCACCGGCGCGGAACTGGCCGCGGCGGACCAGGAAATCGAGATCCGGCAGCGGAAGGCCATCTCGCTGCGGGAGATCGCCGCGACCGCGTTCAAGCGGTACCCGAAGCGCGCCATCCTCGGTCTCGCGCTGTTCATCGGCCAGGCGTTCATCTACAACGGCATCACCTTCAACCTCGGCACCCTCTTCGGCGACTACTACAAGGTGGATTCCGGCACCGTGCCGGTGTTCCTCGTCGTGTACGCCATCGGCAACATGCTCGGCCCGCTCCTGCTGGGCAGGCTGTTCGACACCGTCGGCCGCAAACCGATGATCGCGGGCAGCTACCTGGGCTCCGCGCTGCTCACGGTCCCGCTGATCTGGGTGTTCCTCGCCGCGCCGGACAACGCGCGGCTGGCACTGACCGCGGTGGTGCTGACGTTCTTCCTGGCGTCCGCCGGTGCCAGCGCCGCGTACCTCACGGTCAGCGAGATCTTCCCGATGGAGACCCGGGCCTTGGCCATCGCCTTCTTCTACGCGGTCGGCACCGCCGTCGGCGGCATCGCGGGCCCCCTGCTGTTCGGCACCCTCATCGACTCGGGCGACCGGGTCCTGGTCGCCGTCGGCTTCGGCATCGGCGCGGTCGCCATGGCGCTGGGCGGGGTCGCGGAGCTGTTCCTCGGCGTGCGCGCGGAACGCGCGTCCCTGGAGGACATCGCCCGGCCCCTCACGGCGGCCGACGAGAACGGCTGAACCCCGTACGGCACACGACCGCGCCGGCTAACATCGCGCCACGGGTGGGCGGCGGGTCGGAGGGTCGATGCGGTCTGAGCTGGCTGGTCCTGGCGCGCGGGTGCTGGTGATCGGCACCGGCACCCGCGCGCCGGGGTCGGCGCTGCCGGACCTGCCGTCGGTGGAGCGGTCCGTGCGGGAGGTGGCCGACGCGCTCGCCGAGGTCGCCGGGGCGGCCGATGTGCGGGTCGTGCTCGACCCGGCCGACCCGCGTGTGGCCGGGCAGGCGATCTCCGCCGCGGCGGCGGAGGCGACCGATGTGCTGGTCGTGTACTTCGTGGGGCACGGGTTGGTCAGTGCCGACAACGAGTTGTACCTGGCCACGGCCGCCTCCCGGGACGCCGTGGCGGGCTTGGAGGTCGACTCCCTACCGTTCGACACCGTGCGCCGGCGGTTCGGACGTGCGCCGCGCCGACGGTCGTGGTCGTGCTCGACTGCTGCCACGCGGGACGGGCCGGGAACGCCGTCGCGGCCGTGACCGCGGAGGCGGCGCGGTCGGCGGGGTCCTACCTGCTGGCGGCGGTCGGCGGGAGCGAGCGGGCGTGGGCACCGCCCGGCGAGCCGCGCACCTGGTTCACCGGCGGCTTGGTCGCGCTGCTGCGGGACGGCGACCCCACCGGCCCGCCCTGGATCACCCTCCACCACGCTTGGCGCCACCTCGACCGCGCCGCGCAGCTCTGTTCGCCGCCCCTGCCCCGCCCCCGCCGGTTCGCGGCGGGCAACGCCGACGGTCTCGTCCTCGCGCCCAACCCGGGGTACGAGCGCGGTCAGGCCGAAGCCGAGCCCCCGGCCGACGTCCCGTGCCCTTACCGAGGTCTGGAGCCGTTCACCCCGGACGACGCCGCCGATTTCCTCGGCCGCGCGGACACCACCGGCGAGCTGACCGACCGGGTCGCCGCCGGGTCGGGCCCGGTTGTCGTGATCGGCGCCTCCGGCTCGGGCAAGACCTCCCTGCTCAACGCGGGACTCGACCCGGCACTGCGGGAACGCGGCGTCGGCGTCGTCCGGATGACCCCCGGCGCGCGGCCGACGGAGACCTGGGCCGACCTCGAACGCCCCGACGACGCCGTGCTGGTGGTGGACCAGTTCGAGGAGCTGTTCACCGCCTGCGACGACGACGCCGAGCGCCGCCCGTTCGTCGACCTGGTCAGCGAGTCCACCGCACCGGTCGTGCTCGCCGTCCGCGCCGACTTCTACCCGCACTGCCTGGCCTACCCCGCGCTGCGCCAAGCCCTCACCACCGGCCAGTTCCCGCTCGGCCCCCTGGGGCTCGACGAGCTGCGCCAGGTCATCGAGGAGCCCGCCGCCCGGGTCGGCCTGGGCCTCGAAGCCGGGCGGTCGCGGCCACCGCCGAGAAGGTCTACTCCGCCCTCGGCGACGACCAGGACACCGCGCGGACGCTGCTCCTGCGCATGGTGCGCGTCGGCGAGCACACCGACCACTCACGGCGCCCGATCACCTGGGACGAGGTCACCGCCGGACGCGAACCCGCCGAAGTCGAGGCCCTGTGCCGGGTGCGGGACGCGTTCGCGGGACCGGACGCGCGCATCCTGACCGTCGGCGAGCACCGGGTCGAGCTGGCGCACGAGGCCGTCCTGCACGCGTGGCCGAGGTTGCGGGAGTGGATCGAGCGCGACCGCGAGCGCCTGTTCCTGCACAGCCAGCTGACCGAGGCCACGCGGACGTGGACGGAACACGGCACGGATGACGCCTACCTGTACTCCGGTGTGCGGTTGGCCGCCGTCCGCGAGTGGGAGAAGCGACCTGAATTGTCCACAGTGGAGCAACGGTTCATCGCCGCCGGGGTGCGGCGGGAGACCCGTCGGTTCCGACGCACGCGCGCGGTCATCGCCCTGCTGGCCGTCCTGGTGCTGGTCGCCTCCGGTGCGGCGGCGATCGCGCTGCGGCAGCGGTCCGAGGCCGACGCCCGAGAACGCGCGGCCCGGTCCACCGCGCTGGCCGCCACCTCGGCCGAGAGCCGGGTGACCAACCAGCGGAAATCAGTGCTGCTGGCCCTGGCCGCGTGGCGGGTGGAGCAGGGCGACGCCGCGCGGCGCGCGCTGCTGTCCGTGCAGGGCAGCCGGTACGCGGGCACGGTGCCCGGGGCGCACAGGAGTCCGACCGCGCTGGCGGTCAGCCCCGATGGCACTCGGCTCGCGACCGGGAACGCGGGCACGATCCAGGTCTTCGACACCACCACACGCGCCCAGGTACGCGGGTTCACCGCCGTCGGAGAAGCGAAAGCCATCTTCTCCTTGGAGTTCAGCTCCGACCACAAGACCCTTTACGCCACGACCCCGGACAATGTCGCGCTACACGCCTTCGACCTCACCACGGGCGTCGAGCTGCCGCACCTGTCCGACCCCACCCCGGCCGGGATCGGGCTCGCTGTGAGCCCGCAGCCCGGCAGTATGGACATCGCCTTCGCCGACGGGAACGGCCTCGTCCGGGTGATCAACACCAACCCGTACAACCGGGGCCTGCGCCAGTGGTTCGACCTCGGCGCGGGAACCGTCTGGGACCTGGCCTTCCAGCCCGAGGGCCGCGGTATCGCGTCGGCCCACGAGAACGGCGACATCCGCTACACGGACTTCGCCGCGGGCACCACGCGGACCCTGGGATCGCACGGCGGCGAGGCCATCTCGGTCGCGTTCTCCCCCGACGGCCGACACCTGGTCAGCGGCGGGACAGACGCGACGGTGCGGCTGTGGGACATCGAGTCGGGAACCGGTCGCGTGCTGTCGAACTCGACCTGGAGGTACCCCTTCCCCGTCTTCCTCCCGGACGGCCGACGAGTCGCCTACGTCGGCGAAGGCGACATCTCCTATAACGACTCCATTTCCGACACACGGTGGTCCAGCGACCTGACACCGAGCGTGCCCGCGCGGCCCTCCCGTCACCGCGCTCGGCCCCGGGCGGGACGGGGAGATCACCTCGGGCGACTACGGTGGCGAACTGGAGTATTGGGACCTGCGGGTTCCCCCGGCGCTCAAGCGGATCCCCTTCGGTACTCCCGCCATCTCGTCGCTGGTTCGCGAGCCGCTGGGGAAGCGCTCGGCGAACTGGAGTTCACTCCCTCGGGCACGGAACTCGCCATCGCGGGGTGGGACAACACCCTGCGGCTCTGGGACCCCGTGACCGGCGCGTCCCTGCGGAACTCACCAACCTGTCCACCCCCGCGTCCGCTCTCGCGTTCAGCCCGGACGGTTCGCTACTCGCGGCCAGTTCACGGGAGTCCGAGATCGCCGTCTACCGGACATCGGACCTCACCTTGTGGGCGGGGTTGACCGGGCACTCGAACGCCGTCGAACGCGTCATGTTCGTCGATGACACCACCCTCGCTTCCGCCTCCACCGATGGCTCTATCCGCCTGTGGTCGCTGGACCCCGAGGTCGCCGTGGCGCGCGCGTGCGCGATCCTCCGGTCCCCCACCTTCGACCAGGAGTGGTCCGCGATCATGCCGGACCAACCACACGGCTGCCCCCGCTAGCGGGCGCGAGGACTCCCCGCGCCCGCCTGCGGCTAGGTCGTGGCGCGGGCGCGGCGGAGGCCGATCAGTCCGTCCAGGACCAGGAACGCGGCCAGGCTGATGCCCAGCAGGGGAATCGCCCAGCCCACGGCGATGACCACGAGCGGCGCCGGGACCAGGAACCACAGCGGAAGCTGTTGCCACGCACCACGTCTGGGCGCCACACCGACCGGAGCCCGGCGGTCGCCGCGAGTCGGGCGGCGCTGCCACCACATGCGGTAGCCCAGGAAGATCAGCGTGAGGATCGCCCCCGCGACGAGCAGCAGCGCGATCTGGTTGACGATGCCGAACAACCGCCCCATGTGGGCCTGGATGCCGAGTGTGGTCAGCTTCGCCAGGAGCGGCCGGTCGTCGAAGTCGGCGCGCGCGGTCACCCTCGCCGACGCCGGGTCGACGGCGACCTTGTCGAGGCGCACCGGCCAGGTGTTGTCGACCTGGGCGGCCGTCCACGCCTTGCCGGAGGCCGCGCCGATCTCGAGCGGGCCGTCGAGACCCGCGGTGCGGGCGGTGACCAGGACCCGGTCGAACGTCGCCGGGTCGGCCGCGGACCCGGTCGCCGACCCGCCGTGGTGGCCGGTCGATCCCGTCGACGCGCCACCGGGCAGCGCGGTGTCGAGGACCGGGGCCTTGGCGTGCAACGCTTCCAGCGCGGCGGAGAAGTTCTCTCCCGCGTACGTGGACCAGGTCAGCCCGGTCGCCGACAGGAACAGCGCGCCGACCAGCGTCCACGCGCCGAGTTTCCCGTGCCGGGCGCGGGTTCGGCGCACGCCGGTCCGCGGGCCGCGCGCCTTGCGCCGCCGGACGAGCCAGAGGACCACCCCGGCCAGGGAGATCACCCACAGCCAGCTGGCCGCCATCTCCGAGTACAGCGCGCCGGTCTCGCCGAGCCGCAGGTCGCGGTGGAACCCGTCGAGCCAGGTCGTCACGGGGGTGGCCCCGAACCACGTGGTCAACTGCCCCTGCACACCGGCGGTGTACGGGTTGACGTAAACCGTCCGCGAGTGCTCCTCCGGCAGTCCGGGCACGGAGAACACCACGCGCGTGGCCTCGTCCGCGGCCTCCGGGACGCCGACGGTCGTCACGGCGGAACCGGCGGGCACGGCGGACTGCGCGGCGGCGACCTGCTCAGCCAACGGACGCGGCGCCCCGGCGGTCTCCTCGACGTAGAGGACATCACCGTAGAGCAGGTCGTCGAGCTGCGGCGAGAACGCGTAGAGCATCCCGGACAACGCGGCGACGACCAGGAACGGGGCGACGAACACCCCGGCGTAGAAATGCAAGCGGCGCAACAACGGGACAACCGACCAGCGGACGCGCGCCTGCGCCTCCTCCGGCTTGACGTCGTCGAGCGGTGGAGCGGACATGGGACACCTCTTCGCAGGGAAAACCGGGACAACTGCCGCACAGGTCGCGCGCGGATGCGCCCGGGTTCCCCGGAAACGTGAAAACCGGTCCGTAGTCGGAAAGTAACGAAAGCCGCCGACGACACGGTGCTCCACGGCATCTTGGACGGTCGAACATCCTGCCGCCAAAGCGGTTCGACAATCGAGGCGCCGCCATTACCTGTTACCTCGGTCGATCGACGTCCAGGTAAGCCTCAACGACCGGAAGGCAGCAGCCATGACGACCACCGTCGCGCCCACCACGAACACCCGCGCCCTGCTCACCTGCGCCGCCGTCGCCGCACCGCTGTGGGCCGTCGTCGCCCTGGCCCAAGCCGCGACGCGAGACGGGTTCGACCTCACCCGCCACCCGCTGAGCCTGCTGGCCACCGGCGACCTCGGCTGGTCGCAGGTCCTGAACTTCGTCGTCGCGGGCCTGCTCACCACCCTCGGCGCGAGCGGCCTGGCCCGAACCCTCCCCAGCACCTGGGCGCCGCGCCTGATCCGCGTCAACGGCATCGCCATGGTCGCCGCGGGCCTGCTGACCATGGACCCGGCCGACGGCTTCCCCTCGGGCACACCGGCGGGCACGGGCGAGTTGTCCTGGCACGCCTACGGCCACCTGGCCGCGGGCACCACCGCGTTCGGCACCCTGATCGCCGCCTGCTACGTCCTCGCCCGCGCGTTCGCCCGCACCGGCCGCCGCGGCCACGCGACCCGGTCCCGGATCGCGGGCACCGCCCTGCTCCTCGGCGACCTCTGGGCCATGGCGGGTGGCACCGCCGGTTCCCTCACCCTGGCCGTCGGGGCGATCACCGCGATGCTGTGGGTCTCTTACGTCGCCGTCGAACTCCGCTGACCTGTCGCGGAATCAGGCACGTTCCGCCGCGCTGCGCAGGACACAGAACTCGTTGCCCTCGGGGTCGGCGAGCACGGCCCACCCCTTCCCGTCGGGGGTCCTGCGGTCGTCGACCAGGGTGGCGCCGATGGCGAGGAGCCGGTCCACCTCCGCCTCGCGGCGGATGTCGGGGGTGAGGCACAGGTGCACCCGGTTCTTGACCACCTTGGGCTCGGGCACCTTGCTGAAGTACAGGGTGGGCCCCTCCGGCGGCACGACGTAGGCCTCTTCGTCACCGGGCGCGCACTCCTCGTGCACGGGGTGGTCGACCACCTGGCTCCACCACAGGGCCAGCGCGTACGCGTCGGCGGCGTCGATGTTCACGTTCTGGATCGTCGAAGGCACCCGCCCACCCTTGCAGGTCGCGAACGGCCACGCGAGCCCGTTCGACGTCCCATGCGGACGGATCGCCACCGGCGCACGGACTTGTCCGCCGGGCGGACCGGCCCGGACGACGGACTGGACGAGCCGCGAGCGGGTGGGGCTGGGATGCTGGGCGGGGACGAGGGAACGGAGGCGGTGGTGGTCGACGTGTTCGCCGCGGGTGGCGAGGTCGGGGACGACCTCGCCGCGGTCGACTGGGCGGCGGGGCCGCTGGGCCCGCCCGACGGCTGGCCGCAGAGCCTGCGGACGGCGGTCAGCATCCTGCTGTCGTCGCGGTTCCCGATGTGGTTGGCGTGGGGGCCCGACCTGACCTTCTTCTGCAACGCCGCGTACCGGCGGGACACGCTGGGCCGCAAGTACCCGTGGGCACTGGGCCGGTCCGCGCGGGAGGTGTGGGCGGAGATCTGGGACGACATCGGCCCGCGCGTCGACTCCGTGCTGGCCACCGGGGAGGCCACCTGGGACGAAGCGCTGATGCTGCTGCTCGGCCGGTCCGGCTTCCCCGAGGAGACCTACCACACCTTCTCCTACAGCCCGCTGCGCGACGACGCGGGCGCGGTCGTCGGCATGCTGTGCGTGGTCAGCGAGGACACCGAGCGGGTCATCGGCGAGCGGCGGATGGCGACCCTGCACGACCTGGGCTCCGACCCGGACGTGACCCGCGGCGAGGCCGAGGTGCTGGCCCGCGCGTGTGGACGGTTGGCGGGCAACCCGCGCGACCTGCCGTTCACCCTGGCCTACCTGTTCGAGGACGGCGACGGGGCCCGGCTCGCCGGGTCGACCGGGCTCGGCGCGGTGCCCCCGGTCGGGTCGTGGCCGGTCGACGACCTGGCCCGGGGTGAGTCCGCGCTGGTCGAGCTGACCGACGCCTGGCCGCGCGGCCCCTGGGCGGAGCCGCCCGTGCAGGCCCTGGCCGTGCCGCTGCGGCAGCTCGGCGGCGCGCCCTTCGGCTTCCTGGTTGCCGGGCTCAACCGCTACCGCCCGCTCGACGAGGCGTACCGGGGGTTCGTCGACCTGGTCGCGGGCCACCTCGCCGCCGGGATCGCGGGCGCCCGCGGCTACCACGCGCAGCAGCGCCGCGCGGAGGAGCTGGCCGAACTGGACCGGGCGAAGACCACGTTCTTCGCCAACGTCAGCCACGAGTTCCGCACGCCGCTGACGCTGATCATGGGGCCGGTGGCGGAGCTGCGGGACCGGTTGGCGCGGACCGACCCGGGGGTGCGCGAGGACCTGGACCTCATCCACCGCAACGGGTTGCGGCTGGGCAAGCTGGTGAACACGCTGCTCGACTTCTCCCGGATCGAGGCGGGCCGGGTGCGGGCGCGGTACGAGCCGGTCGACCTCGCCGCCGTCACCGCCGAGCTGGCCAGCGTGTTCCGGTCGGCGGTCGACAAGGCGGGGCTGGCGTTCGAGGTGGACTGCCCGCCGCTGCCCGAGCCGGTGCGGCTCGACCGCGGCATGTGGGAGAAGGTCGTCCTCAACCTGCTCAGCAACGCGCTGAAGTTCACCTTCGACGGCGCCATCGGCGTCGCGGTCCGCGCGGACGGCGACGCCGCGGTCGTCACCGTCTCCGACACCGGCGTCGGGATCCCCGAGCGGGAGGTGTCCCGGCTGTTCGAGCGGTTCCACCGCGTGGAGAACACCCGGTCGCGGTCCAACGAGGGCAGCGGCATCGGCCTCGCCCTGGTGCGGGAGCTGGTCGGCCTGCACGGCGGCGCGATCACCGCCGAGAGCGCCGAGGGCGAGGGCACCCGGTTCACCATCCGACTCCCCTTCGGCGACGCGCACCTGCCCGCGGACGCCCTGGTCGACCCCGGGGACGTCCCCGGCGACCCAGGCGCCGCGGCCGACCCGTACCTGCGGGAGGCGCTGCGCTGGCTGCCCGACGAGCAGGCCGTCCCCGGCCCGATCTGGTCCGAGCACGCGAGCGCCCCCGAACCGGCGACCGTGCTGGTGGCCGACGACAACGCCGACATGCGCGAGTACCTGGTCCGGCTGCTGGCGGGCGCCGGGTACGAGACGCGCACCGCCGTCGACGGCGAGCGGGCGCTGGCCGCGATCCGCGCCACTCCGCCGGACCTGGTGGTCAGCGACGTGATGATGCCGGGCCTCGACGGCCTGACCCTGGTGGCGGCGCTGCGCGGCGACCCGCGCACCGCGGCCGTGCCGGTGCTGCTGCTCTCCGCCCGCGCGGGCCAGGAGGCCTCGATCGAGGGGCTGCGCGCGGGCGCCGACGACTACCTGGTCAAACCGTTCGCCGCCGCCGAGCTGCTGGCCCGGGCGCGGGTCAACGTGCAGATGGCCCGGCTGCGCGGCCACCACGCCCGGTGGCGGACGGCGCTGGTCGAGTCGCTGCAGGAGGCGTTCTTCGTCTGCGACCAGGACGGGGCCGTGGTGGAGGTCAACGCCGCGTTCACCGACATCCTGGGGTTCGGGCCCGAGGGGCTGCCGTACCCGCCGCGGCACCCGTGGTGGCCCGCCGCGGAACTGGACCCGGTCGGGTTCGAGCAGGTCAACGAGGTGTTCGACTGCCTGCTCAAGGGCAAGCCCGGCAGCCACCACGCGGTCCCGGTGGTGCACCGCGACGGGCACCGGCTGTGGATCAGCGTCACGTTCAACCAGGCGCGGGACCCCGACACCGGGCTCGGGGTCACCGTCGGCACGTTCCGCGACGTGACGACCGAGCACCACGCCGTGCAGCGGGACAACGCCCTGGCCGCGCTGGGGCTGCGGCTGTCGGAGGCGACGAGCCTGTCGCAGGCCCTCGCCGGGGCGCTCGACCTGCTCCGGGGGCTCTTCGGGGCGCGGCGCGTGCACGCCGTGGTCCGCGCCGACGACCCCGCGTTCACCAGCACCGACCCGGACGTGGTGTGGGACCGGCTGCCCACCGCGCGGCGGGAACGGCTGCTCGCGCTGTGCGACCAGCCCGCGCTCGTGCCGGTCTCGGACGGGGTGACCAGCGCGACCATCCCCCTGGACCACCCCGAGGGCCCGATGGCGCTGTGGGTGGACCTCGACGAGCTGCGGCCGTTCACCGACCAGGACCGGCTGCTGCTGTCGCTGCTCGCGGGCAGGCTCAGCCAGGGCCTGGGCCGCGCGTACCAGATCGACCAGCAGCGCGAGACCGCCATCGCCCTGCAGCGCGCCATTCTCGGCCCGGACCTGCCCACCGGGTTCGCCGTCCGCTACGAGCCCGCCGCGCGCCCGCTGGAGGTCGGCGGGGACTGGTACGACACGGCGCCGATGCCGGACGGCCGGATCGGCATCGTGGTCGGCGACTGCGTCGGCCGCGGCCTGGAGGCGGCGGCGGTCATGGGCCAGCTGCGCAGCGCCTGCCGCGCGCTGCTGCTGCAGGACGCGGGCCCGGCGCGCACCCTGATGGCCCTCGACGACTTCGCCGCGGGCCTGCCCGGCGCCATCTGCACGACGGTGTTCTGCGGTGTGCTGGACCCCGAGACCGGGGTGCTGACCTACTCCAGCGCGGGCCACCCGCCCGCCGTGCTGGCCACCCCCGACGGCACGACCCGGCTGCTGGACGAGGCCCAGGCCACGCCGCTGGCGGTGCTGCCCGGTTCGGCGCGGCCGGAGGCCCGCTGCCCGCTGCCGGTCCGCTCGACGCTGCTGATGTACACCGACGGCCTGGTCGAGCGGCGCGGCGTGCCGCTGACCGACGGGATGGACGTGGCGGGCGTGGCGGTCCGGGAGGGCAGCGAGCTGCCGCTGGAGAAGCTCGCCACGCACGTCATGACCCGCCTGTCCCCGGCGGCGGGGTACGACGACGACGTCGCCGTGCTGCTGTGCAGGCACCCGGGTCCGCTGAAGCTGTCGTTCCCCGCCGACCCGGCGCGGCTCGGCGCGCTGCGCGCGGACCTGCGCGCGTGGCTCGACCGGTGCGGTGTGGGCGCGGAGACCGTCGAGGACGTGCTGCTCGCCGTCGGCGAGGCGTGCGCCAACGCCATCGAGCACGGCTACCGCGACACCGACCCGGGCACGGTCGCGTTCTGCGCGGAGGCCGCGGTCACCGACCTGCACCTGACGATCACCGACTCCGGCCGCTGGCACGAGCAGGACCCGGACCGCGACCCGCACCGCGGCCGGGGCCTGGCGCTGATGCGCGCCCTGGCGCGGGAGGTGACCGTCACCTCCGACCACACCGGCACGACTGTCCACTTGCGCATGTCGGGGACGCGCGCGTCCTGACATCCGACCATCCCCCGGCGCGGCGCGAGTTCTGCCCGCTTTGCGCGGTAAACCACGGTCGGGCGCGTTGTCCGTTCGGTCCGAAGTGGAGTTTCCGAGCCCTTCGGTCCCGGTTTCCCCCCGCCCCGTAACGACGCGCGCGGCGGGGGCGAGGACCGGGGCACGGGGAGGAGGCTGCCATGACAGCGGAAGTCGACCGGCGGACCGTGCTGGCGGGAGTGGGCGCACTGGGCCTTTTGGGGCTGCTCCAGGGATGCACCGGCGAGAGCCAGCCGCCACCGGACGGTGGTTCGGGTGCGGCGGACGCGCTGCGGTCGTTGCGGGACGCGGTGCGGCGCAGTCCGGACCACCTGGCCGCGCGGGCGGCGGCCGTGGTGGCCGCCAAGGACGCGGACGCCATCACGCGGTTCGTGCGGGACAACGTGACCGTGCGCCCGCACCGACCCAACCGGGCGGCCGAGACCGACCGCCGGTGGGGTCCGGCCGCGACGCTGCGGGCGGGCGCGGGCACGGCCCGCGACCGCGTCGAACTGCTCGCCGCGCTGCTGACCGCCGCCGGCGTGCCCGTGGCGGTCATGGACGCCGACCGACCGGCCGCGGTCACGGTGGCCGACCTGTACCGGCTCCGGCTGCCGGAGTTCGCCCCCGACAAGGACTTGCTCGACCAGGTCGCCAAGGCGGCGAAGGTCACCGTGCCCGCGCCCACCGGGCCGTCCGCCGCGGCGGAGATCGAGAAGCTGGCGGGCGCGATCGTGGCGGCGCTCCCGGCCGACGCGGCCGCCGCGGTCACGGTCCGGACCGACCTGCTGCCCGACCGGCTGCCGCTGGTGCGGTACGAGGTCGGCGGCCAAACGCGGTACGCCTTCGCGGTCGGCGCCCTGGACCCCACGACCCAACCGTCCGCGCGGGTCCGGGCACTCGACCCGCGACCCACCACGGACACGATCACGGTGGCGCTGCGCGGTTTGTGCCAGCCCGCCGCCGGGAGTCGGACGCCGCGCGGTGAGGTGGTCACGTTCGCGAGCGCGACCTGGCCGGTGGACCGGGTGGCGGGGCACCCGATCACGGTCACCTTCGACGCCGCGGCCTCCCCCACGACCGTCCTGACCGCCGGGCTGAGCGCGGTGCCGACCCGGGTCCCGTCGCTGCGCCTGCAAGCGGCGATCCCGGACGCGGTGTCGCCGTTCGGTCCCGTCGAGGAGGACCCGCTCACCGTCAACGGCGCGCCGATCACCGTCTTCGGCGATGTGTTGGCGCTCGACGACAAGGGCATGCCGAGCGGCCCCTTCGGGAACCTGGTGCGGCTCTCCGCGGCGGACCTCGACAAGGCGCGGGCGAACGCGCGGACCGTGCGGGTCAAGGCCGATCCGTCGGCGTTCCCGGAGGTGGCGCTGGAGGTGACCGTCGCCGACGGCGCGGGCGGGTCGGTCGACGGTCTCGACGCCGCGTCGTTCGCGTGCGCGGAGGACGGCGCCGCCCGGCCGTGCGCGCTGCTGTCGAACGCGCCGGACACCCGCCGACCGCGCGTCCTGGTCGTCTTCGACGGCAGCGGCTCGATCACCGACGCGTTCCCCGACCAGGCGGCCCGGACGGCGTTCAACCACACCGTGGCCAAGGCGATCGTCAACGCCGCCGCGACGCGCGCGTTCGACGTGCAGGTCGCGCCGGTCGGCGCCACCCCGAGCGCGGGCGACTGGACGCCGCCGGACGAGCAGCGGCTGGCGACGTCGTTCGAGGCGTTCAGCTTCTCCGAGATCTGGCGGTCGGTCGCCGCGGGCGGGACCGTCGGTGGGGCCGCCGTCCTGGTGCTGATCAGCGACAACGTCTCCGGCGACGAGCCGGGGAAGATCGCGGCGCACCAGGCGCAGGCGCGGTCGCACGGTGTGCCGGTCATCTGCCTGCCGGTCGGCAAGGTCGACGCCGCCACCACCGACAAGATCGTGGAGCTGACCGGCGGCGCCCGGGTCGACCCGCTGGCCCCGGACGCGGGCACACGGCTGGCCACCGCGCTCGGCACGCACCTGGCGTCGCGGACGGGCACGATCTACCGCCTGCGCTACCGCGCCCCACTCGAGGGCAAGCCCGCACGGACGGTGTCGGTCGCGGTGGAGGCGGCGTCCGGCACGGACACCTACACCGTGCCGGCGGCCGACCAGCGGATCCCTCCCCCATCGATCGTCGGCGTGTACCTGGAGGTCGACACGGGCGAGACCCGCGACATCCGCAGACTCGGCGGCGTGGGCCTGACCGGCAGCGGTCGACCGACCGACGACCCACCCACCGCCGCCGACGTCGCCGACGCGCGCAGTGTGCTCGACGGCCTGACCACCCTGGTCATCGAGCCGGACACACCGACCCCGGCCGCCGTGGTGGACGACATCGTCGGCGCCCACCTGAGCTGGGAACCGGTGCGCCCCAAGCTGCCGAACCTCAAACCGGACGACCTGGCGGACGTCGCCGCCGGGGTGCGGCGGTACCCGGGGCTGCTGTCGGCCCTGTTCGCGCCCGCGACCGGACTGGCCCAACCGGACGGGAAAGCCACCACCGGCACCGGCTGGCGCGCGTTCACCACGGTGGTGGTCAGCCAGCGCCCGAACCCGGCCGAGAAGGGCCTTCTCTCCACAGTGGACCTGAGCCCCGAGCTGAACAAGGTGGGCGTGGTCGCCGCCGACCGCGCGCAGGCGCTGCGGGACGGCGTGCGCGCGTCCCTGGCCCTGTCCACCGGGGAGAGCCTGTCCGGGGACAGCGCGCACGGCAGGTTGCTCGACCGGCCACTGAGGTACCTGCCGATCGGCACCGGTGTCCCCGACGACGTGAAGGCCGGGTTGCCGCCGAGCGCCGCGGCGGTGCTGGCCCGGACCCTCGACCGCTACGCCGGATACCACCGACTCGTACCGGCGAACGGCGCGGTGAACGCGTTCTGGGTGGTGGAACCGTTGACCGGCACCGCCACCGCGGTCCTGCCCGACGGCACCGGGGGCGTGCGGCAGCAGGCCGACAAGGACGTCGACCTGCTGCTCTTCGCGCTCCTCATCGCGACCCTGGTCGCCGGGCTGGGCTGCAACCTGATCGGCGACGCGTCCCGGGGACCGGTCTACTACCTCGTCTGCATCGGCTTGACCATCGAGTCGATCGCCCTCACGGCGGCGGGCGTGTTCCCGCCGGACAAGCCGCCCACCTTCACCACCGTGCCGTTCAGCGTGTTCTCCACGCTCCTGGGCCTCGGCCTGTCCGGCAAGACCGCACTGCCCGGCCGGATCGGCGTCACCCTGGTGATCGCGATCCTCACCATCCTGTCCATGGAGTCGTTCTGACCCCGGTCAGCAGTGGATGTCCTTGAGCAGCTTCTCCGCCTCCTTGATGACCTTCTCCTGGTGTGGTTGGAGTTCCTGCTGCCCGAGGTTGTCGAGCCCGAACGGACTGGGGAACGGTTCCTCCACACCGGCCAGCTCCTCCAACACGGCCAAGAGGCAGAAGGGCGTGTAGGACTCGTTGTAGCCGCCTTCGTGCACGCCGACGATCCGGCCGCCGCAGTGCCTGCCCGCGGCCTCGACCAGCATCGAGGTCAGGGCGCGGTACCCCTTGGGTGTGATCATCATGCGGCCCAACGGGTCCAGCGCGCTGGAGTCGTAGCCCGCCGCGATGATGATCAGGTCGGGGTGGAAGCGGTCGAGGGCGGGGATCACGACCCGCTTGAAGGCTTCCTGGTAGCCGCCGTTGCCGGTGCCGGGTGGCAGCGGGAGGTTCAGGGTGTAGCCGAAGCCCGCGCCCTCGCCGCGTTCGGTGCTGAAGCCGGAGTTCCCGGGGAAGAACCGGTCCTGGTGCAGTGAGATCTTCAGGACGGTCGGGTCGGCGTAGAACGCGGCCTGGGTGCCGTTGCCGTGGTGGACGTCGAAGTCCACGACCGCGACCCGCTCGAGGCCGTGCGTCTCGCGCGCGGCCTTGATGGCGATGGCGATGTTGGCCAGCACGCAGAACCCCATGCCCTGCTCGGCCACCGCGTGGTGCCCCGGTGGTCGGACCAGGGCGTAGGCGGTGTCGACCGCCGAGTCCAGTACGGCCTGGACAGCGGTGATCGCCCCGCCCGCCGCCAAGCGCGCGATGTCCACGCCGCCGACGCCGAACTTCGTGCCGCCGTCCCCCGCGTCGCCACCCGTGTCGTTCAGGCCGACCAACCGCTCCAGCTGCGCGGGGGTGTGGACGGCGAGGATCTCCTCGTCGGTGGCCGGTCGCGGCGCGAGCCGCGTCAGCCGGTCGATCAGGCCGGACACCACGACCAGCTCGTGGGCGCGGCGTTTGGACTCCGAGTACTCGAAGTGGTGGAAGGGCTGGAGGCCCCGTCGTGGGTCGGCGGGGAAGAACCCCGCCTGCGTCCCGGTGTCGTGCCACCCGTACAGCTCGTGATAAACGTAACCAGTTGCCACATTTACCACTGTGGACCGTCCGCTGTACGTCCGACCAGGGTCCGAGGGCCGGGTGCCGATCTTCTCGGCCCTCCAGCAGTTTCACGCCCCAGACAGCGCGGTCGGAACCTGGCAGACCATCCCTGTTAATGGGATTTCCTTGACCATCGGTTTGCTTGATCCCCACTCGGACACCACCGGTGACCGCGCTCGATACCAGCGCCCCCACCAGCCGATGCCCTGATCCGAACAGCCCAAGGCGGCACCACGCGGCGTCGACGAAGATTTGCCAAATCTTTGACAATTGGCAAGTGGAGTTTTCGATCTCTTGACTGTTGGTTGACCAAGTTCGATGCTCACCGCGCTCGGTGTCGTCCCACTCCACTCCAGCGGTGTTCTGCTCTGCCCACGAGGCGGAAACCGGCCGTGCCGTGCGCAACCCTGCACTAAGGAGCATTCGATGAAGCGCAGAACGATGGCGGCCGGTGTCGCCCTCGCCGTGCTGGCCGGGACGGCGGTCGCCCTGACCGTCAGCCCGGTATCGGCCAGTGAAGGCCAGCAACCCCAGGGCCAGAGCCCGCAGGCGCTGGCCGTCTCCGCGGCCGACGTGGCCGCGAGCAGCGGCTTGGACGCCCTGGCCAAGGGCCCGGACGAGAGCTACGCGCGCGACCTGGTCACGCCGTACCTCAACAACCTGTACTCGGTGAGCTACCAGCGCAGCTACCGCGGCTTACCGGTCGTCGGCGGCGACGCCACGGTCCTGGCCGACGGCCAGGGGCGCGTGCAGGCCGTGATGGCCGCGACCAAGGCGAAGGTGGCCGTCCCCGGCACCACCGCGCGGGTCACCAAGGCCGCCGCCGAGGCGACCTCGCGCGGCCTGCAGGGCAAGACCACCAAGGTCGAGTCCGCCCGCCTGGTCGTCAAGGTCACCGCCGACAAGCCCGCCCTGGCGTGGGAGCACCTCGTCGTCGGCAGCACCAAGGAGGGTGGCCCGAGCCACCTGACGGTCTGGGTCGACGCCAACTCCGGCGCGGTGCTGGACAAGGTCGAGGACGCCGCCCACGGCACGCTGAACAGCGAGTGGAACGGCAACGTCACCATCGACACCACCAACTCCGGTGGCACCTACCGCATGGTCGACCCCAACCGCCCGGGCCTGCAGTGCTCGGACTACAGCGGCGGCCAGGTCTTCTCGAAATCGACCGACTCCTGGGGCACCGGCAACGCCACCAGCCGCGAGACCGGCTGCGGTGACCTGCTCTACGGCGCGCAGCAGGAGTGGAACATGCTGCGCGACTGGCTGGGCCGCAACGGCCACACCGGCTCGGGCCGCAGCTGGCCCGGCAAGGTCGGCCTGAACCAGCAGAACGCCTACTGGGACGGCTCCACGATCACCATCGGCTACAACTCGGCCAACAAGTGGATCGCGGGCATGGACGTGACCGGCCACGAGTACGGCCACGGTCTCGACCAGAACACCCCGGGCGGCACCTCCCAGGAGGCCGGGCTCGGCGAGGCGACCGGTGACATCTTCGGCGCGCTGACCGAGGCCTACGCCAACAACCCGAAGGACCCGGCGGACTACCTGGTCGGCGAGACCATCAACCTGCAGGGCCGCGGTCCCATCCGGAACATGTACAACCCCTCGCTGGTCAACAGCGACCCGAACTGCTACAGCTCCTCGATCCCCAACACCGAGGTGCACAAGGCGGCGGGCCCGCTGAACCACTGGTTCTACCTCCTCGCGGAGGGCACGAACCCGGGCGGCGGCAAGCCGACCAGCCCGACGTGCAACAACACCACGCTGACCGGTGTGGGCATCCAGAACGCGGGCAAGATCTTCTACGGCGGCATGCTGCTCAAGACCTCCGGCATGACGCACCGCAAGTACCGGATCGCGACGCTCACCGCGGCGAAGAACCTGGACTCGACCTGTGGTCTGTTCAACAAGACCAAGGCCGCGTGGGACGCGATCACCATGCCCGCGCAGACCGGTGAGCCCACCTGCACCGGCACGCCCGGCAACGAGTTCTCGCTGTCGCTGAACCCGTCCTCGGGCTCGGTCGTCAAGGGCAACTCCGCCACCTTCCAGGTCGCCACCCAGACGACCTCGGGCTCGGCGCAGAACGTCACCCTGTCCGCCTCGGGCCAGCCCAGCGGCGTGACCGTGTCGTTCACCCCGTCCTCGGTGCAGACCGGCGCGTCCTCGACCGCCACGGTG
This sequence comes from Actinokineospora auranticolor, assembly GCF_041897805.1. Taxonomy (GTDB): domain Bacteria; phylum Actinomycetota; class Actinomycetes; order Mycobacteriales; family Pseudonocardiaceae; genus Actinokineospora; species Actinokineospora auranticolor. The sequence goes on from NZ_CP154825.1 coordinate 4,929,396, forward strand.
AACGTCGCCTCGACGGTCGCCAACGGCACCTACACCATCACGGTCACCGCGGCGGGCGCCACCAGCCACACCGCGACGTACAGCCTGACCGTGACCGGTGGCGGCGGCCCCGACCCGGACCCGACCGCGCCGAACATCGACGTGAACGCGGTCTCCGCGCACCTGTCGCAGCTGGGCACCATCGCGTCGCAGAACGGCGGCAACCGCCGCGCCGGTAGCGCGGGCTACACCGCGTCCGTGGCCTACATCAAGGGCAAGCTGCAGGCGGCGGGCTACTCCGTGGTCGAGCAGACCTGCTCCTCGGGCTGCACCTACCGGTCCAACAACCTGATCGCCGACTGGCCGGGCGGCGACGCCAACCAGACGATCATGTTCGGCGCCCACCTCGACGGCGTGGCCGCGGGCCCGGGCATCAACGACAACGGCTCCGGCTCGGCCGCCCTCCTCGAGGTCGCGCTCCAGCTGGCCGCGAAGAACCCGACCATGGCCAAGCACGTCCGGTTCGGCTGGTGGACCGACGAGGAGCAGGGCCTCAACGGCTCGAAGTTCTACGTCGGCCAGCTGACCGCCGCGCAGCGGACCGCGATCAAGGCGTACTACAACTTCGACATGATCGGGTCCCGCAACGGCGGGTACTTCATCAACAACATCAACACCACCCAGTCGCAGCCGCTGCGGGAGTACTGGACCTCGCTGAACCTGGCCCCGGAGGAGAACGTCGAGGGCGCGGGCCGCTCCGACGACTACTCCTTCCAGCAGGCGGGCATCCCGTCCTCCGGCTACGCCACCGGCGCCTCCGCCCGCAAGACCTCGGCGCAGGCCACCAAGTGGGGCGGCACGGCCAACTCGGCGTACGACTCCTGCTACCACTCGGCGTGCGACAACACGAGCAACATCAGCACGACGCACCTGGACCGCGCCTCGGACGGCATCGCCTACGCGCTGTGGAAGCAGGCCGTCACCAGCACGCCGCAGCCGGGCCAGGACTTCTCGGTGGCGCTGAGCCCGACCTCCACCTCGGTCCAGCCGGGTGGCACGGCGAGCACCACGGTGTCGACCCAGACCACGTCCGGGGCGGCGCAGACCGTGACCCTGTCGGCCACCGGCGCGCCCACGGGCGTCACGGTGTCCTTCAACCCGACCTCGGTGCAGACCGGTTCGTCGGCCGCGGCGTCCATCTCCGTCGGGTCCTCGGTGGCGCCGGGCACCTACCCGATCACCATCTCCGGTGTCGGCACCGCGACCCGCTCGGCGACGTTCACGCTGACCGTGGGCACCAACCCGGGCACCTGCTCGGGCGCCAACGTCATCCAGAACGGCGGCTTCGAGAGCGGCACCGCGCCGTGGACCACCACCTCCGGGGTGGTCGACAGCTCGGCGCAGGAGGCGGCCCGCACCGGCTCCTGGAAGGCGTGGCTGAACGGGTGGGGCAGCCCCCGCACCGACAGCGCGGCGCAGACCGTCAGCATCCCGTCGGGCTGCACCAACTCGACGCTGACCTACTGGCTGCGGATCACCACCGCGGAGACCGAGAGCGTCGCCTACGACCGCCTGACCGTGACGGTCAACAACGCGACCGTGGCGACCTACTCGAACACCGACGCCGGTGGCGGCTACGTCCAGCGCACCATCAACGTCGGCCAGTACGCGGGCCAGTCGGTGACGGTCAAGTTCAACGGTGTTGAGGACGCGAGCCTGCAGACGAGCTTCCTCATCGACGACGTGGCCCTGCAGACCAGCTGACCGGGCAGGGCAGTCTGGTAGGTAGTGCCGCATAGGTGGGGTGGGACCGTGGGGTCCCACCCCACCTTCGTCTTTCGCGGACATCCCGGGGAGAACCGCACTCCACTCGGCACAACACCGTCAAACCGAGGAGGGAGCGGGGCGATGGTGGTACGGCAGTGGACCGGCCGGGGCGGGCCGAAGCACCGGTCGATCGTGGTGGTCGACATGGTGGGGTCGTCGCGGTGGGACAACCTCGGGCAGGTTCGCGCGCGCCGAGCGCTGGACCTGCTGGTGCGGGCGGCTTTCCGCGACGCCGGGATACCGTGGTGGCGGCTGCGGGTGGAGGGCACCGGGGACGGGATGATCATCCTGGTGCCACCGGGGATATCCAAGGTGGACCTGCTGGACCCGGTGGTGCCGCGGCTGGCGGCCGGGTTGCGCGAGTACAACTCGGTGGTCGCGGCGCGGCTGCGGATCCGGGTGCGGATGGCCGTGCACGCGGGTGAGGTGCTGCGCAGCGAGGTCGGCTGGGTGAGCACCGAGGTCGTCAAGGCGTGCAGGCTGGTGAACGGGGAGCCGCTGTACGTGGAGCTGGACCGGTCGCCGGAGGCCGATCTCGTGGTCGTGGTCTCGGAGGAGATCCACGAGTCCGTTGTCCGGCACGGGTACCGGGGCATCGACCCCGGGGCGTACGTGCCGGTGCGCATCGTGGTCAAGGAGGCGGACCTGCACGCCCGCCTGCTCGTCGCGCACTGAACGCCGGCAGGGGCCCGGCGATCTCGTCGCCGGGCCCCTTCTCGTGCTGTCAGGCCGGTTTGCGGACGAGTAGCGTTGCCGTGCCGCGGCCGGCGAATACGGTGTCGAGGCTTGTCGCGTACTCGACCGTGCCCGCCTCGGTCACCTGGAACGGGCGGTTGACGTTGCCGGGGGCGACGACGACGTGGTCACCCGGCAGCAGTCGCACCGCGTTCGGCTGCCGCGCGTTCATCACGCCGACGCCGGTGATGACGACGGACTGCCACCCGCTGTCCCGCGCGTCGATGGTGATCTCCCGCCCGTGCGCGGCGAGGGTGGCGGTGCCTCCGCCCGTCAGGGTTCCCGCCAGTCCGGTGTCGTAGTGCACGGTTCCGTCGGCGGCGAAGGTGAAGGGAACCTTGACCCCGGCGGCGGTGAGCAGCGTCTGCGCGCCGGGCAGCAGCCGGAAGGTGTGCGTGGGCGCGGCGGTGTGGAAGGCGACACCACCCGCGGTGACGTTGGTGTAGGTGAGGTCCCGGGCGTCGAGGGTGACCGGGTATCCGTGCACGGCGACCGTGGTGGTGCCCCGGCCGGTGAGCAGGCCGTCCACGGACCGGTCGTACTCGATCCGGCCGTCTCGCGTCACCGCGAACGGCACCGCGTTGCCGTTGGGCGCGTCGACGCGGTGCGCGCCAGGGAGGAGTCGGTACGTGCGCACGGCCTGGGGTGTCTGCGCGCCGACCGAGTTGATGGTCATCGTGTAGTAGTCCACATCGGACACGTCGACTTGGATCGGCAGACCGTGCACCGCGACAGTCGATGTCCCGGCGCCGGAGAGCAGGCCCGTCTCGGTCGCGTCGTACTCGACCTTTCCGTCCGCGGTCAGCCGGAACGGCAGTGAGTGTCCGCTCGAGGTGAGCACGGCCTGGTTGCCCGGCAGCATCCGGAAGGTCCGGACGGCCTGCTTGGGCGGCCATCCCGCGCCGCTCAGGGTCACCTGCGCGTGGTCGAGGTCGGTGGTGTCGAGCGTGACGGGCAGTCCGTGCGCGGCGAGTGTGGTGCTGCCCGCGCCGGTGAGCAGGCCCTCCAGGTTCGCGGCGTAGGCGATGTGGCCGTCTTCGGTGATGGTGAAGGGGACGGAGTTGCCGTTGTTGGCGACGAGCGAGTACGAGCCGGGGATCAACGCCCTGGTGACGACGGGTTGGTACGCGGGCCATCCCGAGCCGCTGACCGACACGTTGCCGTAGTCCAGGCCGCGTGTGTCGAAGGTGATCGGGAAGCCGCGCACGGCCAGGGTTGACGTGCCCGCGCCCGCCAGGACCCGCCCCAGAGCGGGGTCGTAGGTCACCGCGCCGGTATCGGTCACCTGGAAGGCGAGGGTCACGCTGCCCGGGCCGAAGATGGCGTGCTTGCCGGGGAGCAGTTTCAGCGTTCTTGTCGTGTGACCGTTCCACGAGGACATTCCGGGCACGGTCGTAGAAGTCCAGTCCACGCCGGTGGTATCGATGGTGACCTCGGAGCCGTGCACGGCGACGGTATCCGTGCCGGTACCGGTGAGCCTGCCCTCCAGGGCCGGGTCGTAGGCGACCCGGCCCCCGGTGGTGACGGTGAACGGGACGGTGACGGAGTTGCTGGTCACGACGGTGTGGTTGCCGGGAAGCACGCGGAAGGTGTGGGTCGCGGCGGGGACGTGCATGGCGACGCCGCCGAGGGTCGTGTTGGCGTAGCTGATGTCCCGGTTGTCGAGGGTGATCGGGACGCCGTGGACGACCAGGGCGGACCCGCTCACGGTGAGGACGCCCGCCGCGGACGGGTCGAACTCGACGGTGCCCGAGCGGGTGAGGGTGAACGGGACGAAGTTGCCGTTGGGGGCGTCGACGCGGTGCGCGCCGGGCAGGAGCCGGTAGGTGCGCACCGTGGTCGCGGTCTGCCACCCGGCGGCGTTGACGGTCATGTTGTAGTAGTCCACATCGGACACGTCGACGCGGACGGGGAGACCGTGCACGGCAACGGTCGAGGTGCCCGCGCCGGTGAGCAGGCCCGCTTGTGGGTCGTCGTACTGGATCTTCCCGTCGAGGGTGACGCGGAACGGGACGAGGTGCCCGCTCGTCGTGGCCACGTTCTGGTTTCCGGGTAGGACCCGGTAGGTGCGCGTTGTCTGCCTCGGCGGCCACGCGGCGCCGTTGATGGTCGAGTTGGCGTGGTCCAGTTCGGTGGTGTCGAGGACCACGGGCCGCCCGTGCGCGGCGAGGGTCGGGCTGCCGGCGCCGGTGAGCAGGCCCTCCAGGTTCGTGGCGTAGGTGACGTCCCCGCTGTCGGTGACGGTGAACGGGACGGAGTTGCCGTTGTTGGCGACGAGCGAGTACGAGCCGGGGAGCAGCCGTCGGGTGCTGACGGGACGGTAGACCGGCCAGCCGGTGCCCGCGACGGAGGTGGCGCGGTAGTCCAGCCCGGTGGTGTCCAGGGTGATCGTGTGCCCGTGGACGGCCAGGGTGGAGGTGCCCGCGCCGGTGAGGGTGCCTTGGAGGGCGAGGTCGTAGACGACGTGGCCGTCGCCGGTGACGGTGAACGGGATCTGGTTGCCCGCGGCGGGGACCACGAAGTGCTTTCCGGGCAGCAGGGACCGGCGGCGGGCCGGGTCGTAGGGGAGCCAGCCGGTGCCGGTGACCGTGACGTTCTCGTAGTCGAGGTCGGTGGTGTCGAGGGTCAACTCGTGCCCGTGCACGGCCAGGGTGGACGTGCCCGCGCCGGTGAGGGTGCCCTGGAGGGTGGGGTCGTAGGCGATGTGGTGGTCGGCGGTGACCTCGAAGGTGACCTTGGCACCTGCGGAGACGGTGAGGGTGTGCTGACCGGGGGTCAGCCGTAGCTCGTGGGTGCGGCGGGCGTCCAGCACGCCGGGTTGGCCGGAGACGGTGAAGGACTCGTAGGACAGACCGGTGACGTCCAGGACCACGGTCTCGCCGACGGGGGTGGGTGGTGGGGTGGTCGTCGTCGGCGCCGGGGTCGTGGTGGTGGTCGGAGTCGGCGGGGGCGTTGTGGTCGTCGGCGTCTGGGTGGTCGTCGTCGGCGTCTGGGTGGTCGTCGTCGGCGTCTGGGTGGTCGTCGTCGGTGGCGGGGTCGTAGTGGCCGGTGGTGGCGTTGTGGTCATCGGAGCCTGGGTGGTCGTGGTCGGCGGCGAGGTTGTCGTAGTCAGCGGCGGAGTCGTGGTCACCGGCGGCGGGGTTGTGGTCGTCGGTGGTGACGTTGTGGTCGTCGGGGTTGTGGTCGTCGGGGTTGTGGTCGTCGTTGTGGTCGTCGTTGTGGTCGTCGGCGGCGGGGTGGTCATGGTGGTGGTCGGCGGTGGAGTTGTCGTCGGCTGTGGGGTGGTCTTGCCGGGTTCCGTGGTGGTGGGTGGCGTGGCCGTGGAGTGGGTCGTCCCCGTGGTCGGGGCGGGGGCCGGGGATGTCGTGGTGGGGTTCGGGGTCGGTTGGGGGCCGGTGGCGGTGGGGGCGGCCTCGGTGGTGGCCACGCTGGTCACCGCGACCGGCACCACCGGGTTCACGCCGTCGCCGGGCCGCGCGGGGTCGGCGCCCGCGACGGTGCTGGTCGGCGGTCCGCCCGTGACCGGCCCGGCCGTCGAGTCCCCTTCCGGCGCGAGCACGGCCAGCACGACCGCCGCCGTCACCACGACACCGCCCGCCGTGACCGCCACGATCCGCTGGACGACGTCGGGGTGGTGCTGCACGAACCGGATCGCCGCGTCCGGCCGGGGTGCCGCGGCCACCCTCGACGCCAGCGCCGTCCGGACGCGACCCAGCAGCCCCGACTCGTCGGCGATGAGCGGCGCGGGCACCGCGCCCAGGGCGACCGTCCCCGGCGCGGCGGGTGCCTCGGCGGCGCGGCTGAACAGGGCGGCGACCGCGCGACGGCGCTCGTCGTCGTCCTCGGGCAGGCCGACCAGTCCCGGGCCCAGCGCCCACCGGCTGAAGTCCTTGGCCTGCTTGGCCCGCAGCGCGCAGGCCGGGCAGCCGTCGGCGTGCTTGAGCACCTTCCGCGCCTGCGTCGGGTCCAGCACCAGGTCGCGGCCGACGGGCTGGTCGGGGCGCAGGACACCGTCGAGGGTGCCGACCAGCGCGGTGCAGTCGCCGCGCCCGGTGCGGGCGATGACCAGCGCGGACAGCATGTCCAGCAGCTTGGTCCGGGAGCGGTGGAACTGCCGGTTGACGACGTCCACCGGCCGCCCCACGGCCGCCGCCAGCTCGGTGCCGACGACCATCCGCCCCCGGCTGCGGGTCAGCTCGATGTGCGTGCGCATGATCGGCGCCAGCTCACCGCCGAGCCCGTCGGCAGCCGCCACCACGGTGTTCCACAGGTGCCGTTCGCCCAGCTGGACGACCAGCTGCTCGGGCTGGTCGGGCAGCTCGGTTCGGTCGAGGTCGAACGCCGGGTCGGCGGTCGGCTGAGCCACCTCGTCGGGCATCCCGGTCGGACGGCGGCTGCGCTGCTCGTACCACCGCCGGAGCACGTTGCGGGCGATCCCCGCGCCCCAGGCGCCGAGCGCCTCGGGCCGCTGGCCGCCGCGCAGCCCCTCCAACGCCCGGGTGATGACCTCACTGGCCAGGTCCTCCACCTCGCCGGGGTCCACCCGGGACCGGAAGAAGCCGCGCAACCACGGCCGCCACCGCTCGAACAGTTCCCGCTGCGCCGCGGGTTCCCCGGCCCGCAACCGCTCCACCAACGCCCGCTCGTCATCCATGACGTCCTCCGAGGTCGTTCCGCCTGGTCGGAAGTCCTGTGCGGGCACGGACGCCGTTCTCCCCGAAACCGCCTGAACAAATTCCGCGGACGCGCCCACACCCCGGCGAACAGCGGCCCGACCGGCACCCGGTCACCCGTCCCGCCCCCTGGGGCAGCGCCACGCGGCCGGAACCTTCGAGCCGCCCGGGCGCCGCCCTCCCCGAACAGGCCGCTCGCTACCCAGCGCGCAACCGACCGGACAGCACGGTGTCTGTCCCGAGGTCGCGCCAGAGCCCGGTTCCGGTCCGGGCGCGTCTCCGGCGAAACCGCCCGAGCGGATCCGCCGCGTCGCGGCGCGCAGTGGCCCTGCCCGCACCTCGCGCACAGCCGCTCCGCCAACACCGGGTCGCCGCTCACGACATCTCTCCCGAGGTCGTGCCACCTGGCCGGATGCCCGCTGCCGACCAGGACGCCATCCTCTCGACCCGCACCGGCGATCGGAACCGCCTCCGGGCGAATGGCCTGCTTCTGTCACCAGCCTTCGGGTGTGGCGCACCGGTTGCCGTGTCACCCGGTGCGCAGCACACGCCAGGGTCGTTTGTCATCCGGTGGGCCAAGCGTCCGGTTGGTGGAACGGCGTGACCGCGCGGCCCGGCGGCGGGAGAATCCGGGAGGACGGGTGTCAACGAGAGGTGTGGTCGTGGAACCGCTGCGGAGGTTGGGCTTCCTCACCATCGGGTTGTTCGACGGTGCGGATCCGCGGGCGGGGCACGAGAGCACGTTGCGGATCATCGAGTTGGGTGAGCGGCTCGGGTTCGACAGCGCCTGGGTGCGGCACCGGCACCTGCAGTACGGGATCTCCTCGCCGGTGGCGGTGCTCGCCGCGGCGAGCCAGCGCACCAGCCGGATCGACCTCGGCACCGCCGTCATCCCGCTGGGCTGGGAGAACCCGCTGCGCCTCGCGGAGGACCTGGCCACAGTGGACGTGCTCTCCGGCGGCAGGCTGAACCCGGGGGTGAGCGTCGGGCCGCCCGGGCACTTCGCCGCCGTGCGCGACGCGCTGTACCCGGACACCGCCGACCAGGAGGACTTCGGTTACCCACGGGTGCGCAGGCTGCTCGACCTGGTGCGCGGCGAGCCCGCGTCCGACTTCAGCGGCACCGAGGGCTTCGAGTCCTTTTCGGACCGCGTGCAGCCGCACTCCCCCGGCCTGGCGAGCCGGATCTGGTACGGCGGCGGCAGCCTCGGCTCCGCGCGCTGGGCAGGCGAGACCGGGCTGAACCTGCTGACCAGCAACGTCGTCAAGGCCGAGGACTCGGCCGACTTCGACCGGATCCAACTCCGGCTCATCCGGGAGTTCCGCGCGCACCACCCCGACGGTGACAAGGCCCGCGTCTCGCAGGGCCTGGTCGTCATCCCGACCGACTCGGCGACCCCGGAGCAGCGCGCGAAGTACCTGGCGTACGCCGAGAGCCGCACCCCGCGCACGAACTCCCCGCAGGGACCGGCCCGGATGCTGTTCGCCCGCGACCTGGTGGGCAGCTCGGCGGAGATCGTCGACCGGCTCGCCGCGAACACCGCCTTCGGCGAGGTGTCGGAGGTCGCGTTCGCGCTGCCGTTCACCTTCGACCACGACGACTACGTCCAGATCCTCACCGACATCGCCACCCGCCTAGGCCCGGCCCTCGGCTGGCGACCGACGACCTGACGCCGCTCGCGGCGGGGTCGTCCCCGGTGGTGGCGGGTTTGCAGGGGCCCGCCACCACCGGGTACCGGATCAGGCGGGCGTGGCCACCGTGCCCGCCACCACGTCGTTCACCCACGGCAGCACCGCGTCCCGCACCCGCACCCGCCGGGGCAGCAGGCCGTTGGCGGCGAGCAGGTCGGCGGCGCGCTGCTGCTCGTCCAGGAACGCCGCGTCGACGGGGTTGATGCCGAACGGCCGGTTGCGCAGGGCCCGCTCCCACGCGTCGAGATCGGCCGCCACTCCCCTGGCCTCCGCGTCGTCGACGAAGAACCGCGCGGCGGCGCGCGGGTTCTCGGTGATCCACCGGTCCGACTCCTGCAACGCCGCCACGATCGCGGTCAGCGCCTCACGGTTGTGCTCGGCGAAGTCGCGGCGGGTGAACCACAGGGACGGGTGGCTGAACAGGCCCTCGGTGTGGATGAGGGTGCGCACCTCGGTCCGCGCCTCGACCTGGTCGAGGTCCGGGTAGGAGCCGGTCCACGCGTCGATGTCGCCGTCGAGGAACAGCCGCGCGGCGTTCGCGCCGGCGTTGACCGGTTCGACGTCGGCCCAGGTCAGGCCCGCCTGGTCGAGGGCGAACAGGAGCAGGGTGGTCTGCCACGAGCCGTGCGCGACGCCGACGCGCTTGCCGCGCAGGTCGGCGACCTCCTTGATCGGCGAGTCGGCGCGCACCACGATCCGGCCGTTCTCCACGCGCGGGCCGGAGACACCGAGGTAGACGACGTCGTGGCCGGCGCCGAGGGCGGTGATCGGCGGGGTGAAGCCGGTGCCGATGACGTCGTAGCCGCCGTCGGCGAAGAGCTGGTCGCTGTGCACGGTCGGCAGGCCCGACCGCGGGTCGGGCTGCTCGCCCTGCGGCAGCGACCGCAGGTCCACCCAGGTGACGTCCGGCAGCTCGCGCTCCAGGATTCCGGTGTGCCGCAGCACGAAGAGCGAGTTGTTGTGCGGGAAGTACCCAACGCGAACGGACATGACAAACCTCCATGCGGATACGGTGAAGAGACCCCGAAAACAGGGGAAGGGAGAGTTACTTGCCAGGCAGCAGCAGCGCGGCGACCCGGTCCACACGGGCCAGTGCCTGGTCGACGAACCAGCGGACGCGGTCGTCGGTGATCAGTTCCGGGGTGGCCCGGAGGGTGAGCGCGGCGTAGCCGAAGCCGTCGGCGTCGAGGACCGGCACCGAGACCGACCGGATGCCGACCTCGCTCTCCCCGTCGTTGACCGCGTACCCGGCCACCCGCACCCGCGCCAGCTCGGCCCGCAGTTCGGCGCGGTCGCCGATGGTGCGGTCGGTCAGCCGGACCAGCTCGGGCAGCGCGTCCAGGTCGTCCTCGCCGGGTGGCGCCCAGGCCAGCAGCACCTTGCCCATGGCGGTGGAGTGCAGCGGGGTGCGGATGCCGTCGGAGGACTCGGCGCCGACCGTGCCGCCGATCAGCACGAGCGCGTCGTGGCCGCTGCGCACCGCGATGCTGGCCGACGCCCTGGTGGCCCGGCCCAGCGCGGCCAGCACCGGGTCGAGCCGGTGCAGGCCGTGCCGGAAGTAGTGCAGCTGGCCCAGCTCGGCAACGGTGGTGCCGAGCCGGTAGCGGGCGGTGGCCGCGTCGCGTTCGAGGAAACCCGCGGCGACCAGGGTCAGGACCAGCCGGTGCGCGGTGCTGACCGGCAGCTCCAGCGCGCGGGCGATGTCGCTGACGCCCAGCTCGGGACCGAGGTACCGGAAGCACTGCAACACCCCGAGGGCGCGTTGCACGGCCTGCGCGCCCGCCGGGGCCGCGCTGGTCGCCATCACCGGCCTCCCGCTCCGTCGTCGGCGGTCAGTCTACGCACTCAGCGTCACCGACTCGGCCGGTGCGCGCTCCCCGGGCCTGCCGCGCAGCAGCGGCAACACCCCCTCGGCGACGTGGTACGCCTCCTCCAGGTGCGGCCCACCGGCCAGGATGAACGACTCCACACCCAGGTCGATGAGCCCGTCGAGCCGCTCGGCGACCTGCTCGTAGCTGCCGACCAGGCCGAACGCCGGACCGGGCCGCATCAGCGCGAGCCCGGCGAAGACGTTCGGCTCGACCTCGAAGTCGCGGTAGCCGGTGAACGACTCGGGCTGGAAGCCGACCGCGCGGCGCACCCCGAACGAGTCGCCGCCGTCGCGGGAGAGCTGCGCGCGGACCGCCTCGGGCCGCACGTGCCGCCAGCCGCGCTCGATCTCGCCCCACGCCTCCTCGGCCGTCGGCCGGGCCAGGACGTCGACCCGGACGGCGAACCTGGGGGCGGCGCTGTGCGCGCGGACGGCGTCGAACTTGGCGCGCAGGGCGTCGAAGGGCTCCAACCAGGACAGGTAGTTGTCGGCGTGCCGCCCGGCGGCCGCGATGGCGGCGGGCGAGGAGCCGGAGAAGAAGACCTCCGGGAACGGCAGCCCGGCGAGCGGTCCGGGCAGGCCGGCGCCCTCGACGCGGTAGAACCGGCCGTCGAAGTCGAACGGTCCGCCGTCCCACACGCCGCGCAGCACGTCGAGGAACTCCGAGGTGCGGGCGTAGCGGTCGTCGTGCGCGACCTTGTCGCCCCACCACAGCTGCGGGGGTCCGCCGCCGCCGGTGATGATGTTGTACGCGACCCGGCCCGCCGAGGCGCGGTGCAGGCTCGCGGTCATCCGCGCGGCCTGCACCGGGTTCAGGAACCCGGGCTGGAAGGCGATCATGAACTTGTACGTCTTGGTTTCCCTGGCCAGCGCCGCCGCCACGGCCCACGGGTCGTCGGTGCCCGCGAACGAGGGCAGCAGGCCGCCGTGGAAGCCCAGGCCCTCCGCCGCCTTCGCGGTCTCCACGAGGTAGTCGAGCAGGCCGTAGCCGTCGGGTTCGCCGCCGCGCAGGCCCGGGGTGATGCTGTCCGGTCCGGCGGGCGCCCAGTCGCCGCGGGACTGGCGGTGGGCGGTGCGCAGCGAGCCGGGGTCGCCCGCCATGCCGATCCGCCACCAGATGTCGATGCTCATGTCACGCCCTCCCGGCGAGCAGTGGCCGCACGTGCTGCGCGATCCGCAGTGCCTCTTCCAGCCGGGGCTCGGCGGAGAGGAAGAAGGTGTCGACGCCCCGGTCCGCGTAGGCCAGGATCCGGTCCGCCACCTGCTGGTACGTGCCGCGCAGCCCCGCCGGGCCGCGCAGCTCGACCTCGTCCTCGCGGGTGTGCACGGACGCTTGCAGCGCGGGCCGGACCCGGGGGTCGAGGCGCGCCAGGTGCGCGTCGAGGTCCGGGGCCAGGTCGAACACGTGCACGTCGGCGTGCTCGGCGGACAGCGCGAACGCCTCGTCGGAGGTGCCGGACAGGTACACGGTCGGGAACGGCAGCCCGGCCAGCGGGCCCTCGAAGCCGCCCCTGACGACCTCGTAGAACCGGCCGGTGAAGTCGACGTCCCGCCCGTGCCACACGGCCTTGGCCACGGTCAGGAACTCGGCGGCGCGGGCGTAGCGGTCGGGGCCGGTGACGAAGTCGCCCTGGGCGCGCTGCACGCGCTCGTCGAGGTCCACCTCCAGCCGCCACGACAGCCTGCCGCCGAAGGCGCGTTGCAGGGTCGCGGACAGCTTCGCCGCGTAGACCGGGGTCGCGATCCCGGCCGGGAACCCGGCGACGACCTCCAGGTACCGGCTGTCGCGGCCGAGGGAGCCGGTGACCACCAGCGACTCCTCTCCGTGCGGGTCGTACGGCGTGTAGACCCCGGCGAGCCCGCCGAGTTCGGCGGCGCGGGAGATCTGGTGCAGGTAGTCGAACGGGGTGAACGCGGGGCCGCCCACGCGACCGTCGGTGAGGAACCCGGGCAGCGCGGGCGCCGGGGCCCAGCCGCGAGCCGTCTTGCCGTCGCCCCGGGTGGGGATGGTCCAGATGATCCGTGGTCCGCTCACCGGTCCGCCTCCAGCCGTGCCCAGGCGCGGGCCAGCGGCTCGGGCGCGGCCCAGGCGTCGACGTCGATGTCCCGGGCGAGGAACCCGTGCGCCAGCAGGAAGTTCTTCTGCCGGGTCAGCAGGGACAGCCGCGCCTCGGACAGGTCCGGGTGCAGTGACCGGTGGAAGCCGTCCCGGTACGCGAGTTCGACGCCCTTGGCGCCGGAGCGGGTCTCCCTGGCCAGGATCTCCCGCACGCTGTCGAGGTTCTCCGCCGCCCAGTCCGCCGCGCGCAGCGTCCGCACGAGGAACCGCTCGACGAGGTCGGGCCGCTCGTCGAGGAGCTGTTCGTGCACGGTGATCGGCCGGGGCGTGCCGTTGTTGACCCGGAACCGCTTGTCGGCGAAGGAATCCAGGTCGATGCCGACCACCAGGCCGTGCGCCACCGCCTGCTCGGCGGCCTGCGCGCCCTTGATGTAGACGGCGTCCACATCGCCCGCGGTCAGCGCCTCGATGCCGAACAGGGAGGACCCGCCTTCGGCACCGCGGCCGACGTCGCCCTGACCGGTCGGCACCTCGACGAGGGTGACGTCGGCGATGGTCAGCCCGGCGGTGCCGAGCGCGCCGACGAACCCGTGCAGCGCCATGGCGCGCGGGAAGCTGCGCGCCCGGTCGGCGGCCAGCGCGGGCAACGCGACCCGCTTGCCCGCGAGGTGTTCGGGGGCGGTGATGCCCGCGTCGGGCCGGACGACGATCACCTGGGACTCGTCGATCCAGGTCAGCCCGATCAGCCGGGTCGGCGCGCCCTCGGACTTGGCGACCAGGGCGGGCACGTTGCCGCCCTCGCGGAACAGGCCGACGAGGCGGTGGTCGAAGTGCCGGGCGGCGATCTCGGGCGCGGCGTCCTGCAGCACACCGACGTCGAGGCCGTCGGCGGCGTACTCCTCGGTCAGCCAGCCGAGGTTGTGCGCCAGGCCGCTGGCGGTGGGCACCGGGCAGCGGGTGTACCAGATCCGGTTCTGCTCAAGCGTGAGCGTGCTCATCGGTGCTCCTGGGGGATGGCCGGGACGTGACGCCCAGCGCGGAGAGGTAGTCCTTGCGGTGGGCGATGACGGCGGGGTCGTCGCGGTCGCGCGGGTGGGGCAGGTCGAGGCGGCGGTCGAGCGCGAAGCCGCCGTCGCGCAGGACGATCGCGCGGTCGGCGAGCAGCAGCGCCTCGTCGACGTCGTGGGTCACCAGCAGCACCGCCGGGCGGTGCCGGGCGCACAGGTCGGCGACGAGTTCCTGCATCTGCAAGCGGGTCAGCGCGTCGAGCGCGGCGAACGGCTCGTCGAGCAGCAGCAGCTGCGGCTGCCGGACCAGGGCGCGGGCCAACGCGACCCGTTGCGCCTCGCCGCCGGAGAGGGTGGCGGGCCAGGCGCGGGCCTTGTCCGCCAGGCCCACCTCGGCGAGCGCGGCGAGACCGGGCTCGCGGACCGCCCGGCCGCGCTGGCCGATGGTGACGTTGGCCAGCACCCGGCGGGCCTGGACCAGCCGGGGTTCCTGGTAGACGACCGTGCGCACCGGGGGCACCAGCACGGTTCCGGCGTCCGCGCGTTGCAGGCCGGACAGCAATCGCAGCAAGGTTGTCTTGCCGGTGCCGCTGGGGCCGAGCAGCGCGACGAACTCGCCGGGCGCGATGTCCAGGTCGATGCCGTCGAGCACCCGCTTGTCCCCGAAGGACTTGCGGACGCCGCGCAGCCGCACGACGGGGTTCTCGGTGGTCATCCGCTCGCCGTCCCGTGTCGTCGCCACGGCATGGCGGTGCGCTCCGCCAGCCGGATCAGCAGGTCCACCGCGATCCCGATCAGCGCGTAGATCACGATGCACAGCACCATGTAGTCGTTGCGGTAGTACTGCTGGGCCAGGGTCACCAGGTAGCCGATGCCCTCGGTGGCGCCGACCTGCTCGGCCGCGATCAGGCCGACCAGGCTGATGCCGAGGCAGATGCGCAGCGCCATCAGGATGTTCGGCAGCGCGCTCGGCACGATCACGCCGACCGCGAGCCGCCAGCCGCGCAGGCCGAACCCGCGCGCCGCCTCGACCACCTTCCGGTCGACCGAGCGCACGCCCAGGTAGGTGTAGGCGTACATCGGCGAGGCGGAGGAGACCGCGATCAGCGCGACCTTGAACGCCTCGTCGACGCCGAACCAGGAGATGAACAGCGGCACCAGGGCCAGGAACGGGACCACGCGGATGATCTGCGCGGTCGCGTCCACCAGTTCCTCGCCGAGCCTGCTCAACCCGCTGATCAGGCCCAGCACCAGCGCGGCGCTCACGCCGATGCCGACGCCCAACCCGGCGCGGCCGAACGAGGCGACCGCGAAGTCCCACAGCTGGCCGGTGTTCACCAGTTCCACCAGGGCCTGGAGCACCTGCCCCGGCGACGCGAGCACCTCGGTGGACACGTGTCCGTGCGTGGTCGTGTACCACCACGCGACGAGGATCAGCGCCGGGACGCTGCCCCGGATGGCCAGCGACAGCCACCGGTTGCGGGACTTCGCGCCGAGGAACTCCGGTTCGGCCAGCGCCGGTGCTTCCGCGCGGTTCACGCGGGCGGGCGCCAACGTCATTTCCGCTCACCCCAGGTGTAGAACACCTTCTTCGGGTCGGACGCCTTCTCCAGGACCTTGTTGTCCACGAACACCTTGGACACGCCGTTGAGCCGGGCCTCGTCCTCGGGCTTCGGGAACCGCAGCACGTTGTCGTAGCGGGCGACGGCGATGTTGTTCTCCAGTTGCAGACCGGTCGCCGCGGTCGGCCCCTCCGCGGCGAAGACGTTCTGGAACTTCTCCGGCTCCACCTTCTCCTGTTCGTCCAACTGGGACAGCACGTCGATCAGGGTCCGGACCACCTCGGGGTTCTTGTCGAGCAGGTCGGTGCGGGCGACGAACATGTTCAGGTCGTCCGAGGGCAGGTCACGGCCGCGGAAGATCACCCGGGCGCCCTTGGCGAGCGCCTGCGGGAAGGCCCGGACGATGGCCACCCAGGCGTCGACCTGGCCGGAGGCGAAGGCGGACGCGGCCTGGTCCTGTTGCAGGTAGACGCGTTGCACCTCGCTCGCCGGGATGCCCGCCTCCTTGAGCGCGAGCAGCAGCAGGTACTCGCCGCGCCCGGCCTTGTTCACCGCGACCCGCTTGCCGCGCAGGTCCTGGATCGTCTTGATAGGACTGTCCGGGCGCACGACCAGCCCGTCACCCGCGCCGGCGCGCGAGTCGGTGACCACGTCCTTGACCGCGACGACGCGGATGTCGTCGGAGGTGGCGAGGTAGCCGAGCGCGGGCGAGAAGGCACCCTCGGCGAAGTTGACCGCGCCGGAGTGGATCGCGTCGGTGGTGGCGGTGAAGGAGACGTACGAGCCGCCCCACTCCACCTTGGCGCCGAGCTTGGCCAGCGGCGCGTCGAAGCTGCCGTTCTTCTTGGCGTAGGCCAGGGGCCCGTAGTTGCCGGGGTCGGTCAGCTTGACCACGACGGTGTTCGAGTCGGTGCCGGAACCCGCGTCCGCGGTGCCGCAGGCGGCGAGCGCGGTGGCGAGGACGACCGCCGCGGCGAGTCGGGGAAGTCTGGAGGAGTGCGCGAAAATGCCCATGAGCGTGCCTGTCGCCTTGTCGCGAGGAATCAGGTGAGGGAGGGGTCGCCGGGGAGCCGCGGGACCCGAGTTCGGGCGCGGCTACCGGCGGTGTGTGGGAGCGGGGTCGCTCAGCCGCGCGAACAGAGCGCGCTGGCCACCCGGACCAGGTCGACGTGCTGACGGGTCGTCAGCCGGGGCAACCTCATGCCGGGAACGCTAGGCATGCCGACGACGACCGTCAACCACGCCCCTGACGTTTCCCGCATCATGGAAAGGCCGCTGAACAGGCGATATAGCCGACCTTCGCGCAACGGCTTTCCATATCGTGGAAACTCTCACCCCCGCGAGCGGGTGTAGTGGCGGTTGGCCTTGGCGCGGTTGCCGCAACCCGCCATGGAGCACCAGCGCCTGCTGCCGTTCTTCGACGTGTCGAGGAAGTGCAGGACGCAGGTCGGGCCCGCGCACGCCTTGATCCGGTCCGGCACGGTGGTCAGCAGGTCGAGGCAGTGCCGGGCGGCCAGCCAGGACGGCAGCCACGCGGGGTCGACCTCGATCCGGTCCCCCTCGACGCACAACCGCACCCGGCCGCGGTCGAGCACCGCGTCCAGACCGGCGGTGTCACCGCCGATCGCGGCGAGGATCGAATCCCTCGTCTCACGGAGCGCGGCAAGGGTCGGCTCGTCGACCGTCCCCGGCAAGTCGGCCTCGCTCAGCCAAGCCCGCAACCCGTCGACCGTGTCGAGCGCGTCGTGCGGCCCGCTCGGACCCGCCCACCGCGTGTTGAGCAGGTCGAGCGACAGGGGTTCGCCAACCAGGGGCCGTGCGGACACACCACGCTCCTTCCCGCGAGACACCGACCCGTCCAAACTACCGTCACCGGCAAAAACGATTTAGGTGGTTGACCGCCCGCACCTAACCGCTTAACTTGAGAATAAGGGTTAGACAACGAGAGGGGCGGTTGATGGCGGTCGACAAGGTCAGCACCGGGCACATCGGGTTGAACGTCACGGACCTGGAACGGTCGGTGGAGTTCTACCGGCGGGTGTTCGGCTTCGAGGTCACCGCGACCGAACCGGGGCGGTACGCGTTCCTCGGCCGCGACGGCCGCCTGCTGGTCACGCTGTGGCAGCAGAGCGGCGGGGAGTTCCCGACCGGGCTCCCGGGCCTGCACCACCTGTCGTTCCAGGTCGACACCATCGAGGAGGTGCGCGCGGCGGAGGTGCTGCTCAAGGAACTGGACGTGCGGTTCGCCCACGACGGCGTGGTGCCACACCGAGAAGGCGCCGACTCCGGCGGGGTGTTCTTCCACGACCCGGACGGGATCCGGCTGGAGATCTACGCGCCCACCGGCGCCACCGGCGACGCGCCCACCCCGGGTGCCCCGACCTGCGGGTTCTTCTGATGGCCTACCACCGCGGGGAGTTGGCGGTCCAGGTCCGCGCCGGGGTCCGGGATGAGTCCGCGCGCGTCGAGCGGGTCGCCCGCGACACCGTGCCGCGCGTCGCGGCGGAGTTCCTGACCCGGCAGCCGGTGCTGTTCCTCGGCGCGGCCGACGCGGCGGGCCGCCTGTGGTCCACCGCGCTCACCGGCCGCCCCGGATTCCTGGCCGCGCCGGACGAACGGACCATCTCCGTCGCCGCCCGGCCGAACGCCGCCGATCCGTTGGCGGCGGCCCTGACCCGACCGACCCAGGTCGGCACGATCGCGATCGAGCCCGACACCCGGCGGCGGATGCGGGTCAACGGACTGGCCCGGCCGACGCCGGACGGGCTCGCCGTCGACGTGGAACAGGTCGTGGCCAACTGCCCCCAGTACATCCAGCGCCGGTCACCACTACCGGTCGCGCCGGGCTCCCCCACCGCGACCTGGAGCGAGTCGCTGTCCGAGGCGCAGCGGCGGGTGATCGCGGCGGCCGACACGTTCTTCGTGACGACCGCTGCCGACGAGTCCGTGGACACCTCGCACCGCGGCGGCAACCCGGGATTCGTCCAGGTCGGTCCCGGCGCCGAGTTGGAGTGGCCCGATTACTCGGGCAACGCCATGTTCCTCACGCTGGGCAACCTGGAACTCGACCCGCGCGCGGGATTGCTGTTCCCCGACTGGAGCACCGGCACGGCACTGCACCTGTCCGGCACGGCCGTCGTCGACTGGTCCGCCGAGTCCGCCGCCCGGCACCCCGGTGCCCAGCGCGTGGTGCGGTTCACCGTGGCGGACGTGGTCGAGGTGGCCGACGCCATCCCGCTGCACTGGTCCGCCCCCGAGTTCTCCCGCTTCAACCCGGCCGTCTGAGCGGGTGTGGGGTCGACGCTCCCGACCCCACACCCGTCCACTGTGGATTCCCCCCGTCAGCCCTTGCAGTCGGTGGGCGGGGTCTTGCCAGCCTTGAGGACGACCGCGCTGAGTTTGCTGTCCGTGCCGTCCTTGGCGGGGATGACGATGGTGGCCTTCTGGGTCCAGCTCTGGCCCGCGAGGTCGAGGGTCCAGGTGCCGGTCACCTTCTTCACCAGGGCCGCGCGCGTCACCCAGCCGTACTCCCCCGGCTTCAGCTTGATGGACACCGCGTCGGAGACCGCTTCCGAGCCGATCCAGGCGTGCTGGTAGTTGGCCTGGATCGCGGTCGTCACCTTCGCCTTGATGCCCAGATCGATGCCGATGTCGGTGGACACCGTGACGCTGCCGCCGACGGTGTTCTGCCAGCCGGTGGTCTGGGTCCAGGTGCGGGTGTAGGTGGCCTCGTTCGGGGTGGCGTTCTTGACCAGCTGGCTCACGCACTCGGCCGGGGCGAGGTAGGCCGGGTACTTGGTCTTGTCCTCCTTCCAGCCGCAGGTCTCCGGTTTGCTGTCGCAGACCTTCATGGCGTACCGGACGGCGAGGTTCTTCGTGCCCGCCAGGGTGCTGCCGTCGACGCCGAGGGTGAACGACTGGCGGGTGTCGCCCGCCGCGCAGTCGCCGACGTAGACGTAGCCGTCGTTGTCGAGGGTGAAGCAGCGGCCGGTGTCCTCCTGCTTGACGAAGTAGCTCGACAGGTCGGCGGCGAACGGGACCAGGTGCCAGCGCTGGCTGCTCTGCCCGACGCACTCCCACTGGTCCAGGTAGCCGTTGGTGCGCCACACGTCGACGCAGTTGCCGCTGGCCAGGTTGCGGATGCGGAAGGTGAAGTCGGCGTTCTGCTCCAGCTTCCAGAACGAGCGCTCACCGTTGTCGCCCCGGAACCGCAAGTACGCGTGCGGGTCGTCCGGGTTCTCGATGTCCAGGCTCCCCGCGAACGCGCCGCTGGTGATCCGCAGGCAGTTCAGCGACCCGGGCTTGGCGCACCCGGCCGGCAGCGCCTGGGCCGGTGTCGCCGTGACCACCGCCGCCGCCACCAGGGACAGGACCAAGCCCAGGACTCTCCCGCACTTCGACATCGCCGCGCCTCTTCCGGATCGGACCACTGTGGACTCCCGATCGTGGTGCGGTCCGCACGGACCCGGCAATCCCCGGGTCGGGTGCCACTCGTTCGGGGCGTTCCCGGGTTCCAACTGGTAAGACGCCGGACGATCAGTGGGTGGTGCCCCACCGGCGGGACCGGTTGACTGGCCGTATGCGAAGCATCACCCAACGCAGTTCGAAGGTTGTCGCGGGTGCGGCCGTGGTGGGTCTGCTGACCTCCCTGGCCACCGTGCCCGCCGCCGCGCGGGATGAGCCCCTGCTCGGGTTCACCGCCGGCCACTCGGCCGCGCAGCGACGAGCGGAGAAGGATTTCCTGGCCGCGATCGACCCGGCGCAGGCCAAGGAACTGAACACGACGATGTCGTCGAGGCCCCAGCTCATCGGGACCGAGGGCAACCGGGTCGCCGGTGAGTACGCCTTAGGCAAGCTGCGCGAGTGGGGCCTGCCCGCCCGGCACGTGCGGTACTCGGTGTACGGGTCGGTGGCCAAGGACATCAAGGTCGAGGTCACGGCCCCGACGAAGCGGACGCTGAGCGTCAAGGAGAAGCCCTACCCGGGGCAGAAGTACCTCGACGAGGCGGTCGTCGGCTACAACGCGTACTCACCCGCCGGTGACGTCACCGGACAGGTGGTCTACGTCAACTACGGCCTGCCCGAGGACTACCAGCACCTGGCCTCCCTGGGGGTGGACGTCCGGGGCAAGATCGTGCTGGCCCGCTACGGCGGCAGCTTCCGCGGCGTGAAGTCGAAGGTCGCGCAGGAGCACGGGGCCAAGGGCGTGATCATCTACTCCGACCCCAAGGACGACGGGTTCGTGCGCGGCCCGGTCTACCCCGACGGCCCGTGGCGGCCCGCGGACTCGATCCAGCGCGGCAGCGTGCAGTACATCTTCGAATACCCCGGCGACCCGCTGACCCCGGGCGAGCCGTCGGTGCCCGGTACCGAGCGGATCGACCCGGAGGACGCGGACAACCTGCCGCGCATCCCCACGACCCCGATCTCCTACGGCGAGGCCCAGCACCTGCTGCGCGCCCTCGGCGGCCCGGCGGTGCCCGCGAACTGGCAGGGCGGCCTCGACTTCCCGTACCACGTCGGGCCCGGCCCCACCGAGGCCCGGCTGGACCTCGACATCGAGTACCAGCAGCTGCCGGTCGACAACATCATCACCGAGATCAAGGGGCGCGGCCGCCCCGACGAGAAGGTCATCATCGGCGCCCACCGGGACGCCTGGACCTACGGCAGCGTCGACAACACCAGCGGCTGGACCTCGGCGCTGCAGATCGCCTACGGCATCTCGCGGCTGCTCAAGACCGGGTGGCGACCCGAGCGCACGATCGTGATCGCGGGCTGGGACGGCGAGGAGTACGGCCTGCTCGGCTCCACCGAGTGGGTCGAGCAGCTCGCCCCCGAGCTGCGGCGGGGCGCGGTCGCGTACCTGAACATGGACGGCACGGCGGGCCGCTCGTTCGGCGCGTCGTCGGTCCCGGCGCTCGACGACGTGATCACCGACGTCACCAAGGTGGTGCCGGACCCGGAGAAGGGCACGGTCTACGCCAACTGGACCGCGCAGGGCGCCCCGGTGCCCACCCGCCTCGGCAGCGGTTCGGACTACACCGCGTTCCTCGACCGGCTCGGCGTCCCGTCGGCCGACCTCGGCTTCGACTCCCCCGGCGGCAACTACCACAGCACCATCGACGACCCGCAGAACCTCGAGCGCTTCGTCGACCCCGGTTCGCGCTACCAGTCCGTGTCCGCCCAGACCACGGGCCTGGTCGGCCTGCGCCTGGCCCAGGCCGACGTCATCCCCCTCAACTACTCCGACTACGCCCGCGAGACCCTGACCTACCTGGCGGCCGCGGGCAAGCGCGGGGTCGACGTGACGGCCGCGACCAAGGCCGCCCAGGACTGGCTGCGAGCCACCGAGAAACTGGAGTCCACACGCGACAAACTGCTGCGCGACAAGTCCTTCGGCGGCCGTGACGGGCTGGACCGGCTCAACCGGTCGGTGCTGGCCCAGGAACGGGCGCTGACCCGGTCCGAGGGCCTGCCGGACCGGGCCTGGTACCGCCACCAGATCTACGCCCCCGGCACGTACACCGGCTACGCCGTCAAGGTTCTGCCGGGTGTCAACGAACCCCTCGACCAGAACGACACGGCCACCGCCACGCAGTGGCTGAAGCTGCTCACCAAGTCCCTGGAATCCGCCACCCGCTCCGCCGACTGCTGACCGCCGGGGTGGCGCGCCCGGCCGGGCGCGCCACCCCGCCCTAGTCGACGACGAAGTTCGGGCTCAGGCCGTCGCCCCAGGTGAACCCGCTGCCCCTGCGCGGACGGCCGCGTTCCTGCTGCCTGCGGACGACCCACCGGCCCGGGGCGATGCCGGTTCCACCGTGCTCGGGGTGGATGAGGTAGACCGGTGCCGTGTTCTCCAGGAGGGCCAAGGCGAGCCCCAGGGAATCCCGCACCTCCCAGGTGAAGCGGCAGGTGCCCGGGTCGCCGACGAGGGTGTGCGGGTTGGCACCGTTGCCCCCGCGGATCAGGTCCACGCCCTCCGGCGGGACCTGCGACCAGCCGGATTCCCGCCAGGGCTTGACGTAGGCCAGTTCGACGGCGGGGAGGACGATCAGGTCGCCCTGGGCTTGCGGGCCGTCGATCACGGGGACGGCGACCTCGCGTTCGAGGTGGTCGAGGACGTCGAGTCCGGTGTGGTCGAGCAGTTGGCCAAGTCTCATGTGTGTCACCTATGTGCGTCGGAGCAGGGTCGCGTACTGCTCGGTGGTCAGTCCGTAGGTCCAGGCGGCGGCTTGCAGCGGCGAGTCGACCCACCGCGGGACGCGCAGGCCGTAGCGGCGTCGGGTCCCGTCGCGTTCGAGGGAACCGTTGACCGCCAACAGCATTCGCGCGCCTGCCCACGCGGGCAGGTCGTAGAGCCGCAGTTCGGCGTCCTGGTTGCCGGGGTCGGGCGCGGTGGCGACGAGGGCGCTGCCGGAGCGCTCGAGGTACGCGGGCCAGCCGAGGTGCTCGATGGCGCAGCGGCGCACCTCGGCGTTGCGCTCGACGTCGATGCGCTCGGGGGTCGGGTCCTCGATCACCCAGGCGGGCACCGCGGTGCCGTGCCAGAAGTGGACGGACCAGCCGTCCGGGTAGCGCACCGCGGGGCCATCCGCGCGGTGCGGGCGGATCGCGTCGTCGACGTCGTCGAGCGCGAACACCGAAGGTCGTTCCGCGACAACGCATTCCCCGTCCCCCGGCCACCACCACCCGCACGAGCGGGCCAGCGCGGTCCACAGGTCGAGGGCCGGGTCGGGGCGGTCGGGCGCGAAGACCCGCCGGTGCGCGTCGAGCCCGGCCACCCAGCCGACGTCGTGCTGGCCGTACCGGACGTACCGCACACCACCGATGGCGCCCAGCAGGGCGGGCACGAGGCCGCGGCGGAAGTCGCGGTCCAGCGCGGCGCGGACCGCTTTGTCCACAATGGACATGTGTTCGAACCGGAACACCGCGGCGCCGTGCCAGTGCTTGGTCCAGACGCGCCGCAACAACTCCTGGCGTTCGTGCACGTGGACCCGCAGCCGGTAGGCCACAGTGGACTCCACGGGCGCGGCGGCCAGGACGGCACCCGCGCTCGGGGACCCGACCCAGCGGAAACGCGGCGGATCGGCCCGACCAGGGAGTACAGCCCCGCGGATGGCCGCTTCGGCGGTGTCCCGGTCGGCCGGTTCGGACGAGGTCGCGTGCGCGGTCCACTCGCGCCGAATCGGCTCGGGATCGGGAAAGGGTGCAACAGTGGGAACACGCGGTCTCCGCCGCGTGCGGCGGCTCATCGGCCGAGGGCGCAGCCGCCCCTTCGCGTAGACATGGCGCCATCGTGGCAGCAACCACCCCGTCCGCGCAAGGCAATCATGTGGCGCGGGCCCGGTAGGCGGCGGTCTTGACGCGGTTTTGGCAGGCAGTGGAACAGAAGCGGCGCGATCCGTTGTGGGAGGTGTCCACGTAGACGCGGTCGCAGCGGGGCGCGGTGCAGACGCCGAGGCGGTCGGCGGACGGGCCGCCGATGACGACGGACAGGGCCGCCGCGCAGGTGCCCGCCCACTGGCCCGCGAGGCCGCCCACGGTGCCCAACTGGTGCACGTGCCAGGTCGGGTCGTCGTCGTGGCGGAGCAGGACCGGCCGGACCTGGTGGTCGACCAGCTCGTCGTTGACCAGGGTCGCGGCCTCGGACAGGCGGTCGTCGGCCACGGCCGCGAAGACGCCGCGCAGGGTCGTGGCGGCCCGGCGCAGGCGGTCGGCCGCGGCGGCGGTGACGACCGTCAGGTCCTCGGCGCCCGCCGTGCGCAGGGCCTCCGCGACCGCGTCGCGCAGGGCTGTGCCGTCGGGCGGCGCGTAGGCGCGGCCCCGGGCCTGTCCCGTGGTGACCGCGTTGACCAGGTGGGCGGCGGCGCGGACCGGGCCGTCGTAGTGACTGTCGAATCGCACTTGACCAGTGACACCTCTTCCGGCAGGTTTGTGACTGGCAGTCTAGTCCACGCCAGTCACGGAGGTTGCCGTGCGCGAGCACGCCCGGTCCTGGATCGCCCGTTGGGACGCCCAGCAGGAGTTCTACGTCCCCCACCGCGAGACGCTGTTCGGCGTCATCGCCGACGCGCTCGTCGAGGTCGTCGACAAGCCCGACCCGCTCGTGCTCGACCTGGGCTGCGGCCCGGGGTCGCTCGCCGTGCGACTACGCGAGCGCCTCCCGAAGGCGCGGATAGTCGCCGTCGACACGAACCCGCTGCTGCTGGGGCTGGCCCAGGCCGCGTACGCCGACACTCCGGAACTGCGCTTCGTCTCGGCCGACCTGGCGCGGCCGGACTGGACCGCGGTGCTGGACCTGGACGGCCCCGTCGACGCCGCGGTCAGCACGACCGCCCTGCACTGGCTGCCCGAGGACCGGCTGCGCGCCGCGTACGCCGAACTGCACTCGGTCCTGGCGCCCGGCGCGGTCTTCCTCGACGGCGACCACCTGACCGCCGAGGACTTCGCCCCCACCCTCGCCCGGGTCCACGCGGCCCTCGGTCGGTCGACCGCCGAGGAGCCCAGAGACAACTGGGAGCAGTGGTGGGACGCGATCGCCCAGGACCCGACCTTCGGCGAGCTGGTCAAGCCCCGCGCGGGCCACGACCCGCACACCGAGACCCAGGGGCTGCGCACCCACGTCAACGCCCTGACCGACGCCGGGTTCGCCGAGATCGACACCATCTGGCAGCACGGCGACAGCCGGGTCCTGGCCGCCATCCGCTAGCGCCGGGAGCGACCGGACAGGTTTCCCGGGCCGCTACATCCGGTGCAGCGCCTGGAAAACCTGTTCGGCGCACTCCTCGACGCGCCGAGTCCGGCTCGCCGCGCCCCGTGGCCGAGAGGGGGCACCACCCCCTCTCGGCCCGGTTGACACCCGCAGGTGTGAGTGATTAATTACTTCTATGCCCACGCCCTCGCTCGTCGTCCGACGAGGACAAGAGTGAGTGGTCTACCACTCATCACCGCGGAGGATTCGATGAACGCTCTTGAGCTGCACGTCGTGTTCGGCACCGGCCCCGCCGGGCTCACCCTGGTCGACGAGCTGCTGGCCCGTGGACACCGCGTGCGCGCGGTCAACCGCAGCGGCTCGGCGTCGGTGCCGCGGGCGGCGGAGCTCGTCGCCGCCGACATCACCGACGAACCCCGCATGCGCGAGGTCTGCGCGGGCGCGACGGCGATCTACCACTGCGCGCACGCCCCGTACCACCTGTGGGACGACCTGCTCCCCCGGCTCCAGGCGGGTTTCCTCGCGGGCGCCGCGAGCAGCGGGGCGCGGCTCGTGGTCACCGACACGCTGTACATGTACGGGCCCACCGGCGGTGAGCCGATGACCGAGCGGACGCCGCACCGGGCCACCTCGCACAAGGGGCGGCTGCGGGCGGAGGTCGCGGACCGCTACCTGCGCGCCCACACCGACGGGGTGGCCGAGGTGGCCATCGCGCGGGCCGCGGACTTCTACGGGCCGCGAGTGCTCAACTCCGCGCTCGGCGGCGCGGTCTTCGTACCCGCACTGCACGGCGAGCCCGTTGTGGCGCTGGGCGACATCGACCAGCCGCACGCCTTCAGCCACATCGGCGATGTGGCCCGCGCGCTCGCGACCCTGGGCGAGCGACCGGAAGCACTCGGGCGGGTGTGGCACGTTCCCACCATCTCGACCCTGTCGACGCGCCAGGTGCACGGTTTGATCGAGCGGGAGTTGGGCGTCGAGCTGACACGGGACGTGCTGCCCGCGGCGACCGACCGGGCCTGGGGTCCGTTCGACGAGGTGTTCATGCGTGAATACGCCGAGCTGTTCTACCAGTACCTGGAGCCGCAGATCGTGGATTGCCGGGCCGTCGAGGACGCGTTCGGGCTGCGGCCGACGCCGTTCGAGGAGGGCATCGCGGCCACGATCGCGTGGTACCGGCAGCTACTCGGTTGACAGCGACAGAGTATGAGTGGTTGATTAGTCACATGGCACGTACGAGCTCCAGGCAGCTCTCCACTGCGGACGAACGCCGCGAGGTCGTGCTGCGGACCGCCATCGGGGCGTTCGCCACCCGGGGGTACTACGGCACGACCACGTCCGAGGTGGCCAAGGCCGCGGGGATCTCGCAGGCCTACGTGTACCGGCTCTTCCCGGACAAGGAGTCGCTGTTCGTCGCCGTCATCGAGCACTGCTCGACCCGCATGCGGGAGGCCTTCGCCGACGCCGCGGCGAAGGCGGAGGGCACGGCCCCCGCGGCGGTCCTCGACGCCCTGGGTGAGGCGTACGCCCGCCTGATCGTCGACCGGGACCTGCTGCTGGTCCTGCTCCAGGCCACGTGCGCGGCCACCGAGCCCGCCATCGGCGACGCGATCCGCGCCTGCTACGCCCGGGAGGTCGAGTACGTCCGCGCGGTCACCGGCGCCGACGACGAGGCGATCCAGCGGTTCTTCGCGCGTGGGTTCCTCTGCAACACCGTGCTGGCGCTCGGCGCCGACACCATCGACGCGCCCTGGGCGAGCACCCTCCGCACGGGGCTGCGCCACTACTGATCGTCGACGACCAAGACCACGACGTTGCCGCGCTTGTGGCCGGTGTCGGCGTGGCGGTGGGCCTCGGCGATGTCGACCAGCGGGTAGGTCTTGTCGATGACGACGCGGAGCTTGCCGGTCTCCAGGAGTTCCTTGATGACCGGCAGGGTGGCGCTCTTGTTGACGGACATGCCCGTCACGACCCTCTTGCCACCGCGGACCGATGTCCACAGCGACCAGACGTTGTTGGTCAACCCCGTTGTCGGGACGTACTTCCCGCGGCGCTTGAGCGCGGCGCGCGATGCCTGGAAGGAGCTTTTGCCCACGGCGTCGAAGACGACGTCGTAGGTGTCGTGGTTCGCGGTGAAGTCGGTGGTCGTGTAGTCGATGACCGCGTCGGCACCGAGGGAGCGGACCAGGTCCACATTGGACGGGCCGCAGACGGCGGTCACGCGGGCGCCGAGGCGCTTGGCGAGTTGGACGGCGTAGGTGCCGATGCTGCCGGACGCGCCGTTGACCAGGACGTGGTCGCCGGGGATGACCTTCGCCTTGTCCCGCAAGAAGAACAGCGCGGTGGTGGCGCCGTCGACCGCCGCGGCGGACTGGGCGAAGGACAGCCCGATCGGCTTGAGGGTGAGGGACCCGGTGGCGGGCATCCGCAGGTACTCGGCGTGGCCGCCGACGGCGAACCCGGTGAAGCCGAAGACCTCGTCGCCCGGGGCGAACCGGCGCACGGCCGAGCCGACCGACTCGACCACGCCCGCCACCTCCAGCCCCAGGGTGCGCAGCCCCCGCCGCGGCTTCCGCAGGCCGAGGATGACGCGGCCCCACCGGGGTTCGCCGCGGCGCATGGTGCACTCTGCGGAGGTGACGGTGGTGGCGTGCACCTTGATCAGCACGTCGGTGGCCCGGGGAACGGGGACGGGCGTCTCGACGACCCGCACGACGTCCGGCGGACCGAACCTGGTGTGCACCGCAGCTCTCATGGCCGTGACCGTAGCGGGACCCCACACGGGGCACGGGGCCGTTCCCGCGGTTCAGGGACAATCCCGGGAGATCACCTAGGGGGCACCCCGGAATACTTCCGTTATTTACCCCCTGAAATTATCCGCTCCCCCACCACGGTTACACCACGACGTCCACCGTCACAGAGCGCGAATGGGTGATCCCAGTGCGCGGAACCCGGACACCGCCGCATTCCGGGTAACGAGGTCGACATAAACGCAGGACACCGACGCGCTTTCCGTTACGAGTTGGGAATTGGGAATGCGCGAACTCCGCCGCCGCGCGCATTCATGTCAGGCTTTTCCCAACGGCCCCGAGAGCGTGGGCCATGACGGGAAGGCTTACCGATGTCGACGCATTTCCGCGCCAGAACCGCTGTCGCCGCCGTCGCGGCCGCGGCCGCCGTGCTCGCCGTCGCCACCCCGGCCCAGGCGGAGGAGGGCCAGGTCAGGGCCGCATCCGGGACCGCGGTGACCGGCTCGTACGTGGTGGTGTTCAAGGACGGCGCCGTGCACGCGGCGGCGGGCGACCACGCCGGGCGGTATGGCGGCACGGTCGAGCACACGTATTCCTCGGCGCTCAACGGGTATTCCGCGCGGCTTTCCGAGCGGGCCGCCCGGCGAATCGCGGCGGACCCGTCGGTCGCTTATGTCACCCAGGACCACGTCATCACCGCCGAGGGCACCCAAAGCAGCGCGCCGTGGGGCCTGGACCGCATCGACCAGCGGAATCTGCCGTTGAGCAAGACCTACACGTACCCGGACAACGGCGGCAGCGGCGTGACCGCGTACATCGTCGACACCGGCGTGCGGATCAGCCACAAGGAGTTCGAGGGCCGGGCCCGCAACGGCTACGACGCGGTGGACAAGGACAACGTCGCGCAGGACGGCCACGGGCACGGCACGCACGTGGCCGGGATCGTCGGCGGCCGCACGTACGGGGTGGCCAAGAAGGTCGGCATCGTCGCGGTGCGGGTGCTCGGGGACAACGGCAGCGGGACGCTCGCGGGCGTCATCGCCGGGATCGACTGGGTCACCAAGGACGCGGCGGGCAAGAAGGCCGTGGCGAACCTGAGCCTGGGCGGCGGCAAGGACGACACGGTCGACACCGCCGTGCGCAACTCCATCCGCTCGGGCGTCACCTACGCGGTCGCCGCGGGCAACTCCAACGCCGACGCCGCGGGCTTCTCCCCCGCCCGCGTCCCCGAGGCCATCACCGTCGCCGCGTCCGACAACACCGACCGCCGGGCGTCGTTCTCCAACTACGGCGACCTCGTCGACCTCTTCGGCCCGGGCGTCTCGATCGTCTCGGCCTGGCGCACGTCCGACACCGCCACCCAGACCGTGAGCGGCACCTCCCAGGCCACCCCCCACGTGGCGGGCGCCGCGGCGCTGTACCTGACGGGCCGCACCGCCACCCCCGCCCAGGTCCGCGACGCCCTGGTCGCCAGCGCCACCAAGAACAAGGTCACCGACCCGAAGAGCCCCAACAACCTCGTCTACACCGGAGCCTGATATCCCCTCGGGCGCCCGTTCCCGCACCGGCGGGGGCGGGCGCCCGCTTGTCGTGGGCGCGGGCAGGCAGCCGGTGGATTACAGTGGTCGCTCCGGTCAAGGCAGGGGAGTGGCGGCGTGGGTGGGAAGCGGTCGGCGCGGAAGCCCACGTTGCTCGACGTGGGGCGGTTGGCGGGTACGTCCACCGCCGTGGTCAGCTACGTGCTCAACGGCGGGCCCCGGCCCGTGTCGGAGAAGACCCGGGTCAAGGTCGAGGAAGCCATCCAGATGCTCGGCTACCGGCGCAACCCGCTGGCCGGCGCGCTCAGCGGCGGTCGCTCCAACCTCATCGGCCTGCTGGTCCCCGACACCGCGAACGCCTTCTACGGCGAGCTTTCCCGCTGCATCGAGGCCGAGGGGCGCGGCCGGGGGCTGCTGACCCTGCTCGGCAACACCGGCTACGGCTCGTCCCTCGGCGACGAGTACGGCGAGGCCTTCTCCGAGCTGCGCCCCCGCGGCATCTTCGTCACCACCGGCGAAGCGCCCCGCGGCGACGACGAGACGCCACGGGTGTTCTTGCAGTGGGCCGTTCCCGGTGCGGGTTCGCCCAACGTGACCTTCAACGACCACGAGGGTGCCCGGCTCGTCGTCGAGCACCTCGTCGAGCACGGCTACACCGACATCGCCTGCCTGGCCGGGGAGATCGAGGTGGGTCCGGCGGTCGGCCGTGAGGGTGGCTGGCGGCGGGCGATGGCGGACGCGGGTCTGCCGACCGCGGGCAGGCTCGTCCGCTCGTCCTTCGACCGGGTCGCCGCCGAGCAGGCCGTCAAGCGGGTACTGCGGGGCCGCGACCGCCCCCGCGCCATCTACGCCACGACCGACGAGCAGGCGCTCATCACCATCCGCACCGCGACGAACCTCGGGTTGCGGGTGCCGGAGGACCTGGCGGTCGTCGGCTTCGACGGGATCCGGGAAGCGGTGCTGGGCGGTTTCCCGCTCACCACGGTCCGTCTCCCGTTGGAGACCTTCGCGGCGCGCGCGTTCGACGCGCTCGACCGGGTCCACGCGGGCGACGCGCCCCGGGACGCCATCCTCGACGGCACCCTCAGCGTCGGCGTGACCTGCGGCTGCGAACCCCGGACATGACACCGCGCCCGCCCCGGTCCGGGGCGGGCGCGGTGCGCGCGACTACGCCTTCTTGTCGGCCGACGCGTAGTTCGGGGCCAGCGACAGCGCGCTGAACCGGAACGGCCGGTCGACCTTGGTGAACCCGAGCGGGCAGTGCTTCACGCCCGCCGGGATGTAGACCGAACCGCTGGTGGTGACCGTGTGCCGGACACCCTCGATGTCGAAGTAGATCTCCGCGCCCAGGTAGTCCGGGTCCTCGGGGTCGTTGCCGTGCCAGATCAGGACCTCGTCGTAGTCGTGCACGTGCTCCTTGACCCACTCCACCGGGCTGTCGCACTCCTTGATCCAGCAGTACGTCAGGTGGATCTTGCTCTCCGGCACCTCCTCGGACCGCATCAGCGCGAGCGCCTCGCCGATGTTCGGCGGCTCCACCACCCCGGCGGCGGAACCCTCGTTGACGAGGTCGTCGAGGCAGTTCGGCATCTTCCTGACGAACAGGTGCTCGTACGGACTGGTCATCGGTCCTCTTTCCTGGTCAGCCCCCTGGCAACACGACACGACCGTAGCACGTTCTAATCGTTTAGAAAGTTCGCCGAGACCCCTTTCTTTGTCCCGGTATCGGTCGTAACCTGATCCGAACCTCACCGAGACCAGACGTCGGGACCTGGTCTAAAGGCTTAGATGAGTCCACTCTGCACAGACCGGAGTCGCCCAGTGACGCGCACCCACCACCGCCCCGGACACCTGACCCGCGCACTCACCGCCACCGCGCTCGCCGCCACGACGCTGGCGGGCTGCTCCGCCCCGGACCGCACGACCGCCGCCGGGAGCGAGGACGCCACGCTGCGCATCGCCGCAGCCACCGACCCCGGCGAGACCCTCAACCCCTACGCCAGCAACCAAAGCCCGACGCAACAGCTGCGCAGCGCGCTGCTCTACGAGGGCCTGACCCGCCTGGACCCCACCGGCAAGGTGGAGTGGGCGCTGGCCACGGAGATGACGCCGAACGCGGACCTCACCCGGTGGACGATCAAGCTCCGACCCGACGTCAAGTTCACCGACGGCACCGCGTTCACCTCGGCGGACGTCGTGGCCAGCGTCAAATACCTCCGCGACCCGCAACACGCCGCGCAGGGGCTGGCGTTCATCGAGAAGATCGACCCGAACGCGGTCGAGGCCGTCGACCCGCTCACCGTCCGCATCGGACTCAGCGCGCCATTCGGCCCGTTCAAGGACATCTGGGCCAACGTCCTGCTGCCGATGACCAAGGCGGGTACGGCGCCGGAGAAGCCGGTCGGCACGGGTCCCTTCGCGGTGAAGGCTTTCACCCCCGGACGTCAGTCCACAGTGACCCGGTTCGACGCCTACTGGGGCACCCGGCCGATGGTCGGCACCGTCGAGATCACCGAGTTCCAGAACCAGCAGGCCCAGGCCAACGCGCTGCTGTCGGACCAGGTCGACATCGCCTCGGGCGCCAACCCCACCATCGCCCGGTCCCTCGCGGGCAAGGACGGCATCCAGCTCCTTGACAGCAAGGGCGACTTCACCCTCAGGATCGGCCTCAACACCGATGTCGCGCCGTTCGACGACGTCCGGGTCCGGCAGGCGCTGCGGTTGCTCGTCGACCGCGACCAGGTCGTCGCCAACGCGTTCGGCGGATACGCCCGCGTCGCGAACGACCACGAGGGCGGCACGCCGCAGTGCCCCGCGCCGGGGGTGCCGCAGCGGAAGCAGGACATCGAGCAGGCCAAGAAGCTGCTGGCCGAGGCCGGGCAGCCGAACCTCTCCTTCGCGATCACGACCGACGGCCTGCTGCCCGGCATGCGCGAGCTGGCCCAGGTGTTCGCCGAGAACGCGGCCAAGGCGGGGGTGAAGGTCGAGGTCAACGTGGTGCCCGTGCCGGAACTGCTGTCGAAGTGGGGAAAGTGGCCCGCGTTCATCGACTTCAACCCGATCCCCTACCTGCCGACCGTGATCGGGTCGATGCTGCCGGACCGGGTCGGCAACGCCACGCACTGGGACAACCCCGAGTTCGTCCGGCTGGCCGACGAGCTGTTCCTGGCCCCGGCGGCCGGGCAGTGCTCGATCATGAACCGGATGCACGAGATCGAGTACCGCGACGGCGCCACGGTCGTGCCCGCGTTCGTCAACGTGCTGATGCCGTACCGGAGCCGGGTGCGCGGGCTGGTCACGGACGTGAACGGGCGCCCGCTGTCGTTCCTGTCGAACGTGTCCGTCGGGAGCTGACGCCGTGGCCTCGTCGACCGCGCCGCGCCGGGGTTCGCCGACCCGGTGGCTGCTGGGGCGCCTGGCTGTCGGCCTGCTGGTGCTGTTCCTGGTGTCGGTGCTGCTGTTCCTGGTGACGCAGGCGCTGCCCGGGGACATCGCGCGGATCATCCTCGGCAAGGACGCGACGGCGGCGCAGGTGGCCGACCTGCGGGGGCGGCTCGGGTTGGACCGGCCGCTCGTGGCGCAGTACTGGCACTGGCTCACCGGTGTGCTCGGCGGCGACCTGGGGACGTCGTTGGACAACGGCAGGCCGGTGGCGGACATCCTCGCGCCCCGCGTGCTCAACTCGTTCACCCTGGGCCTGATGTCGATGGCCCTGATCCTGCCGCTGTCGGTGCTCATCGGCGTGTTCACCGCGTACCAGCGGGACAGCCTGCCGGACAGGGCTTTTGTGGCGGTGTCGTCGCTGTTCACCGCGCTGCCCGCGTTCGTCGTCGGCATGCTGCTGATCGCGTTCTTCGCGACGTCGGTGTTCAGGGTGCTGCCGGGGGTGTCGAACATCCCGCCCGGCGACCTGCCGTGGTGGCACCCGGCCGAACTCGTGCTGCCGGTGACCACGCTGACGCTGATGGGCGTCATGTACCTGGGGCGGCTCGTGCGGGCGTCGTTCATCGACGCGATGGACAGCGAGTACGCGCAGATGGCGGTGCTCAAGGGGCTCAGCGGGCGCCGGGTGCTGTTCCGGCACGCGCTGCCCAACGCGGTCGCGGCGAGCCTCCCGGCGGCGAGCCTGGTCGCGGCGGTGACGATCACGGGCGTCGTGGTGGTCGAGTACGTGTACTCGTACCCGGGGCTGGGGACGGAGTTGGTGAGTGCGGTCAACGCCCACGACCTGCCGGTGATGCAGGCGTGCGTGCTGGTGCTGGCCACGGCGT
Source organism: Actinokineospora auranticolor (assembly GCF_041897805.1). GTDB lineage: Bacteria > Actinomycetota > Actinomycetes > Mycobacteriales > Pseudonocardiaceae > Actinokineospora > Actinokineospora auranticolor. The sequence goes on from NZ_CP154825.1 coordinate 4,963,070, forward strand.
ACTACGTGTTCAACCTGCTGGCGGATGTGTTCACGACACTGGGGAGGTCGCGGTGAGTACTTCGGTGCTGGGTCGGGCCGCGCGCACCGGGCGGGCCCGTCTGGGGGTGGGCCTGCTCGGTGTGGTCGCGCTCGTGGTGGTGCTGGGGCCGGTGTTCGCTCCGCACCCGTACGACGCGATCGTCGGGCCGCCGCTGGCGGACCCGAGCGGGGCTTTCCCGCTGGGGACCGACATCCTCGGTCGGGACGTGCTGAGCCGCTTGCTCGACGGTGGGGTCAACCTGACCTGGATGGCGGTCCTCGCGGCGGGGATCGGGGTCGTGCTCGGGTCTCTGGTCGGGCTCACGGCCGCGTACCGGGGTGGCGCGGTCGACGCGGTGCTCATGCGGGCGATGGACGTGCTGCTGAGCTTCCCGGAGATCATCTTCGTGCTGCTGTTCGTGTCGATGCTCGGCCGCAGCACGGTGTTGACGTCGGCGCTGGTCGGTGTGGCGTTCGTGCCGGGCGTGTCGCGGGTGCTGCGCGGCGCGGCGATTCCCGTTGTCGGCAGCGACTACGTGCTGTGGGCGCGGGTGAACGGGTTGCCCGCCGGGCGGATCCTGCTGCGCGAGGTGCTGCCGGGGGTGACCTCGCCGCTGATGGTGGAGGCCGGGACGCGGCTGGTGTGGGCGGTGTCGGCCATCGCGTCGTTGAGCTACCTGGGTTTCGGCATCGCGCCGCCCGCCGCGGACTGGGGGCTGATGGTGGGTGAGAACCAGGACGGGCTGTCGGTGGCGCCGCTGCCGGTCCTGGCGCCGATCGCGTTGATCCTGATGATGGCCTTGGGCGGCAACCTGGTCGCCGAGTCCGTCGCGCGGACCGTCGGCCGCACGGAAGGGAGGGTGTGACGTGGAGGTCGAGGTTTCCGGTGTCACGGTCCGGGCGGACGCCACGGGGCACGACATCGTCCGGGACATCGGGTTCGAGCTGGCCAGGGGCTCGGTGCTGGGCGTGGTCGGCGAGTCCGGGTCGGGCAAGAGCACGCTCGCGTTGGCGTTGCTGGGTTTCGCGCGCAAGGGCGCGACGATCACGGGCGGCCGGGTGGTGGTCGATGACGTCGACCTGCTCGCCCTGCCGGAGAAGGAGTTGCGGCGCGCCAGGGGAAGCAGGGTCGCGTACGTGCCGCAGGACCCGGCGACGGCGTTGAACCCGAGCCTGAGCCTGGCGACGCAGCTGACCGAGGGACTGCGGTTGCCCCGGCGGGAGGCGCTGGCCCGGGTCCGGTCGTTGCTGGAGGCGGTCGGGCTGCCCGGCGACGACGCCTTCCTGCGGCGGCGGCCCCGGCAGCTGTCGGGGGGCCAGCAGCAGCGGGTGGCCATCGCGATGGCGGTCGCGCCGGGTCCCCGGTTGATCGTGCTGGACGAGCCGACGACCGGCCTGGACGTGTCGACGCAGGCGCGGGTGCTGGAGGTGGTGCGGGAGCTGTGCCGGTCGCGGGACCTGGCGGCGATCTACGTCTCGCACGACCTGGCGGTGGTGGCGGAGGTCGCGGACCGGGTGCTGGTGGTGTACGGGGGCGAGGTGGTGGAGCACGGGTCGTTGGCCCGCGCGGCGCACCCGTACACCCGGGCCCTGCTGGCCGCGGTGCCGTCGTCGACCCACCGGCACCGGCTGGTGCCGATCCCGGGCCGGGCGCCGGGGATCGGCGCGGACCGGTCGGGGTGCGTGTTCGCGCCGCGGTGCGCGCACGCGGCGGAGGAGTGCTCGTCGCGTCCGCCGTTGGTCGAGGTTCCGTCGGGGACGTTGGCGCGGTGCTGGCGGACGGCGGAGGTGGCGCGGTCACCCCGGCCTGCCGTTGTCGTCGATGCGGCTCCCCCGTTCTCCGGCGACGAGATTCTGACGGTGTCCGGGTTGAACGCGGGGTACGGCGGTCGACAGACCCTGTTCGAGGTGTCCTTCGGCCTGGCGCGGGGCGAGTGCCTGGCGTTGGTGGGTGAGTCGGGCAGTGGGAAGACGACGATGTCGCGGTGTCTGGTGGGCTTGCACGAGGAGCAGGAAGGGAAGATTGTTTTCGACGGCCAGGTGCTCGCTCCTCGGCGCGACAAGGACCTGCGGCGGGAGTTGCAGTACGTCTTCCAGAACCCGTACGGCTCACTCAGTCCACAGCGGACTGTCGAGAGCAGTCTCCTGGTTCCGCTCAGGCACTACTTCGGCCTGAAGGGCACCGAAGCCCGACGGCGTGCCCACGAGGCCCTGGACCGCGTCGAGATCCCCACCCACCTCGCGAACCGCTACCCCGCCGAACTCTCCGGCGGCCAACGCCAACGCGTGGCCATCGCCCGAGCCCTCGTCTGCCGACCCAAGCTGCTCATCTGCGACGAGATCACCTCCGCCCTGGACGTCTCGGTCCAGGCCGCGGTGGTCGAACTCCTCCGCTCCCTCCTGGCGGAGGGCCTGTCGATGATCTTCGTGACGCACGACCTGGCTGTCGTCCGAAGCATCGCCGACACCGTCACCGTCCTCAACCAGGGCCGAGTCGTGGAGAAGGGCACGGCGGACGCCGTGCTCTCCTCCCCCACCCACCCCTACACGCGCTCGCTGGTGGCCGCCACCCTCGACGTCCCCGACACCTTCGAGCACGCGGGGTAGTCACTCGTCGTGGTCGTCCTCCGCCTCCCTGTCCCAGTGCCTGCCCTGCGCGCGCAGGGACTCGGCGTGGTCGCGGAGGACCCGCGCGGTGTGCGGCCAGTCGAGTTCGACGTCGGCGGCCCAGGCCAGGTACTTCGCGGCTGAGGCCCGCTCCTGCTGCCCGCCGTCGTACACGCCTCGGGTCGTCATGCCGATGTCGTTGCTCATGCCGGTCAGGAAGCCGATGCGGATCTCGTCGGCGTCCTCCAGGTCCAGGACGTCGCGGATCGCCTCCGCAGGCCAAGCCCCGTCGGCGCCGACGGGACCTGCCGAGATCAGCGCCCCGATGGACCGGTCACCGCTCTTTCGAAGGTTTGCCTGGAGGAGGAGCTCCCGCGCCGCGGAGACCCAGCCGTGCAGGAACTTCCCGTCCACGACGTCGTCTCGGTGGCCGGGGACGCGGCGCATCCGCTCGGCGGTCAGGTAGAAACCCGTGGCGTCGGGGTTCAGCTTTCCGTTCGGGAGGTAGCGGAACTGGTGCAGTTCGACGAAGGCGGAGGCATCGCCGGAGATCAAGTCGAGCAGCGTCTGGGGCTGCCAGTCGTGGAACAGGCCCGCGAACATCACCTCCCACCGGACGATTTCGCGCGCGGCGCAGTCGGTCTCGCGCAGGTACGCCAGAAGCCTCTCCAGTTCGTAGGAGATGTCGGGCCGCGCTGTGCCCGGGGCGTCCACGAGTGCCTGGAAGGTGGCAACCACGAACTCCACCGGAGGGCGCCACGAACTGTTGTGGTCGTGCAGCACCATGACCAGGCCGTCGATGGCCGCACCGGCGCGGCAGGCTCCGAGGATCTTGGCGAGGTATCCCTCAACCGCCCCCGTGGGGAACGGGTAAGCCGGGGTGATCTCCCAGAAGCGCTGTCGGGTCTCCTCGCTTTCCGCCGCCACCCGCTCGTACGCCCAGTCCACGGGCACCGCCAGCAGGAACGCCACACGGCGCGAGACGTCATCAGGAACGCTGTCGACGACTTCCGCGCACCATTCGGCACCACCGACACGGGCGCGGCAACGAACCCAGCCCTCCGCCAACTCGCTGCCAAGGACGTTGAAGACCTCTTCGCGCGCGGCGTCGCCCGTCACCCGCGCCAGCGCCCACCCGACGGAATCACCCCGCGTACTTGCCTCCGCCAAGCGCGCCAGGCCCTCGAACCCTTGGTGGTCGAACACCTCAGCGACGACCTCTTGCCTGCGGGCGTCCACCGCCGCGTGGTGGGCCTCATGATCGGTCCGGTCAACTCCCGGCAAGGCGGGGTGCCAGGAGAACAACCAGGCGTGCCTGGTCGGGTCCGCGACGGGTTCGATCCGCTTGGCGAAGAGCGTCAGGCGCTCCACCTCGGCAGGCGTGCGGTGTTTGGGTTCAGCGTCACCGTCGATGGCGCGGTTGAGGATCGTCGTCACCTGGGTCCACAGCTCGCCCAGCTCGTGCTGGTGGAGTGGGCTGAGAGAGGCGTTCTCGAGGGCACCCAGGAGCCGCTCGCGCCAGCTTTCGGGGAACCGGGCAACCCTGGGCAGGTAGTCCGCCCAGCGGCGTGGGTCGGTGATCAGATCGGCCTCGATGGCGTCGAGCAGTGCCGCCCCGTACGCGGTCAACCCGTCCGGTGCGGCGGACTCCGCGCTGGCCCAGTCCTGCCGGACGCGGGGACGCGCCGGGTGGGCCAGGAACCCGCCGTGGCGGGTCAGGTCGTCGAGGAGTCGCCAGCCCACCTCGGGGTAGCGCTTGCGCACCTGGTTGATCAAGGCCGAGCGACCCTCGACCGGGATGGGGCTGATCGGCGCTGCCGTGAGCAGGCTCGCCAAGGTGTTGGACGGGCGGTTCGCCAGGCGGCCACCCGGATCGATCTCGGCCAGCCGCGCGACCGACAGGGTCGCGAGCGAGCGGTGATCCGCCGACCAGGCGAGGGTCTCCAATGCCCAGAGCAGCCCGGAGTGCGGGGAGTGGTGTCCCGCCACGCCGTCGTCGAATATCAGGCGGAGCAAGGGATCCGGCGCCCGTGTCCCCGCACGGACAGCGTCGAGGAAGACTCCGGGCGCGGCTTCCGCCAGCAGCGGCAGCACGTCGGCGAGCGAACGCCAGAGCAGGCCGGTCCGGTCGTCGTTCGCCTCGCGCAGCAGCGCGCCGACGATCCGGGACGCGTGGTTCTCGCCCGTGTCGCCCGCCACGGCCCCGGTGTCACCCAGGCGCGCCAAGCCTTCGGCGATGCCTTGGCGCAGGTCGTCGGACCAGCGCCGCCGGATGTCCCGCAGCCCGGCGGTGAACGCCTCCCCCTCGGGGAGCGAGAGCACCGGGTCCACCTCGCCGAGCACCTCGGCCGCGGCGTCGGCGAACCGCGCCAGGTCGGTGCCGGTCATCCGGGACACCAGTTGGGACCAGGCGTCGAACGGGTCGGCGAGTTGCCAACGGGAGCCGCTGCGGTGGACCAGTGGGTCCGAGGAGGTGGCGTTCGCGGCGAGGAAGCGGTCGACGGCCGGGTAGTCGTGCCCGGTGACGCGCCCGATGATCTCGTGATCGACGGCATTGGTGGCGGGCCAGCGACCGATGAGCGCGAGCGGGGTCGCGATCGCGGAGTCCTGCGCCCACGGTGGGCGTGACCTGCTCGGCATGAGCCTGCGCATGAGGGCGCGTTGGCTCCGCCTGGCCAATCCCGCGTACTCGTCGGCCAGGTGCGGTGGCGTTCCGGCGGCCAGGAAGGCGTCCCGGGCCAGGTCCCTGGGGACACGCGGCAGTGTCAGCCCATCGGCGCGGCGGACGAACGCGTCTTGGGCGATGAGCACGTGCCGCTGGTTCTGGTTGTGGCCGACGAGGACGTCATCGCTCACCACGACCGCCGGGAACGACCGCGGGATCTTGGCCGCGTGCTCCCACCCGGCCCGCGAGGTGACGCGCACCGCGCGGGACGCGGGACCGAGGACCACTGCGGCGAACTCGGCGACCTCGTCCGTCGTCTGGCCTTGGAGGACGAGGGTCCCTGGTGAACCGGCCAGCCACGACCGCAACCGATCGGCGACCTCCGCGCGGCCCAGCAGGGCAAGACCCTCGGGCAGCGCGGTCGCCGCGACGCGCTCGCGGTGCCACGCGGCCAGGTCCTCGATCCCTTCGCGGACCCCGACGCCCAGCGCCGGGGCGGCGGTGATGAGGCGATCCACCAAGCCGGGGAGGGCGTGCGCGTCGCGGTAGGTGAGGCGGACGTACTGGCGGACGGCCAGGGACGCGAGGTCGGGCGGCAACTGGTCCGCGCCGTGCATGCGACCGCTGTCTTCAAGGATGGGGATGACCGGTTTCCCCGCCGCGAGCACGGTGGCGATCTCCCGCCGCACGATGTCGTCCGGGTCGAACAGGCGCGCGCCGAACTCGGACAGCCACCGGTCGCCGATCACCACGAGCATCGCGTCGCAGGTCTTCACCGCGTTCCACAGGATCGGCGGGTATTCGTGCCCGACATCGATGGACCGCTGGAGCGGAAGACCTGGTCTGGGCCGAGCACACCGGAGAGTGCCGCGTCCAGCCAGGCGGCCTTGTCCTGGCCGTCGCCGACGCGGAAGTTGATGAACAGCATGTGGTGAGAGTGCCTTGCGGGTGCGTTGGGCTTCAACGGGTTTCCCGTCGCCCGAGTGCGTAGTCGCGGGAAACCCTCGGCGGCGCGGGGATGGAGCCCCGCGCTGCCGGCCGGGTTACAGGTTGCAGGGGGCGCCGGGGGTGTAGAGGGCAGCCCGGGCGTGGCCGATGGTGATGTCGGTTCCGGCGATCAGTCTGATGTGGAGGGCGTTGACGGAGATGCCGTTGGCGGTTGGTAGTTGTTCGTTCGTGGTCACCGTGCCGACGAGGGGGATGGTGATGTTGAGGTTCTTCAGCGGCACGATCGGCACGCCCGCCACGCGGAGGTTGGACAGGGTGCTGGTGCCGGAGGTGGTGACCGCGCCCGTCGGCGTCGTCGTGGCCACGGCCTCGGCGCGGAGTTCGTCGGCGGTGATCAGCCCGCCGACGAGGCTGAGCGAGGCGGTGCGGGCGGTGGCGCGAGCGGTGCGGAGGCCGTCGGCGCCGGTGGTGCCGACCGCCTCGTTGTCCATTGTGGATACCGAGCCGACCGGGAGCGGGGCGCCCACGAGGTGGCTGGTGCGGGTGGCCGGGTCGGTGGCGCAGGTGAGGTCGGCCGGGGACACCGGCGGCAGCGCGGCGAGCAGGGTGGACACGCGGGCGCCGTAGGCGTGGGCGTCGTAGGTGTACGGCGGCGCCGTGACGGTCAGCGTCGAGCAGCCGGGCGGGTCGAGGCCGATCAGCGGGCCGACGTCGGCGGCGCAGGTCGTGTAGGTGCCGACGGTCTCCGGGCGGACCGGGACGGTGACCGCGCAGGAGGCGGCGCCCGCCGGGATGGTGCCGGTGGCGCGCAGGCGGAAGTCGCCGGTCGCCGGGTCGAGGGCGGTGTCGGCGCAGGTCGTGGTGGCCGGGCCCGCCGGTGCCACGCCGGGTGGCAGGTCGAGGGTGAACGACCAGCCCGCCTTCTTGCTCAGCTCGCTGGTGTTGGTGACCGTCAGCGTCAGCGCGGACGTGCCGCCGACCTGGATGGCGCCCGGGTCGTAGGCGACGTCGAGGCGCGGGGTCACGTCGAGCACCCGGATGTTGTCGAAGGCGCTGTCGTTGCCGTTGCCGCTGGGCTGCTGGTTGACCAGCCGCAGGCCGACCGACGTGCCGCTGAACAGCACGGGGGCGTCGCTGTGGAAGGTGCCGACGGAGGTCGCGTCGACGACGGTCGTGGCGTCCTCGCACGGGGTGATCGGGCGCTGGAACGCGGGGACGGCGGTGGTGCCGTCGAGCAGGTAGAAGGCGTAGCGGGCGTGGTCGGCGTAGCAGTTCTGCTCGGCGACGTCCACGGAGAACGCCACGAACCGGTTGGTCGCGGTCAGCGGGATCGGGGTGACGGTCTCCAGCTGGGTGCGGCCCGCGCCGGGGTTGGTGTGGGTGTACGCGGTGACGGCGTGGTTGGTGGCACCGGTGCCGTCGGCGTGGTCACCGAGCACCCGGGCCAGGTCGCGGACGCGCGGCCACCACCCGCCGCAGCCCGCGCCGGGCGGGTCGGTCGCCTGGTTGAGCGCGGAGGCGATGATGCCGTTGCACGAGGTCAGCCAGACCGGGTCGACGCGGTAGGTCTGCGCGAGGGGCGCGGGTCCGGTGTAGTCGTCGACCCAGATGACGCCCGAGCCCTGGCCGTTCTCGAAGTCCTCGGCGAAGACCACCCTCGGTGCGAGGGGGTCACCGGGCGCCGCTGTGGCCGGGGTCGAGACGACCAGCAGGGGAACCGCCAGCAAGGTCACCGCGGCGAGGGCTCGCCCCCTGCGGCGTGATGGGACATCCACGACAGAACCTCCACGGGTCGACAATCCGGGCCACTCGGTTCCATCGCGACAGCCGGGTCGCCGGTTGCGCGGTTCGGCGGTGACCACCCCACGGTGCGGGGCGGTTCACCGTGACCGCCCAACCCCGACACCCCGCGAGGACCGCGCGCGGGCCGGTTGCTCTCTCCGGGGCACCACGGTCGGGTGACACCAGCCCAGCGGCGTTGCGCCCTCCGGCCCAACGCGACGGTGCGCCGCCGGTCAACGGCCCGAGCGTCAGTCTTTTGGGCGATGATCGCGGTGCCGCCGGGGTGCTCTGCTTGTCCGGTCCCGTGGTCGGCACGGCACCCTTCGAGGATGGAAACCCTTGATGCTCAACAAGATTCTCCGCAGACGGCCGCTGTTCGCCGTCGCGGCCGCACTGCTCGCGACCATGACCCTGGCCGCACCCGCGTCCGCGTCCGCCCAGGGCGAGGCCGAGGGCTGGTCGTGCCGCGTCCCGGCGGGCTGGACCTGGGCCACCGCGCGCCCGATGCCGCCGCCGGTGTGCGAACCGCTGTACTACGTCGTCGCCCCCGCCGACGGCAAGCGGACGTGCAGCGTCCCGCCGGGGTGGACGTACACCCTGGTTCGCGAGTCCTCGGACTGCCGGTTCGGCGGGACGGGCGTCGCGTACACGTTGAAGACCCCGACCGCCGGCCTGTGGGCGTGCAGCGTGCCTTCCGGTTTCACGTACTCCAGCACGCGGTCCACGACCAACTGCGACCGCGTCGGGGGCGCTTCCACCGAGTACCTGCTCGCCTGACCCCCGGCCCTAGTCCTCAGTGGAGTTGCGGGCCTCCCGGAGCCAGGCCCGCGCGCAGGTCGACGGTGATCGGGACCGGCTCGCCGCGCTCGTCGGTGATCGCGATCTCCAGCGGGATGTGGTGGGTGTCGAACGGGTACAGCGAGGTGTCGCCGTCGGCGGTGAGGGTGGCCTCGCGCAGGGGCATCCACTGGCCCTCGGCGAGTTCGGTGGTGTGGTCGCCGCCGATCTCGTCGAGGGTGAACCGCAGCGGCGTGCGGAGGCTGCCGTCCGCGTTGCGGTAGCGGCCCTCCGGCCGCGTGTCGATGCGGACCTTGTAGGCGTTGTCGTCGGCGTTGATGGTCAGCAGCGTGACCTTGACGCCGACCCGGTCCGGGCCGGTGCTCGCGGTCACTGTCCGGTTAGACCGGTTTCGGTGACGCCGCGGACGAGGTAGCGCTGGGCGACGGCGAAGACCAGCACGATGGGCAGGATGGACACGGCCGCGGCGGCGAACAGGAGTGTGACGCGGGGGTTCTGCGCGGTCAGCAGGCTCGACAGGGCGACCTGGATCGTCCACGTGTCCGAGTCCTGGGCGATCAGCAGCGGCCACAGGAACTGGTTCCAGCTGCCGATGAAGTCGATGACCGCGATGGCGGCGACGAACCCCGTGGCGTTCGGCACCACCACCCGCCAGTAGACGCCCCAGCGGGAGAGGCCGTCGAGGCGGCCCGCTTCCTCCAGGGCGACCGGGAAGTCGAGGAAGAACTGGCGGAAGAGGAACACGTTCAGCGCGCTGAAGAGGCCGGGGACCACGAGGCCGCGGAAGTCGGAGAGCCAGCCCAGGCTGGAGACGACCACGAAGCTCGGTACGAACGTCACCGCCGTGGGCACCATCAGCGTCGCCATCACCGCGTACAGCACGACTGGCGCGTGCCGGTACCGCACCCGCGCGAGGCCGTAGCCCGCCAGCGAGCACAGCACGACCTGACCGGCGGTTTGCAGCACCGCGACCACGGTCGAGTTGACCAGGCTCCGGGTGAACATGAGTTCCTTGTCGGAGAACAGGTCCGCGACCGTCGACCAGTCCGCGCCGATCCCGTCCCGGAGCAGGACGGCGAAGGGCAGCAGGAACACCGCCACCGCCAGGGCCAGCACCACCCAGTGCGCGATCCGAGTCACCGCCGCCTCCGCGAGACCTTGCCGGACAACAGGGTCGCCAGCGCGATCACCAGGGCCAGCACGAGCGCGCCCGCGCTCCCCCGCCCCAGGTCCTGCCCGCCCGAGCCCAACGAGTTGTAGTACAGGTACACCAGCGGCGGCCGGGCGAACGGCGCGTACCCCCGCGAGTCGCCGAGGACGTTGTAGAACTCGTCGAACGCCTGGTAGGCGTTGATCAGGTTCAGGGTGAGGACGGCGACCAGGGCACCGCGCAGGCCGGGCAGCGTGATGTACCGGAACGTCTGCCACCCCGGCGAGGCGCCGTCGATCCAGGCCGCTTCGTAGAGGTGGCGCGGGATCCGTTGCAGCGCGGCGATGAACAGGATCATGTAGAAGCCGAGTTGCAGCCACAACCGGACCGTCACCAGCACGACCCAGTACAGCGGCGGGTCCACGGTGCCGACCCACGCCTGCGGCTCGACACCGAACCAGCCGAGCACGGTGTTCGCCACGCCACTGTCCACTCCGGAGAACAGCGACATCTTCCAGATCAGCGCGGCGACCACGTACGAGCACGCGAACGGCAGGAAGAACACCGACCGGAAGAACACCTGCGCTATGGGAATCCTGTTCACCAGCAACGCCAACCCGAGCGACAGCACGACCGTGGTCGGGATGATGAACGCCGCGAAGACCGTGAACGTGCCCAGGCTGTCGAGGAACGCGCGATCGGTGAGGACGTCGACGTAGTTGTCGAACCCGACGAACTCCGTTGGCGCGACGGTGTTGTGCGCGTCGAAGAGGCTGAGGTAGGCGCTCCAGCCGATCGGCACGTAGGTGAACAACAGCAGCCCGGCGGCGAAGGGGCCGACGAACAGCCAGAAGGTGAGCGCCTCGCGGCCGCGCCTCACCGGTCGAGCCGCGCGATCTCGTCCCGGGCCGTCTGGAGGGCCGCGCGCAACTCCCCCGTGGGTTCGGCGCCCTCGCGGGCGATCCGGGACACGGCGTCGGTCAGCGCGGTGTTGGCGCGCGAGGACCAGCGGGCCGGGTTGGCGATCCGGCCGCCCTCGGTGACGAACCCGACGACGTCCTTGGCGGGCCCGTCCCCGGTCTTGGCGGCGAGCGAGCGCCGGGCGGGCAGGTGGGCGCCGAACGCGGTGGCGAACTCGGTCTGGTACTCGGTTTTCTCGACCCACAACCACTTGACGTACGCCTTGGCGGCGTCCACGTTCCCACTGCGCGCGTTCACCATCGCGCTGTACGCGCCGACCGGCACCGACTCCGCCCCCCGCGAGTCGAGGCGCGGGAACGGCAGGACGCCGATGTCGTCGCCGTGCGCCGCGCGGATCTTCGGCAGGTTCCACAGGCCCGTCCACTGCATCGCGGTGAGCCCGTCGACGAAGGCCCCGGGGTCGGACCAGTCGGTGGGCGCGCCGAGCAGCAGGGCGCCGCTCTGGTGCAGTTCCCGCAGTTTGCCGAAAACGGTGGCGGCGCGCGGGTCGTCGAAGCCGGGGGCCTTCCCGTCGGCGGAGAGGAAGTCCAGCCCGGCGGACCACAGCAGCGGCGCGGTGAGAACGTTGACACCACCGTCGTTTCCGGCGAAGAACCCGCGAACCCCACCGGCGTTGACGCGTTTCGCGGCGTCGATCAGCTCGTCGACGGTCCGGGGCGGGGTCACGCCCGCCTTGCTCAGGAGGCTCGGGCGGTAGTACAGGACCTGCGTGTCGATGGCCTGCGGGATGCCGTAGAGCCGTCCGTCGACCGTTTGGGAGTCGAGCAGGCTCCGGACGAAGTCGTCGCGGGTGTCGCCGAGGAGGTCGTCGAGCGGCACGACCTGCTTCTGCCGCACCCAGTCGACCTTGACCTGGGCCTCGAACACGTCCGGCACCGCGCTGTTCTGCAACGCGGTGACGACCTTGGAGTCGTAGTCGCCGGGGTTCCACTGCACCTCGACCTTCGCCCCCGGGTACGCGGCGGCGTACCGGCGCACGGCGTCCTGGACGCCGTCCTCCCCGTACGCGTGGTACCAGTGCCGCAGCGTCCCGTCCCCGGAACCGCCGCGCCCGGTGTCCGACCCGCACGCGGAAAGCCCCAACAACCCGGCCACCACCAGGAACCCCCGTCGACCGATCTCGGCACCCATCCCCCGACCTCCCTCGACTCGACCTGGCGACGATTCTCGAACCTCGGTGATCTTCTGTCGACTTTTCCCACCAGGAGGACACCGGGCCTGCCATGATCGACTCGTGGCGGTGTTCGTGTGCGCGGAATGCGGAGCGGACCTGACGGTGCCGGTGGACCGCGTAGCGCTGCCGCCCAGCGCGCCCGCGAAGGTCGGAAACGGGCTGGCCATGCCCGTGCTCATGCCACCGCGCACCTACGCCGTCGACCCCGAACCGTCGGGAGCGCCGTGGCGGGAATGGGCGAGCGTCACGCCGGAGGAGGCCGCGGCCTGAGGCGTGTTCGCCCCGGTGCCCATGGTGTCGTTCGGCTCGCCCGGGGCCGTCGCGATCGCCCCCGGCGACGCGGTCGGCATGACCTGGATCGTCGAGCGGGCAACCGGTTACTGCCGCGCCTGGCGCGGCCAGACCTGTGGCTGTCGACGAGTGCGTCGCCATGCGCACCCTCGCCCGGCTGCCGGGGGTGCGAGAACCGAGGGTGCGGCAGGTCCACGACCGGATCCGCAAGCGGCGCCCCTGGTAGGGACGACGGATGCCTGGGCGGACGGTGGGCCGCCCGCCCAGGAACCGGTCAGGCGCGCAGGGAGTTGGCCGCGTTCAGCCGTGCCTTGACGTTGTCGGTGAGGCGTTTGAGGCCCAGCAACTCCAAAGCGGTCCGGTACAGCGCCGGGAGGTCCGCCCCCGGGTCACGGGACGCGGCCAGGTCGAGCAAGGCAGCCAGTTCGGCGGGCGGGATCTCCTCGAAGGACCGCGGACCGAGGTGGCGCACCCGGAACGCGGGCTGGTCCGGTAGCCGGTAGGTGCGCGGTTTGGCACCGGCCTCGCCCAGCGGGTTGTCCTCGACGAGCCGACCCGCGCGGACCGCGGCGCCGATCGCCCGGTTCAGGTCGGTCGCGATCAGCTTGCCGATCCGGTTGCCGCCCGACGCGCGGACGTAGGCGGTGTGCAGCCGCTGGCCCAGCACCGGTCCTTCGGCCGCGACCACGCTTTCCAGGCCCGCCACCAGGTCGGCGCGGGACGCGCCGGTCACCGCCGGGACCGCGCCACCGAACTGCACGTACTCGGCGGGCTCGGACACCTCGACGCCTGAGCGCGCGGCGGCACCGGGCACCGGAACCGGCGCGACCGGCGGGACGACAACGGGTACCGGGGTGTCGGACTCGGCGACCGCCGGTGGGACGACAGCGGGCGTGACCGCATCGCGCTCGGCCTCGACAGGCACGGCGATATCCGGCGCGGCCACCTCCGGCGCCACGGCGACCGGTGTGCGCTCGACCACCGCACCCGAGGTCGCCCGCCGGGTGTCGACCCAACCGGACGGGTGGATGTCGAGCGCGTGCAGCGCGCCCCACAACCGGTCCAGCACCTCGGCCTGGTCGAGGTAGAACTCCGACTCCGGGATCCGGAAGAAGTGCCAGCCGCACCGCTCCAGGTCGCGCTGGCGGGCGAGGTCGCGTTCGTAGGCGTCCGGCCCGTGCCAGGCGTCTCCGTCGCACTCGATCGCCAACCGGGCCTTGGCGCCCACCACGACGAGATCGATCCGGTAGCCCTGGCTCGGGTACTGCGGCACCACCGCGTAGCCGTGCCCGACGAGCCGGTTGTGCACGCGCTGCTCGAACAGCGAGTCGAACGGTTCGACCCGCTCGTGCTCCGGCACCGGGCCCGCCGTCGCGCCCTCGCCCGCGGCCGCCCGCCCGGCCACGCCGTAGCAGTAGTCGAGCAGTTGGAACCGCATGTCCTCCGGGTTGCCCAGATCCGACAGCGAGACCGAGTGGAACACCCACATCTGGTCCTTGGCGCGGGAGGCCGCGACGTTGTAGCGCTGCACGTACAGGTCGGCGGTGAGGGCGCCGATCCGCTTGCCCGGGTCGGGAGCCTTCACCATCGACAGGAACACCACGTCCCGCTCGGAGCCCTGGAAGTCCGCCGAGTCGCCGCAGCGCAGGTCGCGCGCCGCCCACTCCTCCGGCGGGATCCGGGCGAGCAGCCGCTTCTCGATGGCGGTGGCCTGCGCCCGCCCCAGCAGCGACACCACGCCGAAGGTGAGGCCGTCGTAGCGCGGGTCGGCGGCGCACTTCTCGATCTGGTCGACGATCGCCTCGACCTCGACCGGGTTGACCTTGTTGCCGTCGCCGCCGCGCTCGTAGCCCTCGGCGAGGAACACCGGCTTGATCGGCTCCAGCCGGTCGGCGCCGTACTGCCGGACCGGGATCAGGCGGATGCCGTCGGGTTCGTACGCGATGCGGTTGGAGAAACCGATGATCTCGGGCACGCAGCGCCGGTGCTCGGTGAGCGTGAGCAGGCCCTCGAAGCGCATCTTGGCCTCGTCGAACAGGCTGCGCTTGGGGTCCTGCCAGGACGCCTTGTACGGGTCGTCCCACAGGTACTGGTCGGCCAGCTTGCGGATCTGCTGCTGGTCGGTGCCCACGGCGGTGGGCGAGACCTGGCGGTCGTCGCCGATCACCACGATCCGCGGCGCCAGGTACTGCAGGAACGTGGCCTCGACCCCGGCCTGCGACGCCTCGTCGACGACGACCACGTCGAACATGTCGGGCCGCACGGCGAACTGCTCGGCGATCCGGTACACCGGCATGATCCACACCGGGACGGCGGCGCGGCAGCGGTCCATGGCGGCGCGGATCTCGGCGCGCTGCTGGGCGGCGTAGCGGCCGGTGCCCTTGCCCAGGCGCTTCACCAGTTGCGCGTACTGCTGCAGGTTCGCCTTGGCCTGGCCGGAGAGCCGGGCGGGGGCGACCGCGTGGGCCCACGCCCGCTCGGCGGCGAGCCGCTGCACCCGGTCGCGGACGCGGCCGTCGACCCGGGTGACCTCGTCCTGCGTGGCGTTGACGTCCGCGCGCGGCCGGTCGGCGACCCACGCGCGGGTGGCGGCCCACGCCCACGCGGCGGTCCAGCCCGCCAGGCGTCCGGGCCACTCGGGTTCGTCGGGGGCGCACTCGACCTCGGCGAGGAGCGCGGGCGCGGACGCGTGCAGCCGCGCAGTGGTCTCGTCGCGGCGCGCCAGCAGGGCGCGGGCCTCGACCAGGCGCGTCAACCTGCGGTGGTGGGTGCCGTAGTGCTCGTGGTCGCGGTCGCGGACCGCGTCGACCATGCCCCGGACGCACGGCGCCGCGTCCGCCCACCGGCCGACCTCGGCGACCGCGTCGGCGAGCGCGGCCAAGGGCGTGCCGGCGGCGGCGCGGGCGTCGAACGCGTGGGCGGCGTCCACGAGCCGGGCGTAGGCGCGGACGGCGTTGAGGTCGTGCCACTCGGGCCGCGGCAGGCCCAGCGCCTCCAGTTCGCGCTCCTCGCGCTCCAGCGCCACGGCGAGGTCGAGGACCCGGGTCAGCTGGGCTAGTTCGGTGGTGTGCCAGTCGAGCCGTTCGCGCAGCGTGTCCTCGGCCGGGATGCGCACCGATTCGGGCCAGGCGCGGTCGAGCGCGTCGAGCGACCTGGTCGCCTCGACCCACCGGAGGAAGGCGTCCAGCTGGTCGGTGGTCGTCGGGGGCGTGTCGTTGACTCGGACACCGTCGAACAGCGGCTGGGCGAGCTTCACGACCTTGGGCGCGAACGCCCCCGCCTTGACCGTGCCGTCCGGGTTGGTCTTGAGCTTCCCGCCGCCCGCGAGGTGTTCGCGCAGGGACCTGGCGAGTTGCGCGAGCGCGCCGACCTCGCCGTTCGCGGTGACCGAGGTGAGCGGGCCGAGGAGGTCGACGACGGGGGTGACCTCGGCGGTGATCCGCTGGACCTGGGTGGCCCGGGAGTGCCAGATCGCGGCGCGGCCGGTGCGGACGTCGGTCAGCGCGTCGCCCATCCAGTCCTCGCGGCGGCGCGCGAGTTCGTCGGCCTCGTCGGCGAGGCCGCTGAGCCGCTGCCGCAGGTCCGCGCGGGTGGCGGCGGGGAGCGCTTGGACGGCGGGGAACGCCTGGTGCCCGGCGAGGTCGGCGAACCGGTCGGCCTCGGCGGTCGCGGCGCGCTCGGCGGCGACGAGGGCGGCGAAGGCGTCCGGCTCGGGGAGTTCCGCCAGGGCGAGCAGGCGCTGCCGGGCCTCGGGTTCGTCGGCGATCAGCGCGCGGTCGAGGAGGAGGCGGTGCCACGTGATGGCGGTGTCCTGGTCGACGGGCGGCTCGTCGGCGGCCCCGACCGCGACCAGGTCGGTGAGCCAGGCGAAGCGCGGCCGCTCGTCCTCGATCCGGCGCGCGATCTCGGCGAGGGTGCCCTGGTGGCCGCGCACGTCGTGCTCGGCGACCTCGGCGGCGCGCGCCTCGACCAGCCGGTGGCGCAGCGCGGCGCGGTGGCGCCGGAGCTCGTCGATGGCGGCGACGTGGTCCTCGATGGCGCGGCGCGCGGCCTCCGGGTCGTGTTCGGCGGCGGTGTGGCTGATCCGCTCGACGGCGACCTTGAGGTCGGCCAGGTCCGAACGCGACGACCCGACCACCGACACGGCCAGCGCCGCGATCGACTCGGGCAGCTTGGCCCGGACCTCCTTGAGCGCCCGGTCGGTCTGCGCGGTGACCAGGACCCGCTTGCCCTGGGCCAGCAGGTGCGACAGCAGCGCGGCGGCGGTGTGCGTCTTGCCGGTGCCGGGCGGGCCCTGCACGAGGGTCTGGGCCTTGCTGTCCACCTGGTGCAGGATGCGCAGCTGCACCTCGTTGACCGGCAGCGGCAGGAACGGGTCGTCGTCGACCTCGACCAGCGCGCCCGGTTCGGACGAGCGGGTGCTCGCGGGGCGGTGGTCCGGGTCCACCAGCGGCAGCAGCCCGTCCGGGACGGTGCCGGTGTCGGTGATCTGCCGGGAGATGGTGTCGAGGATGTCGACCAGGCCCTGCCGGGACCGCTTGCGCAGCACGACCGCGGGGGCGAACGACGTCGCGGCGTGCCTGCCCGGCGGCCGGGGCGCGTCGTCGTCGGTGTACTCGCCGTCGCCGTCGATGGCGTGGGTGAGCCTGCGGGCCAGCGCGCCCGCGACCTCGCGGTCGAGCACCTCCCCGTCAGCGTCCGCCAGCTCGGCCCTGACCTGGCGGACGTGCTGGGCGTCGGCGATGAGGTCGGGGTCGAGCATGTCGAGTTCCACCGCGGCGCCGTCGAGGCGCTCCCCGGCGCGCACGGCGAGGCGGCCGTTGTCGTCGTCGAAGGTGATCGCGGCGGGCGCGGTGATCAGGTGCCTGCGGATCGCGGCACCCGGTTTCCAGGACAGGCACCCGACGGCGACGACGAGTTCGAGTTCGTCGGAGTGGTCGGTGGCGGCGACGTAGGTGGCGAAGACCTGGTTGTAGACGGCGCGCGCGGGCTCTTGGGCGAGTTCGGCGCCGGCCCACGCGGACCAGTCCACGAGCCAGGCGTCGTAGGCGGTGGCGATCTCGGGGTCGTCCGCGCGCGACCGCTCGACGCCGTGGACCACCGCGGTGTCGACGAGTCGGGGCCGCGCGCCGGGTTCGTCGACCGGACCGTCGAGCCAGCGGTCGAGGACCTCAGGCGGCTCGGGCGCCGGGACCCGCGGCACACGGGCCACTTCGAACAGCAGCGCGCCCGGTTCCGGCGCGCGGCGGACGGCCGGGTGCTCGGGCAGTTCCCCGAGCCACAGCACGGACTCGTAGCTGTCGGTGGTGCGGGGCGCGGAGGTCCGCAGCTGCTGGCTGCGCGCCAGGAACTCGAAGAGCCGCCCCGCCCGCGCCACCACCGTGTCCGGAATCCCGCCAGACCCCATGCCCGCCACCAGACGCCTCCCTCTCCCGCCGACCACACGACACGGTGGGCATCGTCAACCACCGGACGGGCGATACAGCCCGCTAACCGGTGTTAGCGGATGGTGACCGGGAACGGCGCCGCTGGTGTCCCGTCTACGGGCGTGTCGGTTCACGCCGCCGTCGTCCGTCGCCGGATTGTTGGTAACAAGCCGCCGGACCGGATCGACACCGTGCACGGGTGCGGAGGGAGGCCGGGGTGACGGAGCCGGACAAGACCTGGGACGACGGCCACTACGGCGAGGACGACGTCATCGAGGCGGCGGACGGCAAGGGGTATCTCTCCGTGTCGGACTACACGCATGGCGACAACGGGCTGGAGCCCGACGATCACAGCTGGTAGGGGCGGGTAGGTGGCACGGCGAGAACAGGCCACGCTGGTCGTCGACCTCGGGTCGGCGACCTGCACGGCGGCGGTGGTGCGCGCGGGGGGCGCGACGCCGCTGAAGGAACCGGGGACCGGGGTGGTCGCCCGACCGGCCGCGTTGTTCGTGGACCCGGGCACCGGTCAGGCGCTGTGGGGGTCGGCGGCCGAGTAGCGCAAGCGGTCGGCGCCCGCGGCGTACCGGCGGGGGTTGCCCGATCCGGCCGACATCGGCGAGACGATCACGCTGGACGGCCGGGAGTTCGCGCGCGCCGACATCCTGTGCGACTTCCTCGCCCTGCTGGTGGCACAGGCCGAGGACCGCCCGGAGAACCTGCTGCTGACCTACCCGCCCGGACTGTCCGGTTCGGACGCGCTGGTCGCGGCGGCGGAGGCGGCCGGGTTCGACGAGGTCGAACTGCTCCCCCGCCCCCTGGCCACCGCGGTCGGGGTCCTGGACACCATCGACACCAACGACGTCGACACCGGAGTCGTGGTGGTGCACGACGTCGGCGCCACGGCCACGACCTCGCTCGTGCGGCTGAACTGGTCGGCCCGGTCGTCCGCGACCTCGCCCAGGCCGCCGAGGGCCTGCTGGCCGCGGGCGGGACCGACCGCGGCGCGGTCCGGGCGGTCTTGGTGGCGGGCGGCGCGGCGGTGACCCCGGCGATCGACTCCGCGCTGCGGCGCCGGTCCAACCGGGTGCTGCGCGCCCCGGAGCCCGCGCTGGCCGCGCTGTGCGGCGCCACCTGCTGGGTCCTGGACTCCGCGCGCAGCGCGCGGACGCGCCCGCGCTGGGCAGGCGCGTGCTGGCGTGGGAGCTGCCCGACGGGGTGGCCAAGGTCGTCGAGCGGACCGTCGCGGTCGGTGACGAGTTCGCCGAGAACGCCGTGCTGCTGCGCGTCCGCCAGCCGGACGACACGGTGTGGGACCTGGTGGCGGACCGGGCCGGGACGCTGGAGCGGTTCCCGGAGCCGGTCGCCGGGATGATCGACTCCGGTGTGCCCGCGGCCACCGCGCGGACGGGCGCGCCCGGCGCGGACGACGTGCCGGCCAAGCCGGTCGAGATCAAGGAACTGTCCCCGCGCAAGGGCGGTGAGTGGCTGCACCACATCTCCTTCAGCGCCGACGGCACGCGCTTCGTCGCCGACCACTACACCCGGATCGGGGTGCGGCCGGTGCCCGGCGGGTCGCGCGCGATCCTGAAGACCGACGCCACCACCAACACCGTGGCCATCAGCCCGGACGGCGGGACGGTCGCGGTCGTGACGGGCAAGCGGCACGTCCGGCTGTGGGACGTGGCCACCAAGAAGATCGTCCGCACGATCCGGCGCTGGACTCCCCCGGGCGGGTTGGCCTTCAGCCCCGACGGCGGTCGGCTGGCCATGGGCTACGCCGGGAGCCAGCGCGTGGAGGTCGTCGACCTCGCGACCGGCAAGGTGGAGCACGAGTTCTCGGCCTTCGTCGGCTACCCGGCCATGGTCTGGTTCGCGGGCCCCGACCGCGTGGTCACCCTCGACGCGGTGCGGGACCTCGCGGCGGGCCGCTCGGACCGGATCGGTTCCACGCTGGAGCGGTGCGCGGTCAGCGCGTGCGGTCGCTACCTGGCCGTGCGCAGGCAGGGTGAGTCCGTCGACGTCTTCGACCTCGACCGGCGCAGCGACGCCGGGTTCGTCCGGATCGGCACGTTCAAGATCAACCCGGTCAACGGTCTCGCGGTCAGCCACGGCGGTCTGCTGGTGGCGGTCGTGGCCGAGGACACCGACCGCGGCACCGGCGGGGTGACGGTGCTGGAGACCCGCACGGGCGCGGTGCTGTGCCGCCTCCCGTCCCGGGGGAAGCGCACCGAGGCCGCGTTCCACCCGTCGGGTCGGGTGCTGGCGGTGACGGGGTACGAGGGCGGGTCGCTCTACGGGTTGACCGACGACGCGTTCCCGGATTCCACAGTGGACTCGTCAGGGAAGGCGGGCTGATGGACGACGTGGTGCTGGTGGTGGACTTCAGGACCAGTACGTCCTCCGCCGTGCTGGTGCGCGGCGGGGAGCGGCGGCCGGTCGTGGAGTCCGGCGGGTCGGCGGTGTGGCCGTCGGCGGTGTTCGCCGCCGAGGAGGGCCTGCTCGTCGGCACCGCGGCCGAGCGGCGCAAGCGGGCCGCGCCCGCCGCGTACCGCACGGAGTTCAAGCGCGACCTGGGGCAGCGCGCGCCGGTGCGGCTGGGTGGCCGGTCGCTGCGCGTCGAGGAACTGGTCACGGCGGTGCTGTCGGCGATCAAGGCCGAAGCCGACCGGATCGCCCCGTCCCGGCGGGCGGTGCTGACCGTGCCCGCCTCCTACGCCCAGGGCGACCCGCGCCGGGCGCTGATGATCTCGGCGGCGGCGGCGGCCGGGCTGGGCACCGTGGAGCTGCTCCCGAGCCCGTGGCCGCCGCGCGCGCCGCGCCGGAGCAGCGGCGGGGCGAGCTGCTGCTGGTCCACGACTTCGGCGGCGGCACCTTCGACACGGCGCTCGTGCGGGTCGAGGACGACGGCCACACCGTCCTGGGGTACGCGGCCCTCGACGACTGCGGCGGCCGTGACGTGGACGCGGCGCTGGCGGCGGCCGTGGACCGGGACGCGGCGGAGTGGTTGGCGCCGCTGCGGGACAGCGCGACGGACCAGGCGGGCGCGTTGCGGCTGCGGTTGGCCGTCGGCGACCTGGCGCGCGGCGTGAAGCACCAGCTGACCGACACGGCGGAGGCCGAGGAGTTCCTGCTGCCGAGCACCCCGGCGTTCAAGCTGGCCCGGCGCGGGTTGGCGGACCTGGTGGCGCCGCTGATGGAGCGCACCGTCACCTGCTGCCGGGACCTGTTGCGTCGCTGCGGGGTCGACCAGTCCCGCGTGCACGCGGTCGTGGTGGTCGGTGGCAGTTCGCGGATGCCGGTCGTGACCGACACGCTGAACTCCCGGCTGGGCCTGCCGTTGCGGCACGTGCCGGACCCGACCTTGGCGGTGGTGAACGGCGCGGCGGCGTGGTGGGCGGCGTCGGGGGCGCGGGTCCTGCCGCCGGTGGCGATGCCGAAGGGGGCGCACCCGCTGTCGTGGGAGCTGCCGCCGGACGGGGCGACGCTGCTGCGTTGGCTGGTGCGACCGGGCAAGAAGTACGTGAAGGACACGCCGTTGGCCCGTGTGCGGTTGGCCGACGGGACGCTGTGGAACCTCACCGCGCACTCGGCGGGCAAGCTGCTCCAGACCCACGTCGAGCCCGGCGACCACCTGGTGGGCGGGCGCTGGCTCGCGGTCGGGGTGGCGTCGTGAGCGCGGAAGCGTTCGAGGCGCTGCGGGATCGCGTCGGTGCGGTGCTGGACGAGTTGCTGTCCGCCGCCGACGGGGTTTCCGCCGAGCGGTTGCGCGACGCGCGTGGGCGGATGGCCGACTCGGCGCTGGTCGTGATGGTGTGCGGGGAGTTCAAGCGCGGGAAGTCCAGTCTGCTCAGCGCCTTGCTCGACGAGCGGGAGCCGCTGCTGCCGGTCGGGATCACGTTCACCACCAGCGTCGTGACCACGGTCGGCTGGGCCGAGACCGAGCACATCACGGCGGTGCTGGAAGGCCCGGACGGCGACGTCGAGCGGCGGGAGATCAGTGGACACTCCCGGCGTCGGCGGCGTCTACGAGGCGCACACGGCGGCGACCACGGCGTTCCTGCCGAGCGCGCACGCGGTCCTGTTCGTCACCGACACCACGCAACCGCTGATGGAGAGCGAACTCCGGTTCCTGGCGCGCGCGACGTCGGCGGCGCGCGCGGAGGGCGACGACGACGGCACGGTGTTCGTGATGACCCGCGCGGACGCGGCCGTCGACCAGGCCACGCGGCTGGCCAACACCCGGGCCAAGCTCGCCGAGGTGACCGGTCGTCCGGCGGAGGGGATCGTCGTGGTGCCGGTGTCGAGCACCGCGCACCACGCGTACCTGGAGTTCGGCGACGACGAGGACCGGGAGCTGGGCAACCTCGACGGCCTGTCGGACCTGTTGTGGGACACGTTGGCGCGGCGTCGGGTGCGGGTGGTGCTCGGCGACGCGCTGGGTTCGGCCCGCGCGGGCGCGGAAGCGTTGCTGCGTCCCGTCGAGGCGGCTTCGGCGGCGTTGCGGGCCAGTTCGGCGGAGGAGGCGCAGCGGCTGGAGGACGAGATCGTCCGGGCCCAGCGCCGGACGGCCGAACTGCGGGAAGGGCGCGGCTGGACGGAGGCGCTGCGGCGCGACCTGGACGCGGTGGCCGCGGACCTGCGGGAACGGGCCCGGTCCGGCGTCGAGGCGATCTGGGACGAGGTCGACACCGGCGACCTGTTCGACGAGCGGATGCTGGCCGAGCCGCAGCCGATCCTCGACCGGATCGGAGAGGAGACCACCGACCTGGTGTCGGACCTCAACCGGCGGATGACCAAGCGGGTGCGCGCGGTGTTCACCGAGACCGCGCGCAGCACCGGGCTTTCGTTGACGGGCAAGGAAAGCCGTGACCTCGACCTGCCCGGCGAGCGGACCGTGACCGGGCGGCTCGGCACCGAGAACCTGCCCGGGTCCGCGCTCGGCCAGATCCGCGACGGCGGCCTGGGCGCGGGGATCGGCGCGACGATCGGGGCGGCGCTGCTCGGCCCGGTGGGGCTGTGGCTCGGGTCGGTCGTCGGCGGGCTGCTGGGGCGTTCGCGCGCGGTGCGGGCGGCCCGGCACCAGGAGGCGCAGGCCCGGCGGGCGAGCCTGGTCGCGGAGCTGCGACCGCTGCGCCGGGACCAGCACCGGGCGATCATCGAGGGCGTGCAAGAGCGCATGCGAGAGCTGACCCGCGCGGCGGTCGCGGAGATCACGGCGTTGGCCCGCCAGGAGGACGAGGCGTTGACGTCGTCGCTGGTCGGGTTGCGGGAGGCGCGCACGCGCACCGGTGCCGAGCGCGAGTTGGCCGTGCTGGCCGCGCGCGAGGCCGAGCTGCGGCGGGTGCTGGCGGAGGTCTCGGCGTTGGAGACCGAGGTGTCGGCGCTGGCGGACCGGACCACGGCGTGAGGCCGCAGCTGGCGTCGGCGCTGGAGCGGGTCAAGGCAGTGGTCGGTCCCGAGGCGGGGATCGACGAGCGGCTCGCGCGGCTGCGCGCCCCGATGGCGGTGGCACTGGTCGGTCGGGTCAGCTCGGGTAAGTCCACTTTGGTCAACGCGCTGCTGGGGGCGTACCGGGCGCCGACCGGCGTGCAAGAGCTGACCTTCACAATCACCGTTCTGCGCCAGGGCGATCCGGGCCTGACCGTGCATTTCCGTGACGGTCACACGGAAACCCGCGACTTGGCCGAACTGGGTTCGCTCGCCACCAACATCGGAGACCGACAGGCGTT
Organism: Actinokineospora auranticolor; assembly: GCF_041897805.1. Taxonomy (GTDB): domain Bacteria; phylum Actinomycetota; class Actinomycetes; order Mycobacteriales; family Pseudonocardiaceae; genus Actinokineospora; species Actinokineospora auranticolor. The sequence continues at coordinate 4,986,641 of NZ_CP154825.1, forward strand.
CCTGAGTTCGATCGACCACCTAGAGGTGCGCGACTCATCTCGCGGGAATCGTGGCCGCCGCGGCAGGCGTATGCGACGACCAAGACCTCCACGACCTCACAATGCTGGCAAAGACACCACCCGACAACCTCGCCCGCCGCGTCGCCCGCGGACCGCTATTCGGAACCCGTGACTACGACGACATCGCACTACCCCCACCCGCCCGCACCCGCCTGCTGGAGCGATTCGGCCAGTACGGCATCGTCCTGGCCTGCGACCTCACCCGCGCCGGCGTCGACTCGGTGGCAGCCCTGCGCACCGAGCTGGCAAACCGCAGTGGCCTGAACCGATTCCGCACCCTGCTGGCCGACCACTTCGGACGGCGCGCGGACCTGATCAAGGTCGCCCACACCCTCTCCCGGACCAACACCCTCACCACCAACGGTTCCGCACGCTTGCAGTCCACATTGGACACACTCAAGTCCGAGATCACCACCCTCGAACTCTCACACACCCAGCACTTCCAGGCCCTGCGGGTCCTCACCGACCACTACGACGGTGCCCTCACCCTGAGCCCCGCCGACGCCGCCGAACTCCTCCGCCCCACCGGCGAACACGGCGACTCGCTGTCGGACCGTTTGGGTCGACCCGCGGACGCCCCCGGCTTGATCGAGTACGTCGAGACCCGCATCGACCACTGGTCCACCCTGGCGCTGGACCCCACGGTCCCCCCGAAGACCGCCAACGCGATCCGCTTCGCGCGGCGGCAGTACGAGGAGTTCCTCGCGGACCTGCTGTGAGTTCGCTTCGCCGCGGGATGTCCCTATGCTCGGGAGCCGTGGATTCGACCAACTCGGCGGGCGACGTCTCGGGATACGTGGTGCAGGCGGCGAACCTCACGGTCCACGGGGACTTCGTGGTCCCGGGCGAGGCACCGGTGCCGGATGCGGCGGCCGGGACCTGGGACGCGCGGCTGCCCGCCGAGGTGGAGTCGTTGCTGCGCGCCCAAGTCGCGGCGGCGACGGAGTTGCCGTACCGGCTTCCCGGTGCGCGTCGCCCCTCCTTGGCGACCGTGTACGTACGCCAGGATCTCGGCGCGGGCACGGAGGAGCAGCCGGAGCAGCCGCGCGAGACCCCGGTTCTCGACGGCCGCAGCGGCTTGGTCGAGGTGGTCCCCCGCCCGGTGACCCGTCCCTCGGTCCGACCACCCACGCACACCGTGCGTGAAGCCTTGGACCGCGATGACCACCTGATCGTCGTAGGCGGCCCAGGCCAAGGAAAATCGACTCTCTCCCGCCGCCTGTCGGCGGAGGCCGCAGGGCGCTGGTTCACCACCACGGACGAGCCACTGACGGAACCGGTCATACCGATCCGAGTATCGGCCACCGAACTGGCGGCCCGCTTGCACCTCCCCTTCACCCAATCGCTGGCCGACAGCGTCCACAACGAATACGGTGCGTACCTGGCCACCCCGCTGGCACCGTCCGCCCTCCACCACCGCGTAGCGGGCTGCCGCTGGCTCCTCCTGGTCGACGGCCTGGACGAGGTCGCCGACGCGGGCGACCGCGACCGCCTGGTCGCCGTCCTCGCCGCTTGGTCCGCCCCCGGTTCCCCTTACCGAGTCATCCTCACCACCCGCCCCTTGGAAGGCGCCGCCCTGGCCCCACTCCAACGATCAGGCGCCACCCGGTACGAACTCCAACCCTTCGACGAGGCGGCCCTTACCGCCTTCGCCCACAGCTGGTTCACCGACACCCCAGACAGCGCGCCCCGCTTCCTACGCCAGATCCGGGACGCCTACCTGGGCGAGATGGTCACGGTGCCGCTGCTGGCGACCATCGCCGCCATCATCTTCACCGAACACGGCGACCGCCCACTCCCGGACAACAAGTACGAGCTGTACGAGGCGTACCTCCGCTACCTGCGCACCACCAAGTCCCCGCAGTTCGACTCCATCCGCGACTCCCTCCTGGAACACCTGGGCCGCGTTCGGCTCGAGTCCGACACTCCGCTGGTCGAGGCGGCAAAGACCTGGGTCACCACCCACCTCTCCCCCACCGGCGAGTGGGAAGAGGCCCTACTCGCCTACCTAACCTCGGTGGGCCCCTTAACCCGCCCCCGCCAAGGCGGCAACCTACGGTTTCTCCACCACAGCTTCGCCGAACACCTAGCTGCCACCGCCGACGCCCGCCAACTCCCCACCCCCTTCACCCCACCCCACGACGCCTTCCGCCGCCTCCTCCACGCGGCCCGCGACGAAGAACGGGGCCACCACGCCCGCGCAGTGCTCTTGCACTACTGCCGCTTGAACCCGACAGAAGCCGATCCCGTCTTGGTCCATCTCCACGAGGGAGACGCGACGGCACACCTGCTGGCCGCCCGCCTCCTCGCGGGTCACATCCCCGCCACCGCGCCACCCGTGGACGCGTTCCTGGACACGGCCCGAGCGTGGGCCATGACGACCGGCCTCGGGGGTCGGCGGATCCTGAGTCAGGTCAGCCGCGCCAGTCACCACCCGCTCTTGGTTTCGTGGCTCACTGGACTCAGTCGCGACGTGGCCGCACCGTGGCCTTCGCGCATCGAAGCAGCCACCGCGCTCGCGACCCGCTTGCGCGGCGAACAGGCAAGCGAAGCCGTTGAACTCTTGCGCATGGTGGTGAACGACCCCAGTGCCCAGGTAACCGACCGCCTGGCTGCCGCAGAAGCACTGTGCGACTGCGGGACCGACGAACAGGCTACGGCGGAATGCGGACTCCGCGCGATCCTGGTACATCCAGGAGCGGACGAGGTGGACGTCCGCAACGCCGCCGTCGTGCTGGCGACCTTCGGGTCAGCCTCGAGAGCCCGGGCCGTCGAGGTGCTGGTCACCGTCATCGAGAGTCCGCTGGCCTCCGACGCCGCGCGTTTCGTAGCGGCAGCAGGCTTGGCCAGGTTCGATACCGACTCGCACCAGTAGTGCGCTGACGTGTTCACGGCGATCATGACGAACGACAAGTCCAACAACGTCCACCCGAAACAGTGCGCTCAGAAACTCGCGGCGCTTGGTCGGCAGCGGGACACGGCTGAACTACTCACCACGTGCGCAGACGACAGGACAGCCTCCTGGTTCGAACGGCTCAGGTCTGTTGAGGCACTGGGCACTCTCGGAACCCGCTACCGCCAGTCAGCCGCACACCGCATGCTCGCGCTCGCGGACGAAACTGCCATCAGAGCACGCAAGTGGTTTGTCGCACGAGCCCTGATCGCGCTAGGCCCCGCGTTCCACAAGGACGCCGCAGGCGTTCTCCACGCCGTGTTGGATTCGTCCACGACCGACACCAATGAGCGGCTGTGGGCAGCGCACACGCTGGCCAGTCTCAGCCCGGAGCACCACGCCGCCGTGGCTCAAGAACTCCGGTCGATCATCGACCACCCACTGGCCGACGACTGGGAACGCCCACTGGCTCTTGGGAGATTGGCTGCCCTCGGCGGCGAACACCGCGACTCGGCCCGTGCGGTGTTGCGCGCGGACTTGGCCGATCATCGATTGAGTTGCGATGTCCGAGTGCGAACCGCCAAGGAACTACTAAGCCTGGGAACCGACTGCCACCCCGAAGCAGTGGCCGCCCTCCATGACATAGCGACCACGACATACGCTTTCAAAAGCCGTATCAGTGCTTGGCGACAACTGACCAACGTCGGATCACGGCAGCAGGAAGCCTACGCTTCTCTGCTTGACCTGATGGGCCTTCGCGACGCCGACATGGCGCAACTCGACGACGAGAGGCTTCCGCAGTTCTCCCGAGCGGATGCATGCGACGTCGAACGCGCGGCGGAGTGTTTTCGGGGCACTTTGCGCCAAGTCGAGCCGAACCACCGCGCGTACACCATCGCGCTGCATGGTCTGGTCGAACTGGGCGACCGCTTCCACGGGGAAGCGGCACGGGACGCCATCGCCTACCTCCGCGCCGACCGCGTGCACCACACGGAACTTGCCCACTGGGTCCACAGCCTCAGGGAACTCGCGGGTCCGACAAAGCTGGACCTGGCCAGAACGATCGAAGAGACCCTCCCGACCGATCGCTTGAGTTCCGAGCAGATCTGGAACGCGCACGACGCGATGACCAACCTTGGCAGCAGTGCGCAACCCTTGCTCCTGACTGTCGTCCAGGACCGCTCAACAAGGCCGATCACCAGATTCCGCGCCGCGATCGCGCTCACCGACCCGACCACGATCCAGAACCTGTTGCCTGAGGACATCGACAGCACGCACTGGCACGATCGGGCCTCCCAGACCGCTGCCCTCGGCGTGGACGTCATCGCCGCTCTCCGTAGCGCAGTCGAACACCCGGACGTCAGGCAGAGTGCCAGTGATTCCGCACGAGTAGCGCTGGCCGCCCTGAACGCCGATGCGCACACAGACGACACGCCGCCGCTCGAGGACTGGACCACGATCCTCATCGACGGCCGACAACCGGTCTCCAACCGATGCGTCGCCGCGGCCAAGGTCCTGGCCACGGACAAGAACCAAGCGCACCTGACGTTATCCTTGATCGGCCGCTTCTTGCGCGATGACCTCTACACCGCCGCTGAGCGTGCACACGTGTATCAGAGTTTTGTCTACCTTCAGAGGCGGCAAGCCGCAAACGTTCTGGTCACATCGCAGTCACTGTTCGACGACCCCACGACACGAGGTGTCGACCGCTCCCAACTGGTGTCCGGTCTGCCGGGGGTGGCATGTCGTGAGGCGCAGCGGACGTTGCTCGTCGATCGGACGCTGCCGGTCGCGCACAGGATCCCGACGGCGGACATCTGGGGCGAGGTTCCACTGAGGACCGATGTGGTGGAAGTGCTCCGAAACCTCTTCGCCGCGCCGGAAGCGGCCAAGTCCGAGCGCATCGACGCGGCATCTCAGCTCGCCGATCTGTCCACTCGATATGTTGAGGAGGCTGCTGCGGCGCTGGATGACATCGGTGGGTTCGATGCTCGTTGGGCGCAGGCGAAGATGGGGCTGTTTTGGCGGAGGCAGATCCTTGCCGACAGCCTCGCCGACTTCCAGCGCGCCGAGGCACCCCGCGAGGTCAAAGAGGACGCGGGGTGGATGTTGTGGCATCTCGCGCCTGAGGTGCCGGACGAGGTTGTTGAGTGGTTGCGGGACAAGGCAAAGGACCCGGGCACGGCGGATCAGGAGCGGGTGCGGGTTCTGTTCGAACTTCGTCACCGAGACGGCCTGGCTGGCGTGCGAGCGATGCGGGACGACGAGACGCGGGCCTTCGCTGTGCGGTGGAAGGCCGCTGTGATGATGCGGGACCGGGCGGATGACGATCAGGTCGCCGGAGTACGGGTGCTGGCGCGGATCGCGGCGGAGGGTAGGCCCGCGTTGCGGTGGCGGGCGGGGCAGGAGTTGATGTGGTTCGGCGACGAAGGGCGCGAGCGGGGTGCGGAAGCCTTGCTGCGGATCGTCGAGGACGTCGAGCTGCCGAGAGTCGTCAGGGCCCAGGCGGCGCGGGTGATGGCGCATGAGCGGCCCGATACGCGGGCGCGGATGGTTCGGGTGCTGGACGACCTCGCCGAGACCGACGACCGGTGTGCGCGTCGGCGGGTGCTTGAGGCCGTGAGTGAGTACCGGCCCTACGAAACGGCCGTGGCGTTGCGGGAGTTGGCCGAGGATCCCGACAACAGCGCCATCGAGCGGGTCCGCTGTGCCGAGGCCATGGCCGCGACGCACCGGGGTTACCGGGAGGCCGCGGCCATGGTGGTGCGGGAGGTGGCGTGGGACGACGTGGTCGCCCGGCACATCCGGGTGCGGGCCGCCCGCGGTCTCGCGCGGTGGAGTGATCTTTGTCTGCGGGAGGCGCGGCGGCTCATCACCGAACTGAGAGAAGGCGCGCGGGCGGTCAGCTGACGTAGTCGGGGGTCACCTGCGGCGGCCACTGGCCGATGCGCAGGATGCCCTCCGAGTACGCCTTGGCCACCAGGGCCGACCGGTTGGGCGACTTGAACCTGCGCAGCATCGCGGCCACGTGGTACTCGATGCCCTGTCTGCTGAGGAACAGCTTCGCCGCCAACTGCACCGTGGTGTTGCCCGCCGCCACCCCTTCGAGGACCCGGGCGTCGATCTCGCTCAAGGCCTTGCGCTTGCCCGACGGGGTGCGCTGGGGGTCGGCGGGGCGGTCGGGGCGGGTCAGCAGGACGATCTTGCTCACCTGGCCGTTGTCCGGGCGGACGGCGATGGCCGTCAGGTCGCCGAAGAACACGCCGTCGTTGGGGCGCAGGCCGACGAGGCGGGCGGTGAAGCGGTCGCGGCGGTTCTCGCCGAGGCGGGTCAGCTGCTGCACCACCACCTGCTCCACGCTGGCGTGCACCAACTCGCGGAACTCCTGCCCGCACACCTCGGCGGCGGACCGGCCGAACTGGTAGAGGAAACTCCCGTTGGCCTCCAGCACCCGCAGGTCGGGGTCGAGGTTGGCGATGCCGACGTCGGCCAGCTCCGCGCCCGGGCGGCGCTCCCGCTCACCGCGCCGGTCCACCACGGCCGCCGCCCGCTCGGCCGGTACGGGGATCGGACCCAAGACAGCGCTGCTCATGAAGAAATGCCTCCCCAGATGGATTGCCGTGCGGACCGGGCGCGAAGGCCCCACTCACCCGAGCGGCCCCGACCCCGACGTCATCTCGCCGCCCCGAAAACCCGACATCTAAATGTGAGTAACAAACCAACTACGGCGACTATAGCCAGTGACGATCATGCGGTCAACGCACTCCACGACCGCGGTCCAGATATTGATAGCACCCGATGAGAGCACGCAACGTGACCGTGATCGGCGCGCGTGCCCGAGTCGCGCGGGCCAGGCGTACTGGCCTGAACATCGTAGTTCGCCGTAGCATTGGGAGTAGCCCACACATGACGCGCCCCAGCGCACCCGTGGTTGACCAGGTCTGATGTCACAGTGAGCGACCATCCTCTCCACGGGTGAACAAAGGCGAAACACGGTCAGCAAATAACCTACTGGCCAGTCGTAAACAATCGTTTGAGGGAATCGGGTCGCCCGAGCGCCGGATGGCGACACGGGGAACGGCCCGGGAATTCTCGGCCGGGAAGAGCTTCATGTGGCGTTCAACCGGGATTTCCACGCGCACCGGGAGCGCGACCACCGATGTGCGGGGCGACTGTTTCCGTCCCGATCGGTCGGTATTCGCCGAAAAGCGCATTCCGGCGACAGGCGGGCCCACCTCCGGCGCGCGGGCAGACGCTCGATCCAGCCATTCCGGCCACACGGTCGACAATTCCTTTGCCAAGAGTCGGACGATCTCCGGTCGTTATCCCAGGACCCCGGCGCGCCGCCCGCGGCCGGTCGACCGGCCGCGCGGCACGGGCCGGAAACCCCGTGTACTGTCGCTCGCGACCATACCTCATCAGGCACGACACCGTCTCCGGGCGCAGGCGCGGCGCACCCGGTGGCGGTGTCGGGATCCGGCCCGGCGACCGCGTCTGAACTGCGGTTGCCGGGCCGATTCCGACAATCGGTGACCACCCAAGAACACGACCTGTCAACCAAAGTTGTTTTCTTTTCCAAAAATCGACGACTTTCGTTGTTCGACGTTATTCGACCCATGTCCACCACGCGGACGCCCGACTCGATAACGTGTCCACCGTGTGGCAGGCGATCCTCCGCGCCCCCCGGCGCCACGACCCCGGGGACTCCCGCGAAACGGTGCGGCTGGCCGTCCTCGCGGCGCTGTTCGCCGCCCTGGACACCTCCCTGGCGCTCAGCGACGGCCCCACGACCGGCTGGCTCGGCCCGCACGCGGGCCTGGTGACCCAGCTCCTGGTGGACGCGTCGCTGCCGCTGCTGGCCCGCAGGCACCGCCCGGTCGCGGCGTTCGTGCTGGTCGTCGCGCTCGCGATGGCCGTCTCGGCGGCGGTCGCGCCCGGGCTGCTGGTCGTCGAGCACGGCGTCAGCCCGGTGACGGTGCCGCGGGCGACGCCGGTGGTGGTCATCGCGGTGGTGCTCCGCGAGGAGCGCGCGGTCGCCCTCGCGGTCACCGCGCTGTTCGCGGTGCTGGCGGGCCGATTGTGGTCACCCGATTGGTCGGTGACGCCCTTCGGCCTGCTGAGCACCGTCGGGCCCGCGCTCGGCGCGCTCTACTTCGACGCGCGCAAGGAGCTGATGCGGTCGCTGCGGGACCGGGCCGAGCGGGCCGAGCGGGAGCAGTCGCTGCTGGCGGAGAAGGCCCGGTTCGAGGAGCGGCGGCGGCTGGCCGCCGAGATGCACGACGTGGTCACCCACCGGCTGAGCCTGATCGTGCTGCACGCGGGCGCGCTGCGGCTGAGCTCGGCGGAGCCCGCCGTGCACCAGGCGGCGGACGACATCCGCGCGTCCGGGTCGCAGGCGATGGCCGAGCTGCGCGACCTCATGGGGGTGCTGCGCAGCGAGGAGAGCACCGGGCCGCTGGTGGAGAACACCGCCCCGGGCCCGGTCGCCGCCGACTTCCGCACCCTGGTCGAGGAGTCGGAGTCGGTGGGCATCCCGACCGGGATCGAGGTCGACGGCGCCGTGCGCGAACTCGCCCCGGTGGTCGCGCGGACCGCGTACCGGGTCGTGCAGGAGGCGCTGACCAACGTGCGCAAGCACGCGCCCGGCTCGCACGCGACGGTGTCGCTGCACTACACGCCCCGCGACGTCCGGCTCCGGGTCACCAACTCCGCGCCGGAGGGCCGGACGGACCCGGTGCTGCGCGCGGGCGGCTCCGGGGCCGGGTTGACCGGGTTGCGGTACCGCGTCGAGGTCATCGGCGGCACCCTGGACCACGGCCCCACCGGCGACGGCGGGTTCCGCGTTGATGCCACACTGCCCGTGTACGTCCCGACCCCGGAGAGCCGCGCCCCATGATCCGCCTGGTCATCGTCGACGACGAGCCGATGGTCCTCACCCACCTGCGCACCGTGCTGGAGTCGGCGGGCGACATCACCGTGGTCGCCCAGGCCCAGGACGGCGCCGAGGCAGTGGAGGCGGCCGCGGTGCACGAGCCGGACGTGATGCTGATGGACCTGCGCATGCCGGGCGTCGACGGGCTCACCGCCATCGCCCGCATCGCCCGGCTGCCGTCACCCCCCTCGATGGTCGCGCTCACCACCTTCGACGCGGACACCTACGTGCTGCGCGCGCTGCAGGCGGGCGCGTCGGGCTTCCTGCTCAAGGCCACCCCCGCCGAGGACCTGATCAGCCTGGTCCGCGCGGCGGCGGGTGGCCACACCGTGCTGTCCCCCGAGGCGATGCGCAGGCTCGTGTCGGCCTCGACCGGCGAGCAGCAGAAGGCCGACCGGGCCCGGCAGCGCGTGGAGGGGTTGACCGAGCGCGAGGAGGACATGCTCCGCTGCCTCGGTGAGGGCCTGTCGAACGCGGCCATCGCGGCGCGGCTGCACCTGTCCGAGGCGACGGTGAAGAGCTACGTCTCGCGCATGCTCGGCAAGCTCGGCTGCGCCAACCGCACCCAGGCGGGGCTGCTGGCGCACGAGGCGGGCCTGGTCAAGTAGCGCGCGTAGCGCGAGCAGCCCTCACCGCACCGCGTCGGCGAGCGCGGGCCGGTAGTGCGGGAGCACGCCGGACGCGGCGACCTCGGCGAGGGTGGGGGCGACGGCGTCCTTGTCGGACATGATGGGGGTGCCGGTCAGCTCCCAGGGGATGCCGATGGCCGGGTCCAGCGCCTGGATGTCGATCATCGTGCCGGGCACGTACTCGGTGTCGCACAGGTAGTTCATCACCGTGTTCGGCTCCAGCGCCAGGAACGCGTGCCCGAGGCCGTCCGGGACGAACACGCCGATGCCGGAGCCCGCCTCCTGCAGGGTCGTGTCGAACCGCCCGAAGGTCGGCGAGCCGATGCGCAGGTCGACCACCACGTCGAGCGCGGCGCCCTGCACGCAGGTGACGAGCTTCGCCTGGCCGGGCGGGACCTTGGTGCCGTGGATGCCGCGCAGGGTGTTCTTCGCCGAGATCGAGAAGTTGACCTGCTCGATCCGGTACGGCCTGCCGATCCGGGCGGAGATCTCGCTCTGCCGCCACGCCTCGAAGAAGCTGCCCCGGCGGTCCGGCAGGTGCCGAGGGGTGATCCGGAAGGCGTCCTTGACCGCCATCTCAACTATGTCCACGTCGTGTCGCTCCCTCTGTCCTCGGTGATCCCGGATCCCGCCGCGACGCGCTCCAGCACGTCCGCCGCCCGGCGCGCGCCACCCGCGGCGCGCGCGGCCGACCGCATCCCGGCGACCCGCGCGGCGACGGCGGTGTCGGCGGCGACCGCCAGCGCCGCGTCGCGGATCGCGGCGCCGGTGACCGCGCCCGAATGCACCCGCCCCAGGCCCAGTTCGGCGACGTGGCGGGCCGCCACCCTGGCGTCGGGCTGCTGCGGCACGGTGACCACCGGCACGCCGTGCCAGAAGGCGTCCATCAACGTGCCCGACCCGGCCTGGCAGACCAGCACGTCGGTGTGCGGCAGCACCTCGTTGTGGTCGAGCCAGGCGTACCGCTCGACGTAGTCCGGCCACGCGGCGGTGTCGGCGTCGAGGTGGTCGGCGGTGGTCATCACGACCCGCCAGCCGGTGCCCGCGAACGCCTCGGCGCACGAGCGGAAGAAGCCCGGGTTGTGCGTGGCCGAGGTGCCCAGCGAGATCAGCGCCACGGGCGAGCCGTCCGCCGGTGGGGTCCACGTGCCCGACGGCGGGGGCGGGTTGTGGGCGCCGACGAAGACGAAGCTGTCGTCGAAGCACTCGGCGCGGGGTTGGAACTCTCGCGGCACGAACACCAGGTTGGCCGCGGCCCGGCGGGCCCGGACCCGGTCGACGGCGCCCCCTGGGACCCCCAGAGCGGCGAGCCGCGCCGGGAGGGCGCGGTGGAAGGCCGCGACCGCGGGGTGCTCCGCGTCGAACCGCGGGCCGTCGGGATCGGGTTCGCTGCCGTTGACCGGTACCTCGTCGTTGCCCGCGAAACCGGGGAAGGCGCGCACCACGGGGCAGCCCGCGCGGTCGGCGACCAGTCCGCTCACGGCGGTGCTCAACGCGTCCTCGACGACGATGTCGACGGGGTGCTCGGCGAACGCGGCCCAGGCCGCGGGCAGCGCGGCGAACGCTTCCTCCAGGTAGTGCACGACGGCGGCGGCGAGGTCGTCGGCGGTGACGACTTCCGGTACGGCGGCGGGGAACTCGGAGCGGTAGGTGACGACCCGGGCGCCGGTGCGCGCGACGTCGTCGGCGTACCGGTCGGCGACCACGACGGTGACCTCGTGCCCGCGGTCGACCAGTTCCGCGGCCACCGGGAGGATCGGGCGCAGGTGCCCGTACCCGGGGAAGGTGAAGAACGCTGACCGGAGTCGCGAGGTGTCCACGTGCTCGACCCTAGGCGGGTGTCGCGCGGATGCCCATCGGCGGCGACCGCGAACCAGGTGATCACCTAGTGTCGGTTCCCGGTCCGCTGTGGAGCCAGGAAACCGTTGGCACCACTCGGATCCGCGCATTGTTCGAGCACGTCGGCCGCGCGGGTGGCGCCGCCCGCCGAGGCGAGGTGACCGCTCATCCGCCGGGCCCGCGCGGCGGTGCCGGGGTCCGCGGCGAGGGTGTCGACCAGGCGCCGGAGGGTGTCGGGGGTGACGTCGGCGGGGTCGAGCGCGGCGCCGAGGCCGAGTTCGGCGATCCGGTCGGCGTTGCCGCGCTGCTCGTCGGTCTGCGGCAGCGCCAGCACCGGGGTGGCGCAGGACAGCGCCTCCAGCAGGCTCCCCATCCCGGCGGCGCCGACGTAGACCGACGCGTGGGGCAGCACGGACAGGTGGGTGAGCCACCGGTGGAGTTCGACGTTCGGCGGCACCGTTCCGACCTCCTCCGGGGTCACCCGGGACCCCAGGGTCATCACCACGTGCCAGTCGGTGTCCGCGAACGCCTCGGCGCAGGCGCGGAAGAAGCCCGGCGCGGCGGCCGAGGTCGTGCCCAGCGACACCAGCACCACCCGCCGCTCCCCCGGCGGTGTCCACGGGTCGCGCGCCCGCGCGGGATCGGCGGTCGACCCGACGAACACCCGTCGCGGGGAGAAGTCGCCGTCGGGGTGGAACTCGCGCGGCACGAACACCAGCTCGGCGACGGCGTCGTCGCGCAGCAGCGTCGACATCACCGTGTCCGCGTCGAGGCCGTGGGTGGCGAGCCGGTCGATCTCGTCCTGCCACGCCTCGCGCAACGCGGGGTGCGCCAGCACGGCCGCCGGGTCGATCCCGGCACCGCCGCCGGATCGTCCACTCTGGACGTTGTCGGCGAAGTGGGCGTAGAGCCGGACGACCGGCACGTCCCAGCGCGCCCCGAGCAGCCGGGCGGTGTGCGGGGCGATGTCGTCGTGCAGCAGCAGATCCGGCCGGTCACCGGCCAGCGCGCGCTCGGCGGCGTCCAGCGGCGCGAACCCCTCGCGCAGCAACTCGGCCAGCATGCGCGCGGCGTCGTCGACGGATTCCGCGCGGCCGAAGGGTTCCGGGAAACTCGACTCGTAGGTCACCAGCCGCGCCCCCGAGACCCGCGCGGTGTCGGCGAGGCGGGAGGCGACGACGTGCGTGACGCGGTGGCCCCGGCGCCGGAGTTCCTCGACGACCGGTAGCACCGGCCGGACGTGCCCGACACCGGGGAAGCTGATGACGGCGTAGTGCCGCGACCAAGACACCGGACCACCTTGCCCGGCAAGGCGCCCGGTGTCGCTCCCTAGCCGCGCGGCACTGGAGGATTCCTTAGTCCCGGGCGGTTTCGGCGATGCTGGGGGTTCTCCCACTCCTGGCCCCGACCCGGCCCGCGGCGCCTTCGCGGGCACCAGACTCGGCGGTGCCCCCCAGTTCGTTTGTCCCAGGAGGACGATATGGCGCGTCACGGCGCGACAAGTCTGCTCCGGAAGCCGGACGTGACGCTGCCCCACCGCCTGGCGGTGTCCGCGGCCGCGCTCGACAGCGACGTGACCCCCAACGCGCTCGTCGACGGGTGGATCGCCGCCCGCAACGCCGCGCACCGGCACGAGGTCGACCGGATCGAGTTCGGCGACCTGCGGTTGTGGGGGTTCGACGAGCGCACCGGCGACCTGCGGCACCACAGCGGCCGGTTCTTCAGCGTGCAGGGCCTGTCGGTCGACACCGACTACGGGCACGTGCCGCACTGGTCGCAACCCATCATCAACCAACCCGAGATCGGCATCCTGGGCATCCTGGTGCGCGAGATCGACGGCGTGCCGCACTGCCTGATGCAGGCCAAGTCCGAGCCGGGCAACGTCAACGGCGTGCAGCTGTCGCCGACGGTGCAGGCGACCAAGAGCAACTACACCCGGGTGCACGGCGGCAAACCCGTGCCGTACCTGGAGTTCTTCCGCGACCCGCCACCGGGGCGGGTGATCGCCGACGTGCTGCAGTCCGAACAGGGCTCGTGGTTCTACCGCAAGCGCAACCGGAACATGGTCGTCGAGGTCACCGACGACCCGCGCTTCGACGACGCCGAGCTGCCGGCGGACTTCCGCTGGTTGACCCTGGGCCAGCTGCACACCCTGCTGCGCGCGGACAACCTGGTCAACATGGACGCCCGCACGGTGCTGTCCTGCATGCCCGCCCCCGCCTGGCCCGACCGGCCGGGCGCCGACGAGTTCCCGGCGTCGATCGCCCGCTCCGCCCGGCCCGACGCGGGTGGCCTGCACACCGCGACCGAGGTGCTGAGCTGGATCACCTCGCGGCAGTCCACGCACTACGTCGACACCCGGCCGTCCCCGCTGCGCGAGGTCGCGCACTGGCGCCGCACGCCGACCGAGATCTCCCACGAGCTGGGGCTGTACTTCAGCATCATCGCCGTCGACATCACCACCAACGGCCGCGAGGTGGGCAGCTGGAGCCAGCCGCTGGTCCGCCCGTTCGGCACCGGTGTGGTGGCGCTGCTGGTCAAGCGGGTCGACGGCGTGCTGCACGCGCTGGTCAACGCCCGCGTCGAACCGGGCTACCTGGACGTGGTCGAGCTGGCCCCGACGGTCCAGTGCACCCCCGAGAACTACACGCACCTGCCCGCCGCGACGCACCCGCTGTTCCTGGACGTGGTGCTCGGCAGCCGCCCGGAGCAGGTCCGCTTCTCCGCGCAGCTGTCGGAGGAGGGCGGGCGGTTCCACCACGCGTACAGCCGGTACGAGATCGTCGAGGTGCCCGCGGACTTCCCGAACGCGGTGTCCGACGACTACCGCTGGCTCACCGTCCGCCAGCTCGACGAGCTGCTGCGGCACAGCCACTACGTCAACGTGCAGGCCCGCAGCCTCATCGCGTGCCTGCGGGGACTCGGATGACGACCTCGCTGAGGGTCGGCCTGCTGGGCTGCTCGTCGGTCGCGCGGCGCAAGACCCTGCCCGCGCTGCGGTCGGCCAACGCGCGCGTGACCGCCGTGGCGGCGCGGTCGCCGGAGCGGGCGGCGGCCGTGGCCGACCCGCTGGGCGCGGCCGTGCGCGGGTACCACGACCTGGTCACCGGGGACGACGTCGACGCCGTCTACGTGTCCCTGCCGAACGCGAGCCACTTCGAGTGGACCCGGCGCGCGCTCCTGGCGGGCAAGCACGTGCTGTGCGAGAAACCGCTCACCACCACCGCGGCCCAGACCCGGGAACTGGTCGCGATCGCCGCGCGCCAGGGCCTGGTGCTGCGGGAGAACTTCACCTTCCCGTACCACCCGCAGCACGCGGAGGTCCGCGCCATGCTGGACGCGGGCCGGGTCGGGCCGCTGCGCACCTTCGCCGCGACCTTCCGGATCCCCCCGCTGCCCGGGGGCGACATCCGCTACCAACCCGGCCTCGGCGGCGGTTCGCTGCTCGACGCCGGGGTCTACCCGCTGCGCGCCGCCCGGCTGCTGCTCGGCCGCGGCCTCACCGTCGACGGCGCCGCGCTGCGCGTGGACAAGACCCGCGACGTCGACGTGGCCGGGCACGTGCTGCTGGTCTCCCCCGACGGCGTGTTCGCGTCGCTGGAGTTCGGTTTCCAGCACGGCTACCGGTCCCGCTACACCTACTCCGGCGGCTCCGGCTCGATCACCCTCGACCGGGCGTTCACACCCCCGCCGACCTGGCGGCCGGTCGTGCTGGTCGAGGAGCAGGACCGGCGCGAGGAGCTCACCCTGCCCGCCGCGGACCAGTTCGCCCTGGCCGTGGACTCGTTCGCCACGGCCGCCCTGCGCGGGCCGGACCCCGCGGTGGAGGCCGAGGCGGGCGACCTGTCCACCGACACCGCGCGCCTGGTCGACGAGGTGCTCACCAGCGCCGTCCGGGTGCCGGACCAGCCAACTCACCAGGAGGTGGGATCCTGATGGAGATCATCGGACACGGCTTCATCGCGGACCACGCCCGGCGCTACTTCGGCGACCGCCACCCGGACACCACGCTCATCGCGGCCGGGGTGTCCAGCGTGCTCGTCACCGACGTGTCGGCGTTCGAGCGCGAGGCCACGCTGGTCTACGAGACGCTGCGCCGCTGCCGCGCCGAGGGGCGCACCGCGGTGTTCCTGTCGACGGCGTCACCCGGCATGTACGGGGCGCCGGACTCGCCGGGCACCGAGTCCGGGCCGGTGTTCCCGCTGACCCCGTACGGCAAGCACAAGCTGGCGCTGGAGAGCGTGTGCGCGACCTCCGGCGCGCGGTGGCTGGTGCTGCGGTTGGCGCACCTGGTCGGCGCGGGCCAGCAGCGGCACCAGCTGATGCCGTCGCTGATCCGGCAACTGCTGTCCGGCTCGATCACCGTGCACTCGGGCGTGGCGCGGGACCTGCTGGACATCACCGACATGGTGCGGATCCTGGGTTTCCTGCGCGACGACGACGTGCGCGGCGAGGTGGTCAACGTGGCCTCCGGCAGGCCGGTGTCCATTGAGGACGTGGTGGACGGCCTGGAGCAGCGGCTGGGCACGCGGGCCGAGCGGTCGCTGGTGGAGATGCCGACCAAGCGCGCGGTGGTCAGCGTCGCCAAGCTGCGCGCGCTGGTGCCCGCGGTGGACGGGTTCGGGTTCGGCCCGGGCTACCTGTCCGCGCTGCTGGACCGGCACGTCGGCGCGCTGGCCGCGCCCGCGTACCAGGACCTGGCCAGGCAGGCGCCCGACCCGTGGCTGGCCGCCTCCGGCCAGGCGGGTTCCGACAACCTCCGGGAAAGGCGATGAAGGGCATCATCCTCGCGGGCGGCAGCGGTACCCGGCTGCACCCGGTGACGCTCGCCGCGTCCAAGCAACTGGTCCCCGTCTACAACAAGCCGATGATCTACTACCCGCTGTCGGTGCTGATGCTGGCCGCCATCCGGGACATCCTGGTCATCACCACCCCGGTCGACGCCCCCGCCTTCCAGCGGCTGCTCGGCGACGGCTCGGACCTGGGCATCAACCTCACCTACGCGGAGCAGCCGCACCCCAACGGCCTCGCCGAGGCGTTCATCATCGGCGAGGACCACATCGGCGACGACAGCGCGGCGTTGATCCTGGGCGACAACATCTTCCACGGCCCGGGGTTCTCGCAGCTGCTGCAGAGCAAGACCGTCGACCTCAAGGGCTGCGTGCTGTTCGGCTACGCGGTGTCGGACCCGCACCGGCACGGCATCGGCGAGATCGACGCGGAGGGGAACCTCGTGTCGATCGAGGAGAAGCCGAGCAACCCGCGGTCGAACCACGCGATCACCGGCCTGTACTTCTACGACAACGACGTCGTGGAGATCGCCAAGGGGCTGCGGCCGTCGGCGCGCGGCGAGCTGGAGATCACCGACGTGAACAACACCTACCTCGACCGCGGCCGGGCGAGCATGGTCAACCTGGGCCGCGGTTTCGCCTGGCTGGACACCGGGACGCACGAGTCGCTGCTCGACGCCGGGCAGTACGTGCGGACGCTGGAGGAGCGGCAGGGCACGCGGATCGCCTGCCTGGAGGAGATCGCGCTGCGGATGGGGTTCATCTCCGCCGAGCAGTGCTACGCGCTGGGCGAGCGGATCGCCAAATCCGGCTACGGCCGGTACGTCATGGAGATCGCGGGGGGCGTGCGCTGATGCGGGTCCTGGTCACCGGCGGCGCGGGGTTCATCGGCTCGAACTTCGTGCGCGGCGCGCTCACCGACCGCTACCCCGGGTTCACCCCGGACGAGCTGGTCGTGCTGGACAAGTTCACCTACGCGGGCAACCCGGCCAACCTGGCCCCGGTCGCCGACGACCCCCGCCTGCGCGTGGTGCGCGGCGACATCTGCGACCCGGCGGTGGTCAAGCAGGAGATGGCGGGCACGGACCTGGTCGTGCACTTCGCCGCCGAGTCGCACGTGGACCGTTCGATCGCGGGCGCGGCGGAGTTCGTGCTGACCAACGTGGTCGGCACGCAAACCCTGTTGCAGGGCGCGCTGGAGGCGGGCGTCGGCCGCTTCACGCACGTCTCGACCGACGAGGTGTACGGCTCGATCGACGAGGGCTCGTGGCCGGAGGAGCACCCGCTGGCCCCGAACTCGCCGTACGCGGCGTCGAAGGCGTCGTCGGACCTGATCGCGCGCGCGTTCCACATCACCCACGGCCTGGACGTGGTGATCACCCGCTGCTCCAACAACTACGGCCCGTACCAGTTCCCGGAGAAGGTCATCCCCCTGTTCGCCACCAACCTGCTCGACGGCGGACAGGTCCCCCTCTACGGCGACGGCCTGAACGTTCGGGACTGGCTGCACGTCGACGACCACTGCGCGGGCATCCACCTGGTGGCGACCCGGGGCCGCGCGGGCGAGGTCTACAACATCGGCGGCGGCACGGAGCTGACCAACCGGGAGCTGACCACCCGCCTGCTGGAAATCACCGGCCGGGACGAGTCGGCGATCCGGCCGGTGGCGGACCGGTTGGCGCACGACCGGCGGTACTCGGTGGACATCACCAAGATCAGCGGGGAGCTGGGGTACCGGCCGTCGGTGCCGATCGAGCGGGGCCTGCGCGAGACGGTCGAGTGGTACCGGGCCAACCGGTCGTGGTGGGAACCGCTCAAGGCCGGGTAGCTCGTAGTGGACCGGATTCGCCGCGCGGGCGAATCCGGTCCACTCGGTTCAGGTGCGGGACAGCGCCGGGCTGCGCGCGTTCTGCGGTTGGTGGTCGCGCACCCGGTGCTTGTCCGGCGGTTCGGGACCGGCGCACGGGTGACGGCGTTCACCAGGACGAGTTACGCCGGTTGGTGGGTGGCCGGGCCGGCCCTAGCGTGGAGTACCGCGTACCACGGCGACCGAAGGCGGCCTCGATGACCGACATCCCCCTGGCACCGGGCGCGCTGGCGCTGGTGGGGCACGCGGTGCCCCTGATGCGCGACCCGTTGGCGTTCCTGCGGTCCCTGACCCGGTACGACGACGTGGTGGGGGTGCGCCTCGGGCCGGTGCGGGCCGTCGTGGTCACCGGCGGGGACACGGCGGACCGCGTGCTGCGCGACGACCACCTGTTCGACAAGGGCGGCCCGTTCTGGGACCGGGTCCGCGAGTTCGCGGGCAACGGCCTGTCCTCCTGCCCGCACGCCGCGCACCGGCGCCAGCGGCGCGTGGTGCGACCCGCCTTCCACGCCGACCGGCTCCCCGGCTACGCGGCGGCGATGCTGGCCCAGGCGCAGGCCGTCACCGCCCCGTGGCGCGACGGCGACACCATCGACGTGGTTGAGGACATGGTCGACATCACCGCCCGCACGGTCGCGGTCACCATGCTCGCCGAGGGCCTGCCCGCCGCCGAGACCGAGCAGGCGCTGGGCGACGTCACCACGTTGATGTCCGGCCTCTACCGCCGGATGATGCGGCCTGGGTTCGTCAACGACCTGCCGACACCCGGCAACCGCGCCTACCACCGGGCGGTGGCCCGGCTGCGCGGCGCGCTCGGCCGGGTCGTGGTCGACCGCCGGGCGGCGCCCGCCGACCACGGGGACCTGCTGTCCGCGCTGCTGGCCACCTACGACATGCCGGACGACGCCGAGCTGGTCGACCAGCTCGTCACGTTCTTCATCGCGGGCGCCGAGACCTCGGCCGGGTGCCTGGCGTGGACGCTGCACTACCTCGCCGAGCGCCCGGACCTGCAGGACCAGGTCCGCGCCGAGGCGGCGCGAATCCTGGTGGACCGCACCGCGCCCACCCACGCCACGGTCACGGGCCGGGTGATCGCGGAGTCCCTGCGGATCCGCCCGCCGGTGTGGATGGTGACCCGGGTCGCCACCGCGGACACCGAGCTGGCGGGCCACAAGATCCCGGCGGGCACGGCGGTGGTCGTCAGCCCCTACCTCCTGCACCACCGGGAGGACGTCTTCCCGCGCGCCGACCACTTCGACCCCGACCGCTGGCTGGACGGCGAACCGCACCGCACGGCCTACCTCCCGTTCGGCAGCGGCGCCCGCACCTGCGTCGGCACCCGCTTCGCCAACACCGAACTGGCGATCGTCCTCGCCACGGTCCTCAACCACTGGCGCGTCGACCCGCCGCACCCCGACGCGGTCGTGCGCGCGGTGCCCGCCGCCACCCTCCGCCCCCGCGACCTGCGGCTGCGCCTGACCGCCCGCCCCACCATCCCCGATCCGCGCGCCGTCCGGCAGTCGGAGACCAACCGACCGCAACCGGCATAGCGGCAACGCGTACACCGTCGACCTACCGGCGGACGAGTGGCCGGATGGTCGCCATCGCACGCTTCCGCCGGAACTTCGGCCTGGACGCCCGACCGCGCGAGCGGCCTGGCGCGGTGGATCCTCGGCTACGTCGTGGTCAGCGTGATCGGCCTGGTCGGGAGTCCGAGGCGGATCAGACCGCCTGGTCGGCGTGGCTGGGGCGGTGCCGTCCAGCTACGCGGCTCAAACCGGGCGGGCGAAATGGGTGAGCGCCTCCTCGTCGGACGCGGTGGTCAGGATGTAGTCCTCGACCCATCGGGCGATCGTGGGGTCGGGGCAGGCTTCGGCGATCTCCGTTGCCGCGGCGGTGATGTCGAACCCGGTGCGGCGGAGGTCGGTGCCGGGGCCGAGCAGTGCCCAGTGCGCGCCGGAGCGGCCATAGGGCATACCGACGCTGCCCGGGTTCACCACGAGTCGGCCGTGCGCGAGCCTGGCGAACGGCATGTGGGTGTGGCCGCACACCACGGTGCCGACGGCGGCGTCCAGGTCGGCGAACACCTCCGCCCAGCGGCCCAGGGCCGAGTCGACCACGACGACCTCGTCGTCCCGGCGCGGTGTGCCGTGGCAGAACAGGACATCGCCGTGTCCCGCCACGGGAAGTCGGACCGTGTCCGGCAGGTCCGCGAGCCAGTCGATCCGATCGGCAGGCAACCGGGACGCCGCCCACGCCGCAGCGCCCGCGGGGCCGCGGCCGGTACGGGCGTGCTCGACCACCGCCCGGTCCGCGTTCCCGCTGATCACGGTGACCCGGTCGCCCAACTCGGCGAGCATGTCCAACACCTCGGCGGGCTGCGGGCCCGCGGTGGTGTCGCCGGTGACCACGATCCGGTCGGCGCACAGCACCTCGGGTTCGGCCAGGACCGCGGCCAGCGCGGGCGCGACGCCGTGGATGTCGGACAGGACCGCGACCCTGGTCAGCATGTCCCCAGTATGGAACCGCGGCCGAGAACCGTGTCCGGCAACCGCCGCCGAGCCGTCCGCCGGTGCGCGGCGCCGCGAGCGTCCACGCCAGGCCGGTCGCGTCCCGGATCGCCGCCACGCACCGGCGCGGCGTCAACTCCTCGAACGGGCGCCCGGCTCGCCCGCGGCCGGCACGGCGTTCTCCACACCAACGCCACGCGGCAGTTCCATCGCGCGCGTGGTCGAACCTCTCGCGCGCGGGCGCGCCGAAGTGGTCGCGTGGCGTTCCACGAGCACGCACCCGACCCTCTGAACAGCAAGGAGCACCGAGGCCGGCTCCCCGCAGCCCGCCGCAGCGCGCCGCCACGACCCAGCGGCCTCCCCTCCACGAGCACCCGCACGCGCGACGACAGGGACAACGACGCCACGTACTCGACGATGGCGTGACCGAGGTAGCCCGCGGCCACGACGACCTCCTCCACCCCGGAGGCGGCCGGCCAGCCGAGCTGGTGCCCCAGGATCGGCACGCCCCGCACCTCGACCAGGGGTCTGGGACGCGCGTCGGTGAGGGGTCGCAGCCGGTCCCCGCGGCCACTGGCGAGGATGACCGCCTGCCGAACGCGTGGCCCGCTCACGGCGCCTCCGGGTAGGTCGAGGTCGTGCGCGCCTCCGGTTCGATCCTTCGGCCCACCGGCCACGGAGTCGAGCGGCCGAGCGCGTGAACACGACGCGCGGGCTCCCTGAGCGACCCGGTCACCCGGCGGCGGGCGTCACTGGGTCCGCAAGTCCGGCCAGAGCGCGTCCCAGGGCTCATGGAGTCCTGTATAGAGGGTGGCGAAGTCCGGTGCCAGTGGGATCTCGGCCGTGAAAGCCGTGTGGAGGGCGGGGTTCGGGGTGCCGACGAACAGGACGCTGTCGTGGTGGTCGTCTGGGTGGCCGAAGTAGAAGTAGCCGCGGTGGCCGCTGTAGGCGCGTGGGAGGTCTCGGGCGGGGCCGTAGAGGTCGACGGCGGCGGCGAAGACGTAGCTGTCGGTCATGATGGCGGTTCGGGCCCGCTGCTCGGGGGGCAACGCGGTGTAGAGGGCGGCGATGCCGTCCACCAGCGGTTCCAGTTGCCCCTCAGCGACCGTGTACTGCTTGGCGGTCGCCACCAGCGGCAGGTCCGGCAGCTTCTCCGCCACCGCGCGGGAGAACACCGGCAGGCTGATCACCGACACGGCCAGCGAGAGCAGGACCACCGCGCCCGCCACCAGTGCACGCGGTGTCGTCCAGCGGAAGCGCTCCAGGGCGGTCGCGCCCGCGGCGATGGGCAGTGCGTAGAGGCTGAACAGGTAGTACGAGCGGCCGTCGAGGAGGGCGAAGGCGACGACGATCGCGATCGTGGCCACGCCGAGGTAGCGGAAGGCGGCCAGTTCCCTCGACACCACCAAGCGGGCCAGGCCGCAGAGGACGAGCAGGACGCCCATGAGGAGCCCCGCGCCCGCCAGGCCCTCCCACAGGTACCGCCCGGTACCGGCGAACTCCTTGGCGACGACGTCGGTCATCCGCGCGTACGGCCAGCCGTTGGCGACTTGCCAGACGAGGTTGGGAGTGGTCGCGACCACGGCGATGAGGGCGCCCACCCAGAGCAGGGGCCGCCGGGGAAGGGTCCGAGGACCGAGGGCCACCGCGGCGAGGAGCACCGCGGCCCAGAGCGCGGGAACCAGGAACTTCGTCTGCAACGACAGGGCGGTGACCGCGCCCGCCGCCAGCAGCAGCCGGTCGTCGGGCCTGCCCTCGCGGTGCTGACGGGTCCACCGCACCAGCAGCCACACGATCACGGTCCAGAAGAACGGGTCCAGGGAGTACGTCGCCAGCCAGTGGCCGATGCGGACGGCGCCGGACAGCGCGTACGCGAACGCCGCCGCCGTCTGCGCCCGTCGGCCGCCGCCGAGTTCGCGGGCGATGAGGGCGGTGAGGACGACCCCGCCGACGCACGCGAGGGTGGCCGGGAGCCTCAGCACCGGCAGCGAGCCGGGGGCCAGGTGGTCGGCCAGGGCCGCGAGCGCGGGGACCAGCGCGGGCTGGTCGAAGTAGCCCCAGGCCAGGTGGTCACGACCCGCGACGACGAAGTAGGCCTCGTCGAAGAAGTAGCCGTAGTTGCGGCTCGCGAGGTACATCAGCGCGCCGGTGACCGCGGCGACGAGCCCCACCGGCCACCCCGCGAACTGCGGGGTGCGCGGGGGGTCGGCGGCGGGCGCCGGGAGCGCGTCAACTGTGAACATGACTCGAGTACAACCCGTGATGGGTTGGTCACGCTACAGCCGCCGGGCGGGAACGGGATCAACCAAGGTGGCCCGCGGGTGCCGAACCGACAACATTCGTGTTCACTCGATCGTGCGGAACCGGGGCTGACCTCCACGGATAGCCGCCGGGCCCGATCGACAACCATCGGCCGGCGCCGCACAACTTTCTCCCGCAGCGCCAGACCCGGGTACCCATTAAGCTGGGACGAGCATTCTGTACCCTTCACATGCCCAACCGAAATGCGTCCGCCGAAAGGCGGAGCGACACGGAACCGAATAGGAGTCAGGCGTGGGTTCGAAAAAGATTCAGCTCAACCGGGGGGCCAGCGCGGCGGAGGCGCTGCGGGTCGCGCGGGGCGCGCTGGAGGACCGGGGCTACCGCTGGGTGCAGACCGGTGACACCAGGGCCGAGGCGCACGAGGGCGGCGCGGAGATCACCAAGAAGCACGACACGCGGCTGCGGGTGGACCTGGAGGTGGACGGGTCCGACCTCGTCCTCAAGCAGGGCACGCACGGCGGCGGCGGGTTCGCCGCGGGCCTCGGCCCGCTGACCGCCATGGGCGTGACCAGCAAGTTCAAGAAGGCCCGGCACTCCGTGGAGGACGCGCTCAAGAGCGCCGGGCTGGCCTAGCGGCGCCGGTCGGTGTCCGGCCCGCCGCGCGCGGGCCGACACCGGGTCCGCCTCAGGCCTTCGAGGAGGTGGCGCTGATCTTGAGGAACACCAGCCCCGCGAGGATCGCCGCGGCCGCGCCGATCTTGCTGACCACCAGCGCGTCCGCGTCGGTCAGGCCGGTGATGCCGCCGATGATGAGCGCGACGCCCACGGCCAAGGCGATGACGCGGGAACCCGCCGAACGCTGTTTCATGACATTCTCCCTGGAATCGTCGAGAACGGGGACGGAGCCGTCGAATGAGCGCACCCGCGACCGGTGGCGGTGGCTTCTCCAGCGATGATAATCATCGATCGCCCGCAGTGTCACCGCAGGGTGAGGGAAAAGCGATCGAACCCCAGGAAGTAGGCGGTCGAGTTCGCATTCCTGCCAGTGGCGGTGACGGTCAGCCGGTGCGTTCCGGCGGTGAGGGAGATCCTCCCGGTGGAAATGTTGGGCAGGCGCGGTCCGTCGACCCGGTGGGTGTCGAACGGGGTGCCGACGGCAGTCCCGTCGACGCCGACGGCGCCGATCCCGCGGTTCGGATCGGCCACCCACGTGGTCGTCAGGTCGTACGTACCCGTTTTCGGCACGGTGAACACGGCGGTGGTGTGATCGCCCTCGGTGGTGGCGGCGAGAATCGCGTAGGCGGTGTCGGAGGCGCTCGGGTCGGTGAGCACCAGCACCCCGGTGGACCCGCTCTCCGGCGGCACCAGGTCCTCGGCCTCGATGTCCAGCCGCATGCCGCTGGTGGCCCCCGCGACGGCGGACGGCGGGCCCGACCGGCCTGCGGCGTCGACGGCCACGACGCGGTAGTTCCAGGGGTCGCCGAGACCGAGGTCGCGGTGCCGGTAGGCGGGTCCGGTGGTGGTGCCGACGAGCGTGGCGGGGGTGATCGGCACGTCCGGTGTCCGGGCGGCGTGCACCTCGTAGCCCGCGATGGCGGCGTTGTCGGTCGCCGGGGCCCAGGTCAGGTCGACGGCGTTGGTCTCGGCGGACACGGCCACGAGCCCGGCCACGACGCCGGGCGCGGTCGTGTCGGCGTAGGGCGCGACCTCGCTGACGACCCGGTAGCGGGCGGCGGACCAGGGCGCGGACCCGGCCGTGGGCCGCAGTTCGACGGTGATGTGGTCCTTGCCCGCGGTGCGGGCCGGTGGGATGGCGAACCCGTCCTCGAGCCAGCGGGCGTGCTCGTTGTCGCGCGGCTGCCACCAACGTCCGGCGGAGACGCCGTCGACGAGGACCTCGACGCCCTGCCCGGCCCTGCTCTGGTCGCCGAGCCGGTGCAGTCGCGCGCCCCGGTTGGCGGGGTCGACGGCGACGGTGAACTCGACGGGCCCGGTGGACGCGCGGGTGGGGCGCGGGAGCGGCGCCTCGAAGCCCGCGCCCTCGAAGGCGCTGGTGACGGCGCCCTCGGACTCCCGGACGGCCTGGTAGTCGTGGGCGTCACGGCTGGCGGCGTCGGCGAGGTCGACCACGTCGGTCTGCCGCAGCCCCAAGGCGTCCTGGCCGTACCAGTACGCGGTCCAGCTCTCCCCCGCCGGGTCCTCGTTGACCGAGCCGTGCTCGATGCCGAGGCGCAGCCCGGTGCCGAAGGCGATGGCGTCGGCCATGAACACGCGGCTCATGCTCGCGCAGATGACCGCGCAGCCGTCGCCCTGGGCCTCGAAGGCGGGGCTGCCGGTGAGGAAGCCCGAAACGGTGTAGCCGCCGAGGAAGTACCACCCGGCCTCGTAGAAGTCCTCGGTCCCGGTGCCGTGCCACGCCGGGCCGGCCGAACCGTCCACATAAGCGCGTTCGTCACCTTCCTCGAAGTCGTACGGGTTGGCCCGCCCGGCGGCGCCGCGCATCACCTGGGTCACGCCACGCAGCACGCCCCGGCCGCGCGCGTCCAGCAGCGGGACGTCCTGCTTGGCGGGCACGCTCGCGGCTTCGCCGTGGGTGGCGTGGAAGTAGCCGATGGCGCCGGCGGCCAGCGCGGCCGGAGTCCCCTTGTCCGGCGCGGCGGTCACCTCCAGCACGGCGCCGGTCACGGGCACACCGGAGCCGTTGACCAGCTCGACGGTGGCGTTCGCGGCGAAGGGCATGGGCCACCAGGCGGTGTACCAACCGCCGGGGGTGGCGTCGATCGAGGAGAGCAGCGAGCGGCTGTCGAACTCGCCGAGGCCGGAACCGAAGAACTCGCCGACGGGCGCGTCGACGGTGGTGCGCCCGTCGAAGGTGGCGCGCAGCCGCAGGCCGGCGAGCACGGCGTCGGAGCGGTCCAGCTCGGCGGGGTCGGCGGCGAAGCGGTTGTCGTAGCGGCCCTGCCAGATGACGTTCGTGGCGGAGTACGCGTGCGCCTGCTCGGTGCCGGGCTGCCACGGGCCGGTGTCGAACACGTCGGTGCGGGTCCAGGAGGTGCCGAGTCTGCTGTGGACGTCGTAGCGGAACTCGGCGAAGGGCGTGCGGGCCTCGGTGGTCACGGTGATCCTGGACTTGCCCGCGGTCGCGGTGGCCGGGAGTTCGACGGATTGGGCGGCCCACTGCCCGGCGGGTCCCGCCGGGGTGCTCGCCCACTCGCCTGCCGGCTTCCCGTCGACGAGGATGGTGGCCCGCTGCCCGGCGAGGTCCGCGTCATAGGTGCGGGTGAGACGGACACCCCGGTTGGCGGGATCGATGCGGACCGTGAACGCGCTCCGCCCGCCGGCGTCCAGGTGCCGCCCGTCGTCGTTGCGCCGTGGACTGGCCACGACCTGGGGTAACGACAACCGGACCTGGGTCACGCGGGCGGGACCGTTCAGACGCAAAAAGTTGACGGACGCCCCGGCTGGGACGTCCGTCGTGGTGGTGCTCACCCGCGCGCCTGGCACTGGTGGTTTTGGGTCGGCGACCCCGTAGGACCGTAATCGGTCGAGGACGTCCTGCGCGCGGTCCGCTGGGTCGAAGGTGGTGATGCCGTCGGCGTCGGCGAACTCGCGGTGGTCGACGTGGAAGTAGAGCGGGTTGATGCCGGTGGTCACGCGCATGGATTCCCGGTACGGCATGGGCACCTTGATGACCATGGCGCCGCGGGACTCGTAGGTGTTGGCCACCAGCGGCCAGGCGAAGGGCGCGCCGAGCTTGCCGTCGACGATGTCGCCGATGCGTCCGCTCAGGACCGTGCGGCCGTCGAGCTCGACGGTGACGGTGTTGTCCGCGAGCGACGCGTTCGTGACCGCGGTCCGCACCGCGGCGGACTGGCCGGCGAGTTTCGCCGCTACGCCGGGGTTCGCGCGTTCATCCGCGGGGACGTCGCCGACGAACCACAGCGACGTCAACTCCCCCGCGCCGACTCTGTCGGCCACCACGCACCCGGTTCCGGTGACGCGCAGGCAGGAGTACGTGCCGAAACCGCCGTCGTCGTTGGTGCCCGCGCGGTCGAAGCTGGAGAACTGGCCGGTGTGCTCACCGACGCGCAGCCCGTCGATGGCCTCGGTCTGCCGGTAGGTCTCCCAGCCGACCGGCGCCTTGTCGGGGGCGGGCGCGTTGAGTTCCGCGCCGTCGGCCTTCTTCTGGGACAGGATCAGGATGACGATCAGGACCAGCAGCAGCAGTCCCGCGCCGTTCTTCGCACCCTTGCTAGCCATCGCCGCACACTCCGGTTCACGCTCGTGGTCTCGGTGCGCGTCCTCGCGGCACCGCCGCCGAGACTAGGAGCACGTCCCGCCGGGACAAGGGCATGCGGTGCGCGGACTAGGGAATCACCTAGAAACCGTTGCGGTGAGGTAAGATTCGACAGTGTTGGCCGCCTCGGACACTCCGCCGCCCGCGCGCAGCTCGGCGCGGGCGGCGGCCAGCCGTTCCGCGACAACGGGATCGGCGGACACCTGGTCGACGGCTTGCCGGAGTGCGTCGGCGGTGACCTCGGCGGCGGGCAGGTGGGTGCCGACGCCCAGTTCAGCGACCCGGGCGGCGTTGCCGAACTGGTCGACGCCCTGCGGGATGGCCACCATCGGCACCCCGTACCACAACGCCTCGACGCAACCGCCCATGCCGGCGTGGGTGACGAAGGCGGAAGCGTGTTCCAGCACGATGAGCTGCGGCACCCGCTCGTACACCCGCACGTGCGCCGGCGCGTCCAGGGTCGCCGCGTGCTTGCCCGCGACGAGGACCACGTGCCAGTCGGTGTCGGCGAACGCCTCGACGCACGTGCGGTAGAAGTCGGGGCGGTCGTTGAACGAGTTGCCCAGCGACACCAGCACGACCCGCCTGCCGTCGGCCGGGGGCGTCCAGCTGCGGTCGTCGAGCCGTTCGCGGGCGAGGCAGGGGCCGACGAACCGCACGGACTCGGGTGCGCGTTCGGCGCCGGGCTGCATGGCGCGCGGGACCAGCGACAGGGTGCCGTCCGGTTGGCCCTGGAGGGCGTGGGCGCCGCCGGTGATGCCGTTGTCGGCGAGCCAGGCGTCGGCGAGTTCGTAGTAGCGGGCGGCGGAGTCGGCGGAGCCGAGCCCGGCCAGCACCTCCGCGTCGGGCTCGGTGTCCGGTTCGGACCAGACCATGGGCATGATGGCCAGGGTGACCGCCGGGACTCCGTGGCGGCGGGCGAGCACCTGGCCCGCCATCGCGCCCGGGTCGCACAGCACCAGGTCCGGCGGGGTGTCGAAGTGGGCGGTCAGCCGGGGCAGCTGGATCATGGCCTCGCGGAGGAAGACCTGCATCACCTCGCCGGCGTCGACGGGGATCGCGCCGATGCCGGAGGCGCCCGTGGCCGGGTCCGGCAGCAGCGACGGGTGGGCCACGAACTCCACAGTGGACCGTTCCGCGACGACCCGGTCGAACAGGCCGCGCACGGACTCCCCCGCCGACACGCTGACCCGGTGGCCGCGCGCGGCGAGCTCGTCGACCAGCGCCAACCAGGGGTAGATGTGGCTCGGCGACGTGACGGCGACGATCGCGATGCGCCCACTCGGCATGCGCCGCACGCTACCGCCGCCGCCGCCGGGGACCTCCCGGGTACCGCGCGGCGTTAGGGGTTTCCCCAGTCCTGGCCGCCACCGCCGGTCGGCTTGCCCGGTTTCGATTTGACTGCGGGCGACCTGCCCACCGCTCTCCCGGGGGATATCGTGATCCACTTAGCTAGGCGGTCCCGCGCCTGGTCGGCCGCGCTGGTCGTCGTGTCCGGCGTGCTGGTCGCCGGACCCGCGCCCGCCGCCTCCGCGCAGCCCGCTTTCTCCACTTTGGACACCCTGTTGCCGAAGCCCGTCTCGGTGCGGGCGCGGCCGGGGGCGTCGTTCCGGCTCGACCAGGCGACCACCGTCTCCGTGCCGCCCGGGGCGGGCGAGGTGCGCGAGGTCGCCGATCTGCTGGGGTCGGAGCTGCGCCCGGCCACGGGGTACGCGCTGCCGGTGGTGACCTCCGCCGCGGCGCGGCCGAACACGATCTCGCTGCGGTTGACCGGGGACGAGCGCGAGATCGGGCCCGAGGGGTACCGGTTGGACGTCACCCCCGGCGGGGTCACCGTGGAGGGCGCGACCGCCGCGGGGCTGCGCAACGGGGCGCAGACGGTGAAGCAGCTGTTGCCCGCGCGGATCGAGAGCGAGCGGCGGCAGCCGGGTCCGTGGACGGTGCCGGGCGCGCGGGTCGTCGACCGGCCCCGCTACGCCTACCGGGGCGTGATGCTGGACGTGGCCCGGTACTTCTACCCGCCGGACGCGGTGCGGCGGTTCATCGACCAGGTGTCGACGTACAAGTACAACCACCTGCACCTGCACCTCACCGACGACCAGGGCTGGCGGATCCAGATCGACAGCTGGCCCCGGCTGGCCACCTACGGCGGCAGCACCGCGACCGGCGGCGGCCCCGGCGGCTACTACACCAAGGCCGAGTACCGCGACCTGGTCGAGTACGCGCGGCGGCGCGGGGTGACGGTGGTGCCGGAGATCGACATCCCGGGGCACACGACGGCGGCCCTGGCGTCCTACGCGGAGCTGAACTGCGACGGCGTGGCACCGCCCCTCTACACCGGCTACGACACCGGCTTCAGCTCGCTGTGCCTGGGCAGGCCGGTGGTGGACCGGTTCGTCGACGACGTGATCCGCGAGGTCGCGGCGCTGACCCCGGGGCAGTACGTGCACGTCGGCGGCGACGAGGTGCAGGGCACCCCGGAGGCGGACTACGTGGCGTTCATGGACCGCGCGGCGGCCACGGTGGCGAAGTACGGGAAGCGGCCGATGGGCTGGAACTCGGCGCTGGAGGGACGGACCCCGTGGGGCCCGGGCTCGGTGAGCCAGTACTGGTACGCGTGGCCGGACGACCCGACCGCGGTCCGCTCGGCCGCGCAGGGGGCGAAGCTGCTGCTGTCCCCGGCCAACCGGGCCTACCTGGACATGAAGTACACCGTCGACGCGCCGAAGTACGGCCAGACCTGGGCCGGCTTGGTGGAGGCCGCCGACGCGTACGGCTGGGACCCGGACGCGGCGATCACGGACCTGCCGACGGCGTCGGTGCTGGGGGTGGAGGCGACGATGTTCACCCAGGTGACACCGGACGAGAAGAGCCTGCAGTTCATGCTCTTCCCCCGCCTGCCGGAACTCGCCGAGGTGGCCTGGACCCCGAAGACGGCCCAGAACTGGACGGACGCCCGGGTCCGCGTGGCGGCCCAGGCCGAACGGTGGGACCTGTGGGGCGTGAACTACTACCGTTCCCCGCAGATCCCTTGGCCCAACTGAACAATCCGGTGGGGTGGTCCGGCCAGGACCACCCCACCGGGGTCAGGCGATCACGTCCTCGATCACGTCCACCGCGCGCCGCGCGCCGCCCGCGGTTCGCATGGCCTCGCGCATCGTGGTGAGGCGGGCGGGTAGGTCGCCGTCCTGGAGTGCGGCCAGGAGTTCGGCCACCGCCTCCCCCACCGGCTTGGCGCCGAGGTTGTCGCGCGGCACGACGCGGCCCAGGCCGAGGCCGGTGACCTGTTCTGCGACGAGGTCCTGTTCGGTCAGCTGGGGCAGCAGGACCACCGGTGTCCCCGTCCACAGGGCTTCGGTGACGCTGCCCATGCCCGCGTGCGAGACGAACACGTCGGTTTCCGCCAGCAGGGCCAGCTGCGGCACCCAGCGGCGCACCTCGACGTTGGCGGGCAACGGTTCCAGGTCCGCCGGGTCGACCTGGTTGCCGACCACGAGCACCACTCGCCAAGGGCGGTCGGCGAACTCGCGGACGCACTCGGTGAACAGCCGTCGTTGGCTGGTGTAGCCGAAGGTGCCGAACGCGACGACCACCAGTGGATCCGTTCCCTGGCGGGGTTTCCAGTCGTCCTCGAAGGCGCGGTCGGTCAGGCACGGGCCGACGAAGGCGAAGTCGTCGTCGAAGTGGTCGGCGCCGACCTGGAGTTCGCGGGGCAGGAACACCAGGCTCCGGCGCAGGGTCGAGGTGTCCGCCCGGAACTCCTCGGGGGTCAGGTCGACGCCGTGGCTCTCCAGCGCCTGCACCACGGCCTCGCGTTCGCCGGTGATCGCGGGGTGGGTCGGGTCGATGTCCGGGTGCTGCCCGAGGAACCGCAGGTACGGGTTGAACTCGTCGGTGAACGCGATGGTCGTGCAGAGCCGGATCGCGGGCACGCCCCACTTCAGCGCCAGCAGGCGTCCGGTGTGGAAGGCCGTCAGGTCGTGCAGGACGACGTCGGGGTGGTCGTCCGCCAGGGCGTCGTGGGCTTGGGCGAGCGGCGCGAAGCCCTCCTCGGTGATGGTGCGGATCGAGCGGTGGAACTCCTCCGACGACACCTCCCCCGGCGGCTTGATGACCAGGTCCAGCGACTTCGGCATCACGTTGTCGTACAACAGGGGTTCGGCGCCCGCGGCCTTGACCGCGTCGGCGAACTCCGGTGTGGTCGCGAACGTGACGCGGTGGCCGCGGCGGACCAGTTCCGCCACCACCCCCAGGGTCGGGTTCACGTGGCCGTGCAGGGGAAAGGTGAAGAACGCCGCGTGCACCGCGATCACCGCCTCCAAGTCGCTTGCGGATGCTCGTCCCGATCAGACCAGCGGCATCATGGGAAGGTCACTAGACTTCCCCGCGCGCCAGGGGATCCGGTGATCGGCGCGGCTACCGTTCGGGCCTATGCCCCGGCAGCGCGACGTCCTGTTCCTGCTCTACCCCACGCACGGCCACGTGCGGCCGAACCTCGCCGTCATCGCCGAACTGGCGCGGCGCGGCGACCGGGTCCGCGCGGTGGTGTCCGGGCGGTTCGCCCCCGAGGTCGCGGCGGCCGGTGCCGAACCGGTGCTGTTCGACCCGCCGCTGGCGGAACTGCCGTCGCTGGCGGGGTTGACCGAGGCGGAGTGGGCGGAGGCGAGCAAGGACGTCTTCCTCGACGTCATCAAGGCGACCCGGGCGGTGGTCGAGCACGCGGAGTCCGACCCGCCCGCGGTCGTGGCCTTCGACTCCGCGCTGTGGGCGCCCGCGCGGGTGACCGCCGCGCGGCTCGGCGTGCCCGCGGTGCAGCTGGTGCCGACGTCGATCGACCGCGAGCCGTTCACCCCGGGCAGCGTCCGGATCGGGGCCCGCGACGACGACGCCGAGTGGGACCGGCTGGTGTCCTTCGGCGCGGCGCTGGTGTCGCTGTTCGACGCGCACGGGGTGCCGGGGACGTCGTTCGAGTCGTTCACCGCGCGGCCGGGCGAGCGGACGGTCGCGTTCGTGCCCAGGGACTTCCAGCCCGAGAGCCACCGGTACGGCGACCGGTACACCTTCGTCGGCCCCTGCCTGGCACCGCCGGACGGGACGCCGAGCTGGCGCCCGCCCGCGGACGATCGGCCGGTCCTGCTGCTGTCGCTGGGCACCACGTCCAACGACCGGTTGTCGCTGTTCACCGACTGCGTGGCGGCCTTCGCCGAGTCGCCGTGGCACGTGGTGATCACGCTGGGCGGCCGGTTCGACCCCGGCGCGCTGGGGCCGCTGCCGCCGTCGATCGAGGCGCACGGCTGGCTGCGGCACCCCGAGGTGCTGGCGCACGCGCGGGCGTCGGTGAGCCAGGCGGGGATGGGCAGCGTCATGGAGTCGCTGGCGCACGCGGTGCCGGTGGTGGCGGTGCCCAGCCACCCGGAGGCCATCGCGAACGCGCGCCGGGTCGGCGAACTGGGGTTGGGCCGGTGGCTGCCCGCCACCGAGGTGTCGGGGGTCGCGGTGCGGGCGGCGGTGGACGCCGTGGCGGGCGACGCCGACACGGCCCGGCGGCTGTCCGCGATGCGGGCGCACATCGACCTGTCCGGCGGGGCACGGGCCGCGGCGGACGTCATCCAACGAGTCACGGAGGAAGACTGTGAGTGACACCAGTGCCGTCGGGGTCGAGGACATCAGCCTCGTGGAGCTGTCGGCCGACTACCGGTGCTACGCGCCCACCGACCCCGACGGGCACTACCTGGAGCTGCGGTTCGTGTACGCCGAGATCCTCGAGGGCGACACCTACTCGGCGGAGATCGGGAAGCTGCCGCCGGACGCGCTGGTGCTCGACATCGGCGCGAACGTCGGCATGTTCTCGTACGCGGTGAAGCGGGCCCGGCCGGGCGCGACGGTGCTGGCGTTCGAGCCGATGCCGCGCACCATCGGCGCCCTGCACCGCAACATCGAGCTGCACGGGCTCGACGGCGTCACGGTGTACCCGGTGGCGCTGGGCACCGAGGAGTCGACGGCGGAGTTCACCTTCTACCCGCAGGCGCCCGCGAACTCGACGCGCTACCCGGAGCAGAAGACGTTGCTGATCGCGCTGCTGGAGACCGCGCTCACCATCGAGGTGCCGGTCACGACCGTGGCGACCGTGCTGGCGGGCCGCGCCGAGGACGGCCCGATCGACCTGGTGAAGATCGACGTCGAGGGCGCGGAGCTGGAGGTCCTGCGCGGGTTCTCCGACGCGGACTGGGCGCGGGCCGCGGCGTTCGTGGTCGAGGTGCACGACTTCGACGGCAACCTGGCCGCGGTGCGGTCGCTGCTGGCCGAGCGCGGGTACGACGTCGTGGTGACCCCGGCCCCGCTGATCCCGGAGGAGCAGGCCATGTACCTGGTCCACGCCCGGCGGCCCGCGTGACGGCAGCCACCTTCGCGCTGGGCGGCGACCTGGTGGTCCACCGCACCGGCTTCGGCGCGCTCCGCCTGACCGGCGAGGGCGGCTGGGGCCTTCCCCCGGACGTCCCCGCCGCCCGAGCCGTCCTCCGGCGGGCGGTGGAGCTGGGCGTGGACCTGATCGACACCGCCGACGCGTACGGTCCGGGGAGCAACGAGGAGCTGATCGCCTCGACCCTGCACCCGTACGCGCCGCGGCTGGTGGTGGCGACGAAGGTGGGGCAGTGCCGCCCGGCGCCGGGCGTGTGGGTCCCGCTGGGCAGGCCGGAGTACCTGCGCCAACAGGTGGAGCTGAGCCTGCGCCGGCTGCGCGTGGCGCGGTTGGACCTGTTGCAGCTGCACCGGATTGATCCGCTGGTGCCGGTGGCGGAGCAGTTGGGTGTGTTGGCGCAGTTGCGGTCGGAGGGGAAGGTCCGGCACGTCGGGCTGTCGGAGGTGACGGTGGCGGAGCTGCGGTCGGCGCGGGAGTTCGTGCCGGTGGTGAGCGTGCAGAACCGCTACAACCTGACGGATCGCAAGCACGAGGCGGTGGTGGAGTACTGCGAGCGTGAGGGGATCGGGTTCATCCCCTGGCACCCGGTCGGGAAGGGGTCGCTGACCCGCGGGGGTGGCGCGATCGCGGACGTGGCCGGGGAACTCGGGGCCACGGCGTCCCAGGTGGCGTTGTCGTGGCTGCTGCACCGGTCCCCCGCCATCCTGCTGATCCCGGGGACGTCGTCGGTGGCGCACCTGGCGGAAAACCAGGCAGCGTCCCGGTTCACCCTGTCGTCCGACCAGTACCGGCGACTGGACGCGATCACTCCGGTGCCGCAGACCGTCTGATCTCGACGACTGTGCCCCGCCACCTGCTCGGTGGCGGGGCACAGTCGTGTCAGGGGAGGTCGCGGATCCAGCGTTCGAGGGCTTCGGCGGTGGTGGGGGCGTGGTCCTCGACGAGGGTGAAGTGGGTGCCGGGGACGTCGACGGCGGTGTGCGGGAGGTCCCAGCTCGCCTGCCAGTCCTCCGGTTTGTCGCTCAGCGGCGGGCTGTGGGGCTCCGCGGCGCGCAGGAGCAGGGTCGGCGCGGAGATGGGTGGGGGTGTCCAGCCGCCGAAGAGGGACAGGTAGTGGGCGGTGGCGGTGAGGCGGGGGGTGGTCATCGGGGTCCAGGTGTGTTCTCGCTCGAACATGCCCTCGTCGAGGTCGCCGTCGAAGAGGGTGGCGATCTCGGTTGGTTCGAAGTAGACGTCCAGGAGGGCGACACCCGCGGGGTGGTGGCCGCGGTCTTCGAGGTGGGCGGCTATGGCGTGGGCCATGGTGCCGCCGGAGGAAAGCCCGGCCAGGACGAACGGTCGGCCGTCGGCGCAGTCGAGCACGGCGGCGGCCTGGGTGCCGAGCAGGACGTCGACGTCCCGGGGGAGGGCGTGGTCGCGTTCGAAGCCGGGGGGTTGGAGGACGGCGACCTCGCGCCTGCCGCGGAACGGCGTGGCCAGCCGGACGTACTCGTGGACGCCCCCGATGGCGACATACGTGCTGAACAGGATGATCACCGGGTCCGCCTTGCCCCGGGCCAGCCGGACGGGCGGGACGCGGTTGGCCGCCCCCGCGTCGGTGTCGAACTTGGCGCGGAGGTCGGCGGCGGCGGTCAGCAGCCGGTAGCCGTCGCCGATGCGGCCCTGTTCCCACGAGCTCCGGAAGAACGCGTACAGGGAGTCCGGTTCCGTGGCGGGTTCGGGTTCCTCCGCGTCGGTGAGCAGTCGGGTGATGGCGTCGACGCTGGGGTGCGCGAAGGCGAGGTCGGCGCGCAGCTGCCTGCCGGTGGCGGCGGCGATGGCGTTGCGGAGGCGGATCGACATGAGCGAGTCGAACCCCGCCTCCGGCAGGCTCCGCGCCGGGTCCAGGTCGGCGGGTGAGGCGTGGCCGAGGACCGACGCGACGAGCCCGCGCACCAGGGCGGGGATGTCGGTGACGTCCTCCACGGGCTCGACGGCGGGCGCGGCGGGTCGGGGGATCTCGGCGAGGAGCGGGGACGGGCGGCCGATGGTGAACGTGGGGGCGAACAGCGACCAGTCGAGGTCGGCGACGACGAGGGTGGTGTCGCCGTCGTGCAGGGCGCCGCGCAGCGCGTCGAGGGCGCGGTCCGGGTCCATCATGCGGTTGCCCCGCCGCGCCAAGGCGTCGGCGATGGCCGGG
The DNA here is from genome assembly GCF_041897805.1 of Actinokineospora auranticolor. GTDB lineage: Bacteria > Actinomycetota > Actinomycetes > Mycobacteriales > Pseudonocardiaceae > Actinokineospora > Actinokineospora auranticolor. Next base: position 5,022,320 of record NZ_CP154825.1, read on the forward strand.
TCGCGGGCGAGGGTGCCGTCGCCGCCCCAGGCTCCCCAGGCCACGGAGGTGGCGGCGAGGCCCTGGGCGCGGCGCTGTTCGGCCAAGGCGTCGAGGTAGGCGTTGGCGGCGGCGTAGGCACCCTGGCCCGCGCCGCCCCAGACGCCCGCGCCGGAGGAGACGAGGATGAACGCGTCGAGGTCGGTGGTCAGCTCGTGCAGGTGGCGGGCGCCGTCGACCTTGGCGGCCATGGTCTCGGCGAGGTGCCGCGCGTCGATGTCGACCGTGGGCGCCGAGGTCAGCGCCCCGGCGGCGTGGACGACGGTGCGCACGTCGGTGTCGGCGAGCAGCGCGGCGACGGCATCGCGGTCGGCGATGTCGCAGGAGATCACCCGGACGGTCGCGCCCGCCGCGCGGAGGTCCGCGGCGAGTGCGTCGGCACCGGGTGCGTCCGTGCCCCGACGGCTGGTGAGGATGAGGTCGCGGGTCCCCAGACCGACGAGCCAGCGGGCCAGGAGAGCGCCGACCCCGGACGTGCCGCCGGTGACGAGCGCGGTGCCCTTCGGACACCAGGTCGGTTCGCCGACGCGCGGCGCGGCGGGGACGAGCCTGCGAGCCAGGAGTCCGTCTCGGACAGCGATCTGGTCCTCGCCGGTGGCGTTCACGGCCCGCGCGAGGAGGTCCCAGGTGCGCTCGTCGGCGGCCTCGGGGAAGTCGACGAGACCGCCCCAGCGGGTGGGGTGTTCGAGCGCGGCCACCCGACCCAATCCCCAGATCGCGGCCGCCTCCGGAGTCGGCGCCGAGTCCGAAGTGGACACCGCGTGGCGAGTGGCGAGCCAGAGTCGGCCGGAGCCGGGGGTGTCGAGGGCGCGGACGAGGGCCACGGCGTCGAGGAGCGTGCCGGGCAGGGCGAGGGCGTTGTCGAACTCGGCGAGTGCCCGCTCGGCGTCGGCGGTGATCTCCACGTCGGCACCGAGTCGTCGCAGCGCCTCGGCGATGGGCTGGTGGTCCGCCGTGCCGATGATCGCCCAGCGGCCCGGTCGGCCGGGGCGGTCGACGGGAACGGGGCGCCACCGGACGCGGTAGCGCCAAGCAGGCGACTGCGGCGGGGCGATCTCCGGCCAGTAGCGGCGGTGCTGGAAGGCATACGGCGGAAGCGCGGCGGGAACCCGGTCGCCGGGGAACACGGTCCGCCAGTCGACCGCGATGCCCTGGTCGTGGGCCTCGGTGAGCGCGGCCAGAACGCGTTCGGGCCCGCCGTCCTGGCGGCGCAGCGTTCCGGCGGCGGCGACCCGCGCCCCCGTGTCCTGGGCGACCTCCGCCAGCGCGGGCAGCAGCGTCGGATGCGGGCTGACCTCGACGAACCCGTGGATCCCACCCGCCAGCGCCTTGCGCACGGCCTGGTGGAAGCGGACGGGCTCCCGGGTGTTGTCCCACCAGTAGGCCGCGTCCATCCGGCCGGTGTCGATCAGGTCACCGGTGACCGTCGAGTACAGCGGGATCTCAGACGCCTTCGGGGCCACAACGGCGAGTTCGGCGCGCAGCGCGTCGCGGTAGCGGTCGATCTGCGGTGAGTGCGCCGCGATCCCGATTCCCCGCACGCGCCGGTGCCCGACCCCGTCGGCCGTCAACTCGGCGGCGAGTTCGTCGAGCGCGCCAACCTCTCCGGAAACCGTTGTGGCATAAGGACTGTTGTCGGCGGCAACCGCGATGACACCGCCCCACGGCTCGATCCGCCGGGCAACCTCGTCGGCGGGCAACGACACCGCGTGCATCCCGCCGAGCCCGGCCAACTCCTGCCAGAACCCGCTCCGCCTGGCGACGATCCGCGCCCCGTCACGCAGACTCAGCGCCCCGACGACGCAGGCAGCGGCGATCTCCCCTTGCGAGTGCCCGACGACCGCGTCCGGCGCGACACCGTGCGCGCGCCAGACCTCGGCGAGGGACACCATCATCGCCCACAGCGCGGGCTGGACGACGTCGATCCGGTCCAGCGACGGCGCCCCGGGAGCACCGAGCAGGACGTCCAGCACGGGCCAGTCCACGAACTCCCCCAACGCCTCGACACACTCGTCGAGGCGTCGAGCGAACACGGGGTCCGAGCGCAGCGGCCCGGCCATGCCCTCCCACTGCGACCCCTGGCCGGGGAACACGAACAGCACACCGCTCCCGGTGCGCGCCCGCGTGGTCTCCTCGACAGCACCCAGCCGGTCAAGGAGCTCTTCACGGCCGGCGGCGACAAACCCGGCCCGATGCTCGAAAGCGGTGCGGTGCAGCGCGAGAGTCCGACCGATGTCGGACAGCGACAAGTCGGGACGGTCGAGCACGTGCGTCCGCAACGCGGCGGCCTGCGCCCGCACACCACCAGGAGTCCTGCCGGACAACAGGATCGGCGCCCGCGCAACGGAAAACTCAGGCTCCGGGGCGGTTTCCGGCTGTTCGAGGATCACATGAGCGTTGGTACCGCTGATCCCGAAAGAAGACACCGCCGCTCGACGAACCGGTGTGTCCGGCCAAGGTTCCGCGGCGGCCAGCAACTCCACCGACCCGGCGGTCCAGTCGACCTTGGTGGTGGGGTGCTCCGCGTGCCGGGACGCGGGCAGAACGCCGTGCCGCATCGCCTCGATCGCCTTGATGACACCCGCCACGCCCGCCGCCGCCTGCGTGTGACCGAGGTTCGACTTGATCGACCCCAACCGGGCCGGACGCGCGCGGTGCTGCCCGTACGTGGCGAGGATGGCCTGCGCCTCGATCGGGTCCCCGAGCGTGGTGCCGGTGCCGTGGGCCTCGATCAGGTCGACGGTGTCGGGGGCGATCCGCGCGTCGGCGAGCGCCTGGGCGATGACCCGCCGCTGCGCGGGCCCGTTGGGCGCGGAGATGCCGTTGCTGGCGCCGTCGGAGTTGACGGCGCTGCCCCGGACCACCGCGTGCACGGGGTGGCCGTGGCGGCGCGCGTCGGAGAGCCGTTCCAGCAGCAGCACGCCGACGCCCTCGGCGAACCCGGCGCCGTCGGCGTGGTCGGAGAACGGTTTGCACCGGCCGTCGCGGGCGAGGCCGCGCTGCTTGGTGAAGGACACGAACAGGCCGGGGGTGGCCATGACCGACACCCCGCCCGCCAGCGCGAGCGTCGCGTCGCCCGCGCGCAGGGCCCGGGCCGCCAGGTGCAGGGCGACCAGGGACGACGAGCAGGCGGTGTCGATGGTGACCGCCGGGCCCTGCAGCCCGAGCGCGTAGGCGACGCGGCCGGACAGGACGCTGCCCGCGTTGCCGGTGCCCGCGTGGTCCTGGGCGCCCTCGTCGTGGGCGAGCAGTGCCGCGTAGTCGTGGTACATCAGGCCGGCGAACACCCCGGTCCGGCTCTCGCGGAGCGTGGTCGGGTCGATGCCCGCGTGTTCGACGGCCTCCCACGAGACCTCCAGCAGCAGCCGCTGCTGCGGGTCCATGGCGCGGGCCTCGGTCGGGGAGATGCCGAAGAACCCGGCGTCGAAGTCGGCGGCGTCGTGCAGGAAGCCGCCTTCGCGCGCGTACGAGGTGCCGGGGTGGTCGGGGTCGGGGTGGTAGAGCCCTTCGAGGTCCCAGCCCCGGTCGGCGGGGAACGGGGTGATCGCGTCCCGGCCGTCGGCGACCAGCCGCCACAGGTCGTCCGGTCCGCGCACCCCGCCGGGGAACCGGCAGGCCATGCCGACCACGGCGATCGGCTCGGTGTCGCGTTCCTCCAGCTCCCGGACGCGGGCGGTGGCGGCGTCGAGGTCGCCGACGACCCGTTTCAGGTAGTACCGCAACTGCTCCTCAGTCGGCATCGGCTGCTCCGTAGCGCTGTCCCAGCACCTCGAACAGGTCCGCGTCCGGGACGTCCACGGGTTCGGCGGTGCCGGTCGGGGTGGGGGTGCCCCAGCGGCCGATCAGCTCGGTCAGCCGGGCCAGGGCGGTGGTGCGGAGGAGGTCGTCCCGGTCGAGCCCGGACAGGGCCGTTTCGAGCCGGTCCAGGTCGTCGAGGACCGAGGAGTCCTGGTCGGGGGCCAGTTCCGCGAGCAGGTGCGCCACCAGCGCCTTGGGCGTGGGGTGGTCGAAGACCAGGGTCGGCGGCAGGCGCAGGGCGGTCGCGGCGGTGAGGCGGTTGCGGAGTTCGACGGCGGTGAGGGAGTCGAAGCCGAGGTCGCGGAAGGGGCGCTGCTCGTCGATCTCGTCGGCCGCGGTGAAGCCGAGCACGTCGGCGACGTGCGACCGGAGCAGCGCGGCCAGTGCCTCGGCCCGCTTCGCCGCGGGCATCGCCCTGAGGTCGTCCGCGACGGACTTCGGCTGGGCGGCGGCGGTGGTGGGTGGGACGAGCCGGTGCCAGATCGGCGCGGGGCCCCGGGCCCGGAGGGCGGACAGGTCGAGGCGGGTGGCGACGACGACCGGGGCGTCGGCGGCCAGGGCGCGGTCGAACAGCGCGAGCCCGTCGTCGTCGGTCAGGGGGATGGTGCCCGCGCGGGCGAGCCGGGCCAGGCCCGCTTCGCCGAGTCCGCCGGTCAGTTCGGTGGCCGAAGCCCACGGCCCCCAGGCGATGGCGGTGGCGGGCAGCCCGTCGGCGCGGCGGCGCTGGGCGAGGGCTTCGATGGCGGCGTTGGCGGCGGCGTAGTTGCCCTGGCCCGCGCCGCCGAGGACGCCCGCGGCGGAGGAGAACAGGATGAAGCGGTCCACGTCGGTGGCGAGGTCGTGCAGGTTGAGCGCGCCCTGGACCTTGGCGGCGAACACCCGCTCGACGCGGTCGCGGTCGAGGGACCCGATGACGCCGTCGTCGAGGGCGCCCGCGGTGTGGATGACGGTGGTCGGCCGGTGCTCGGCGAGGACCGCGGCCAGCCGGTCCCGGTCGGTGACGTCGCAGGCGACGATCGAGATCGCGGGCAGCTCGGCCACCAGCTCGGCCGCGCCGGGCGCGTCCGGGCCGCGGCGGCTGAGCAGGACGAGCGAGCGGACGCCGTGCGCGGTGACGAGGTGCCGGGCGACGCGGGCGCCGAGCCCGCCGGTGCCGCCGGTGATGAGGACCGTGCCCGCCGGGGTGAACGGCCGCGGTTCCGCCGGGGGCAGCGGGGTGAGCCTGGGGACGTGCGGCCGTCCGGCGCGGAGCGCGAGCTGGGTCTCCCCCGCCGCGATGGCCCGGGCGAGGGTGTCGTGCGGGGTGGGGCCGTCGGTGTCGACGAGCAGGAACCGGTCGGGCTGCTCGGTCTGCGCGGACCGCACCAGACCCCAGGCGGCGGCGAGCGCCGGGTCGGGGCGCGCCCCCGCGACGGCGTTCCCGGTCACGATGGCCAGGTGTTCCGCGTGGGGTTCGCGGACGAGTTCGAGTGCGCGGACAGCACTGTCCGCTGGGGACCCGGATTCCAGCGTGACGATCCGCAGCGGGACCGGTCCGGGGGCCGGGGGCAGGTCGACGGGTGTCCACTCCACACCGAGGAGCCCGCCGGCCGCGCGGCTGCCCGCGGTCAGCCGGGCGGGGTCGACCGGGCGCAGGACCAGGGCGTCGACGTGGGCGATCACCTGGCCGAGGTCGTCGGCGAGGGTGATGGTGACGGCGCCGTCGTCGGCGCGGGCGAGGCGGACCCGGGCGGTGGCGCGGCCGGTGTCGGCGAGGTGCGCGCCGGTCCAGGAGAACGGGAGCGCGACGCGGGCGTCCGGGTCCGGGGTGTCGCCGGGTGCGCCGAGCGCGTGCAGCGCGGCGTCGAAGAGGGCCGGGTGCAGCCGGAATCCGCGCGCGGTGTGCTCGTCCTGCTCGGGCAGGGCCACTTCGGCGAACAGTTCCCGGCCGCGCCGCCAGGCTTGGCGCAGCCCGGCGAAGGACGGGCCGTAGTGCAGGCCCGCTTGGGCCACGGCGGCGTAGAGGGCGGGGACGTCGATCTCGGTGGCGCCGGTCGGGGGCCAGGGGAAGTCGGCCGCCGGTCCGGCCTGCCGGGTGGCGTGGCCCGCGGCGTGCCGGGTCCACGGTGTGCCGTCGGGGGCGTCGGCGGGCCGGGAGAAGAGCTCGACGGGGCGGCGCCCGTCGTCCGGGGCGCCGACGGAGACCTGGAGGTCGACGGTCGCGCCGGGCGGGAGGACGAGCGGGGCGGCGAGGGTGAGTTCGTCGAGGTGGGGGTGGCCCGCGCGGGCGGCGGCGGTCGTGGCGAGTTCGACGAAGGCCGTGCCGGGGAACAGGACCGTGCCGCTGACGGCGTGGTCGGCCAGCCAGGGGTGGGTGGCGGTGGAGACCCGGCCCCGGAGGACGAGGCCGTCGGTGCCGGGGAGGTCGACGACGTCGCGGACGAACGGGTGGCCGCTCGGGTCGGGGGCCGTGGGCGCCGCGGCCGAGCCGCGCGGCCAGAAGTGCTTGCGCTGGAACCGGTACGTGGGCAGGTCCGGGACCGGGCCGGTGGGGTTCGCGGGGAAGAGGGTGGCCCAGTCCGGCTCGACGCCGTGGGCGTGGGCGCGGGCGAGCGCGGCGCGGAACTCGTCCGGGCCGCCGTGGTCGCGGCGCAGGGTGCCCAGGGCGGCGGCGGGGGCGTCGACGTCGTCGATCGTGCCCTCGACACCGAAGGTCAGGACGGGGTGGGGGCTCATCTCCAGGAAGACGTTGTGGTCGCGGTCGAGGAGGGCGCGCACGACCTCGTCGAAGCGGACGGGGAGGCGGAGGTTGTCGTACCAGTAGGCCGTGGTCAGTTCGGCGGTGTCGATTCGGCGACCGCGAACGGTCGAGTAGAAGGGGATGTCGCCGGTTCGGGGTCGGATGTCGTCCAAAGTGGTCAGAAGCTCGCTGTGGATGCGTTCGACGTGCGCGGAGTGCGAGGCGTAGTCGACGGGGACGCGTTTCGCCCGCACGTCTCGTTTCTCGCACTCGGCGAGGAACGCGGTGATGGCTTCGGCGTCACCGGACACGACTGTCGATTGTGGACCATTTGTCGCGGCTACCGAGAGCCCGGCGGTGAGGAGTTCCTCGACGCGGGCCGCCGAGAGGGTGACCGACACCATGCCGCCTTGACCGCTGAGCGCGCGCAGGGCCTGGGATCGACGTGTGACGACCTTGGCCGCGTCGCGCAGGGACAGGGCGCCCGCGACGTGCGCGGCGGCGATCTCGCCCTGGGAGTGGCCGATCACGGCGCCCGGGGTGACGCCGTGGGCGCGCCAGAGGCGGGCGAGGGCGACCATGACGGCGAAGAGGGCGGGTTGCACGACGTCGACGCGGTCGAGGGGTTCGGCGCGGGTGAGGGTGTCGAGGAGGGACCAGTCGGTGAACCGGTCGATCTCGGTGGCGCAGTCCTCGATGGCGGCGCGGAAGACCGGGCGCGCCATGAGCTCCACGGCCATGGCGGGCCATTGCGAGCCTTGGCCGGGGAAGACGAAGACCGGTCGGGCACCGGGGCGGGCCGTGCCGTGGATTTCCGGTGCGCCCGCCGCTATGGCGGCGAGACCGTCCAGGACGGATTCGTTGTCGTTCGCGAGGACGACGGCTCGGTGGTCGAAGCGGGCGCGGGTGGTGGTGATGCGGTGCGCGACTGCGGTGCGGTTCCAGTTTTGTTGCTTGGCAAGGGTTTCTTTGAGGGCGCGCGCTTGGTCGCTCAGGGCCGCGGGAGTGCGGGCGGAGAGGACCAGGGGCACCGGTTCGGCGTGGTCCGCGGGGGTTGGGGGTTGGGTCGGGGTGTGTTCGAGGATGACGTGGGCGTTGGTGCCGCCGATGCCGAAGGCCGAGATGGCGGCGCGGCGCGGACGTCCGGTGGCGGGCCAGGGGCGGGTCTCGGTGAGGATCTCGACGGCGCCTTCGGTCCAGTCGACGTGGGTGGAGGGGCGGTCGACGTGCAGCGTCCTGGGGAGGGTGCCGTGACGCAGGGACTCGACGAGTTTGATCAGCCCGGCCATGCCCGCGGCGGCCTGGGTGTGGCCGATGTTGGACTTCACCGAGCCGAGCCAGAGGGGGCGGTCGCGGTCCTGGCCGTAGGTGGCGAGGATGGCCTGCGCCTCGATCGGGTCGCCCAGCCGGGTGCCCGTACCGTGCGCCTCGACCGCGTCCACTTCGGACGGTGCGAGGTCCGCGTCGGCGAGGGCCCGGGTGATGACCCGTTCCTGGGAGGGGCCGTTGGGGGCGGTGAGGCCGTTGGAGGTGCCGTCGGAGTTGACGGCGCTGCCGCGGATGACGGCCAGCACCTCGTGCCCGGCGCGGTGGGCGTCCTCGAGGCGTTCCACGACCAGCACACCGGCGCCCTCACCCCAACTGGTGCCGTCGGCCGCGTCGGCGAACGCCTTGCACCGCCCGTCAGCGGCGAGTCCGCCCTGCATCTCGAACTCGGCGAACAGGCCGTCGGTGGCCATCACCGCGACGCCGCCGACGATGGCCAGCCCGCACTCGCCCGCCCGCAGCGCCCGCACGGCGAGGTGGAGGGCGACGAGGGAGGAGGAGCAGGCGGTGTCGACCGACATCGTGGGACCTTGGGTGCCGAGCACGTAGGCGATGCGGCCGGAGGCGACACTCGGCGACGTCCCGGTGACGGCGAAGCCACTGGCCTCCCCCAGCCCTCCCCCGGCGGATTGGTACACCGAGTGGGACAGACCGGCGAACACCCCGGCATCGCTGTCCCGCAACCCGTGCGGGTCGACCCCGGCCCGCTCCAACGCCTCCCAGGTGCACTCCAGCAACCACCGCTGCTGCGGGTCCATCGCGGTGGCCTCACGGGGAGAGATCCCGAAGAACTCGGCGTCGAACTCGGCGGCGGTGTGCACGAACCCACCGAGCCCGTCGGTGGCGGCCCACCCCCGGTCGCTCGGGAACGGCCCGATCGCGTCGACCTCCGCCTCGACCAACTCCCACAACGCGGCAGGCGAGTCGACCCCACCGGGGAACCGACACGCCATCCCGACAATCGCGATCGCCCCTGGGGAGTTATCCACAGGCGGCTCGCTGACCTGCCCGTTTCGTCGGTCCTGCGCGGTAGAATGGAAAACCGGGGGCTCCCCGGGCTGCTCGGCTGGCGGCTGCCCGAAATCGGCGGCCGGGGACGAGGTGTGGGGCCGGGTGGCCTGGGTGAGCTTGGCCTCGGCGGGCTCGTTGGGCTGCGCGGGGTTCGGAGCGGGGTCGGCGGTGCGGGTGGGCTCGGCGGAGTCGGCGACGCGCGCGGGCTGGGCGGTGCGGCCATGCCAGGCGGGGTTGGCGACGAGGCTGGGCTCGGCGGATTGGGTGGTGCCTGCGAACTCGGCTGCGCGGCCGGGCTCGGTAGGAGCGGCGGGACTGCCGAGTCCAGAGGGGTCGACAGTGCGGACAGGCCCAGCGGAGTGGCCGGACCCAGCGGAGCCGGCAGCGCGGGCGGCATCGCCAATGCGGCCGGACCCGACGGAATCGGTAGCGTGCGCGGCATCGACGGAGTGGCCGGACCCAGCAGAGCTGGCAGCGTCTGCGGCGTCGGCGGAGTGGGTGGCCCCGGCGGAGCCGGCAACGCGGGCGGCATCGGCGGAGTGGGTGGCCCCAGCAGAGCCGGCAGCGTGCGCGGCATCGACGGAGCGGGTCGCCCCGGCGGAGCCGGCAGCGCGGGCGGCATCGCCAATGCGGCCGGACCCGACGGAATCGGTAGCGTGCGCGGCATCGACGGAGCGGGTGGCCCCGGCGGAGCCGGCAGCGTGCGCGGGTTCGGCGGTGCGGCCACGAGTGGCGCGAGTGGGGTCGGCGGCGGATCGGGTCAGGTTCTTGAGGAGGTGCGCGGTGAGCGTGGTGACGTCCGGGTAGTCGAAGACCAGGGAGGCGCGCAGGCGCAGGCCGGTGGTCGTGGCCAGGCGGTTGCGGAGGTCCACCGCCGTGAGGGAGTCGAAGCCGAGGTCCTTGAAGGTGCGGCGGTGGCCTATCTCGCGGATCGAGTCGTGGCCGAGGACGGCCGCCACCTGGCGGCGGACGATGTCGGTCAGGGTGGTGTGGCGTTCGTCTTCGGGGAGTGCGGCGAGGGTCGCCGCCAGGTCGTTCGGTTTGGGGGTGTCCGCGGTCCGCGCTTGGCGGCGGGGGGTGCCGATGAGGCCGCGCAGGAGGGGTGGGACCTGGTCGGGGATGGTGGCGGGGCCGCCGACGAGGACGGGGGCCAGGATGGGGCGGTCGCTGTCCAGCGCGGTGTCGAGCAGGGCCATGCCGCTGGTGGCGGTGAGCAGTCGCAGGCCGGAGCGGGCCATGCGGGCGGTGTCGGTGGTGGTGAGCGCGCCTACTTTGCCGCCCTCCCAGGGTCCCCAGGCGAGTGAGGTCGCGGGCAGGCCGAGGCTGTGCCGGTACTCGGCGAACGCGTCGAGTGCGGCGTTGGCGGCGGCGTGGTTGCCCTGCCCGGCGCTGCCGAGGAGACCCGCCACGGACGAGAACAGCACGAAGTGGCTGGGGTCGTGGGGCAGCGTCAGCTCGTGCAGCCACTGGGCGGCGTCGAGCTTGGCGGAGAGGACGTGGTCGACGCGGTCGGGGGTGAGGCCGGTGACGACGGCGTCGTCCAGCACCCCGGCCGCGTGGAAGACGGCGGCGATCGGTCCGGCGTCGGCGATGGCGGCGGCGAGCGCGCCGCGGTCGGTGACGTCGCAGGCCAGGGCGCGCACGCCCGGTTCGGTGTTCGGGGCGCGGCCGGTGCGGCTGAGCAGGAGCACGTCCCGGACGCCGTGGCGGGTGCGCAGGTGCTGGGCGAGCAGGCCGCCGAGGTGCCCGGTGCCGCCGGTGATCAGCACGGTGCCGTCCTTGATCGGCCGTTTCCCCGGCGCCCCCGCGAGCCGGACCAGCCGCCGGACGTGGGCGGTCCCCCCGCGCAGCGCGACCTCGGGCAGCCCGGAGGCGAGGGCGGCGGGCAGCAGGTGCGACGACTCCGCGTCCGAGTCGACCGCGACGATCCGGCCGGGGTTCTCGGTCGCGGCCGAGCGCACGAGCCCGAGGACAGCGGCGGACGCGATGTCCCGCGTGGTGGTGCGGACGACGAGCCTGCCATCACCGGAGAGGGTGTCGTGGATGGCGGCCAACGTCTTGTGGAGCTGGACCCTCGGGTCGCCGCCGGTGACGGTGAGGACACGCGCGTCGGACGCGTGCTCGGCGACCGGTAGCTCGACCGGGGTCCACCGGGGCTCGAGGAGCGGCTCGGCGGTGGCCGTGAACGCCGCCGGGTCGACGGGGCGGAGGCTCACGGCGGCGATGGTGAGGACCGGGGCGCCGGTGTCGTCGACGGCGGTGAGCTCGACGGCGTCGGGGGTGGTGGGGGTGAGCCGGACGCGGAGGCGGCTCGCGCCGGTGGCGTGCAGGGTGACGCCGTCGAAGGAGAAGGGGACGCGGGCGGGGCCGTCAGCGGCGAGGGCGATGCCCTGGAGGGCGGCGTCGAGGAGGGCGGGGTGGAGGACGTGGTGGGCGCGGGCGGCGGCGTCGGGGAGGGTGACGTCGAGGTAGAGGGAGTCGTCGTGGGTCCAGGCGGCGGTGAGGCCGCGGAAGAGGGGGCCGTAGGCGAGGCCCGCGGCGGCTAGGCCGGCGTAGAAGTCGGTGGTGTCGAGCGGGCAGGCATTCGCGGGAGGCCACGGCGCGGAGGCGAGGGGGTGCTGGACGGCACCACGGCCACGAGACGACGAGTCGGAACCGGCCCGGCGACCCGCGGCATCGGGCGGGGGCACGTTCTCGGGAGGCCCCGACGCGAAAGGAGCTGGGGTGCCAGCGGAGTGCTCGACGACCTCAGGATCACGAGGCGACAAGTCAGATGTGGCACCGGCGTGGTGATCGGGGGCGCCGGGCGAAGCACCCCGCGGCCGTGAGGCTGTGGTGTCGAGCGCGCGGGCGTCCTCAGGAGGCCGAGGAGCAAACGGAACCGCGGAGCCAACAGAGCGCTCGGCAACCTCTTGGCCACGGGACGACGAGTCGGGCGCGGAACCGGCCCGGCGATCGGGGGCGTCGATCGACACTTCTCGCGGCGGATAGTCCAGTGTGGACGCTTTGAGTCGGGATGTGTCAGCCGGTTCGACCGGATGGGCGGCGGCCAGCTTCGACTCCGCCGTGGACTCGGCGAGAGTTCCGATGGCGCCGGTCGCGGCGACCGAAGCAGTTCCCGAGGATGAGTCCAGCGTGGACATTGCGGAGAGGGTCTCCGGTTGGGACGCGTCCGCTGGTTGGGTCGGGAGGGCGGCGAGTGTTGACTCGGCCAGGGTGCCGGTGGCGTGGAGGGTCCAGGGGGTGTGGGGGTCCGCGTCCTCGGGGTGGGAGTGGATGGTGATGGTGTCGCCATCGAGGGTGACCTGGAGGCGGGTGGCGCCTGTCTCCGGGAGGAGGAGGGGTGCTACCAGGGTGAGGTCGGCGATCGCGTCGCGGGCGAGGATGTCGCCTGCGCGGAGGGCGAGGTCGACGAAGCCGGTGCCGGGGTAGACCACCGTGCCGCCGACGGTGTGGTCGGCGAGCCACGGGTGGGTGGCGAGTGAGACTCGGCCGGACAGCACGTGGCCGCCGCCCGCGAGTGGGACCGCTGCGCCGAGGATGGCGTGGTCGGTGAGGGGGGTGAGGCCGAGTGCGGTCGCGTCCTGGCGGGCGGTGGCGGGGGTCGGCCAGAAGCGGCGGTGCCGGAACGGGTACGTCGGCAGCGGGATGGCGGTCGCCTTGGGGAACGCGGGGGTCCAGTCGACGGTGGCGCCGCGGACGTGGATCTCGGCGGCGGAGGTGAGGAACCGGCGGTAGCCGCCGTCGTCGCGGCGGAGGGTGCCGGTGGTGACGGCGCGGGCGTCCTTGGCGTCGATGGTTTCCTGGACGGCCATGGTGAGCACGGGCTGGGGGCTGAGTTCGACGAAGGTGTCGTGGCCCGCGTCCAGCAGCGACTCGACCACCGGTTCGAAGCGGACTACCTGGCGCAGGTTGCGGTACCAGTACGCGCCGTCGAGTTCGGGGCCGTCGAGGGTGGTGCCGGTGACCGTGGAGTGGAACGGGGTGGTGGCGCGGCCGGGTGTGATGTCGGCGAGTTCGGCGCGCAGGCGGTCCTGGATGGCCTCGACCTGCGGCGAGTGGGAGGCGTAGTCCACGGGAATCCGGCGGTTGCGGATGTCGCGGGCGTCCCAGCGGGCCTGGAGTTCGTCGAGCCCGGCCGGGTCACCCGCCACGACGATCGACGACGCGCCGTTGATCGCGGCCACGGACACGCCGGGCACGTCGGCCAGGTCGGCCTCGACGTCGGCCAGCGGGAGGCGCACGGACGCCATGCCGCCGGTGCCGTGCAGGACGGTCAGCTCGCGGCTGCGCACCGCGACGACCTTCGCGGCGTCGGCCAGCGACAACGCCCCGGCGACGTGCGCGGCGGCGATCTCGCCCTGGGAGTGCCCGATCACCGCGTCCGGGTGGACGCCGTGCGCGGCCCACAGGGCGGCCAGCGCGACCATCACCGCGAACAGCGCGGGCTGCACGACGTCCACCCGCTCCAGCGACGGCGCGTCCGGGCCGCCGCGCAGGGCGGCGGTCAGGGAGAAGTCGACGTGCGGGGCCAGGGCGGCCTCGCAGTCGCGGATGCGGGCGGCGAAGACCGGGGAGGTGTCGAGGAGCTCCCGCGCCATGCCGATCCACTGGGCACCCTGCCCGGGGAAGACGAACACGACCCGCCCGTCGAGGTCCGCGACGCCCTCGACGACCCCGTCCCTCAAGGTGCCCGCGGCAACGACGTCGAGCCCAGCGGCACCGAGCCCGACCACCACCGCCCGATACCCCAACCGCGCCCGCGTCGTGGCGAGCGAGAACCCGAGATCGGCAACCGAGATCCCACCCGCGCGGCGTGCGGACGTCGGACTCCCGAGGTCTGCTCCCGACACCCCGGAAACCGCACCGCCCCCGACATTCCCCGCTACCGCTTCCCGCGCACCAAGAGCCATAGCGGTCGCCCCCGGCTCCACGTCGTGATCCTCCTGGCCCGCACGGCCCACCCACGACGCAACGGTCCGGCTCCCGTGATCGGCCCCCGACACCCCGGAAACCACACCACCGCCCGCGTTCCCACCTGCCATTTCCCGCGCACCACTCGCGGTAGCGGTCGCCCCGCGGTCTTCCGGGGTCGAGTTGTCCACAGGCTTGATCGTCTTGTTCGGGTTCTGTCGGTGCTGCCCGGTAGCATCGATATCGGGGGCCGGAGGCATACCCCTCAGCCGTGCGGCGTACTCGCGCAGCGCCTCCTCCGAGGCCGCCGACAGCACCAACGGCACCACCTCGACCTCTTCGGACTCGACGACCTCCGCCGCGTCCCCCTGTTCCAGGATCACGTGCGCGTTCGTCCCGCTGACCCCGAACGACGACACCGCCGCCCGGCGCGGTCGGTCGACCTCGGGCCACGCCCGCCGCTCCCGCACCAGTTCCACCGCGCCCGAACTCCAGTCGACCCGGGTGGTGGGTTGGGTGGCGTGGAGGGTCGCGGGGAGTTGCGCCTCGCGCAGGGCGAAGACGGTCTTGATCACGCCCGCGAGGCCGGCCGCCGCCTGGGAGTGGCCGATGTTCGACTTCACCGAGCCGAGCCAGAGGGACCGGTCGCGGTCCTGGCCGTAGGTCGCCAGGAGGGCCTGCGCCTCGATCGGGTCGCCCAGCGCGGTCCCGGTGCCGTGCGCTTCGACGAAGTCCACATCGGACGAAGACAGCCCGGCGTCCGCGAGTGCCCGGGTGATGACCCGTTGCTGTGACGGGCCGTTGGGGGCGGTCAGGCCGTTGGAGGCGCCGTCGGAGTTCACGGCGGAGCCGAGGACCGTGGCCAGGACGGGGCGGCCCGCGCGGCGGGCGTCGGACAGGCGCTGGACGACCAGGACGCCGACGCCCTCCGCCCACGCGATGCCGTCGGCGCCCTCGGCGAAGGGCTTGCAGCGGCCGTCGGCGGCCAAAGTGCCCTGACGACCGAACTCCAGGAACGCCCCCGGCGTCGACATCACCGTCACCCCGCCGACCAGGGCCGCCGAGCACTCCCCCCGCCGCAGCGACTGGACCGCCTGGTGCAGCGCGACCAGCGACGACGAACAGGCCGTGTCCACCGACAGCGCCGGCCCCTCCAAGCCGAGCACGTACGCGACCCGACCCGAGAGCACGGACGCCAACGTCCCCGTGGCGATGTGACCGGCGACCTCCGCCACGTCCCCCGACGCCGCCAGCAGTGCCGGGTAGTCCTGCCCGCTGGTCCCGACGAACACCCCCGTGTCCGAACCGGCCAGCCCCGTCGGGTCGAGCCCCGCCGACTCCAACGCCGCCCACGCGCACTCCAGCAGCAACCGCTGCTGGGGGTCCATGGCCAGCGCCTCGCGCGGTGAGATGCCGAAGAGCCCGGCGTCGAAACCCGCGACGTCGTCGAGGAAGCCGCCGACGGGGACCGCGCCCGCCGCGGCCAACTCCGCCAGGTCCCAGCCCCGGTCCGCGGGCACCGGGCCGACCGCGTCGGTCTCGGCGAGCAGCAGCTCCCACAGCGCCTCCGGGTCGGCGGCGCCCGGGTAGCGGCAGGCCATGCCGACGATGGCCACGGGCTCCTCCCGCCGGTCCTCCAACTCGCGCACCCGGCGGTTGGCCTCGCGCAGGTCGGTCGTCGCGCGCTTGAGGTAGTCGCGCAGTTTCTGCTCAACGCTCACCGGGGAACACGCTCCTTGTTGGGGGTCAGCGCCCGAACTCGCCGTCGAGCAGGTCGAAGAGGTCGTCGTCACTGGCCTCGGACAGGTCGGCCGGGCCCTCCTCGACGGCCTGACCGGTGACGGCCGCCACCAACCCCCGCAACCGCCGCTCGACGGCGAGGCGGTCGGTGGCGGACAGGTCGGCCAAGGCGGCGCCCACGCGGTCGAGGTCGCCCAGCAGGCCGGAGACGGCGATGCCGTCGAGTAGCCGGAAGAGGTGGTCGGCCAGGGCGGTCGGGGTCGGGTGGTCGAAGACGAGGGTGGCGGGCAGCGCGACGCCGGTGGCGGAGGTGAGGGCGTCACGCAGTTCGACCGCGGTGAGCGAGTCGAAACCGAGGTCCTTCAACGCGCGGGTGGCGGGCACGTCGACGGGACCGCCGAAGCCGAGCACTCGGGCGGCCTCGACCCGCACCAGGTCGAGGACGGCAGCACGGCTGGCGGGTCCGAATCGGACAGTGGGCTCGACCGGGTGGGCTTCGGGGACGGCAAGACCGAGCAGCGAGGCGACCTCGGCGCACACAAGGTCGAGAATGGCGGTACGGGCGGCGGGTGCGAGGCGGGCTACCGGGTCGGCACTCGCGTCACGACCGGCCGGGTGGTCATTGGCGGCTCGCATTGCCTCAACGCGCACCAAGGCGAGAATCGCAGCACGGCTGGAGGACTCGAGGTCGCTGGCGGGTTCGGTCGCGTCAGGGCAGGCGAGGCCGAGGGCTTGGGCGGTCTCGGCGCGAACGAGTTCGAGAATCGCCGCGCGGCCATCAGCCTCAAGCTGGACGACCGGGTCGGCCGGGTCACCGTCGACGACTCGCGCGGCCTCGGTGCGTACCAGGTCAAGGAGCGCGGCGCGGCTGGGGGGGTCGAGTCGGACGGCGGAGTCCGGGCGGGTCTCGGGTAGGGCGTCGAACAGGGTGCTGGGGCGCAGGGCGGTGAAGGGCGGTGCGAACCGGGTCCAGTCGACTTCGGCGAAGGTGGTGGTGGGGGTGCCGGAGCCGACCAGGCGGGCCATGCCTGCGAGGGCCAGGGCGGGGTCCATGAGCGGTAGGCCGCGGCGGGCCAGTTGATCGGCGCGGCCCTCGGCGACGGCGAGGCCCGCCCCGTCCCAAGGGCCCCAGGCGATGGCGGTGGCGGGGAGGCCGAGCGCGGCGCGGCGGGCGGCGAGGCCGTCCAGGTGGGCGTTGGCGGCGGCGTACCCGGCTTGGCCGCCGCTGCCCCAGGTCGCGGCGATGGACGAGAACAGCACGAACGCGTCGAGGTCGCCGGTCAGTTCGTGCAGGTTCTCGGCGCCGCGGACCTTGGCGGTCAGCACGCGGTGGAGTTCGGTGTCGTCCATGGATTCCAGGGGACAGGACTGACCGACGCCCGCGGTGTGGACGACAGCCGTCAGCGGGTGGTCGACGGGGACGGTGGCCAGTGCGGCGGCGAGAGCGTCCCGGTCGGCGACGTCGCAGGCGGCGAAGGTGGCGGTGGCGCCCAGGGCGGCGAGTTCGACGCGCAGCTCGGGAGCCGCGGACTCGCCGGAGCGGCTGAGCAGCAACAGGTGCGCGGCGCCGTTGGCGGCGGCCCAGCGGGCCACGGCGGCGCCGAGACCGCCGGTACCGCCGGTCACCAGCACGGTCCCGGTCGGCTTCCAGTCCACAGTGGAAATATTGGCGCGCACGAGTCGTCGGCCGAGGACCTCGTTGCCGCGCAATGCGATCTGGTCCTCGCCGTAGACGCCGGACACGATGTCCCGGACGGCGGCCAGGACGTCGTCGGTCACCGGGCCGGTCACATCGACCAAGCCGCCCCACGAGCGCGGGTACTCCAGCGCCGCGACCCGTCCGAGGCCCCACAGCGCGGCGGCCGCCGGGTCGACCTCGACGCCGTCCGCGTCGACGGCGTCCCGGGTCAGGCACCACACCGGGCCGGACGCGGCCGACCGCGCCAACGCGGCGAGTTCCGCCACCGAACCGGGAAGCACCAGTACGCCGCCCGACGCCCCAGAACCGTCCCATTCGGACACCAGTTCCGCGTCGGGCAGCACCGAGACCAACCGCGAGGCCAGTTCGTCGGACTCCCCCGCGACCACAAGCCACCGCGCGGGCGGGTCCTGCGCCGGGTGACGGGTGAGCGGTTCCCAGGTGATCTCGTACGCGTGGTCGCCGACCTGGTCGGATACGGGCTGAGCGAACGGCGTGAGCCAGAAGCGTTCCCGCTGGAACGGGTACGTCGGCAGCGGGACCGGGTGCGCGTCGCCGACCACCGCGGTCCAGTCGATCGGGGTGCCGTCGGTGTAGAGGGCGCCGAGCCCGGCGAGCAGGCCCGCGTCCTCCGGTCGCCCGGCGCGTTGCAGGGTGCTCACCCGGGCGGTCTCGCCGCGGTCCTCGGCGGTGCGGTGGACGGCGGAGGCCAGCACCGTGTCCGGCCCGACCTCCACGAACCGCCGGACGCCGCGGGTCAGCAGGTGGCCGATGCCGTCGGCGAAGCGGACCGGTTGCCGCACGTGCGAGACCCAGTACTGCAGCGACCGGATGTGCTCGTCGTCGACCAGCGCCCCGGTCAGGTTCGACACCAGCGGGACGCGCGGGGCGTGGTAGGTGACGCCCGCCGCGACGCGGGCGAAGTCGGCGACCATGGCGTCCATGCGCGGCGAGTGGAAGGCGTGGCTGACCGGCAGCCGCCGGGTTCGCCGACCACCGGAGGCGAGGGCCG
Source organism: Actinokineospora auranticolor (assembly GCF_041897805.1). GTDB lineage: Bacteria > Actinomycetota > Actinomycetes > Mycobacteriales > Pseudonocardiaceae > Actinokineospora > Actinokineospora auranticolor. Next base: position 5,040,578 of record NZ_CP154825.1, read on the forward strand.
CGGCGATGTCGAGGACGGCGTCCTCGTCCCCGGACAGCACGATCGACTCCGGCGCGTTCACCGCCGCGATGCCGACCTGGCCCGTACGACCGCGCAGCAGCGGGAGTACCTCGTCCTCGGCCGCCTCCACGGCGACCATCGCCCCGCCCGCGGGCAGCGCCTGCATGAGCCCGCCGCGCGCGGCGATCAACGCGCACGCGTCCGGCAGCGACCACACGCCCGCCAGGTAGGCGGCGGTCAGCTCGCCGACGGAGTGGCCGATGAGGTAGTCGGCGCGCGCGCCGAAGGACTCGGCGAGCCGCCACAGGGCGACGCCGTGCGCGAAGAGCGCGGCCTGGGTGTGGGCGGTCCGGTCGAGGCGGTCGCCGCCGAAGACGACTTCGCGGAGCGGGTGGTCGAGCAGCAGGTCGAACTGGGCGCACACCTCGTCGAAGGCGTCGGCGAACACGGGGTGGCGGCGGTGCAGGTCACGGCCCATGCCGGGGCGCTGGGCACCTTGACCGACGAAGACGGCGGCGAGCGGCCCCGGGTCGGCCGGGGCGGTACCGGTGACCACCCCGGCGGCGCGGCGACCGTCGGCGACGGCGCGGAGCCCGTCGAGGAGGGAGTCGCGGTCGTCGCCGAGGACCACGGCGCGCACCGGTAGGCCGGTCCGGGCGGTGGCCAGCGCCCGGCCGACGCCCGCCACGGGCGCGGTCGCGGCGGGCGCGGCCAACCGGGCGGCCAACGCGGCGAGCGCCCGGGGATCCCGCGCCGAGAACACCCACGGTGTGTGCGGGGCCTCGGCCGCGCCACGGCCTCGACTCCGCCGGGGCAGGCGGGGTCGCGCGGCGTCGATCGGCTCGGCCTGGCCAGGACGAGGTGACTCGACGCCGCCCGCATCCCCCTCGCCGACGCGGCGAGATCGCTCTGGGCCGGCTTCTGCCCTCGCGGGTTCGCTCGGCTCCTGGGCCGGGCGGACCCGCTCAGTCCGGACATCGGCGCGATCTTGCGCGGGGGTGGAGGCCGGGACGGGAGTCGGGGCGGACGCGGAGGTGGGGATCGGTGCGGAAGCAGAGGCGGGGGTGGCGGCGGAAGCAGGAGCAGAGGCGGGCGTGGAGCTGGAGGCAGGTAGGTGTGTGGGGGTGGCGCCCTGTTCGAGGATGACGTGGGCGTTCGTTCCGCTGATGCCGAAGGCGGACACGGCCGCGCGGCGGGGGCGACCGGTGTCCGGCCAGTCGCGGGGTTCGGTGAGCAGGGCGACGTGGCCCTGGGACCAGTCGACGTGGGTGGTGGGGGTGGGGGTGTGGAGGGTTTTCGGGAGGAGGCCGTGGCGTAGGGACTGGATTGTCTTGATCACGCCTGCGACGCCCGCGGCGGCTTGGGTGTGGCCCAGGTTGGATTTGACCGAGCCGAGCCAGAGGGGGTGGTCGCGGTTCTGGCCGTAGGTGGCGAGCAGGGCCTGGGCCTCGATGGGGTCGCCCAGGCGGGTGCCCGTGCCGTGCGCCTCCACAGAATCCACTTCGGACGGTGTGAGGCCTGCGTCGGCGAGGGCCCGGGTGATGACCCGTTCCTGCGACGGCCCGTTGGGGGCGGTGAGGCCGTTGGAGGCGCCGTCGGAGTTGACGGCGGAGCCGCGGAGGATGGCCAAGACCTCGTGGCCGCGTCGACGGGCGTCGGAAAGGCGTTCCACGACAACGAAACCGACGCCCTCCGACCAGCCGGTGCCGTCGGCGTCGGCGGAGAACGCCTTGCACCGGCCGTCCGGTGCCAGGCCGCCCTGGCGGCCGAACTCGACGAACGCGCCCGGGGTCGCCATCACGGTGACGCCGCCCGCCAGGGCCAGCGAGCACTCGCCGCGCCGCAGGGCTTGGGCGGCCCAGTGCAGGGCGACCAGGGAGGACGAGCACGCGGTGTCCACCGACACCGCCGGACCCTCCAGTCCCAGGACGTAGGCGACACGACCCGAGACAACGCTGGGTGCCGAGCCGGTGAGGCCGTAGCCGCGCGCCGCTTCCTCCGCCGACGCCTCGACGGCGGCCTGGTAGCCGGAGTACGTGACACCGACGAACACCCCGGTGTCGCTGTGCCGCAGGGAAACCGGGTCGATGCCCGCGTTCTCCAGCGCCTCCCAGGTGTTCTCCAGCACGAGCCGCTGCTGCGGGTCCATGGCCAGGGCCTCGCGCGGGGAGATCCCGAAGAACGCCGCGTCGAAGCGGTCGGCGTCGGCGACGAACCCACCCTCGGCCGCCAGCCGCCAGCCCCGGTCGGTGGGCGCCGGGCCGATGCCGTCGACCCCATCGGCGACGAGCGTCCACAGTTCGTCCGGTGTGGACACCCCGCCGGGCAGCCTGCACGCCATGCCGACGATCACGACCGGGTCGTCGTCGACAAGGACCGGTCCGACCTCGGTCGCCGGGAGCACCGCGTCGCCGACCAGGCGCGTACGCAAGTCCACGGCGAGGGCGCGCGGCGTCGGGAAGTCGAACACGACCGACGCGGGCAGGGATACACCCGCGGCGGCGACCAGCCGGTTGCGCAACTCGACCGCGGTCAGCGAGTCGAACCCGAGGTCGCGGAACGGGCGGTCGACGTCGAGGCGCCCGCGGTCGCGGTGCCCGAGGACCAGCGCGCCGTGCTCGGCGACGAGGTCGAGCAGCACCCGGTCGCGCTCCACCTCCGGCAGCGGCCGCAGCACAGCGGCGAGCCCAGCCACGGGGGTGTCGCTCGGGGTCGGTTCGACGTCGCGGGCGGCGGGGATCTCGGCGAACGCCCGGGCCATCCCGGCTGCGGCGAACGCGGGTGCGAGGCGCGACCAGTCGACGTCGGCGACGACCGCGCACGGCTCGCCCCCGGCGGTGATCCGGTCCAGCGCGGCGAAGGCGACCCCGGGGGCGATGCGGGCCAGGCCGCGCCGGTGCAGTTCCTGGACCAGTTCGGCCCCGGCGACCATGCCGCCGCCCTCCCACGGCCCCCACGCGACGGAGGTGGCGGGCAGGCCGAGCCCGGCGCGGTAGCAGGCGAGGCCGTCGAGGAAGGCGTTGCCCGCGGCGTAGGCGGCTTGCGCGCCGGAGCCCCAGACCCCGGCGATGGAGGAGAAGCAGACGAACAGGTCGACCTCACCCGCGAGGTCGTGCAGGTTCCAGCCGCCGATGACCTTGGCGCGGACGACGTCGACGAACTCCTCCCACGCCAGGTCGACCACGAGCCCGTTGGCCACGACCCCGGCCGCGTGCAGGACCCCGCGCAGCGGCGGGCCGGAGGCGCGCAGCGTGGCGACGACCTCCGCCAGCCTGCCGCGGTCGGCGACGTCGCAGACGTGCGTCTCGAGGGTGGCGCCGCGTTCGGCCAGGCGGGCGCGGAGCGGGTCGAGTTCGGCGGTGTCGGCGCCGCGGCCGAGCAGCGCCACGCGGGCCACGCCGTGCCCGGCGAGCCAGTCCGCCGCGCGGCGACCGAGCGCGCCGGTGCCGCCGGTGACCAGGACGGTCGCGCCGGTCAGGTCGGGGCCGGTGCGGGTCTCGCCGGTGTCCCGGTGGGGCACGAGCCTGCGGCCGAACGAGCCGGACGCGCGGACGGCGATCTCCCGTTCCCCGACGGCGCCCCCGGTGATCACGGCCGCTGCCCGCGCCCACGCCCCGTCCGACGGGTCGGTGGGCAGGTCGACGAGACCGCCCCAGGCGGCGCCGCGTTCGAGCCCGATGACCCGACCCAGGCCCCACAGCCCGGCGGCCACCGGGGAGTCGACGGTGTCGCCCGCGCCGACCGCGACACCGGCGCGGGTCAGGCACCACAGCGGCGCGTCGACACCGAGGTCAGCCAGCCCCTGCGTGACCACGACCAGCTCCCACAGCGCGCCGACGGCCGCGTCGCCGTCGTCGTCCCAGCCGGGCAGGCACGCGACGCCGGTCAGCTCGCCGAGCCGGTCGCCCAGCGCGGCGGACACCCGGCCCGCCAGGTCGGCCCGGTCGACGCCCGCGCCGATCCCGATCTCCACGACCTCGGCGCCACCCGCCCGCAGCGCGTCGGCCACCGGGCTGTCCTCCCGCAGCACGGCCCACAGGCCACGCGGGGTCGCGGGTTCGGGGCGCAGCGACACCCAGCGGACGTCGTAGCGGCAGGACCGCACGACCGACGCCTCGTGCACACCGCGCCGCCACGAACCGAGGACGGACACCAGGCCCGGCAAGCCGTCGACGGGCTGGTCGACGTCGGTGCCGAGCAGCTCCGCGACACCCGGGACGTCCTCGCAGGCGACGAGTTCCCACAGCCGGTCGTCGCGTCCGCCGGTCGCGGGCTTGGCGGGGGTGGGCCAGAACCGCTCGCGCTGGAACGGGTACGTGGGCAGCGGCACGCGCCGGGGGTCGAGTCCGTCGAACGCGGCGGTCAGGTCGATCGGCACGCCGGTCGTCCAGAGCGCGCCCGCGCCGGTAAGCACCGCGCGGTCCTCGGTCAGCGCGTCCCGGGCCAGCGGCACGACCGGGACCTCGGTCAGCGCGCCCGCCGCGGGCGCGAGCACGGGTCGGGGACCGATTTCCACGAACGCGTCCACGCCGCGCTCGACCGCGGCCCGCACGCCGTCGGCGAACCGGACGGTGTCGCGGGCGTGCCGGACCCAGTAGTCCGGGTCGGTCAGTTCGGCGCCCACGACCGCGCCGGTGAGGTTGGAGACCACCGGCAGCGTCGGCGCGTGCGCGTCGAGTCCGCGCACGACCCGGGCGAACTCGGCCAGCGCGGGCTCCACCAGCGGCGAGTGGAACGCGTGGCTGACCGCCAGCCGCCTGGTCCGACGCCCGTCGAACCGCGCCGCCAGCGCTTCCACCTCACTGTCCACACCGGACACAACGACCGCGCGCGGCCCGTTCACCGCCGCCAGCGACACCCCGGGGGTGAGCAGCGGCCGCACCTCGTCCTCGGTGGCCTCGACCGCGACCATCGCCCCGCCCGCGGGCAACGCGGCCATCAGCCGGGCGCGCGCGGCTACCACGGCGCAGGCGTCGGGCAGCGACCAGACACCCGCGACGTGCGCGGCGGCGATCTCGCCGACCGAGTGGCCGATCAGCACCTCGGGGCGCAGGCCCCAGGACTCGAGGAGCCGGTAGAGGGCGACCTCGTAGGCGAACAGCGCGGGCTGCGCGCGACCGGTGTCGTCGAGGGCGTCGCCGGTCTCCATGGCGTGCCGCACGGACGGGTCGAAGTGCGCGCGGATCTCATCGAAGTGCCGTGCGAACACCGGGAACCGCTCGGCCAGGCGGGTTCCCATGCCGGGCCGTTGCGCGCCTTGGCCGGAGAACAGCACGCCGACGCGCCCCTCCCCCGCCGCGCGCCCACGCACCGCGGGCGCGGCCAGGCCGTCGCGCAGTTCGTCGAGGTCCGCGCCGACGACCACGGCCCGGTCGGGCAACGCGGCGCGGGTGGTAGCCAGCGACCAGCCGATGTCCGCGACCCCGCCGGACACGCCCGCGAGCGCTTCGGCCTGCGCTGTCAACGCTTCCGGGCCACGCGCCGACAGCACCCACGGGACCACGGCGCCGGGGTCGGTGTCGGCGACCGACTCGGGCTCGGCGGGTTGTTCGAGGATGACGTGCGCGTTGGTACCGCTGATGCCGAACGACGACACCCCGGCCCTGCGCGGCCGGTCGGCGGGCCACGGCCGCGCGGTGGCGGCGAGGTCGATCGACCCGGCGGACCAGTCGACCCGGGAGGTGGGCTCGGTGACGTGCAGGGTGGCGGGCACCGAACCGTGCCGCATGGCCAGCACGACCTTGATCACCCCGGCCACCCCGGCGGCGGCCTGGGTGTGGCCGATGTTGGACTTCACCGAACCGAGCAGCAGGGGCCGGGTGCGGTGGCGGCCGTAGGTGGCGAGCAGGGCCTGGGCCTCGATGGGGTCGCCCAGCACGGTCCCGGTGCCGTGCGCCTCCACGACGTCGACCTCGTCGGCGGAGAGCCCGGCGTCGGCCAGGGCCCGGGTGATGACGCGCTGCTGCGACGGCCCGTTCGGCGCGGTCAGCCCGTTCGACGCGCCATCGGAGTTCACCGCCGAGCCCCGCACGACCGCCAGCACGTCGTGCCCGTGCCTGCGCGCGTCCGACAGCCGTTCCACGACGAGCACGCCGATGCCCTCGCCCCAGGCGGTGCCGTCGGCGTCGTCGGAGAACGCCTTGCACCGGCCGTCGGCGGCCAACCCGCCCTGCCGGGCGAACTCGGCGAACACGGCCGGGGTGGACATCACGGTCACCCCGCCGACCAGGGCCAACGAGCAGTCACCCGCGCGCAGGGACCGCACGGCCCAGTGCAGCGCGACCAGCGACGACGAGCACGCGGTGTCCACCGACACGGCCGGGCCCTCCAAGCCGAGCGCGTAGGCGACGCGGCCGGACAGCACGGAGGCGATGTTGCCGGTGGCGGCGTGGCCGCTGACCTCGGCGCCCTCGACGGCCGTCGACAGCAGGTCCGGGTAGTCCTGCCCGTTGGTGCCCGCGAACACGCCGGTGGCGGTGCCGCGCAGCGACTCCGGGTCGATCCCGGCGCGTTCCAGCGCCTCCCAGGAGCACTCCAGCAGCAGCCGCTGCTGCGGGTCCATGGCCAGCGCCTCGCGCGGGGAGATGCCGAAGAAGTCGGCGTCGAAGTGGCCGACGCCGTCGAGGAAGCCCCCGACGGGGACGTGGTCGGCGGGTTCCCAGCCGCGGTCGGCGGGGAAGCCGGTCATGGCGTCGACGCCGTCGGCGAGCAGCGCCCAGAACTCCTCGGGGGTCCGGGCCCCGCCGGGGAACCGGCAGGCCAGGCCGACGATGGCGATCGGCTCGTGGTTCGCGGCCAGTTCGCCGCGGGCGCGGTGCAGGTCGGCGGTGACCTTCTTCAGGTAGCCGAGCAGCTTGTCGTCACTGGCGTTCTGGTCACCGGTCACGACAGCCCCAGTTCTCGGTCGATGAAGTCGAACACCTCGTCGCGACCGGCGTCGGCCAGCGCGGCGGGGGCGTCGGTGGACGTGGCCAGCAGGCGCCGCAGCCTGGCGAGCAGCCCGGCGCGGTCGGCCTCCGGTAGCGCGGCGAGGCCGGCGGTGAGGTCGTCCACGGCCCGCCCCAGGAGTTCGGCCGGGTCCGGGGGCGCGCCGACGAGGTCGCCGCGCAGCGCCTCGGCGAGCGCGGTCGGGGTCGGGTGGTCGAACACCAGCGTCGTGGGCAGGGCCAGGCCGGTGGCGGTTGCGAGGCTGTTGCGGAACTCGACGGCGGTGAGCGAGTCGAACCCGAGGTCGGCGAACGGGGTGCGGTCGCCGACGCGGGTGCTCTCGCGGTGGCCGAGGACGGCGGCGGCGTGGTCGCGGACCAGCGCGCGCAGCACCCGTCCCTGTTCGGTCTCGGACAGCGCCACCAGCCCGGCCAGCGGTTGCTCCACTGTGGACGGTTGGGGTTCGGTCCGGTCGAGGTGGGCGATCGCGATGTGCGCGTCGCCCGCGTCGACGGCGGTGCGCAGGGCTTCCAGCGCGGCGGCGGGGTCGAGCGGGGTGAGTCCGCCGCGCCGCATCCGGTCGGCGACGGCGGGGTCGGCGGCCATGCCGTCCCCGCCCCAGGGTCCCCACGCGATGGCGGTGACGGGGCGCCCCTCCGCGCGGCGGGTGTGGGCGTAGGCGTCGAGGAAGGCGTTGGCGGCGGCGTAGTTGGCCTGGCCGGGCGAGCCGACGGTGGCGGCGAGGGAGGAGAACAGCACGAACGCGGTCAGGTCGAGGTGCGCGGTGGCGGCGTCGAGGGCGAGCGCGCCCTGCTTCTTGACGGCGAGCACGGCGCGCAGGCGCTCGGGGGTGAGGGAGCCGATCGTGGCGTCGTCGAGGACACCCGCGGCGTGGATGATGGCGGTGACGTCGTCGGTGACGATGCCCGCGACCGCGTCGGCGTCGGTGACGTCGCAGGCGACCGGGACGATGACGGGCCCGAGGTCGGCGAGGGTGTCGGCGGCGCGGCCGGTGCGGCTGAGCAGCAGCACGCGGTCGGCGCCCTGCTCGGCGGCCCAGCGGGCGACGTGCGTGCCGAGGGCGCCGGAGCCGCCGGTGACCAGGACGGTGCCGGACGGTTTCCAGCCGGGCCCCGGCGTCGGCGCGGGGTCGGGGGTGAACCGGCGGGCGAGGACCTCGGTGCCGCGCACGGCCAATCGGGTGTCGTCGTAGGCGCCGCCGAGGACGGCCCGGAGGGTGGCGGGGTCGGGTTGGGCGGGCAGGTCGAGGAGACCGCCCCAGCGGTCGGGGTGTTCGAGGGCGGCGACGAGTCCGAGCCCCCAGATCTCGTGCCGGGCGGGGTCGGCGATGGCGCCGACGGGGACGGCCTCGGTGGTGGCCAGCCAGAGCGGGGCGGTGATCCCGGCGTCGCCGAGCGCCTGCACGACGGCCAGTGCCTCGTCGGTGGTAGCAGGCAAGGCGAGGACACCCGTGTGGCCATCGGCGCGCAGGCGGGCCGCGAGTTCGGCGCGGTCGGCGCTCGGTTCCACCGTGGTCGCGTCCAGTGCCCGGGCGGCCGGGTGCGCGGCGGGGGCGATGACGAGCCAGGAGCCGTGGCCGGTGGTGGGTCGGGGGGTGACCGGGACCCAGTCGACGCGGTGGCGCAGGTGGTCGTCGGCGGACGGGACGAGGTCGGGCCAGAACCGCTCGTGGTGGAAGGCGTAGGTCGGCAGGTCGACGGGTCGGGCGTCCGGGAACACCGTGGCCCAGTCCGGGCGGAAACCGCCGACGTGCAGGGCGGCGGCGGCGCGGACCAGCGTCTCGGCCTCGTGCTCGCGGCCCAGGCCGGGGATCGCGGCGCGGTGTCCGCCGGTGATCTCACCGGCGAGGGCGGCGAGGGTGTTGCCGGGGCCGACCTCGAGCAGGCCGGTGACGCCGTCGTCGAGCAGGCGGCGGACCCCGTCGGCGAAGTGGACGGTGGCGCGGACCTGGCGGACCCAGTAGTCGGGGGTCGCGATCTCGGCTCCGGCGCGGTCCCCGGTGGCGGTCGAGACCATCGGCAGGGACGGTGGCGCGTAGTTGACTTTCGCGGCCACCTCGGCGAATTCGGCGCACATCGGTTCCATCAGGGACGAGTGAAACGCATGCGACACCCGCAAACGCCTAGTCTTGTGGCCCGTCCCGGCGAACACCGCCGCGGCCTGGTCGATCGCCTCGAAGGTCCCACTGACCACGGTGGCCCGCGGCCCGTTGACGGCGGCGACGTCGACCGACTCCCCCAGCGCCCCCACGACGTCGTCGCGGCTCGCGGCGACGGCGAGCATCGCGCCCGCAGGCAGGGCCTGCATCAGCCGCCCGCGCGCCTCGACGAGGGCGCACGCGTCGGCGAGGTCGAACACCCCGGCCAGGTGCGCGGCGGCGAACTCGCCGATGGAGTGCCCGAGCACGATGTCCGGCCGCACCCCCCACGACTCCCACAGCCGCGCCAGCGCCACCTCCAGCGCGAAGAGCGCGGGCTGCGCGGCGCCGGTGCGGTCGAGGTCGTCGCCGATCGGCTCGCGGAAGTGCGCGAGGACCTCGTCGTGGACGGCGGCGAACACGGGATGCCGCCGGTACAGCTCGGTTCCCATGCCCGCGCGCTGCGAACCCTGACCGCTGAACAACATCGCCAACCGGCCACCGGGCGTCGCCGTGCCGCGCAGCACCCCGGGCGCGGGCCGTCCCTCGACGAGTGCGTCGAGCCCGGCGCGCAGGTCGGCGAGGTCGGTGCCGAGCACGGCCGCCCGCTCACCGAGCCCGGCGCGCGTGGTGGCGAGCGCGACGGCGAGGTCGCCGAGGTCGGTCGAGGAGGTGAGGTGGTCGCGGAGTCGCGCCGCCTGCCTGGTGAGTCCGGCCGAACCGCGCGCCGAGAGCAGCCAAGCGCGGGGCGCGTCGGTCGCCGGGGTCTCGGGTTCGGCGCTGTTCGGGGCTTGTTCGAGGATGACGTGGGCATTGGTGCCGCTGACGCCGAACGACGAGACGCCGGTTCGGCGGGGGTGGTCGGTGTCCGGCCACGGCTCGGTCGCGGTCGGGAGGCGGACCGTGCCCGGGGACCAGTCGACGTGCGGGGTCGGGGTGTCGGCGTGGAGGGTCGCGGGGATGAGGCCGTGGCGCATGGACAGCACGGCCTTGATCACCCCGGCCACGCCCGCCGCCGCCTGCGTGTGGCCGATGTTCGACTTGACCGACCCCAACCAGAGCGGCGCGCCGGACCGGTCGCGGCCGTAGGTGGCGAGGATGGCCTGGGCCTCGATGGGGTCGCCGAGCGCGGTGCCGGTGCCGTGCGCCTCGACCACGTCCACCTCGTCGGCCCGCACTCCCGCCGCCGCCAGCGCCCGCGTGATCACGCGTTGCTGGGCGGGGCCGTTGGGGGCGGTGAGGCCGTTGGACGCGCCGTCGGAGTTGATCGCGGAGCCTCGGACGACCGCCAGCACGCGGTGGCCGTTGCGTTGCGCGTCGGAGAGCCGTTCCAGGACGAGCACGCCGGAACCCTCGCCCCAGGCGGTCCCGTCGGCGCCCGCGCCGAAGGCCTTGCAGCGGCCGTCGGCGGCCAGTCCGCCTTGGCGGCCGAACTCGGTGAACGCGCCCGGCGTGGACATCACGGTGACGCCGCCGGCCAGCGCCAGCTCGCACTCCCCCGTCCGCAGGGCCTGGCCCGCCGCGTGCAGGGCGACCAGCGCGGACGAGCACGCGGTGTCGACAGTGACCGCCGGTCCCTCCAACCCCAGCACGTACGACACGCGCCCGGCCAGCACCGCCGCCGCGTTGCCGATGCCCGCGTGCCCCTCGACGTCGGCGGCGGCGTGGGCCAGCAGCGCGCCGTAGTCCTGGCCGTTGGTGCCGATGTAGACACCGGTGGCGGTGCCGCGCAGCGACAGCGGGTCGAGGCGGGCGTGCTCGACAGCCTCCCACGCGGTTTCCAGCAGCAGCCGCTGCTGCGGGTCCATCGCCAGCGCCTCGCGCGGGGAGATGCCGAAGAACTCGGCGTCGAACCCGGTGGCGCCGGGCAGGAATCCGCCGCGTGCGCTCGCGGTGACCGCGCGCGGCCAGCCACGGTCGCCGGGTGGTGGGGTGATCGCGTCGCGGCCGTCGACGAGCAGGTCCCACAGCTGCTCCGGGGAGCGGACCCCGCCGGGGAAGCGGCAGCCGATACCGACGATCGCGATGGGTTCGTCGACGGCCGCCCGGGGCGCCGACGCGGTCGGGGCGTCGAGGCCGCCGTGCAGGGCGCGGGCCAGGGCGAGCGGGGTGGGGTGGTCGAAGACGAGGGTGTTGGGCAGGGCGAGGCCGGTGGCGGCGGCCAGGCGGTTGCGCAGGTCGAGCGCGGTGAGGGAGTCGAAGCCGAGGTCGCCGAAGGCGCGGTCGGGGGCGATGTCGTCGGGTCCGGTGTGGCCGAGCGCGGCGGCGGTGTGGGTGCGGACGAGGTGCAGCAGCCGGTGTTCGCGGTCGGCCTCGGGAACCGCGCGCAGGTCGTCCGGTTCCGTCTTCCGGGCGGGGACGAGGTCGGTGAGCAGCGGCGAACCGGCTCCCGCGAAACGCGTCCAGTCGATCTCGGCGATGGCGAGTGCGGCGGCGCGACCGCTCATCGCCTGACCGAGGGCGGTGAGGGCCTGGTCGGTGCGCAGGGGCGGGAGCCCGGTGCGGCGGAGGCGGGCGCTGGTGGTGTCGTCGGCCGCCATCCCGGCCTGGGCCCAGGGTCCCCAGGCGACGGACAGGGCGGGTTGTCCTTGTGCGGCGCGGTGTTCGGCGAGGGCGTCGAGGTAGGCGTTGGCGGCGGCGTAGTTGGCCTGGCCCGCCGAGCCGAGGGTGCCCGCGAGGGAGGAGAACAGGACGAACGCGGACAGGTCACCGGTCAGCTCGTGGAGGTTGGTGGCGGCGACGAGTTTGGGCCGCAGGACGGTGGCGAGGCGTTCGGGGGTGAGGCTGTCGAGGGTGCCGTCGTCGAGGACCCCGGCGGTGTGGAAGACGGCGCGGACGGGGTGGCGGTCGAGGAGGTCGGCGAGTGCGTCGCGGTCGGCGGCGTCGCAGGCCGCGACGGTGACGGTGGCGCCCGCGGCTTCCAGATCGGCGACCAGGTCTTGAGCGCCGGGCGCGTCGGGGCCGCGTCGGCTGAGCAGGACGAGTTCACGCGCGCCGTCGGCGACGAGCCCGCGGGCGACGAGCGCGCCCAGTCCACCGGTGCCGCCGGTGATCAGGACGGGCCCGTCGGGGCGCCACCGGTCACGCGGGGTGTCCTGGTTGCGGCGGAGTCGGCGGGTGAACACGCCGGAGGGTCGGAGGGCGAACTCGCCGCCCCGCTGCCCGACGACCTCCGTCAGGGCACGCGGGTCCGGGTTCTCCGGCAGGTCGATCAGCCCGCCCCACAGCGCGGGGTGCTCGGCGGCGAGGGAGCGGCCGAGGCCGTGGACGGTGGCCTGGATCGGGTTCCGGGGGCCGTCGCCGGGGGTGACCGCGACCGCGCCGGAGGTGGCGAACCACAGCGGGACCGGGGTCGCGCGCAGCGCGGCGATGAGGTCGAGGGTGGCGGTGAGGCCCGCCGGGACGCCGTCGACGATCCGCTCGTCGAGGGCCAGCAGGGACAGCACGCCGTTGACGCCGGAGAGGTCCCGGTGCGCCACCTCGTGCACGGTGACGACGGTGGCCGCGAGGGCATTCGCGACCTTCGTGGACAGTTCGCCGGGCTCGTGGGCGACGACCAGCCAGGTGCCCGGTGTGGCGGACAGGCCGGTGGCGGGCACCCAGGTGGCGCGGTAGGTGAGGGTGTCGTCGGCGGTTGTGGCGGACTCCAGCCAGAAGCGGCGTTCCTGGAAGGCGTAGGTCGGCAGGGCGACCGGTCGGCCGCCGGTGAGGGCGGTCCAGTCGACGCGGCGGCCGTGGGCGTGCAGGCCTGCCAGGGCGGTGACCAGGGTGCGGGGCTCGGGGCGTCCGGCGCGCGCGACACCGCCGACGAAGAGGGGCTTGTCGTTGCCTCCCAAGGATTCCGCGGCCAAGGCGGTCAGTGCACTGTCGGGCCCGACTTCCAGGAACCTCGTGACACCAGCGTCGCGGAGGACTCGGACGCCGTCGTGGAAGCGGACCGCCTGGCGGGCGTGCCGGGCCCAGTAGGCCGGATCGGTCACCTCGCCCGGTTTCACGAGCGCGCCGGTCACGTTCGAGACGAGCGGCATGGTCGGTTCGGAGAGGGTGATGCCCGCCGCGACGCGGGTCAGCTCGTCCAGGACGCGGTCGACGCGCGGCGAGTGGAAGGCGTGGTTGACGCGGAGCCGCTTGGTTTCCCAGCCGCGCCCGGCCACGATCGCGGCCACGGCCTCGGCGGCGCCGGAGATCACGACCGCCGACGGACCGTTGACGGCCGCGATCGACACCTCCGGGGTCAGCAGCGGTGCCACCTCGTCCTCGCTCGCGCGCACCGCGACCATCGCGCCACCCTCGGCGCAGGCCGACATCAGCCGGGCCCGGGCCGTGACGAGCGTGACGGCGTCCGGTAGCGACAGCACCCCGGCGACGTGCGCGGCCGTCAGCTCGCCGAGCGAGTGCCCCAGCACCAGGTCCGGTGTCACACCGAGACTCGCCAGCAGCCGCACCAGCGCGGTCTCCACGGCGAACAGCGCGGGCTGCGTCCACGCCGTGTCGGCCAGCGCGTCCGCGTCCTCGAAGATCACCTCGCGCAGTGGCCGCCCGAGGTCGAACAGCCCGCACACCTCGTCGAACGCTGCCGCGAACACCGGGAACGCCGCGTGCAGCTCGCGTCCCATGCCGACGCGCTGGGCGCCTTGGCCGGAGAACAGGAACGCGGTCTTGCCCTTGCCCGCGGTCCGCCCACGCACCACCGACCCGGATTCCTCCCCGGCGGCCAGCGCGGTGAGCGCGCTCGTCAGCGCGGCCACGTCGTCCCCGACCACCACGGCCCGGTGCGCGAACGCCGTCCGGGTGGCGGCCAGCGAGTGCGCGACATCGGCGGGGTCGGACGAGCCGAGGTGGGCCAGGAGTTTCGCGGCCTGCGCCGCCAACGCCTGCTCGCTCTTGCCCGACAGCACCAACGGCAGGGGTGCTCCCGGGCGCGGGGTGCGCTCCGCCGGGACCTCGGCGGGGGCCTGCTCGATGATGACGTGCGCGTTGGTGCCGCTGATCCCGAACGACGACACCGCCGCCCGCCGCGCGTCACCCGACCACGGCCGGGCCTCGGTGAGCAGCCGCACCGCGCCCACCGACCAGTCGACGTGCCGGGTCGGCTCGTCGATGTGCAGGCTGCGGGGCAGCAGTTCGTGGCGCAGCGCCAGGATGACCTTCATCAGCCCGGCCACGCCCGCCGCGGCCTGGGTGTGCCCGAGGTTGGACTTCACCGACCCCAACCACAGCGGCTCGGCGCGGTCGCGCCCGTAGGCGGCCAGCAAAGCCTGCGCCTCGATCGGGTCGCCCAGCACGGTCCCCGTGCCGTGCGCCTCGACCGCGTCCACATCGGACGGTTCCAGACCGGCGTCGGCCAGTGCCTTGGCGATCACGGCTCGCTGCGCGGGCCCGTTGGGCGCGGTGAGCCCGTTGGAGGCCCCGTCGGAGTTGACCGCCGAGCCCCGCAGCACGGCGAGCACGGGGTGCCCGAGCCGCTGCGCGTCGGAGAGCCGTTCCAGCAGGAGCAACCCGGCGCCCTCGGACCAGCCGGTGCCGTCGGCCGCCGCCGCGAACGGCTTGCAGCGGCCGTCGGCGGCGAGTCCGCGCTGGCGGCTGAACTCCAGGAACATGCCCGGTGTCGGCATGACCGTGACCCCGCCCGCCAAGGCCAGCGAGCACTCGGACCGGCGCAACGCGCGCATGGCCAGGTGCGCGCCGACCAGCGACGACGAACACGCCGTGTCGACGGTGACGGCGGGCCCGCGCAGGCCCAGCGCGTACGCGATCCGCCCGGACACCACCGAGGTCGACGTCCCGGTCAGCAAGTGCCCCTCGACGCCCTCCGGCAGCCGGGACACCGCGCCGTGGCCGGTCGCGGCGGCCCCGACGAAGACCCCCACCTCCTGCCCGGCGAGGCCGGTCGGGTCCAGGCGGGCCCGCTCGACCGCCTCCCACGCCAGGTGCAGCAGCAGCCGCTGCTGCGGGTCGGTGGCCAGGGCCTCGCGGGGGCTCATGCCGAAGAAGTCGGCGTCGAAGTGGCCCGCGTCGTGCAGGAACCCGCCCTCGCGCGCGGAGATCGAGCCCTCGCGGTCGGCGTCGGGGTCGTAGAGGTCGGGCCAGCCCCGGTCGGTGGGGAAACCGCCGATGGCGTCGCGTTCGTCGACCAGCAGCGCCCACAGGTCCTCCGGCGTGCGGACGCCGCCGGGGAAGCGGCAGGCCATGCCGATCACCGCGATCGGCTCGCGGTCGGCCGCCTCCAGCTCGCGCAGCCGCGCGCGGGCCTGCCGCAGGTCGGTGGTGGCGCGCTTGAGGTAGTCCAGGTACTTGCTCTCGTCCGGCACGGCCGGGCCCCCTCCTCAGCTCTCCAGTTCGCGGTCGAGCAGGGCGAACAGCTCGTCGGCGTCGGCGGCGTCCACCTCGGTGTCGGTCTCCGGCGCCGCGGGCGCGGCGTGGTCGGGGACCAGGTCGGTGAGCAGCGCGGCGACCAGCTCGACCGCGGTGGGGTGGTCGAACACGAGCGTCGCGGGCAGCCGCACCCCGGTCGCGGCGGCGAGCCGGTTGCGCAGCTCGACCGCGGTCAGCGAGTCGAAGCCGAGGTCGTCGAAGCTGCGCTCGGGGTCGACGCGGTCGGCGGAGCCGTGCCCGAGCACGGCCGCTGCGGCCCCGGTGACCAGGTCGAGCAGGGTGTCGACGCGGTCGGCGGGGGTCTGCGCGGCCAGCCGGTCGGCCAGCGGCACCACCTCCACCTCCGCGACCCGGGCCCGGGGCTTCGCGGCCGGGACGAGACCCCGCAGCAGCGCGGGTACGCGCTTCGGGTTGGCCCGCAGGGCGTTGAGGTCGAGCTTGATCGGGACGAGTTCGGCGCGGCCGGAGGCCAGCGCGGCGTCGAGCATGGCCAGGCCGTCGGCCTCCGACAGCGGTCGCAACCCGGCCGACGCCAGCCGCCGGACGTCCACTTCGGACAGCGCGCTGGTCATGCCGAACTCGGTGGTCCACGGCCCCCACGCCAGCGCGGTGGCGGGCAGGCCCCGGGCGCGGCGGGTGCGGAGGAAGGCGTCGAGGGCGGTGTTGGCGGCGGCGTAGTTGCCCTGCCCCGCGCCGCCGAGCAGGCCCGCCGCGCCGGAGAACACGACGAAGCGGCGCAGGTCCATGTCGAGGGTGAGGTCGTGCAGGGCGCGGGCGCCGTCGAGTTTGGGGGCGAGGACGGCGGCGAGTCGATCCGGGGTCAGACCGGCGGTGACGGCGTCGTCGACGACGCCCGCGGTGTGGAACACGGCCGCGAGGTCGCCGACCTCGGCGATGACCTTGGCCAGCGCGGCGCGGTCGGTGACGTCGCAGGCGAAGACCCGTATCCGGGCGTCGAGGTCCGTGGGTGCCTCACCGCCACTACGGCTGATCAGCACGAGGTCGCGGACGCCGTGCTCGGTGACGAGGTGCCGGACCAGCCGCGAGCCGATGCCGCCGGTCCCGCCGGTGACCAGGACCGGGCGGTCGTCGAGCGGGGCCGGGACGGTGATGACCACCTTGCCGATGTGGCGGGCGGCGGCCATGTGGCGGAACGCGGCGGACAGGTCGCGCGCGGGCCGCGCGGTGACCGGCAGGGCCGCGATGTGGCCGTCGCGCAGCAGCCGCGTGATGTCGGCCAGCATCTCGCGGATGCGGTCCGGTCCGGCCTCGACGAGGTCGAAGGCGCGGTAGCGGACGCCATCCGGGGAGCGGATGTCGGTCTTGCCGAGTTCGATGAACCGGCCGCCGGGGCGCAGCAGGCGCAGCGAGGCGTCGATGAACTCGCCCGCGAGGGAGTTGAGGACGACGTCGACGGGGGCGAAGCGGTCCGCGAAGGCGAGGTCCCGGGACGAGGCGAGGTCGGTGGCGGCAAGGTCGAGGGCGGCGTGCTTGGCCGGGCCCGCCGTGCCGACGACGTGGGCGTCCCAGTGCCGGGCGAGGTGGACGGCGGCCATGCCGACCCCTCCGGCGGCGGCGTGGACGAGGACGCGTTCACCCGCGCGGAGCCCGGCGAGGTCGTGGAGGGCGTAGTAGGCGGACAGGTAGGCGATCGGGATGGTGGCGGCGTCGGTGAAGGACATCCCGTCGGGGATGGGGGCGAGCAGTCGGGCGTCGGCGACGGCGGAGGTGGCGAGCGCGGCGGGGAACATGCCGAGCACCCGGTCCCCGGGCGCGAGTCCGTCCACATCGGACGCGACCTCGGTCACCACCCCCGCGCCCTCGAGCCCGAGCGGTGCCGGGTCGCCCGGGTACATGCCCAGCACGGTGAGCACATCGCGGAAGTTGAGGCCGGTGGCGCGTAGCGACACCCGGACCTCACCGGACACCAGGGGCCTGGGTTCGGCGGGAGCGACGCCGATCCCGTCCAGCGAACCGGTGTCGTCGTGGACGGCGCGCCACTCCCCGTCGGGCAGCGCGGGCGGCTCGACGACGCGGGCCAGGCGCGGGGTGTAGGCGCGTCCGGCGCGGACGGCGACCTGCGGCAACCCGGAGGCCAACACCTCGGCGGGCACGTCCCCGCTGTCGACGTCGACGATCGCGACGCGACCCGGTCGTTCGGTGATGACCGACCGGATCAGCCCCCACACCGCCGCGCCCGCGACGTCGATCGGCGCCTGCCCGACGCTCACGCCGTCATCGACCTCGACCGCGCCTCTGGTCACCACTACGAGCCTGGAGTCGGTGTCGTGGGCGAGGTGGGCTTGGACTGCGGTGAGGACGCGGGTCAACTCGGCGAGCGGATCGGTGCCGGTCACCGACAGCGTCACAACGTCGACGGGCGTCCCGGCGACCGGGTCGCACGCCTCCCAGTCCAGTTCCAGCAAGGGCGCCGCGGGGGCGGGGCGGTCCGCACCGAGTTCACGCATGACGACGCCGCGCGCGGTCAGCACGGGCGCGCCGGTCGCGTCGGCGGCGGAGAGGGAGACGGTGTTGGTCGCGGTTGCGGCGACCCGGACCCGCAGGTGCCGCGCGCCGACGGCGTGCAGGGTGACGCGGTCCCAGGAGAACGGCACCCGCGCGCCGCCCTCGGAGACGAACACCAGTCCTTGCAGCGCGGCGTCGAGCAGCGCCGGGTGCACGGAGAACTCGTCGGCGTCACCTTCGGGCAGGTCGACCTCGAGGAACGCCTCGGTCGGGGTGCGCCAGGCGGCGGTCAGTCCTTGGAAGACCGGGCCGTAGGCGAAGCCTCCGGTGGCGTAGTCGGCGTAGAAGTTCGACAGGTCAACGGGTTCCGCGCCCGCGGGCGGCCAGGTGCCGACCGGGTCCGGTGTGCCGCCGGGGCCGAACTGGCCGGTGGCGTGGGTGGTCCACTCGTCGGTGTCGTCGCGGCGGGAGTGGACGCGGACCGTGTCGCCGTCGACGAGCACCTGGATCCGCACACCGCCGTCCTCGGGCAGCACCAGCGGCGCGGCGAGGGTGAGTTCGGCGAGTCCGTCGGCGCCGACGAGGTCGCCCGCGCGGAGCGCGAGTTCGAGGAACCCGGTGCCGGGGAACAGGATCCGGTCGCGCACGCGGTGGTCGGCCAGCCACGGGTGGGTGCGGGTGGACAGGCGCCCGGACAGCAGCCAGCCGCCGTCGGCCAGTTCGACCACGGCCCCCAGCAGGGGGTGCCCGGCGGCGCCGAGCCCGGCCGCCGTCACGTCGCCGACCCGCGCGGCGGGCGTGGGCCGGAACAGTTCCCGCTGGAACGGGTACGTCGGCAGGTCGACCCGTCGAGCGCCCAGGCCGTCGAACACCGGCGCCCAGTCGACCTCGACCCCGCGCACCCACAGCGCGCCCAGCCCGGCGAGCGCCGCGCGGTCCTCCGCGATCCCGTCCCGGACCAGCGCGACGACTCCCGGCGCGCGGCCGTCGGCGATCTCGTGGACGGCCGACGACAACACCGCCCGCGGCGCGATCTCGACGACGGTGTCGATGCCGCGGTCGAGGGCCGCGGTGACGCCATCGGCGAACCGGACGGCGTCGCGGACGTGCCGGACCCAGTAGTCGGGGTCGGTCAGCCCGGTCGCGTGGGTGCCGGTGTGGTCGGAGATCACCGGCGTGGTCGGCTCGCGGTAGGTGAGGCTCGCGGCGACGGCGGCGAACTCGGCGAGCACGGGTTCCATCAGCGGCGAGTGGAAGGCGTGGCTGACGGTGAGCCGCTTGGTCTTGCCGCCCCGGGCCGCGACCTCGGCGGCGATGGCGGCGACCTCGTCCTCGACACCGGAGATCACGACCGACGACGGCCCGTTGACCGCGGCGACGGACACGCCGTCGGTGAGCAGCGGGACGACCTCGGCCTCGGTGGCGCGCAGGGACACCATGGCGCCGCCCGCCGGGAGCGCCGCCATGAGCCTGCCGCGCGCGGCGACGAGCGCGCAGGCGTCCGCCAGCGACCAGACACCGGCGAGGTAGGCGGCGGTGATCCCGCCGATGGAGTGGCCGAGCAGCACCTCCGGGGTGACTCCCCAGGAGGTGAGGAGCCCGTGCAGCGCGACGCCGTGGGCGAACAGGGCGGGCTGGGTCAGGTCGGTGCGGTCGAGGTTGTCGCCGGTGCGCGCGGCTTCGGCGACGGCCGGGTCGAAGTGCGCGAGGACCTCGTCGAACGCGGCGGCGAAGACGGGGAACCGGGCGCGCAGGTCTTGGCCCATGCCCGCGCGTTGGGCGCCTTGGCCCGCGAAGACGAACGCGACCCGGCGGTCCCCGGTGGCCCGACCGCGCGCGGTGGGCGCGTCGAGTCCGGCTCGGAGTTCATCGAGGCTCGCGCCGACGACGACGGCGCGTTCGGTGAGGGCGGCGCGGGAGGTGGCCAGGGAGTACCCGAGGTCGGTGGCGGTCCCGTCGACCGCGCGCAGCCGCGCGGCCTGGTCGGTGAGCGCGTCGGCCGTGCGGGCCGAGATCGGCCACGCGACCAAGGCGTCCTCGGCGTTGCCGGGCTCCGCATCCGGGCCTTGTTCGAG
The DNA here is from genome assembly GCF_041897805.1 of Actinokineospora auranticolor. Lineage (GTDB taxonomy): Bacteria > Actinomycetota > Actinomycetes > Mycobacteriales > Pseudonocardiaceae > Actinokineospora > Actinokineospora auranticolor. Next base: position 5,060,579 of record NZ_CP154825.1, read on the forward strand.
GATGACGTGCGCGTTGGTGCCGCTGATGCCGAACGACGACACCCCGGCGCGGCGCGGCCGGTCGACGTCCCAGGCCCGGGACTCCGCCAGCACCTCGACGGCGCCGCCGGACCAGTCGACCTCGGTGGACGGCGTGCCGACGTGCAGGGTGGCGGGCAGCACGCCGTGCCGCATGGCCTCGACCACCTTGATCACCCCGGCGACCCCGGCGGCGGCCTGGGTGTGGCCGATGTTCGACTTCACCGACCCCAACCACAGCGGCTCGGCGCGGTCCTGCCCGTAGGTGGCGAGCAGCGCCTGGGCCTCGATCGGGTCGCCGAGACGGGTCCCGGTGCCGTGCGCCTCCACGGCGTCCACCTCGGACGGCCGCAGCCCGGCCTCGGCCAGAGCGCGGCGGATCACCCGCTGCTGCGACGGCCCGCTCGGCGCGGTCAGCCCGTTCGACGCGCCGTCGGAGTTCACCGCCGAGCCCCGCACGACGGCCAACACGGGGTGCCCGTGCCGTTGCGCGTCGGACAGGCGCTCGACGACGAGCATCCCGGCGCCCTCGGACCACCCGGTGCCGTCGGCCGCGTCGGAGAACGCCTTGCACCGGCCGTCGGCGGCGAGCCCGCTCTGCCGGGAGAACTCGACGAGCGAGCCCGGCGTGGCCATCACGGTCACGCCGCCCGCCAGCGCCAGGGTGCACTCGCCGCGCTGGATCGCCCGCGCGGCCCAGTGCAGCGCCACCAGCGACGACGAGCACGCCGTGTCCACGGTGACCGCCGGGCCTTCCAGCCCCAGGACGTAGGCCACCCGGCCGGACAGGACGCTCGCGGCGTTGCCGGTCATCAGGTGTCCCTCGCCGACCTCGCGGGACTCGACGAGCAGTGTCGTGTAGTCCTGCCCGTTGCTGCCCGCGAAGACGCCGGTGTCGGTGCCGCGCAACGAGGTCGGGTCGATGCCCGCGCGTTCCAGCGCCTCCCAGGCGGTCTCCAGCACGAGCCGCTGCTGCGGGTCCATGGCCAGGGCCTCGCGCGGGGAGATGCCGAAGAAGTCGGCGTCGAAGGCGAAGGCGCCGGTGAGGAAGCCGCCCTCGGCGGTGTCGCTGGCGCCGGCGAGCAGCGTGTCGAGGGGCCAGCCCCGGTCGGTGGGCAGCGGGCCGATCGCGTCGGTGCCGGTGCGCACCAGGTCCCACAGCCGCTCCGGGCTGTCGACGCCGCCGGGGAAGCGGCAGGCCATGCCGACGATGACGATCGGGTCGGTGTCGGACGCGGCCTGGACGACGGTTTCCGCGGGCTGGTCCGTGTCGTCGCCGAGTTGCGCGCGCAGGTAGCGGCCGAGCGCCGTCGCGGTCGGGTAGTCGAAGATCAGGGTGCTGGGCAGCCGCAGGCCCGTGGCGGCGGTGAGCCGGTTGCGCAGGTCGACGGCGGTGAGCGAGTCGAAGCCGAGATCCGAGAACGCGCGGCGGGGTTCGACGGCGTCGGCGCTCGGGTGGCCGAGAACGGCGGCGGCCTGGGCGCGGACCACGTCGAGGACGGCGCGTTCGCGGTCGGCGCCGGTGAGCCCGGCGACCTTGGCGCGCAGGTCCCCGGCGTCGGCGGGCCGTTCGACGGCGGTCTGGGCGGCTTCGGGCAGTTCGGCGAGCAGCGGGCTGGGGCGCAGCGCGGTGAAGGCGGGCGCGTAGGTGGCCCAGTCGACGCCCGCCACGGTCAGCGTCGGGGTGCCTGCGGCGACGACGGCGAGCAGGGTGTCGACGGCGGCGTCCGGCGCCAGGACGTGGATGCCGCCCCGGCGCTGCCGGTCGGCGACTCCCCCGGCCATGCCCTCGTCGGCCCAGGGGCCCCAGGCGATGGAGGTGGCGGGCAGGCCGAGTCCGGCGCGGTGTTCGGCGAGCGCGTCGAGCCCGGCGTTGGCGGCGGCGTAGTTGGCCTGGCCGGGGCCGCCCCAGACGCCTGCGGTGGAGGAGAACAGGATGAACGCGTCGAGGTCGCTCGTCAGCTCGTGCAGGTGGCGGGCGGCGGTCCACTTGGGTTCGACGACGGCGGCGAGCCGTTCGGGGGTGAGCGCGCCGACCACGCCGTCGGCCAACACGCCTGCCGCGTGGACGACGGCCCGCAGCGGGAACCGGGCGGGGATCGCGGCGAGGGTGGCGGCCAGGGCGTCGCGGTCGGCGGCGTCGCAGCGGGCGACGGTGACCTCGGCGCCCAGTGCCGCCAGCTCGGTGACCAGATCGGCCGCGCCGTCGGCGTCGAGTCCGCGCCTGCTGAGCAGCAGGAGGTGTTCGGCGCCCGCACCGGCGAGCCTGCGGGCCAGCCGCGCGCCGAGCGCGCCGGTGCCGCCGGTGATCAACGTGGTGCCGGTGGGCCGCCAGGTGTCGGTTCCGGTGGCGCGGCCGGGGGCGCGGACGAGCCTGCGGCCCAGTGTCCCGGAGGCGCGGACGGCGACCTGGTCCTCGCCGTCGTGTCCGGCCAGCACGGCCGCGACCCGGTCGCCGGTGCGGGGGTCGGGTTCGGCGGGCAGGTCGATCAGGCCGCCCCAGCGGCCGGGGTTCTCCAGCGCGACGACGCGGCCGAGTCCCCAGACCAGCGCCTGGTCCGGTGCGGTGACGCGGTCGCCGTCGCGCGCGGCGACGGCCTCCCGGGTCAGGCACCACAGCGGGGCGGCTGCCCCGGCGTCGTCGAGGGCCTGCACCAGGGCGAGCGTGGTGACCAGGCGGTGGTCGAGGGCGAGCAGGGACAGCACGCCGTCGAACTGCCGGGCCGCCAGCAGGTCCGCGAGGGTGGCGCGGTCGGGGGCGTCGACGGGCAGGGTCGCGAAGGACAGGCCGGTGGCGGTGAGCGAGTCGAGGACGGCGGTGAGCCACGGGTCGCCGTCGAGGGTGGCGGGGACGACCGCGAGCCAGGTGCCGCCCGGGACGCCGTTCCGCTCGGCCAGGGGCTGCCAGCGGACGCGGTAGGCGCGGTCGTCGGCGTCGTGGCGTTCGGCCTGGCGCTTGCGCCAGTCGGCGAGCGCGGGCACGACCCGTTCCCACGGGGTGTCGGGTGTGACGCCGATGAGGCGGGACAGGTCCGCGGTGTCGGTGTCGGCGACCGACGTCCAGAACTCGGCGGCGACGGTGTCGACCACCGGGCCGGAGCCGAGGGTGGGCCAGTAGCGGTCGCGCTGGAACGGGTAGGTCGGCAGGTCGACGCGCGTGCCGGGGGCGGCCGGGGCCAGGTCGACGTCGACGCCCCGCACGTGGGCCTCGGCGAGGGAGCGCAGGAACCGGTCGAGGGAGCCCTCGTCGCGGCGCAGTGAGCCGATGACGGCGGGTTCGCGGTCGAGGTCGAGCGCGTCGGTGGTCTGCCGCACGGCCATGCCCAGCACGGGGTGCGGGCTGAGTTCGACGAACGCGTCGAAGCCCTGGTCGAGCAGGGCGCGGGTGGCGGACTCGAACCGGACGGTCTGCCGCAGGTTCCGGTACCAGTAGTCGGCGTCGAGCGGGCGGTCCAGCCAGGCATCGTCCACTGTGGAGTAGAACGGGATCTCGGCGGGCCGCGGGTCGAGGTCGGCGAGGACCTCGCGCAGTTCGGTCTCGATGCGTTCGACGTGCGCGGAGTGCGAGGCGTAGTCGACGGGGACGCGGCGGGCGCGCGAGTCGGTCCCGTCGCAGTGCGCGATCAGCTCGTCGAGGGCGTCCGCGTCACCGGCGACGACGACGCTTTCGGGTCCGTTGAGCGCCGCGAGGGAGATCCGGCCGTCCCAGCGGGCGATGAGGTCGGCGGCGCTGTCGGGGTCGACGCGCAGCGACACCATGCCGCCCGCGCCGCTGAGCGCGCCGAGTGCCCTGCTGCGCAACGCGACCACCTTGGCCGCGTCCTCGAGGGACAGGGCGCCCGCGATGTGCGCGGCGGCGATCTCGCCCTGCGAGTGGCCGACCACGGCGGCGGGGTGGACGCCGTGCGACTGCCAGAGGCGGGCCAGCGACACCATGACCGCGAACAGCGCGGGCTGCACCACGTCGAGCCGGTCGAGCGCGTCGGCCCGGGTGAGCGCGTCCCGCAGCGACCAGTCCACGTGCGGTGCCAGCGCCCGTTCGCAGGCGTCGATGCTGTCGGCGAACACCGGCGACGACGCGAGCAGTTCCACGCCCATCCCGACCCACTGGGCCCCTTGCCCGGGGAAGACGAACGCGGTCTTGCCCGTGAGGTCCGCGAGCCCGGTGACCACGGCGTCGGCCTGCTCACCGACGGCCAGGGCCCGCGCTCCGGCGCGCAGCGACTCGGCGTCGGCGGCGACCACGACCGCGCGGTGCTCGAACCGGGTGCGGGTGGCGATGAGCGAATGCGCGACGTCGCCGAGGGGAGCGTCCACAAGCGACAGCAGGTGGCTCGCTCCGGCGCGTAGGGCGGTGGCGGTCCTGGCGGACAGCGGGAACGGGGTGGGGCCGTCGAGCGGGGTGCCCGGGTGTTCCGGGGCGGGTTCGGCCTCTTCGAGGATGACGTGCGCGTTGGTGCCGCTCATGCCGAACGACGACACCCCGGCGCGCCGGGGGTGCCCGTTGGCCGCCCAGTCGCGGGGTTGGTCGAGGAGCCGGACGGCGCCCTCGGTCCAGTCGATGTGCGGGGACGGCTCGGCGGCGTGCAGGGTGCGGGGCAGCCGCCCGTGCCGCAGCGCCTCGACCATCTTGATCACACCCGCGACCCCCGCCGCGGCCTGCGGGTGCCCGATGTTGGACTTCACCGACCCCAGCCACAGCGGCCGGTCGTCGGTGTGTTCGCGACCGTAGGTGGCGAGCAGCGCCTGCGCCTCGATGGGGTCGCCGAGGGTGGTGCCGGTGCCGTGCGCCTCGACGGCGTCGACCTCGGCGGCCGTGAGCCCGGCGGTGGCCAGCGCGCGCTGGATGACCCGCTGCTGCGCGGGCCCGTTGGGCGCGGTGAGCCCGTTGGAAGCGCCGTCCGAGTTGACCGCCGACCCGCGCACGACGGCCAGCACGGGGTGACCGTTGCGGCGGGCGTCGGAAAGCCGTTCCAGCACGAGCATGCCCGCGCCCTCGCCCCAGCTGGCCCCGTCGGCCCCGGCACCGAACGCCTTGCTGCGGCCGTCGGGCGCCAGGGCCCGCTGACGGGAGAACTCGATCAGCGATCCGGGGGTGGCCATGACCGTGACACCACCAGCGAGCGCGAGCGTGCAGTCGCCTTGGCGCAGCGAGTGGCAGGCCCAGTGCAGCGCGACCAGCGAGGACGAGCAGGCGGTGTCGACGGTGACGGCCGGGCCCTGGAGTCCGAGGGTGTAGGCGAGGCGGCCGGACAGCACGCTGGGCGAGTTGCCGGTGCCGAGGAACCCCTCGAAGCTGTCCGTCGCGGACAGCAGGAGCGTGGTGTAGTCCTGGTAGGTCACCCCGGCGAACACGCCGGTTTGCGTGCCGCGCAGGGATTCGGGGTCGATGCCCGCGCGTTCGATCGCCTCCCAGGAGGTCTCCAGCAGCAGCCGCTGCTGCGGGTCCATGGCGGTGGCCTCGCGCGGGGAGATGCCGAAGAACCCGGGGTCGAACAGACCGGCGCCGTGCAGGAAGCCGCCTTCGCGGGCGTAGCAGGTGCCGGGGTGGTCGGGGTCGGGGTGGTAGAGCGCGTCGAGGTCCCAGCCCCGGTCGGGCGGCAGGGAGGTGATGGCGTCGGTGCCCGCGTCGACCAGGTCCCACAGCGCGGCGGGCGAGTCGGCGCCGCCGGGGTAGCGGCACCCCATGCCGACGATGACGATCGGGTCGTCACCATCCACCGCGCGCACCGCGACCCGAACGGGCCCGGTGTCCTCCCCGTCGAGCAGGCCCCTCAGATGCCTGGCAAGAACCAGCGGAGTCGGGTGGTCGAACACCAGGGTCGCGGGCAACCGCACCCCCACCGCCGCGGCGAGCGCGTTGCGCAACTCCACCGCGGTCATCGAGGTCACCCCCAACTCCGAGAACGCCCGCTTCGGCTGGATGTCCTCGGCCCGCTCGTACCCCAGCACGGCGGCGGCCTCGGCCCGCACCACCGCGAGCAGCGCCTCTTCCCGCTCCCGCTCAGCCAACCCGCCCAGTCGCGGGGCGCTCCCGGTCGCGGCGACCGGGCGCTCAACCACCTTCTTCTCCGCGACGGACTCGACCACCGGGACCGCGTCGTCCGGCGCGGGCCGCAGCACCAGCGACTCGGCCGCGAACACCGGGTTGCCCGCCGGATCCGCCGCCTCCACCCGGTACGTGGTCTCGCCCCCGGTCGGCCGCAGTCGAACCCGCAGGTCCGTGGCCCCGGTCGCGAACAGCTCCACCCCGGTCCAGACATACGGCAACCGCCGCTCGGGCTCCCCCTGCCCCGCGACAAACCTCAACGCGTGCAGCGCCGCGTCGAGCAGCGCCGGGTGCAGCCCGAACCCGCTGACGTCCCGCCCGTCCTCAGGCAACGACACCTCGGCGAACAGCTCGTCACCGGCCCGCCACACCCGCCGCAGCCCCCGGAACAGCCCGTCGTACTCCGAACTCTCGTACACACCGTCGACATCCACCGCCTCCGCCCCACGCGGCGGCCACTGGACCAGGTCGAACCCGGCAACCCCACCGGAGGTCAGCACGGCCGTCCCGTGATGCGTCCAAGCCGCCCCGCGCCGGGAATGCACGACAGCCGTCCGTGCCCCGGCCGAGTCCGGCCCACCCACGGACACCTGCAGGTCGACGTCGCCATCCACCACCAACGGCGCCCCGAGCACGAACTCCTCGACCCGCGACACCCCCACCCGATCCCCCGCGATCAACGCCAGCTCAAGGAACCCGGTCCCGGGGAACAACACCCGCCCGGCAACCCGATGCCCCGCCAACCACGGGTGACCCCGCAACGAAAGCCGATGCGTCAACAGGACCCCGGAGTTGTCCACAGCCCCACCGGTCACGCCCCCGGTTTTGTCGGCCCCCGCCGCTAGACTCGATTCCGGGGGCCGGCGGCCGCCCACCTCCGGCACGACACCGGAAACACCGGCAGCCGACCCACCGGCGACAGGCACCGCCACGGGCAGCAGTTCCCGTCCGGTCTTCTCCTGCCCGTTCCCCACCACCGCCGTGCCGGTCAGCCAGTAGTCCCGGCGCTGGAAGGCATACGTCGGCAGATCGACCCAAGTAGCCGGGCCCGCCATCGCCGCGAGGTCGACCGCCACTCCCCCGACGTGCAGCCGCGCCACGGCCGCGTCCAGCGCGGCCCGCTCGTCCCGGTCCCGGCGCAGCGTCGCCACCACCAGCGACTCGTCCGCGTCGACCAGCGCCGACAGCACGGCGTCCGGCCCGACCTCCACGAAGCAGTCGACGCCCGCGGCCCGCAGCGACCGCACCCCGTCCGCGAACCGCACGGTCCCGCGCACGTGCGCCACCCAGTAGTCCGGCGTCCGCAGGTCGTCCCCGGCCGCCGGCGCGCCGGTGACGTTGGAAACCACCGGCAAAACCGGCTCCCGGTACGTCACCCGCGCCGCCACCGCCCGGAACTCCGCCAGCATCGGCTCCATCAGCGGTGAGTGGAACGCGTGCGACACCCGCAACCGCCGCACCCGCCGACCCAGCCCCCGCACCTGCTCCGCCACAGCCTCGACACCGTCGGCCACCCCGGACAGCACAACCGCGCGCGGCCCGTTCACCGCCGCCACGGCCACCCCGTCGACCAGCGAAAGCTCGTCCACATCGGCCTCGACAGCGATCATGGCCCCACCCACGGGCAACGCCTGCATGAGCCGCCCCCGCGCCGCCACCAGCGCGGCGGCGTCAGCCAGGTCGAGCACCCCCGCGACATGGGCGGCCGTCAGCTCACCGATCGAGTGCCCACCGACATAGGCGGGCCGCACACCCCAACTCCCCAGCAGCCGCACCAGCGCGACCTCGACCGCGAACAGCCCGGCCTGCGTGTACACGGTCTGGTCGAGCAGCTCACCACCGTCGAACACGACCTCGCGCACCGACCGGTCCAGGTGCCGGTCCTGGTGCCGGTCCAGCTCCGCGCACACCTCGTCGAACGCCGCCGCGAACGCCGGGTGCGCCGCATACAGCTCCCGCCCCATCCCGGCCCGCTGCGCACCCTGACCGGAGAACAGGAACGCGACCGTGCGCGGCGCATCAGCACTACCGACCACCACATGCGCGGCAGGCACACCGTCAGCAACCGCCCGCAAACCCCGAGCGAGATCACCACGGTCACCCGCGCGGACCAGCGCCCGCTCCTCAAAGGAAGCCCGCCCCGCCGCCAACGCCCCCGCGAGCGCGCCCGCTGTCAGCTCGGGCCGCGACTCCACCAGCTCCAGCAGCCGAGAAGCGTTATCCCGCAACGCCTCCGGAGTCCGCCCCGACACCGGAATCAACCCACTGTCCACAACAGACATAAGGTCGCCATCGACCGCGGGCGCCTCCAGGATCACGTGCGCGTTGGTCCCGCTGACCCCGAACGCCGACACACCCGCCCGCCGGGGCCCGGCGGAGTCCCACTCGACCGACTCGCTCAGCAGCCTGATCGCCCCGGACGCCCAGTCCACGTGCGGGGTCGGGGCGTCGATGTGCAGGCTGCGCGGCAGCACCCCGTGCCGCATGGCCAGCACCAGCTTGATGATCCCCGCCGCGCCCGCCGCCGCCTGGGTGTGGCCGATGTTCGACTTCACCGACCCCAGCCACAGCGGCCGGTCCCGGTCCCGCCCGTAGGTGGCCAGCAGCGCCCCGGCCTCGATCGGGTCGCCCAGCACGGTGCCGGTGCCATGCGCCTCCACAACGTCCACATCGGACGCCCGCAGGCCGGCGTTGGCCAGCGCCTGCCGGATCACCCGCTGCTGCGACGGCCCGCTCGGCGCGGTCAGCCCGTTGGACGCCCCGTCCGAGTTCACCGCCGAGCCCCGCACGACCGCGAGCACGCGGTGCCCGTGCCGCCGCGCGTCGGAGAGCCGTTCGAGCAGCAGCATGCCCGCGCCCTCGGCCCACCCCGTGCCGTCGGCGGCGGCGGCGAACGACTTGCACCGGCCGTCGGCGGAAAGCCCGCGCTGCCGGGAGAACTCGACGAACGCGCCCGGTGTCCCCATCACGGTCACGCCGCCCGCCAGCGCCAGCGAGGTCTCCCCCGCCGCGAGCGCCCGGCACGCCAGGTGCAGGGCGACGAGCGAGGACGAGCACGCGGTGTCGACGGTGACCGCGGGCCCCTCCAGCCCGAGCGTGTACGCGACGCGTCCGGACAGCACGCTGCCCGCGCCGCCGGTCATCAGGTACCCCTCGGCGCCCTCCGGCACCTCGGTGACCCCCGCGCCGTACCCGGACGCGCCCGCGCCGACAAACACGGCCGTGTCGCTGCCGCGCAGCGTGGACGGCACGATCCCGGCGCGCTCCAGCGTCTCCCACGCGGTCTCCAGCACGAGCCGCTGCTGCGGGTCCGTGGCCAGCGCCTCGCGCGGGCTCATGCCGAAGAACGGCGCGTCGAACCCGGCGGCGGCGACGAAGCCGCCGGAGCGCGTGCTGGACTTGCCCGCCGCGTCCGGGTCCGGGTCGTAGAGCCCGTCGAGGTCCCAGCCCCGGTCCTCGGGGAACCCGCCGATCGCGTCGCCGCCCGCCAAGACCAGGTCCCACAGCCGTTCCGGGCTGTCGACGCCGCCGGGGAACCGGCAGGCCATCCCGACGATCACGATCGGGTCGTCGGCCACGACCGCGCGGGCCTCGACCGGCGCGAGGTCGGCGCCGAGCAGGTGGTCGGCCAGCGCGGCGGGGGTCGGGTGGTCGAACACCAGGCTCACCGGCAGCGGCAGCCCGGTGCGCGCGGCCAGCGCGTCCCGGAACTCCACGGCCAGCAGTGAGTCGAAACCCAGTCCCTGGAACGTGTCGTCACGGCCCACGGCGACCGGGTCGGTGTGCCCGAGCACCCCGGCGGCCGCGCGGCGGACCAGGTCGAGGACGTGCCGGTGTCGTTCGACCTCGGTGCGCCCGGCCAGCTCGACGGCCAACGCGGACTCCTCGACGGGCGCCGCGGCCGGTCGGGGCAGGAGTTCGGCCAGCAGCGGGCTGGGGCGGGAGCTGGTGAACAGTGGTCCGAAGCGGTCCCAGTCGACGTCGGCGACGACGATCTCGGCGGGCCCGGCGGCGGTGAGCGCGGGCAACGCGGCTTCCGGGTCGAGCAGGCGCAATCCCCGCGCGGCCAACCGGTCCGCCGCGCCTTCCCTGGCGGCCATGCCCGCGCCGGCCCACGGTCCCCACGCGAGTGACACGGCGGACTGTCCCCGGGCGCGCCTGCGGGCGGCGAGGCCGTCGAGGTGGGCGTTGGCGGCGGCGTAGGCGGCCTGCCCGCCGCTGCCCCAGGCGGCGGCGACCGAGGAGAACAGGACGAAGGCGTCGAGGTCGGGCAGCAGCGCGTCGAGGTGGTCCGCGCCCCGGGCCTTGGCCGCCGCCACCTCGGCGAGCCCGGCCGCGTCCAGGTCGGTGACCGGGGTGTCGACGGCGATCCCGGCGGCGTGCACCACGGCCCGGATCGGCCCGATCTCCGCGATCAGCGCCTCGACCTGGGCCCGGTCGGCCACGTCGCAGGCGCGCGCGGACACCCTGGCGCCGAGTCCGCTCAGTTCGTCGACGAGTTCCGGCGCGACCCGCCCGGACCGGCCGACCAGCACCAGGTGCTCGGCGCCGCGCGCGGCGAGCCATTTCGCGACCTGGGCGCCGAGCCCGCCGGTGCCGCCGGTGATCAGGACCGTGCCGGTGGGCTGCCAGGTGGTGCCGTCGAGGTCGAGGCGGGTGAGCCTGCGGCCGAAACGGCCGCTCGCCCGAACGGCGACCTGGTCCTCGTCGCCCGCCAAGGTGGCCAGCACCCGGTCGGCGATCCCGTGGTCGAGGTCGGTCAGGATGTCGATGAGCCCGCCCCAGCGGGACCCGACTTCGAGGGCCGCGACCCGGCCGAGACCCCAGATCTCGGCGGCTCCCGGGTCGACCGGATCACCGGCGACCGCGGCGACCGCGTTCCTGGTCACGCACCACAACGGCGCGTCGATCCCATCGGCGGCCAGCGTCCGTAGGGCATCGGCGACCGCAGCCGCGTCGGTCGGCTCGTGGACGACTCCCGCGAACTCGCCGTCGGCGGGCAGGGTGACCGCGTCCAGTCCGCGCGCGCGGAGCGGTTCGGCGAGGTCCGGGTCGAGGACGAGCCAGCGGCCCGACGGGACCCCGTTGCCGGACAACGGTTTCCACTGGACCTGGTACGCGAGCTGGTTGCCTTGCGGACGGCGGCGGGGCCAGTAGCGCGTGGTCTGGAAGGCGTAGGTGGGCAGGTCGACGCGGCGCGGCTGGTCGGTGGCGAAGACCGCGGGCCAGTCGGCGCTCACCCCGGTGACGTGGAGTCGGCCCAGCGCGGCGCGGAGCAGGTGGGGTTCGGACGCGTCGCCGCGCAGCAGCGGGATCGCGACAGGCAGGGCCTCGGCGGCCATCGCGCTGAGCGCGCCGCCGGGGCCGACCTCCAGCACGCGGGTGATCCCGCGCTCGGCGAGGGTGGTCAGGACGTCGGCGAACCGGACCGGGCGGCGGGCGTGCTCGACCCAGTACCCGGGCGCGGTCAGGTCGGCGTCGCCGCCGGTGACCTCGGAGATGACCGGCAGGGTCGGCGCGGTGAGGGTCAGGGTGCCGAGGACCGCGCGGAACTCGTCCAGCATCGGGTCGACGAGCCGCGAGTGGAAGGCGTGGCTGACCCGGAGTTCCCTGGTGCGGTGGCCCCGATCGGCCAGCACGGCCGCGATCGCGCGGACCGCGTCCGCCGGGCCGGACAACACGACCGACCGCGGGCCGTTGACCGCCGCGATGTCGACGTCCGCGCCCTCCAGCAGCGGCAGCACCTCGTGCTCGGACGCGGCCACCGACACCATCGCCCCGCCCTCGGGCAGGGCCTGCATGAGTCGTCCGCGCGCGGTCACCAGCTCGGCGGCGGCGTCGAGGTCGAGGACCCCGGCGACGTGGGCGGCGGTGATCCCGCCGATGGAGTGCCCGGCCACGACGTCGGGCCGCAGTCCCCACTCGCCCAGCAGCCGGAAGAGCGCGACCTCGACGGCGAACAGCGCGGGCTGGGTGAACTCCGTGCGGTCGAGGTCCGGGCCAACCAGGAGCTCGCGCACCGGTCGGGGCAGCCGGGGATCGAGGTGCGCCGCGACCTCGTCGAACGCGTCGGCGAAGGCGGGGAACGCCGCGTGCAGGCCGGCGCCCATGCCCGCGCGTTGGGCGCCTTGCCCGGGGAACACCACGGCGAACCCGCCGCCGGAGGCCGAACCGAGGACCGTCCCGGGTTCGCGGTCCCGCAGGGCGCGCAGCCCGCGCACCAGGTCGCCCCGGGTGTCGCCCGCGATCGCGGCCCGGTGGGGGAAGTGGGTCCGCGAGATCGCCAGGGCGAAGCCGATGTCCTGAGTGGACGATTCGGTGGCGCCGAGCAGCCGGTCCGCCTGGGCCCGCAGCGCGTCCTCGGTCCGCCCCGAGAGCAACCACAACGCGGGCCGGTCCGCCACCGCGGGGACGGATTCCGGTTCCACGGATTCCAGCACCACGTGCGCGTTGGTGCCGCTGACCCCGAACGCGGACACCCCGGCCCGGCGCGGACGGCCGCGCGCCGGCCACGGCACCTCGTCGGCCAGCACTCGCACCGCGCCCGCGGCCCAGTCCACGTGCGGTGTGGGTTCGTCGGCGTGCAGGCTGCGCGGGGCGATACCGGCGGCCATGGCCAGCACCACCTTGATCACCCCCGCCACGCCCGCGGCGGCCTGGGTGTGGCCGATGTTCGACTTGACCGACCCGATCCACAGCGGTTCCGCCCGGTCGCGGCCGTAGGCGGCCAGCAGCGCCTGGGCCTCGATGGGGTCGCCCAGGGTGGTGCCGGTGCCGTGCGCCTCGACCACGTCGACGTCGTCGGGGGTGAGTCCGGCGGCGGCGAGCGCGTCGGCGATGACCCGCTGCTGGGCCGGCCCGTTGGGGGCGGTCAGGCCGTTGGAGGCGCCGTCGGAGTTGATCGCGCTGCCGCGCACGACCGCGAGGACCGGGTGACCGTTGCGGCGCGCGTCGGAGAGCCGTTCGAGCACGAGCACGCCGACGCCCTCACCCCAGCCGGTGCCGTCCGCACCCGCGCCGAAGGGCTTGCAGCGGCCGTCGGCGGCAAGGCCGCGCTGGCGGGCGAACTCGGCGAACGCGGCGGGGGTCGACATGATGGTCGCGCCGCCGGTCAGCGCCATGGCGCACTCGCCGCGCCGCAGCGAGTCCGCCGCCAGGTGCAGGGCGACCAGGGAGGACGAGCACGCGGTGTCGACGGTGATGGCCGGGCCGCGCAACCCGAGGGTGTAGGCGAGGCGGCCGGACACGACGCTCGCCGCGTTGCCGGTGCCCGCGTGGCCGCCGAGGTCGTCGTCGGACGTGGCGAGCACGGCCGGGTAGTCCTGACCGTTGGTACCGACGAACACGCCGACGCGTGCGCCGCGCAGCCCGGTCGGGTCGATGCCCGCCCGTTCGACGGCCTCCCATGCGGTGTGCAGCAGCAGGCGCTGCTGCGGGTCCATGGCCAGGGCCTCGCGCGGGGAGACGCCGAAGAACCCGGCGTCGAAATGGGTGGCGTCGTGCAGGAACCCGCCCTCGTGGGCGTAGTCGCCGGTGGTGGTCCAGCCGCGGTCGTGGGGGAACGGGCCGACGGCGTCGACGCCGTCGGCGATGAGCCGCCAGAACTCGGCGGGCGTGGTGACACCGCCGGGGAACCGGCAGCCGATCCCGACGATGGCGATGGGGTCGTCCACGACGGCGACCGTGGCGGTGGCCACCGCGGCCGACTCGCCGGTCAGCAGCCCGTCCAGGTGGGCGGCCAGCTCGGCGGGGGTCGGGAAGTCGAAGACGAGTGTCGCGGAGAGAGACAGGCCGGTGGCGGTGGCGAGCCGGTTGCGGAACTCGACGGCGGTCAGCGAGTCGAACCCGTTCTCCCGGAAGGACAACGCGGCCTCGACGCGCTCCGGGCCGTCGTGTCCGAGCACGGCTGCGGCCTCGGCGCGCACCAAGTCGGTGAGCGCGGCGACCCGGTCCGGTCCGGTGAGGTCGATCGGGTCCGCTTCCGGGGCGGGGAGTTCGGCGGCGAGCGGGCTGAGGAAGCCGCGAGTCCTGGGACCGGCGGTGGCCGGGACGAAGCGGGACCAGTCGATGTCGGCCACGACGACGACCGGGTCCGTGGCCCCGATGGCGGCCGACAGGGCCGCGCACGCCGTCGCCGGGTCCATGGCCGGGGTGCCCGCGCGGCGGAGCCGGTCGGCGACGCGGCTGTCGGCGGCCATGCCGGTGCCCGCCCACGGTCCCCACGCGACAGCGGTCGCCGGGAGTCCCACGGCGTGCCGGGCACGGGCGATGGCCTCGAGCGCGGCGTTGGCGGCGGCGTAGTTGGCCTGCCCGGCGGAACCGGCGGTGGCGGCCAGGGAGGAGAACAGCACGAACGCCGACAGCGGGTGGTCGCGGGTCAGCTCGTCGAGGTGGCGGGCGGTGTCGACCTTGGGGCGCAGCACGGCCGCGAACCGCTCGGGGGTGAGCGCGGCGAGGACGCCGTCGTCGAGGACCCCGGCGGTGTGCACGACGGCGCGGAGCGGGACGTCGTCGGGGATGGCGTCGAGGAGGGCGGCCAGCTGGTCGCGGTCGGCGGTGTCGCAGGCGACGAGGCTGACGCGGGTGCCCAGGGCTCGGAGTTCGGCGGCGCCGGGGGCCCGGTCGCCGCGGCGGCTGGCGAGCAGGATGTGCTCGGCGCCCCGGTCGGCGAGGTGGCGGGCGACGTGCGCGGCGAGTGCGCCGGAGCCGCCGGTGATGAGGGTGGTGCCGGACCAGTCGTGGTCGGCGGCGGGGAGCGGGTGGCGGGTCAGGCGTTCGGCGTGGACACCGGTCGCGCGGATCGCGAGGCGTCCGTCGGTTCCGGTGAGGCAGCGGGCCAAGTGGCGGCCGTCCCAGTCGTCGGGCAGGTCGAGGAGGCCGCCCCAGCGGTCCGGGGTCTCCAGGGCGATGGTGTGCCCGAGGCCCCAGGTGCTCGCCTGGACCGGGTTTTCGGCCGCGCCCCGGGTGACCAACCACAGCGGGACGGCCGTGGGCAGGTCGGCGAGGGCGGCGTTGGCGACGAGGCCCGTGGGGACGCCGGGGTGGTCGGGGTGCGGGCGTTCGTCGAGGGCCAGCAGGGAGATCACGCCCGCCAGGCCGTCGATCCCGGCCAGTTCCGCCGCGGTGGCGCGGATGGCGGTCGCGCCCGCCTCACCGAGGGCCGCCTCGATCCGGGCGGCGAGTTCGTCCTCTTCGGACAGTACGGCCCAGGTGCCGGTGAGGGCGCCGGGCGTTCGTTCGGCGGGGAGGGGTGCCCACGTGGTGCGGTACGTCCAGCGGCCGATGGTGTCCTGGTCGCGGCGGGAGTCCAGCCAGCGGGTCAGCAACGGGAGGGCGGTGCCGAGGGAGCGTCGTTGGTCCTCGTCGGCACCGAGCAGGCGGCTGAGGCCGTCGGCGTCGCGCAGCGCGTCGGCCAGGTCGTGGTCGGCGGCGCGCGGGGGCTCCGCGGGCAGCCAGAAGTGGTCGCGGGCGAAAGCGTGGGTGGGCAGGTCGGCGGGGTCGACCCCGGCGAAGGTCGCGGCCCAGTCGACGGGGACGCCGTCGACGTGCAGGCGGGCCAGCGCGGTGACCAGGGCCTTGGTCTCGGGGACGGCCGAGCGGGACACGGGGACGACGAGCGCGCCGTCGGTGGCTTCCTCGACCAGGCCGGTGAGCGCGGCGGAGGGGCCGATCTCGACGAACCGGCGCGCGCCGCGCTCGACGAGGAACCGGACACCGTCGCCGAAGCGGATGGCCTCGCGCACGTGCCGCACCCAGTAGTCGGGGGTGTGCAGCCGGTCCGCGATCTCGCCGGTCAGGCCGGAGACCACCGGCAGCTCGGGTTCGCGGTAGTCGACGGTCTCGGCGACAGCGCGGAACTCGTCGAGGATCGGGTCCATGTGCGCGGAGTGGAACGCGTGGCTGACGCGCAGCCGGGTCACGCGGTGGCCGAGGTCGGCGGCGCGGCGGGCCACGTCGGCGACGGCGTCCTCGTCGCCGGAGACGACGGTGGAGGCCGGGCCGTTGACCGCGGCGATGGAGACCGCGTCCCCCAGGAGGGGCAGGACGTCGGCCTCGGTGGCGCGGATCGAGACCATGGCGCCGTCGGCGGTGACCGCGCCCATGAGCCTGCCCCGGGCCGCGACGAGCCGGGCGGCGTCGGCGGCGGAGAACACCCCGGCGACGTGCGCGGCGGCGAGTTCGCCGATGGAGTGGCCGAGCAGGTGGTCGGGCCGGAGTCCCCGGCTTTCCAGGAGCCGGTAGAGCGCGACCTCGTAGGCGAACAGCGCGGTCTGGGTGTGGTCGGTGCGGTTCAGCAGTTCGGCATCGGCGCTGCCCGCCGACGCGAACATGACCGCGCGCGGGTCGTGTCCGGTGGCCGCGGTCAGGTGCTCGGCGAGTTCGTCGATGGTCGCGGCGAAGACCGGTTCGGCGGCGTACAGCTCGGCGCCCATGCCCGCCCGCTGCGCCCCTTGACCGGAGAACAGCGCGACCACGGACCCGCTCCCGGCGACGCCGGCGGGGACCACCGCGGCCGACGGCCGCTGCTCGGCGATGGCGCGCAGCCCGGCCCGCAGGTCGTCGAGGCTCGTGCCGACCACGGCGGTGCGGTGCGGCAACGCGGCCCGGGTCGTCGCCAACGCCGCCGCGACCGCGACCGGGTTGGCGTCGACCTCGTCGAGGAACTTGGTGGCCTGCCGGGACAACGAGGCAGCCGTGCGACCCGAGAACACCCAGGCGACGGGCCGCTCGGCCGGAGCCGGTGTGTCCGGTGTGGCCTCGGCGGCCTCGGCGGCCTCGAGGATGACGTGGGCGTTGGTGCCGCCGACACCGAAGGCGGAGACGGCGGCGCGGCGGGGTTCGCCGGTCTCGGGCCAGGGGCGGTTGGCGGTGAGGAGTTCGACGTGGCCCTCGGTCCAGTCGACCTGCGTGGTCGGGGTGTCGGCGTGCAGGGTGCGGGGCAGGGTCGCCGCGCGCAGCGCCATGATCGCCTTGATCAGGCCCGCGACGCCCGCCGCGGCCTGGGTGTGGCCGATGTTCGACTTCACCGACCCGAGGTGGAGCGGCCGGTCCTCGGTGCGGTCGCGGCCGTAGGTGGCCAGCAGGGCCCGCGCCTCGATCGGGTCGCCGAGCACCGTCCCGGTGCCGTGCGCCTCGACGAGGTCGACCTGCCGCTCGGTCAGCCCGGCCGCGGCGAGGGCCTGGCGGATCACGCGGCGCTGGGCGGTGCCGCTGGGGGCGGTCAGACCGTTGGAGGCGCCGTCGGAGTTCACCGCGCTGCCCCGGATCACCGCGAGCACGCGGTGGCCCCGCCGCACGGCGTCGGACAGCCGTTCCAGCACCAGCACGCCCGCGCCTTCGCCCCAGCCGGTGCCGGTGGCGTCGGCCCCGAAGGCGCGGCAGCGGCCGTCGGCGGCGAGGCCGCCCTGCTTGGCGAACTCCTGGAACGCCGTCGGCAGCGCCATGATCGTGACCCCGCCCGCGAGCGCGGTAGCGCACTCCCCGCGCCGCAGCGCCTCGACCGCCAGGTGCACGGCGACCAGCGACGACGAGCACGCGGTGTCCACGGTGACGGCGGGTCCGGTGAACCCCAGGGTGTAGGCGACGCGCCCGGACAACACGGCCCCGGAGCCGCCGGTGAGCAGGTGTCCCTCGGTGCCGTCGGGGGCGGCGCCGGAGCCGTAACCGGACGGTCCGGCGCCGACGAACACGCCCGTGCGCGAGCCCTTCAGCGTGGTGACGTCGACCCGGGCGCGTTCCACGGCCTCCCAGGCCAGTTCCAGCAGCAGCCGCTGCTGCGGGTCCATCGCCAGCGCCTCGCGCGGCGACACGCCGAAGAAGCCCGGGTCGAACGCGCCCGCGTCGGCCACGAAGCCGCCCTGGTGCCCGGCGAGCGCGGCGAGGTCCCAGCCGCGGTCGCCGGGCAGGTCGCCGATCGCGTCGGTGCCCGAGGTGACCACGTCCCACAGCCGCTCCGGGGTGACCGCGCCGCCGGGGAACCGGCAGGCCATGCCGACCACCGCGACCGGCTCGGCGGCGCGGTCCTCGACGGCGCGCAGCCGGTCCTTGGTCTCGGCCAGTTCGGCCGTGACCCGGCGGAGGTAGTCGCGGAGCTTCTGTTCCTGTGTAGTCGGCATCAGACCCTCTGTGACATCGCGAGATCGCGTGGCTTGCTCGCGGGTCACCGTAAGGTCGGGGCCGCTTGGGTAGTCCCCAGTCGATCTAGGGGATCACCTGGGTGCGCGCGGCTAGGTTCAGCGACCCAGTTGGCCGTCGATGAAGGCGAACAGGTCGTCGTCGGAGGCGCCGAGGTCCCGCGCGGGCGTCGTGTCGCCCTCGAGGGCCTTCAGCAGGACGCGGAGGCGGTCGGCCAGCGACGCGCGGTCGCCGTCGTCGAGTTCCGCGGCGGCGCGGCGCATCTCGTCCAGGCCAGCGTGCAGGGCCTCCACGTCGGTGACGGGGACGAGCAGGGCGTCGAGGTGCGCGGCGAGCTGTTCGGCCGTGGGGTGGTCGAAGACCAGGGTGGTGGGCAGGGTGAGGCCGGTGGCGCGGGCCAGGCCGTTGCGCAGGTCCACGGCGGTCAGCGAGTCGAAACCCAGGTCGCGCAAGGCCCGCGCGGGGTCGAGTTCGTCGTCCGGCGCGAAGCCCAGGACGGCTTTGGCGCGCGTGCGGACGAGGTCCAGCAGGCGGGCTCGGCGCTCGGCCGCGGCCAGGCCCGTGAGGTCGAGGGCGCCGTCGGGTTCGGGGCGTTCGGCGAGGAACGCGCGGACCTCGGGGATGTCCTCGATGAGCGGGCGGCGGCGGACCGCGGCGTAGGTGGCGGCGAAGCGGCGCCAGTCGACGTCGGCGACGGCCAGGAACGTCTCGTCGGCGTCGAGGGCCGCGCCGAGCACGTCCAGCGCGAGGGCGGGCGGCATGCCGATGACGCCCCGGCGGGCGAGGTCGGTGGCGGCGGCGCCGGTCGCCATGCCCACCTCGGCCCACGCGCCCCAGGCGATGGCGAGGCCGTGCGCGCCCCGGGCCCGGCGGGCGCGGGCGAAGCCGTCGAGGTAGGCGTTCGCGGCGGCGTAGGCGGCCTGGCCCGCGCTGCCCCACACGCCCGCGTTGGAGGAGAACACGACGAACTCGGCCGCGTCGCCGAACACCGCGTCGAGGTTGCCGACCCCGGCGACCTTCGGCGCGCAGACACTGTCCCATTCGGACTGATCGCCGTCCCCGCCGACCACGCCCGCCGCGTGGTAGACGGACCGGACCCGCACGCCCCGGGCCGAAAGATCCGCGCGGAGCCGGGAGACGGCGGCGAGGTCGGCGACGTCGCACCGCTCAGCGGTCACGCCGGGGAGGTCGGGACCGGTGCCCGAGCGGCTGACCACGACGATCTCGCGTGCACCGCGCTCAAGCAGCCAGTGGGCGAGGCGGGTGCCGATGCCGCCGGAACCGCCGGTCACCAGGACCGCGCCCTCGGCGGGCTCGCGGACGACCGGGGCGGGTTCGGGGGTGTCGTCGCGGACCAGCCGCCGGGCGTAGGCGCCGTCGGCGCGGAGCGCGAGCTGGTCCTCCGGGCCTTGACCGCCGACGGCCGCCGCCAACAGCGCACCGTCCACAGTGGAGTCGACGGCGACGAGTCCGCGCCAGGCGGTCGATTCCAGGCCGAGCACGCGGCCGAGTCCCCAGAGCCCGCTCTGCACCGGGTCGTCGATGCCGGTGGTGACGCACCAGAGGGGGACGTCCCCGACGGCTTGGGCGAGTCGGGCGGTGGCGGTCCAGGCGTTGGCGACGCCGGTGGGCGAGACGCCCGGGGTCGCGGCCAGCAGGGAGACGACGGTCGTGACGGGTTCGGCGAGAGGGAGGTCGTCGTGTTCCCCGACGGCGACGACCGTGCCGTGCTCGCGCAGCTTCTCCAGCACGTCCCCAGACCAGGCAGGCGCGCCTTCGGGGACGACAACCAGCCAGTGGGGATCCACCGCGGGCGGGAGGTCCACCGGGGTCCACGACACGCGGTAGCGCCAGTCGCGGGTGGCGCGCGCGGCTCGCTTGGCGCGCCACCACGACGTCAGGCTCGGCAGGACCTCGCCGAGTGCGGGGACGTCGTCGGCACCGAGGATCTTGGCGAGGCCGGACACGTCGGCGTTGTCCACCGCCGCCCAGAACTCCGCGTCGGCGCCGGTGCCCGCCTCGGGGACCTGCTCGGGCCAGTAGTCGCGGCGGTCGAAGGCGTAGGTGGGCAACGGGATCCGGCAGGCGTCGGGGAACACGGGCGTGAAGTCGACCTCCACACCCCGCACCCACGCCTCGGCCAGCGAGGTGAGGAACCGGTGCGTGCCACCGTCGCCGCGCCGCAGTGAACCGACGACCACACCATCCACTTCGGACAGCGTGTCCTCGGTGGCGGCGGTCAGCACCGGGTGCGGGCTCAGCTCGACGAAGGTCCGGTACCCGGCTTCGGCGAGAGCGCGCGCGGAAGGCGCGTAGGAGACCGGTTCGCGCAGGTTCCGGTACCAGTAGGCGGCGTCGAGGTCGGTGCCGGGTAGGAAGCCGCCGACGACCGTGGAGTGGAACGGGACGTCCCCGGCGGCCGGGGCGAGCCCGGTGAGCGCGTCGGCCAAGGCGTCGCGGACGGCCTCGACCTGCGGCGAGTGCGAGGCGTAGTCGACGGGGACGCGCTTGGCGCGGATGTCGCGTTCGGCGCACCACGCCTCGACCTGGTCGAGGTCGGCGTCGGCACCGGAGAGCACGACCGAGGCCGGGCCGTTGATCGCGGCCACCGAGACGTCGCCGAGCACACCGTCGAGCACCTCCGGCGCGGCCTGCACGCTGAGCATGCCGCCGCCGGACAGCCCGGCCAGCAACCGCGACCGCGTGACGACGATCCGCAGGGCGTCGTCGAGGGTGAGGATCCCGGCGACGTGCGCGGCGGCGATCTCGCCCTGCGAGTGCCCGAGCACGGCCGCCGGTTCGACGCCGTGCGCCCGCCACAGCGCGGCCAGGGAGATCATCACCGCGCACAGCGCGGGCTGCACCACGTCGACGCGGTCGAGGGGGCCGTCGGCGAGCACGTCCCGCAGCGACCAGTCGACGAGCCCGTCGAGCACGCCCGCGCACCGGTCCATCGACGCCCCGAACACCGGGGACCCCGCCCACAGCTCGCGCCCCATGCCCAGCCATTGCGAGCCCTGACCGGGGAAGACGAACACGACCCGCCCCGGCCCGGCGGGTGCGACGCGACCGGTGACCAGGTCGTCGCCCGCCAGCGCGGTGGCGAAGTCGCCCGGTGTGGTGCCGATGACGACGGCGCGGTCCTCGAACCGCGACCGCAGACTCAAGGAATAGCCGACATCGCCGGGCGCGCCCGGCACGGCGGCCAGCTTGGCGAGTTGCTTGGCCAATCCACCCTTGCCGCGCCCCGACACCATCCACGGCACCAGCGCGGGCTCCAAGGCGCGCGACTCAGTCGGAGTGTCCGGGGCCTGTTCCAGGATGACGTGCGCGTTGGTGCCGCTGACGCCGAAGGCGGAGACCCCAGCGCGGCGCGGTCGGTCGGTCCCCGGCCACGGCCGGGCGTCGGCGGCGACCTCGACGCGGCCCGTGGTCCAGTCGACCTCGGTCGACGGGTGGTCGGCGTGCAGGGTGCGCGGGATGACCGCGTGCCGCAGGGCCTCGACCACCTTGATGACCCCGGCGGCGCCCGCCGCGGCCTGGGTGTGGCCGAGGTTGGACTTCACCGAACCCAGGTAGAGCGGTTCGGCGCGGTCCTGGCCGTAGGTCGCCAGCAGGGCTTGGGCCTCGATCGGGTCGCCGAGACGGGTGCCGGTGCCGTGTCCCTCGACGAGGTCGACGTCGGCCGGGGCGAGTCCCGCGTCGGCGAGCGCGCGGCGGACCACGCGCTGCTGGGCCGGGCCGCTGGGCGCGGTGAGGCCGTTGGACGCGCCGTCCTGGTTGATCGCGGTCCCGCGCAGCAGGGCCAGCACGGGGTGGCCGGCGCGGCGGGCGTCCTCGAGGCGTTCGAGGACGAGGACGCCGACGCCCTCACCCCACCCGGTGCCGTCCGCGCCCGCGCCGAACGCCTTGCACCGGCCGTCGGCGGACAGGCCGCCCTGCCGCTCGAACTCGGCGAACAGGGTCGGGGTGGCCATCACGGTCACTCCGCCCGCCAGCACCATCCCGGCCTCACCCCGGCGAAGTGCCTGCGCGGCCAGGTGCAGCGCGACCAGCGACGAGGAGCACGCCGTGTCCACCGACACGGCGGGTCCTTCGAGCCCCAGCACGTAGGAGACGCGCCCGGACAGGACGGACGCGGCGTTGCCGGTCGCCAACAGCCCCTCGACGTCCGGGACGCCCTTCAGGCGCTCGCCGTAGTCGTGCAGGCTGGAGCCGAGGAAGACGCCGGTGTCGGTGCCGCGCAGGGAATGCGGGTCGACGCCCGCGCCTTCCAGCGCTTCCCAGGCGCATTCCAGGACCAGCCGCTGCTGGGGGTCCATGGCGAGGGCTTCGCGCGGGGAGATGCCGAAGAAACCCGCGTCGAACCCGGCGATGTCGGCGAGGTAGCCGCCGGGGGCGCCCGTGCGCCAGCCGCGACCGGGCGGGACCGGCCCGAGCACGTCCACTCCCCCGGCGACGACGTCCCACAACGCGGCCGGGGAGTCGATGCCGCCACCGAACCGGCAGGCCATGCCGACGATCGCGAGCGCGTCGCCCGTGGCCGCGGCCCGCCGTTCGGTGGCGCGCGCCGGGGCCGCGCCGAGCAGGGCGCGGCGCAGTTCACCGGCGAGCGCCTTCGGCGTGGGGTGGTCGAACACGGCGGTGGCGGGGAGCCGGACACCGCAGGCGGCGACGAGGCGGTTGCGCAGGTCGACGGCGGTGAGCGAGTCGAAGCCGACCTCCCGGAACGCGCGGTTCGGGTCGAGGCCGCCACCCGCGTGGCCGAGGACGGCGGCGGCCTGCGCGGTGACCAGGTCCAGCACGGCGTGGTCGCGGTCGGCCTCGGGGAGTTCGGCGAGGCGACGGGCGAACGCGGAGCGGTCGACCTGTGCGGCGGCCCGGCGGACCCGGGTCGGGACCCGGCCGCGGAGCACGGGCGGCGGGGCCTGAGTGCGCCACGCGGCGGTGTCGAACCGAGCCGGGGCGAGGACGGGCTCGTCGCTCGCGCAGGCGGCGTCGAACAGGGCCAACGCGTCCGCGGCGGGGATGGGGACCAGGCCCGCGCGGACGGCGCGGTCGCGGGCCCGCTCGTTCAGCCTGCCCGCCATGCCCGCGTCGACGTCCCACAGGCCCCAGGCCAGGGACGTCCCGGGCAGGCCATCGGCTCGACGTTGCCGGGCGAGGGCGTCGAGGAAGGCGTTGGCGGCGGTGTAGACGGCCTGGCCGGCGCCGCCGAGGAGACCGGCGACGGAGGAGAACAGGACGAACCGGTGGACGGGGTGTCGCCGCGCGATCCCGTCCAGCACGAGCGCGGTGTCGACTTTGGCGCGGAAGACGCGGTCGACGGCGTCGGGGGTGATCGAGTCGAGGAGGCCGTCGGCGAGGGCGGCGGCGGTGTGGACGATCCCGGTGAGGCGCCGTTCCCCGATGGCCGCTTCGAGGGCGGCGGGGTCGGTGGCGTCGCAGGCGATCGCGCGGACGCGGTCGGCGAGTTCGGCCGCGCCTGGCGCGTCCGGGCCACGGCGGCTGACCAGCAGCACCTCGACGCCGTGGGTGTCGGCGAGGTGGTTGGCGATGATGCCCGCCAAGCCGTCGGCGCCACCGGTGATCAGGACCGTGTCGTCCGGACCGAACGGCGGGGCGTCGGGCTCAGGTCGGGTCGCGGTCAGCCTCGGTGCCCACGCCCCGCCGCCGCGCACGACGAGTTCGGGTTCGCCGGTCTCGGCGGCGCGCAGGATCTCCGGGCCGGTCGCGTCATCGCCGCGCACGAGCGCGAACCGGTCCGGGTGCTCGGCCCGCAGAGACCGGACCAGTCCGTGGACCACCGCGGCGGCCGGGGTGTCCCCGGTGACGACCACGAGCCGCTGCCCGGCTTCGACAACGACCTTCGCCGCATCCACTGTGGACAAAATAGCGGCCCGGGCGTCGGTGGTGTCGACGCTGAAGAACGCCGTCTCCGCCTCGGGATCGAGAGGGGTCGCGAGGCGGGTGCGGAGGTCGAGAGGATCGTCACCGAGAACGGCGACACGGGCGGGGGTGTTGTCCGCCAGCGGGATGGGGACTTCGTCGACGCGGTAGAGGGCGCGGCTCGCGGCGGGTTTCTCGGCGTTGCGCAGGCGGAGGGAACCGATGTCGAGGACGGGCTGCCCTTCCGCGTCGGCGACGCGCAGGGCGACGGTGTCGGTGTCGCTCACCCGCAACCGGACGCGCAGCGCGGTCGCGCCGGTGGCGAACAGGGTGACGTCGCGCCAGGCGAAAGGCATGCGGCGCGCGGTCGAGGCGTTCTCGGCGAACCCGAGGGCCTGGAGCGCGGCGTCGAGGAGGGCGGGGTGGACGGCGAAGGCGTCGGTATCGGGCAACGCGTCCGGGCCGACCTCGATCTCGGCGTAGACCGTGTCCCCGTCCCGCCAGGCGGCGCGGAGGCCCTGGAAGGGGCCGCCGTAGTCGATGCCCGCTTCGGCGAGGCGGTCGTAGTAGCCGGTGAGGTCGACCGGGGTGGCGGCGGGCGGCCACTGGGTGAGGTCGAAGTCGGGGCGGGGTGGGGTGGCGGCCAGGACCCCGGTCGCGTGGCAGGTCCAGACGTCGTCGCGTTGGGCGTGGACGGCGAGGGCGCGGTCCCCGGCGTCGTCGGGTTCGCCGAGGACGACCCGGATCGCGGTGTCCCGGTCCACGACGACGGGCGCGTTGAGGGTGAGTTCGGTGAGGTGGGTGCGGCCGACGTGGATGCCCGCGTGCAGCGCGAACTCCACGAGTGCGGTGCCGGGGAGGATGGTCGCGCCGCCGACGACGTGGTCGGCCAGCCACGGTGTGGCGCTCGTGGCGAGACGGCCGGTGAACAGGTGCCCTTCGCCGGTCGCGATGACGGCGCCGAGCAGCGGGTGACCGGTGCCGGTCAGACCGGGCAGGGCGGGGGCGGCGCCGGGGAGACCGGGGGTGGCCAGCCAGTAGCGCGCGCGTTGGAAGGCGTAGGTGGGCAGGTCCACGTGCCGCTGGAGCGCAGATCCGAGGGCGGGCCGCCAGTCGACGTCCACGCCCCGTACCGCGACCTCGGCGAGGGAGGTGTGGAACCTCGTCAACCCGCCTTCCCCGCGCCGCAACGACCCGACGGCCACACCGGGGTGGTCGCGCGCGTCGAGGGTCTGCTGCACCGCGAGGGTGAGCACCGGCTGCGGGCTCATCTCGACGAACACGTCGTGCCCGGCCACCGCCAGGGCGGTGACCACGGGTTCGAAGCGGACGGGTTCCCGCAGGTTCCGGTACCAGTACTCGGCGTCCAGCTCGGTCCCGTCCACGACCGTGCCGGTGACCGTGGAGTGGAAAGGGATCTCGGCGGTACCCGGCGTGATCCCCGCCAACGCGACGGGGAGTCGTTCCCGCAGCGGTTCGACGCTCGGCGAGTGGGAGGCGTAGTCCACGGGGATTCGCCGCACCCGGACTTCCCGCGCTGTCCACGCCTCGACCAGCTCATCCAGCGCGGCCGATTCCCCCGCGATCACAACGGATCCGGTGCCGTTGTAGGCCGCGATCGACACCCGGCCCTCATAGTCGCGCAGCGCGGTCTCGACATCGGCGGCGGGCAACGCCACCGACACCATCCCACCCGGTCCGGCGAACTCGGCGATCTGCCTGCTGCGCACCACAACCGCGCGGGCCGCGTCCGCCAGGCTCAGCACACCGGCGACGTGCGCGGCGGCGAACTCGCCCTGGCTGTGCCCCACCACGGCGGCGGGCTCGACCCCGTACGACCGCCACAGCGCCGCCAACCCGACCATCACCGCGAAGAGCACGGGCTGCACGACGTCGACGCGCTCCAGCCCGGGCGCCCCGTCCACCTCCCGCAGCACCCCCGTCAACGACCAGTCGACGTGCGGCTCGAACTCCCGCTCGCACTCCGCCAACGCCTCGGCGAACACCGGCGCGGTGTCGAGCAGTTCCCGGGCCATCCCGGCCCACTGGGCGCCCTGGCCGGGGAAGACGAACACGACCTTGCCGCCCAGGTCCGCGACCCCGGACACCACCGACGTGGGATCCTGGTCGGCGAGCGCCCGGCGGAACGCGGCGGGGTCGTCGGCGACGATGACGGTCCGGTGCGGCAGCGGGGAGCGGGTGGCGGCGAGCGCGTGCCCGATCTCCTCGATCCCCAGGTCCGGGCGCGCGTCGAGGAGCGCGGCCAGGTTGTCCGCTTGGCCGCGCAGTCCGTCCGCGTCCGCCGCGGCCAGCACCCACGGCACCGCCGAGCGGCGCTCGCCCCCGGGTTCCGCCGCCGGTTCGGGGACGTGTTCCAGGATGACGTGCGCGTTGGTCCCGCTGCCGCCGAAGGAGGACACGGCCGCGCGGCGGGGTTCGCCGGTGTCGGGCCAGGGGCGGGCCGCGGTGAGCAGGCGGAGACGGCCCCCGGTCCAGTCCACGTGGGGGGAGGGCTCGTCGGCGTGCAGGGTCGCGGGCAGCACGCCCTTGCGCAGCGCCGTCACCATCTTGATGACGCCCGCGATGCCGGAGGCGGCCTGGGTGTGGCCGATGTTGGACTTGACCGACCCCAGGTACACCGGCTCCACGTCGGCGGGCCTGCCCCCGTAGGTGGCCAGCAGCGCTTGCGCCTCGATCGGGTCGCCCAGGGTGGTTCCGGTGCCGTGCGCCTCCACCGCGTCCACCTGGCCGACCGACAACCCGGCCGCCGCCAGGGCCTGGCGGATGACCCGCCGCTGCGCGGGGCCGCTCGGCGCGGTCAGCCCGTTGGACGCGCCGTCCTGGTTGATCGCCGACCCCCGGACGACGGCGAGCACCGGGTGCCCCTGCCTGCGCGCCTCGGACAGTCGCTCCACGACGACGACCCCGGCGCCCTCCGCCCAGCCGGTGCCGTCGGCGCCCGCGCCGAACGCGCGGCAGCGGCCGTCGGCGGACAGCCCGCCCTGCCTGCTGAACTCGACGAACGCGCCGACGGTCGGCATGATCGTGACCCCGCCCGCGAGCGCGAGGTCGCAGTCCCCGGCCAGCAGGGCGCGGCAGGCCAGGTGCAGGGCCACCAGCGAGGTGGAGCACTGGGTGTCGATCGAGATCGCGGGGCCCTCGAGACCGAGGGTGTAGGCGACCCGGCCGGACATCATGCCCATGCCGGTGCCGGTGAGCGCGTAGCCCTCCAGTTCCCGGGTCAGGTCCGGGGAGCCGAGCCCGTAGAGCGAGGCGGGCGCGCCGGTGAACACGCCGGTCCGGCTGCCGCGCAGGGTGTGCGGCGCGATCCCGGCCCGCTCGAACGCCTCCCACGCGATCTCCAGCAGCACCCGCTGCTGCGGGTCCATGGCCAGCGCCTCGCGCGGGGAGATGCCGAAGAACCCGGCGTCGAAGTCGGCGACGTCGCGCAGGAACCCGCCCGCCCGCGCGTAGAAGGTGCCCTCGTGCTCCGGGTCCGGGTGGAACAGCGCGTCGAGGTCCCAGCCGCGGTCGGTGGGGAACGGGCCCATGGCGTCCACCCCGGACGCCACCAGCTCCCACAGGGCGTCGGGCGAGTCGACGCCGCCGGGGTAGCGGCAGGCCATCCCGACGACCGCGATGGGCTCGGCGCCGCGTTCCTCGGACTCCCGGAGCCTGCGCCGGGTGTCCCGGAGTTCGCCGGTGACCCACTTCAGGCTCGCCAGGAGTTCGTTGTCGTCAGCCACTTCGCGTCCCGCCCCCACACGTCTTGAGGTGTCAGCTTCGGCCGAACTCGCTGCGCAGCAACGCGAGCAGGTCGTCGGCGTCGGCGGTGTCCAGGTCCCCGGCCGGGTTATCGTCGTCGGCCGGGTGGCCGGTGAGGCGGTCGGCCATGGCGCGCAGGCGGCCCGCGATGGGGGCGAGCGCGGTGCGGTGGGCCGGGTCGGCCGCCAGGTCGGCCAGGGTGCTCTCCAGGGTGTCCAGGTCGGTGTGCGCGGTGTCCGGGGTGGCGGCGGGGAACAGCAGCTGGTGCAGGTGCGCCGCGAGCCCGGTCGCCGTCGGGTGGTCGAACACGGTGGTGGCGGCCAGGGCGAGGCCGGTCGCGCGGCCCAGCCGGTTGCGCAGGTCCACCGCGGTCACCGAGTCGAAGCCCAGGTCCCGGAACGCCTTGTCCGCGGGCGGTGCCTCGTCCTTCCGGTACCGTAGGACCGCTGCGGCTTGGGTTGTCACCAGTCGAAGTAGGTGTTCCCCCCGTTCCGCGCGGGTTAGGCTCGCCAGTTCCCCGGCCAGGCCGGTGCTTTCCGGTGCGTGGGCGGTCGTGTCGACGAGGTCGTCGAGCAGGCGGCGCGGCCGGGCGGCGGTGTAGGCGGCGGCGAAGGTCTCCCAGTCCACATCGGCCACGGCGACGGTGTTCTCCCCGGCCGCCAGCGCCCGCCCCAGGACGCGCAGGGCCCGTTCGGGGGCCATGCCGCGCACGCCGATCCGGGCCAGGTCGTCGCCCGCCGCCATCCCGACCTCGGCCCACGCGCCCCAGGCGACCGACAGCACCGGGCGGCCACGGGCGGCGGCGAACCCGTCGAGGTAGGCGTTCGCGGCGGCGTAGGCGGCCTGTCCCGCGCTGCCCCAGACACCCGCGTTGGAGGAGAACAGGACGAACTCGTCGAGGTCGTCGAACGCGTCGTCGAGGTTGTGGGCGCCCGCGACCTTGGCCGCGCAGATCCGGGACCAGGTCTCGGGTTCGGCGTCGGCGAGCGGTTCCCGGTCGACCACGCCTGCGGCGTGGAACACCGAGCGCACGGTGGTCCCGAGCGCGTCGCGCAGACGGGCGACGGCGGCCGGGTCGGTGACGTCGCAGTCCACGACCTCGATCCGCGCGTCGAGTTCGGCGGCCAGCGCCTTGGCGGGCTCGGACGCGGTGGCGTGCCTGCCGACCAGCGCGATGTCGGTGTCGCCGCGCGCCACGAGCCAGCGGGCCAGTCGCAGCCCCACTCCCCCGGTGCCGCCGGTCACCAGCACGGTGCCGTCGCGCCGCTCGACGGGAGCCGTCGCGGTCGGTTCCGGCGACCGCGTGAGGCGGCGCGCCAGGACTCGTCCACCGCGCACCGCGAGTTCGTCCTCGGCGCCCGCCTCCCGCAGCGCCCAGCCGAGCCGGTCGGCGGACCGGGCGTCCAAGTCGACCGGGAGGTCGATCAGGCCGCCCCACTCGCGCGGGTGTTCCAGCCCGGCGACCCGCGCGAGTGCCCAGAGTCCGGTGTGGACGGGGTCGACCGTGTCGTCCGGTGCGACGGCGGCGGATCCTCGGGTGACGCACCACAGCGGCGCTTCGACGCCGCGTTCGCGCAAGGCCCGCACGAGCGTGGCCGTCGCCGCCCAAGCGCTCGGCACACCGGGTGCGGCCCAGCCGTGGGTCTCGCCGAGCAGCGAGACCACGGCGTCGGCCGGGGTCGTCGGCAGCGCGTCTCGGACGAGCGTGACGTCGCCGTCGGCGCGCAGGGCCGCCAGCACGGACTCGCCCCAGGCGTCGAGGTCGCCGTCGGGGACCACGACCCACCGGTGGGCCGGGGTCTTGGGTGCCGGTTCCGCCTCGACGGGTTTCCAGGTGACCCGGTAGCGCCAGTCGTCGGTGGCCTCCGCGACCGCCTTCACCGGGACGGCCCAGTAGTCGCGGTGGTCGAAGGCGTAGGTGGGCAACGGGACGCGCCTGCCCTCGGGGAAGGCGGCGGTCCACCGCACGTCGACGCCACGCACCCACAGTTCGGCGGCGGACCGCAGGAACCGCTCGAGACCGCCTTCGTCGCGGCGCAGCGTGCCCGCGACCACGACCGGGAGGTCCGAGATCGCCGGGACGAGCACCGGGTGCGGGCTGAGCTCGACGAAGCTCCCGAGCCCCTGGTCGACCAGGTCGTCGACGGCGTCGCGGAAACCGACGGGTTCGCGCAGGTTGCGGTACCAGTAGTCGGCGTCCAACTCCGGCCCGGCAGGCACCGTGCCGGTGACGGTGGACCGGAAGGTGACGGCGCCCGGACGCGGGTTCAGCTCGCGCAGCGCCGCGAGCAGGTCGTCCCGGATCGCTTCGACGTGCGGCGAGTGGGAGGCGTAGTCGACCGGGACCCGGCGGGCGCGGACGCCGTTGTCCTCGCACCACCGCTCGACCGCGGTCAGCGCGGCGGGGTCGCCGGAGAGGACCGTGGACGCCGGGCCGTTGACCGCCGCGACGGAGACGTCCGCCAAGACCGGGGCCAGCGTGTCGACGTCGGTGTGGACGGACAGCATCCCGCCGGTCCCGGCGAGGCGCGTGAGCAGCCGGGACCGGGTGACGACCACCCGCAGCGCGTCCTCGAGGGTCAGGATCCCGGCGACGTGCGCGGCGGCGACCTCACCCTGGGAGTGGCCGACGACGACGTCCGGGCGCACACCGTAGGCGGCCCAGAGTTCGGCGAGGGAGATCATGACGGCGCAGAGCGCGGGCTGCACGACGTCGACCCGGTCGAGCGCGTCGCGGTCCAGCACGTCGTGCAGGGACCAGTCGACGAGGCCGTCGAGCACCTCGGCGCAGCGGTCGAGGGCGGCGGCGAAGACCGGCGACTCGGCGCGCAGCTGCCTGCCCATGCCGAGCCACTGCGAACCCTGGCCGGGGAAGACGAAGACCACCCCGGCCGGGTCCTGCGCGGTGCCGGTGACGGCGTCGTCCAACGCGGCCACCGGGTCGCGTCCGATGATGACGGCCCGGTCGGGCAGGGCGGCTCGGGTGTTGGCCAGGGACCAGCCGACGTCGACCGGCGAGGCGCCGTCGACCGCCGCCGCGAGCCGCCGCGCCTGCCGCTCGATCCCGGCCGCTCCCCGCGCCGAGAGCACCCAGGGCAGCATTGAGTCCTGTGTGGACTTCCCCGGCGCCGGTTCGGCGGGGACTTCTTCGAGGATCACGTGCGCGTTGGTGCC
The DNA here is from genome assembly GCF_041897805.1 of Actinokineospora auranticolor. GTDB lineage: Bacteria > Actinomycetota > Actinomycetes > Mycobacteriales > Pseudonocardiaceae > Actinokineospora > Actinokineospora auranticolor. The sequence goes on from NZ_CP154825.1 coordinate 5,091,609, forward strand.
GCTGACCCCGAACGAGGAGACCCCGGCCCGCCGGGGTCGGTCGAGGTCGGGCCACGGGCGAGCGGCGGTCAGCAGGGCGACCTCGCCGCCGCTCCAGTCCACGTGCGGGGTCGGTTCGTCGACGTGCAGGGTGCGGGGCAGGGTGCCGTGCCGCATCGCGCCGATGACCTTGAGCACCCCGGCGACCCCGGCGGCGGCCTGGGTGTGCCCGAGGTTGGACTTGACCGAGCCCAGGTAGAGCGGTTCGGCGCGGTCCTGGCCGTAGGTCGACAACAGCGCTTGGGCCTCGATCGGGTCACCGAGGGCGGTGCCGGTGCCGTGCGCCTCCACCAGGTCCACATCGGACGGTGTGAGGCCCGCGTCGGCCAAGGCCAGTTCGATCACCCGGCGCTGCGCGGGCCCGTTCGGCGCGGTGAGGCCGTTCGAGGCGCCGTCCTGGTTCACCGCCGTGCCACGGACCACGGCCAGGATCTCCCGGCCCGCGCGGCGGGCGTCCGAAAGGCGTTCCAGCACCAGGACGCCGACACCCTCGCCCCACCCGGTGCCGTCGGCGCCCGCGGCGAACGCCTTGCAGCGCCCGTCGTCGGCGAGCGCGCCCTGGCGGCCGAACTCGGCGAACATGTCGACGGTCGCCATGATCGTGGCGCCGCCGACCAGGGCCAACGCGCACTCGCCCCGGCGCAAGGCCTTGACCGCGAGGTGCAGGGCGACCAGGGACGAGGAGCACGCGGTGTCGACCGTGGCCGCCGCCCCCTCCAGCCCCAGCGCGTAGGCGATCCGGCCGGACAGCACCGCGGCGGCGTTCCCGGTGGCGAGCAGGCCGTTCAGCTCGGGCACGCCCCGCACCCGCTGGGCGTAGTCGTGCAGGCTCGACCCGAAGTAGACGGCGGTCGCGGATCCCTTGAGCGACAACGGGTCGATGCCCGCCCGCTCCAGCCCCTCCCACGAGCACTCCAGCGCGAGCCGCTGCTGCGGGTCCATGGCCAGCGCCTCGCGCGGGGAGATCCCGAAGAACTCGGCGTCGAACCCGGCGGCCCGGTCGAGGTAGGCCCCCGGCCACGCGTCCCCGACGGCCCACCCCCGGTCGCCCGGCGGCGCCCCGACGGCGTCCACCTCCCGGTCGACGAGGTCCCACAACGCGTCGGGCGAGTCCACCCCGCCGCCGAAGCGGCAGCCTGCGCCGACGACGGCGATGGGCTCGCCCGCCCTGCCGTCGTGCTCGCGCCGCAGCCGCTCGTTCTCCCGCAGCGCCGCGCGCAGCGCCTCGACGAGCTTCGCCGATCCGTCCGACACGGTCACCGCTGGTCCCCTAACGCGAGTCGGATCAGTTCTTCCGCGTTCATCGCCGCGAACTCGTCGTCCAGCGACCCGGGGCCGGTCTCGGGGACGGGCTCGCCGAAGGAGACCCGCACCTCGCCGCCGGTGGCCGGGAAGCGGCGGTTCAGCTCGTCGGCCAGCGCGACCGGGGTCGGGTAGTCGAACACCAGGGTCGCGGGCAGGTCGAGGCCGGTGGCCTCGGTGAGGCGGTTGCGCAGCTCCACCGCTGTCAGGGAGTCGAAGCCGAGGTCGGTGAACCGCTGCCGCGGGATGACCACGTTGGCCGACCCGTGGCCGAGCACGGAGGCCGCGGCGGCGCGGACCCGGTGCAGCAGCAGCCGTTCGCGGTCGGCGGGCCGCAGGTCGACGAGTTCGGGCTCGGCCTGCTCGGGGTCGGGTTCGGCGCGGGTGACCAGCCGGTCGAACAGGGCGCTCGGCCGGGTCTCGGTGTGCCAGGTGGCGAACCGGGACCAGTCGAGGTCGACCACGGTCAGCGCGTGTTCGTCGCCGTCGAGCACTTGGCCGAGCACGTCGAGGGCCTGGTCCGGGCGTAGGGCGGTCATGCCGGCGCGGGCCATCCGCCGGGTGACCGCGGCGTCGGCGGCCATCCCGCCGTCGGGCCAGGGTCCCCAGCCGACCATGGCGGCGGGCAGGCCGCGCGCGCGGCGGTGCTCGGCGAGCCCGTCGAGGTAGGCGTTCGCGGCGGCGTAGTTGGCCTGCCCGGCGTTGCCCCAGACGGCGGCGACCGAGGAGAACAGGACGAACCGGTCGAGGTTCGAGGTGAGCCGGTGCAGGTTCCACGCCCCGACGGCCTTCGGCGCCAGCACCGCGTCGAGCTGATCCGGTGACATGGTCGCGAGCACGCCGTCGTCGAGCACGCCCGCCGCGTGGATGACCGCCGACAGGTCGGGGACGGCGTCGAGCACCTCCCGCAGCCGGTCCGCGTCGGCGACGTCGCAGGCCTCGACGGTGATCTTCGCGCGGTCCCGCAGCGGCGCCACCCACTCGGGCTCGCGACCGGTGCGGCCGAGGAGCAGCACGTGCTCGGCGCCCCGGTCGACCAGCCACCGCGCGACGTGCGCTCCCAGGGCACCCGTGCCGCCCGAGACCAGGACGGTTCCTCTCGGCGTCCACGGTGACCCCGTGCGGGGCGCGGGGGCCGGGAGGATGCGTCGGGTGTAGGTGCTGTGGGCTCGTAGCGCGGTCTGGTCTTCCGCATCGGGTGCGGAGAGGGTGTCGCAGAGGCGGTCGAGGTGGTGGTCGGCGGGGGCGGCGGGTAGGTCGACCAGGCCGCCCCAGTGGTGCGGGTACTCCAGCGCGGCGGTGCGTCCGAAGCCCCACAGGGGAACGCGGGCCGGATCGCTGGTGGTCGGTCCGGCCGCGTCACGGGTGACGCACCAGAGGCGGGTCGTGAGTCCCGCGTCGCCGATGGCTTGCAGGAGTGTCATCGTGGCGGTCAGGACCGCCAGGTCCGGGGCCGCGTCCGGGGAGTCGGCCAAGGCGAGCAGGGACAGCACACCCGCGAAGTCCCCGTCGAGGTCGCGCAACTCCGTCGCCAGTCCCGCGCGGTCACGGGCATCGAGCGTTGTGACGGCGAAGCCGCGAGCGGCCAGGGTTCGGAGTACGCGACCGGTCAGGGCAGTGGGCGCGGCGGGGAGGACGACCAGCCAGTCACCGGGGGATGTGCTCGGTGCGGCGGGGGTGGTGGGCAGCCACTCGGCGCGGTACCGGAGGTTGTCGAGGGGCGAGGTCGCCCGGTTGTCGTGCCAGCCGGCCAGGGCCTTGAGGATTTCGGGGAGGGTGGCCGTTTCGGCGACGCCGAGTTCGGCGGCGAGGTGCCGGGGGTCCTGTCGGTTGACGACGTCCCAGAACGGGGAGTCCGACGCGGTCGGGGTGGTCGGGTTCAGCCAGAAGCGCTGGTGCCGGAACGGGTAGGTGGGCAGGTCCGCGTGGCGGGTGGTGGCCGGGAAGAGCGCGGACCAGTCGACGGTGCCGCCCGCCGTCCAGTGGTGGGCGAGACCGGCGAGCACGGCGTGGTCCTCGGGCACCGCGGGGTCGGCCAGGGCGGCCAGCGTGAGGTCGGGGGCGAGTTCGCGGATCGCGGGCGAGAGGGCGGGGCGGGGGCTGATCTCGATCACGGTGTCGGCGACGCCGGTGCGCGCGGCGGTGGCGACGCCCTCGGCGAAGCGGACGGTGTCGCGGATGTGGGTGACCCAGTAGCCGGGGTTGGTGAGTTCGTCGGTGGCGAACTTGCCGGTCACGTTGGAGATCACCGGGATGGCGGGCGCGTGGTAGGTGAGCCCCTCGGCCACGCGGCGGAAGTCGTCGAGGATCGGGTCCATCAGCGCGGAGTGGAAGGCGTGGCTGACCGCGAGGCGCTTGGTCCGGCGATCGGGGAAGTGTCCGATGAGGACGGAGACCGCCGACTCGGCGCCGGACACGACGACGGAGTGCGGGCCGTTGACCGCGGCGATGGCGACCCCGGCGGGCAGCAGCGGCGCGACCTCCTCCTCGGTGGCGGTCAAGGACACCATCGCCCCACCCGGCGGCAGCGAGGCCATCAACCGCCCCCTGGCCGCGACCAAGGCGCACGCGTCGTCGAGCGACCAGAGCCCGGCGACGTGGGCGGCGGCCAGTTCGCCGATGGAATGGCCCAGGACGGCGGCGGGCCGCACTCCCCAGGACTCGATCAGGCGGTAGAGGGCGACCTGGTAGGCGAAGAGCGCGGGCTGCGTGTACTCGGTGTCGTCGAGGTTCTCGCCGGTGGCCGCGGCGTGCGCGACGGGCAGGTCGAACCGGGCGCACACCTCGTCGAAGACCTCGGCGAACACGGGGAACCGGGCGCGCAGTTCCCGCCCCATGCCCGCCCGCTGCGAGCCCTGACCGGAGAACACGATCGCGGGCCGCCCCGCGCTGTCCGCGTAGCCCCGGACGACGGTCGTACCGAGCAGGACGGCGCGGTGGTCGAACGTCGAGCGACCGGTGGCCAGCGACCACCCGACCTCGGTGGCGGACCCGGGAACCCTGGCCATCCGGCCGATCGAGGCGTCCAGCGCCTCCCCGGTCTTGGCGGACAGCACCCAAGGCGCGACCCCGGCTCCCGCTTCGGCGGGCCCCTCGACCGGCGGGCCCTGCTCGAGGATCACGTGGGCGTTGGTGCCGCTGAGCCCGAACGCGGACACCCCGGCGCGGCGCGGCCGGTCCACGTCCCAGGCGCGCGCGGAGGTCAGCAGCTCGACCGCGCCCGCGTCCCAGTCCACATGCGACGATCGGGTGCCTGCGTGCAGGGTCGCGGGCAGGACGCCGTGCCGCATGGCCTCGACCATCTTGATCACGCCGATCACGCCCGCCGCGGCCTGGGTGTGGCCGAGGTTCGACTTCAGCGATCCCAGCCACAGCGGCTGTCCCGCCCGGTCCTGGCCGTAGGTGGCGAGCAGCGCACCGGCCTCGATCGGGTCGCCGAGGCGGGTGCCGGTGCCGTGCGCCTCGACGGCGTCGACGTCGGCGGCCCGGAGTCCGGCGTCGGCCAGCGCGCGGCGGATCACCCGCTGCTGCGCGGGGCCGTTCGGCGCGGTCAGGCCGTTGGAGGCGCCGTCAGAGTTGACCGCGGTTCCGCGCACCAGCGCCAGCACCGGGTGCCCCAGCCGCCGCGCGTCCGAGAGTCGTTCCACGGCGACGAAACCGACGCCTTCGGACCAGCCGGTGCCGTCGGCGTCGTCGGAGAACGCCTTGCACCGCCCGTCCGGTGCCAGCCCGCCCTGGCGTTCGAACTCGCCGAACGCGCCGGGGGTCGTCATGACCGTCACACCACCGGCGAGCGCCAGCGCGCACTCCCCCCGGCGCAGCGCCCGCACCGCCTGGTGCAGCGCGACCAGCGACGAGGAGCACGCCGTGTCCAGCGACACCGCGGGTCCCTCCAGCCCGAGCGCGTAGGCGATCCGCCCGGACGCGATGCCCTGGGCGGAGCCGGTGAGCAGGTAGCCCTCGGTCTCGGGGGTCGGTTCGTGCAGGCGCGGGCCGTAGTCCTGGTGGCTGAGCCCGAGGAACACCCCGGTCTCGGTGCCGCGCAACGAGGTCGGGTCGATCCCGGCGCGCTCCAGCGCCTCCCAGGCGCACTCCAGGGCCAGCCGCTGCTGCGGGTCCATGGCCAGCGCCTCGCGGGGCGAGATGCCGAAGAACGCGGCGTCGAACCCGGCGGCGTCGTCGAGGAACCCGCCGAGACCGGTCAGCGCGGGGTCCCAGCCGCGGTCGACGGGGAACGGCCCGAGCACCGAGCCGCCGTCGGCGACCAGCTCCCACAGCTGCCCGGGGCCGGTGATGCCACCCGGCAGCCTGCACGCCATCCCGACGACCGCGATCGGTTCGTCCGCGACGGCGGTCTCGATCACCTCCACGACCTGGTCGGCCAGGAGGTGGTCGACCAGCCTGCGCGGGGTCGGGTAGTCGTAGACGGCGGTGCTGGTGATCGGCAGGCCCGAGGCGGCGCGGAAGCGGTCGCGGAACTCGACGGCGGTCAGCGAGTCGAACCCGAGGTCGCGGAACGGCCGGTCCATCTCGACGGCGGTCGCGTCCGGGTAGCCGAGCACGGCGGCGACCTGGGCGCGCACGAGCGCGGCCACCGCGTCGGGGGTCAACTCGACCGTGCCGGTGGTCTCGGGTTCGGGGAGCAGCGGGGCGAACAGGCGGGCGAGGCCCACGACATCGAACACGCCCGCGAGCCGGGGCCAGTCGACGTCGGCGACGACGCTGTGCCGGAGCCCGTGGTCGACCGCGCGGCCGAGGGCGGCGATGGCGGTGTCGGGGTCCATCAGCCGCAGGCCCCGGTCGGTCAGCAGGCGGGCGATGCCGTCGGCGGCGGCCATCCCGCCACCAGCCCACGGTCCCCAGGCGACGGAGGTGCCGGTCAGGCCGAGGTCGCGGCGGTGCGCGATGAGGCCGTCGAGGTAGGCGTTGGCGGCGGCGTAGGCGGCCTGGCCCGCGGCTCCCCAGACGGCGGAGACGGAGGAGAAGACGACGAACAGCTCCACGTCGCCGACGGCCTCGTGCAGGTTCCGCGCGCCGTCGACCTTGGCGCGGGTCCCGTGTTCGAAGGTGTCGCGGTCGAGGTCGGCGAGCGGGACGTCCGCCACCACACCGGCGGTGTGCACGACTCCGCGCACCTCGGGGAGTCCGGCGACGAGCGCGCGCACGGCCGCCGCGTCGGCGACGTCGCAGGCGACGACGTCGATGGTCACGCCGGGCAGGTCGGCGCGCAGGGCAGCGGCCGTGTCCCGGCCGGAGCGGGTGACCAGGACCAGCCGCGTGACGCCGCGCCCGGCCAGCCAGCGCGCGACCCGGGTGCCGAGCGCGCCGGTGCCGCCGGTCACGATGACCGTGCCGCCCGCGAGGCGCGGCGGCCGGGCGGCGCCTTCCACCCGCTGGACGCCGAGCCTGCGGGCGAGCACGCCGTCCGCCCGCACGGCGAACTCGGTGTCGTCGAGGCCCGCGGCGAGGACGTCGGCCACCGCGCGCCACCGGTCTCCGTCGATGTCGAGGACACCGCCCCAGTGGGCGCGGTGTTCGAGGCCGATCACCCGGCCGAGGCCCCAGAGGGCGGAGCCGGTCGGGGACGAGCCGGTGGTGGCCAGCCAGAGGGTGGAGCCCGCCTCGATCACGGACCGCGCGAGGGTGACCGCCGACCAGAGCGCGTCGGCCGGGTCGGCCGTGCCGTCGAGCAGCGCCACCACGCCCGTGGGCGCGTCTCCCGGCATGAGGCCATCGCGAACGACGACGTCGGCGCCGCGCGCGGTCAACGCCTCGACGCACGTCGTGGGGTCGATGCCGTCGCCTGCCACCACGATCCAGGTGCCCGTCAGGGAGCCGTCTGCGGGAACCTCAAGGGGTTCCCAGGTCACGTCGTAGCGCCAGTCGTCGCCGGTGTCGACCGGGGGCGCGGGCCAGAAGCGGGTGCGCTGGAACGGGTAGGTGGGCAGGTCGATCGCGCGCGGCGCGGCGCCGTCGAAGGTCCGCGACCAGTCGACCTCGACGCCGCGGGTCCACAGCGCGCCGACGCCCGCGAGGACCGCGCGGTCCTCGCTGATCCCCCGACGCGCCAGCGGAACCACGGCGGGCTCCTGGATGACCGGGGCGAGGACCGCCTTCGGCCCGATCTCCACGACGGCGTCCGCGTCGAGTGCCGCGACGCAGTCGGCGAAGCGGACGGTGGCCCGCACGTGCCGCACCCAGTACTCGGGGTCCGTCAGCTCGGTGGAGACGAGCCCACCGGTCACATTGGACAGTACCGGCACGGTCGGTTCGTGGTAGGTCAACCCTTCGGCGACTTCGCGGAACCGCGCCAGCATCGGGTCCATGAGCGGCGAGTGGAAGGCGTGGCTGACCGGCAGCCGCTTGGCGCGGCGGTCGGCGAAGTTCGCGACCACGTCCGCGACCTCGTCCTCGTCCCCGGAGACCACCAGCGCGCGGGGACCGTTCACCGCCGCCAGCGACACCCCGGCGGTCAGGTGCGGGAGCACCTCCTCCTCGGTGGCCTCCAACGCCACCATCACTCCCCCGGCCGGGAGTTCCCCCATCAACCGCCCGCGCGCCGCGACCAGCGCGACCGCGTCGTCCAGGGACCACACCCCGGCCAGGTGGGCCGCCACGACCTCGCCGATCGAGTGCCCGAGCAGCACCCGGGCCCGCACTCCCCACGACTCCAGCAGCCGGTAGAGCGCGACCTCGTACGCGAACAGCGCGGCCTGCGTGTACCCCGTGCCGTCCAGTCCCTGCCCGGAGATCATCGCCTCCGCGACCGGGATCCCGAACTTCCCGCACACCTCATCGAGAACCGCGGCGAACACGGGGAACCGCGACCGCAACTCCTGGCCCATCCCGGTCCGCTGCGAGCCCTGACCCGCGAAGACGACCGCCAGCCGTCCCCCACCCGTGGCTTTACCCCGGACCGCAAGCTCACTCAGTCCCGCGACCAGTTCGTCCCGCGAGTCCCCCACTACGACAGCACGTTCCGCCAGCGCGCCCCGCGTGGTGGCCAACGACCACCCCACGTCCCCCGCTGAGCCGGGCCATGCGGCCAGCCGGTCGGCATGGGCGCGCAACGCGTCGGCATCCTTCGCCGACAAGACCCAAGGAACAACAACGTCTCCCACACTGTCCACAGTGTTCGGATCGGGGCCTTGTTCGAGGATCACGTGCGCGTTGGTGCCACTGATCCCGAACGACGACACCCCGGCCCGGCGCGGCCGGTCGACCTCCCACGGCCGCGACTCGGTCAGCACCCGAACGGCCCCGGACTCCCACGCCACGCGCGTCGACGGGGCGACCACGTGCAAGGTCCGGGGCAGCACCCCGTGCCGCATGGCCTCGACCACCTTGATCACGCCCGCGACCCCGGCCGCCGCCTGGGTGTGGCCGATGTTCGACTTCACCGACCCCAGCCACAGCGGTTCCGCGCGCCCCTGCCCGTAGGTGGCCAGCAGCGCCCCGGCCTCGATCGGGTCGCCCAGCCGCGTACCCGTCCCGTGCGCCTCCACAGCGTCCACATCGGACGCCTGGAGTCCCGCGTCGGCCAGTGCCCGGGTGATGACCCGTTGCTGCGCGGGCCCGTTGGGGGCGGTCAGCCCGCTGCTCGCCCCGTCGGAGTTCACGGCCGACCCGCGCACGACGGCCAGCACCCGGTGCCCGAGCCGTTCGGCGTCGGCGAGCCGTTCCAGCACGAGCACGCCCGCGCCCTCGCCCCACCCGGTGCCGTCCGCGTCGTCGGAGAACGCCTTGCACCGGCCGTCGGCCGCCAGCGCGCCCTGGTGGGCGAACTCGGCGAAGACCCCGGTGGTCGCCATGATCGTGACGCCGCCCGCCAGGGCCAGCGAGCACTCGCCCGAGCGCAGCGCCCGCGCGGCGAGGTGCAGTGCCACCAGCGACGACGAGCACGCGGTGTCGACCGTCACCGACGGTCCCTCAAGGCCGAGGAAGTACGACACGCGGCCCGACAGCACGCTCGCCGCGTTGCCGGTGGCGACGTGCCCCACGACGTCGTCCGCCGCGGCGGAGGCGGTCAGGTGCGCGGGGTAGTCCTGCCCGTTGGTGCCGAGGAACACGCCCGTGTCGCTGCCGCGCAACCGGTCCGGGTCGACCCCGGCACCCTCCAGGGCTTCCCAGGCGACCTCCAGCGCGACCCGCTGCTGCGGGTCCATGGCCAGGGCCTCCCGGGGCGAGATGCCGAAGAACCCGGCGTCGAAGTCGGTCGCGTCCGTCAGGAACCCGCCGAGCACCCCCGACAGGCCCGCCGTGTCCCACCCCCGGTCGGCGGGGAACCCGGTCAGCGCGTCCGTCCCGCCCGCCACCAGCTCCCACAGCCGGGCCGGGCTGTCGGCGCCGGGGAAGCGGCAGGACATGCCGACGACGGCGACCGGCTCGGGTCGCCGCTCGGTCAGCTCCTTGATCCGCGTGCGGGCCCTGTGCAGGTCGGCCGTGACGCGCTTGAGGTAGTCGCGCAGCTTGTCCTCAGACACTGGTGTCCTTCCCGCCCCGCTAGGCCGTGCCGAGCTCGTTGTCGATGAAGGCGAAGATCTCGTCGTCGTCCGCGGTGACCAGCAGGTCGTCCACACCGTCGGCGCCCGGTGGTGGCGCGAGCCGGTCGAGCAGGCCGCGCAGCCTGCCTGCGAGGGCGTCGCGGTCGGCGCCGGGGAGGCCGTCGACCAGGGCGTCGAGGTCGGCCACCGCGGCCGCGACCGGGTCGGCGGCCGGGAACACGTCGGTGGCCAGGTGGTCGGCGACGGCGCCCGGGGACGGGTGGTCGAAGACCAGCGTGGTGGTCAGGGTCCGGCCGACCGCGGTGCCCAGCCGCTGCCGGAACTCGACGGCGGTGAGCGAGTCGAAGCCCTGGTCGAGGAACCCGGTGCGGGGCGCGACGGCGTCGCGGTCGCCGTGGCCGAGGACGGCGGCGGCCACGTCGAGGACGAGCCGCAGCAGGTGGGCGCGCCGGTCGTCCCCGGTGAGCCCCGCGAGCCCGGCCAGCCGGTCCTCGACGACGACCGGCCGTGGGGCGAGGCGGGCGAACAGCGGGTGCGGCACGACGTCCGGGCCGGTGAGGTCGAGCGCGGCGGGGACCAGCAGCGCGTGGTCGGTGTCCTGGCAGCGGTCGAACAGCCGCAGGCAGTCGGCGGCGGCCATGGGGACGACGCCGAAACGGGCGAGCCTGCGCCGGTCGTTGTCGTCGAGCCGGTCCCCCATGCCCGCCTGCCAGAGTCCCCAGGCGAGGGCGAGCGCGGGACGCCCCTCGGCGCGGCGGCGGGCGGCGAGCGCGTCGACGTAGGCGTTGGCGGCGGCGTAGTTGGCCTGTCCGGGGCCGCCGACCAGGCCCGTGAAACCGGAGCACAGGACGAACTTGGACACCGGTAGGTCCCGGGTCAGCTCGTCGAGGTTGGCCGCGACCACGGCTTTGGCGCGCAGGACCCGGTCCAGCCGCTCCGGGGTGAGCCCGGTGAGCACGCCGTCGTCGAGCACCCCGGCGGCGTGCAGGACCCCGGTCAGCGGGTACTCGGCCGGGATCGCCGCGAGCACCGCGGCGAGCACGGCGCGGTCGGCGGCGTCGCAGGCCACGACCTCGGCGGCGCACCCGAGTTCGGCGAGTTCGGCGGTCGGGTCGGGGGTGCCGCTCCGGCTGAGGAGCAGGAGGCGCCGGACGCCGTGGGTGCGGGCGAGGTGGCGGGCGAACTCGCGGCCGAGCGCGCCGGTGCCGCCGGTGATGAGGACCGTGCCGCCCTGTTCCCACGGGGTGCCGGGGGTGCCCGGTCGGGCCTGGACGAGGCGCGGGGCCAGCCAGCGGCCGTCGCGCAGGGCCAGGTGGGTCTCGGTGGTGGTGAGGTCCGGCGGCGGGTGCGGGGCGTCGGCCAGCAGGACGCGGCCGGGGTGCTCGGACTGGGCGGCGCGGACCAGTCCGACGACGGCGGCCTGGTCCGGGTCGGTGTCCGCGCCGTCGAGGAGGACGACGATCCGCGCGGTGGACGAGGTGAGCAGGTCCCGCAGCCGTTCCAGGGCGTGGGTGACGTCCCGGGGGCGCAGGATCTCGGTGTGCCCGGCGCTTGCGCGGGGGTCGAGCGCCACCGGCTGCCAGTCGACCGTGAGGATCGGGGTCTGGGTGGTGGCGGTGGGGGTGTCGAGCCAGAAGCGTTCGCGCTGGAAGGGGTACGTGGGCAGGTCGACTGGGTGGGGTCGGGTGCCGTCGGCGGTGATCACGGCGGTCCAGTCGACGTCGGCGCCGTGCACGTGGAGCGCGGCGGCGGCCGTCAGGACGGCGGTCACCTCGGGGCGGGACCGGCGCTGCGCGGGCGTGACCAGCAGCGGCCGGTCGGCAGCGGAGGCGACGGCCGGGGTGAGGACGGCGTCGGCGCCCACCTCGATGACGCGGGTGACGCCCCGGTCCAGGAGCCCGGAAACGCCATCGGCGAAGCGGACGGCGGCGCGGACGTGCCGGACCCAGTAGTCGGGGTCGGTCAGGTCGGCGAGGTCACCGGTGACGTTCGACAGCACGGCGAGTGTGGGTGGGTGGTAGGTGAGGCGCTCGGCGACCGCGCGGAACTCGTCGAGCATCGGGTCCATGAGCGGCGAGTGGAAGGCGTGGCTGACCGGCAGCCGCTTCGCGCGCCGCCCGGTGAGCGCGGCGACGACGGCGTCCACCTCGGCCTCGACACCGGACACGACGACCGCGCGCGGCCCGTTGACCGCCGCGATCGACACCCCGTCGGTCAGCAGCGGCGTGACCTCGTCCTCGCCCGCCTCGACGGCGACCATCGCGCCGCCCGCCGGGAGCGCCCCCATCAGCCGCCCGCGCGCGGCGACCAGCGCGCACGCGTCGTCGAGGGACCACACCCCGGCCACGTAGGCGGCCACGACCTCGCCGATCGAGTGTCCCAGGAGGACATCGGGGCGGATTCCCCACGAGTCGAGCAGCCGGTGCAGCGCGACCTCGAAGGCGAACAGGGCGGCCTGGGTGTACTCGGTGTCGTCGAGCCGTTCGCCCGAGGCCACGGCGTCGGCGACCGGGATCGCGAACTTCCCGCACACCTCGTCGAAGGCCGCGGCGAAGACGGGGAACCGGGCGCGTAGTTCCTGGCCCATGCCCGTCCGCTGCGAGCCCTGGCCGGAGAACAGGAACGCGGTGCCGCCGGGCAGCGGCTCGTCGGCGGTGATCACCGAGTCGGTGGTCCGGCCCGCCGCCAGTGCCCGTAGTCCACGGGTGAGGTCGTCGCGGTCCGCGCCGAGCACGACCGCGCGGCGCGGCAGTCCGGCGCGGGACCTGGCCAGCGTCCACGCGCCTTCGGCCACTCCGGCCGCCGAGTCGGCGAGCCCGGTGGCCAGCTCCCGCAACGCCGTCGGGTCGGCTGCCGAGACCGGCCAGGGCAGGATACCCACTTCCTCCACAGTGGACTCATCGACGGCAGGCGCCTGTTCGAGGAGCACGTGGGCGTTGGTGCCGCTGATGCCGAACGACGACACCCCGGCCCGGCGCGGACCGTCGAACTCCCACGGCACCTCGGTGTCCAGCAGGGAGATCCCGCCCCGGGACCAGTCGATGTGCGCGGAGGGCTTCTCGGCGTGCAGGGTGCGGGGCAGGACGCCGTGCCGCATCGCCTGCACCATCTTGATCACGCCCGCGACCCCGGCCGCCGCCTGCGCGTGCCCGATGTTCGACTTCAGCGACCCCAACCACAGCGGCCGGTCGCCGTGCTCGCGGCCGTAGGTGGCCAGCAGCGCCCCGGCCTCGATCGGATCCCCGAGCCGCGTCCCGGTTCCGTGCGCCTCCACAGCGTCCACATCGGACGCCGCGAGTCCCGCGTCGGCCAAGGCCCGCCGGATCACGCGCTCCTGCGACGGGCCGTTCGGCGCGGTCAGGCCGTTCGACGCGCCGTCGGAGTTCACCGCCGAACCCCGCACCACCGCCAACACCCGGTGACCGGCCCGGAGCGCGTCCGAGAGCCGTTCGACGACGAGCACGCCCACGCCCTCGGACCAGCCGGTCCCGTCGGCGGCGTCGGAGAACGCCCGGCACCGCCCGTCCGGCGCCAGCCCGCCCTGGCGCGCGAACTCCACGAAAGCGCCCGGGTTCGACATCACGGTGACACCGCCGGTCAACGCCAGCGAGCATTCGCCGCGCCGCAGCGCCTGCACCGCCATGTGCAACGCGACCAGCGACGACGAGCACGCCGTGTCCACCGACACCGCCGGGCCCTCGGTGCCGAGCGTGTAGGCGACGCGGCCGGAGACGACGCTGGGCGCGGAGCCGGTGAGCAGGTAGCCCTCGGCGTCGGCGGCGGGCTCGTGCGCGCGGGGCCCGTAGTCCTGGTGGCTGACCCCGAGGTAGACGCCGGTCGGGGTGCCGCGCAGCGACCCCGGGTCGACGTGCGCGCGCTCCAGGGCCTCCCACGCGCACTCCAGCACGAGCCGCTGCTGCGGGTCCATGGCCCGGGCCTCGCGCGGCGAGATCCCGAAGAACCCGGCGTCGAACTCGGCCGCGTCGTGCAGGAAGCCGCCCGCGCCGGTCAGGGCCGGGTCCCAGCCGCGGTCGGTCGGGTACGGGCCGATGCCCTCGCCGCCCGCGGCGACCAGGTCCCACAGGTCGTCCGGCGAGGTGATCCCGCCGGGCAGGCGGCAGGCCATGCCGACGATCGCGACCGGTTCGTCGGCGGCGGCCCGGACCTCGACGCGCTCGGGTTCGGTGTCGGCGAGCAGGGCGAGGAGGTGGTCGGCAGCGGCCTCGGGGGTGGGGTGGTCGTAGACGAGGGTCGCGGCCAGGTTGAGTCCGGTGGCGGCGGACAGGGCGGTGCGGAACTCGACAGCGGTGAGGGAGTCGAAGCCGAGTTCCTTGAACGGGCGGATCGGGTCCACGGAGCCGTGGCCGAGGACGGCGGCGGCCTGGTCGCGCACGATCTCGGCGACGATCCGGCGGCGCTCGCCGTCCGGCGCGTCGGCCAGCCTGCCGGTCAGGGAGGCGGTGGGGGACGTGGTGAGGCGTGCTTGGTCGACGTCGGCGATCACGGTCAGCGCGGGGCCGAAGGCGCGGTCGAGGGCGCGCAGGGCGGAGTCGGGGGCCATGGGGGTGATGCCGTCGCGGCGGAAGCGGCGGGCCACGGCGTCGGCGGCGGCCATGCCCTCCCCCGCCCAGGGGCCCCAGGCGATGGCGGTACCGGGGAGGCCGCGGGCGCGGCGGTGGGCGATGAGGCCGTCGAGGTAGGCGTTGCCCGCGGCGTAGGCGGCTTGGCCGCCGTTGCCGATGACCCCGACGATGGAGGAGAACACCAGGAACAGGTCGAGGTCGTGGTCTCGGGTGGCCTCGTGCAGGTTCCGACCGCCGACGGCCTTCACGCGCACGACCTCGTCGAAGTCGTCGCGGGTGAGGTTGGCGAGTGTGCCGTCGCGCAGTACTCCGGCGGCGTGCACGACACCGCGCAGCCCGGTTCCGAGGTCGTCGACGAGCCGCTGGACGGCGTCCGGGTCGGTGACGTCGCAGGTGGCGGCCTCGACGCCGGGGATGGGGTCGGTGAGCACGCCGCGTCGACTGGCCAGAACGACCCGTGCGGCGCCCCGGTCCAGCAGCCAGCGGGCGAGGTGGCGGCCGAGCGCGCCGGTTCCGCCGGTCACCAGCACGGTTCCGCCCGTGAGGTCCGGCGGCGCCTGGGCCGGGGCCGCGCGCACGAGTCGACGGGTGAACGCGCCGGAGGACCGCACCGACACCTCGGACTTCCCAGCGGCCAGGACGTCGACGACCCGGGGCAGGCAGTCGTCGTCGGCCACGTCGACCAGACCGCCCCAGGCGGCCCCGAGTTCCAGCGCGGCGACCCGTCCGAGTCCCCGCAGCCCCGCCGAGACCGGCGACTCGCCCCGGGTCACGCACCACAGCGGCGCGTCGAGCCCACGCACGAGCGCGGCCAACTCCCATAGACCGTCCACATCGGACTCGTGCCAGCCGAGCAGCGCGACCACACCGGTCACCCCGTCGGCGTCCGGGTCGACGACCGCGGCTCCGCGTTCGGCCAGCTCGGCGCGCAGCCGGGCGGCCCACTCCGGCGGGCAGCCCGTGCCCGCGACGACCGCCCACGCCCCGGCCAGGCGTCCGGCGGGCAGGTCGATCGGTTCCCAGGTGACCTCGTGGCGCCACGCGTCCACGTCGTCACCCGGCCAGAACCTGTTGCGCTGGAAGGGATACGTCGGCAGGGCCACGCGGTGCGCGCCGAGCCCGTCGAACACCCGCGCCCAGTCGACGGCCACGCCCCGCACCCAGAGCCTGCCCACGCCGGTGAGCACGGCGGCGTCCTCGTCGAGGGAGTCCCGGACCAGCGGCGCGGGGGCAAGGTCGGCCAGCGCGCCGCTGAGCACCGCGCGCGGGCCCAGTTCCGCGACCGCGTCGACCCCGAGCGCGGCCACACCGTCGGCGAACCGAACCGGTTCGCGCACGTGCCGGACCCAGTACTCCGGGTCCACCAGCTCGTCGGTGGCCAACCGGCCGGTGACGTTCGAGACGATCGGGATTCGCGGAGTCCGGTAGGTCAGATCCCGGGCGACCGCGCGGAACTCGGCCAAGATCGGGTCCACCAGCGGCGAGTGGAACGCGTGGGACACGGTGAGCCGCTTGGTCCGGCGGCCCCGCCGCGTCCAGTGCGCGGCCAGCGCGAGCACCTCGTCCTCCGCGCCGGAGAGGACAACGGCGCCGGGGCCGTTGACGGCGGCGATCGCGACGAGCGGGGTGAGTTGGGGCGCCACCTCGTCCTCGGTCGCCGCCACCGACACCATCGCCCCGCCGGGCGGCAGCTCCCCCATGAGCCGCCCGCGCGCGGAGACCAGCGCGCACGCGTCCGCGAGTGACCAGACGCCCGCCACGTGGGCGGCGGCGATCTCGCCGATGGAGTGTCCGATGAGGACATCGGGCCGGACACCCCAGGATTCCAGCAGCCGAGCCAGCGCGACCTGGTGGGCGAAGAGCGCGGCCTGGGTGTTTCGGGTGTCGGCGAGGCCGTGGCCGGTTGCGGTGACCTCGGCGAGTCCGGGGGCGAAGTGGGAACGGATCTCGGCGAGGTGCTCGGCGAAGACCGGGAACCGCTCGGCCAGCCGTGAGCCCATCCCGGCCCGCTGCGCACCCTGCCCGGGGAACAGCAACGCGAACCTGGCGGTGCCAGTAGCGCGCCCGCGAATCGGTGTGGCGGCGCGGAAGTCGTCGGTGCCGATGAGCACGGCTCGCTCGTCCAGCGCCGCGCGGGTCGTGGCCAAGGACCAGCCGAGGTCGACCGGGGAACCGGTGGTCGCTGTCAGGCGGGAGATCTGGGTATCGAGCGCCGCGCTGTCACGGGCGGCGAGTACCCAGGGCACGGTCGCCACCACCGGTTCGGGCCGCGGCGGACTCACCGGGGCTTCCTCGAGGATGAGGTGCGCGTTGGTGCCGCTGATCCCGAACGAGGACACCCCGGCGCGGCGCGGGCGGCCGAAGTCCCACGGCACCTCGGCGCGCAGGAGTTTGACGCCGGACCACTCGACGTGCGAGGTGGGGGTGTCGGCGTGCAGGGTGCGGGGCAGGACGCCGTGCCGCATCGCCTGGATCACCTTGATCACGCCCGCGACCCCGGCCGCCGCCTGCGCGTGCCCGATGTTCGACTTGAGCGACCCCAACCACAGCGGCTGACCGGCGCGGTCGCGACCGTAGGTGGCGAGCAGGGCCCCGGCCTCGATCGGGTCGCCCAGCCGCGTGCCGGTGCCGTGCGCCTCCACAGCGTCCACATCGGACGCAACGAGTCCTGCATCGGCTAGAGCCCGGCGGATCACGCGTTCCTGTGACGGGCCGTTCGGCGCCGTCAGGCCGTTCGACGCGCCGTCGGAGTTCACCGCCGACCCGCGCACGACCGCGAGGACCTCGTGCCCGTTGGCGCGCGCGTCCGACAGCCGTTCCAGCACCAGCACGCCGACGCCCTCGGACCAGCCGGTCCCGTCGGCGTCGTCGGAGAACGCCTTGCAGCGCCCGTCGGCGGCCAGTCCGCCCTGGCGGCCGAACTCGACGAACATGCCCGGGGTGGACATCACGGTGACACCGCCCGCGAGGGCCAGGGAGCACTCGCCCCGGCGCAGCGCCTGCGCGGCCCAGTGCAGCGCGACCAGCGACGACGAGCACGCGGTGTCCACCGACACCGCCGGGCCCTCGGTGCCCAGGGCGTAGGCGACGCGGCCGGAGACCACGCTCGGCGAGCCGCCGGTCAAGGCGTGGCCGCGCTGCTCGTCGGTGACGTCGTTGAGCGGCGCCAGGTAGTCCTGACCCATGACACCGGTGAACACGCCGGTGTCCGTGCCGCGCACGGAAAGCGGGTCGATACCCGCGTGTTCCAGCGCCTCCCACGAGCACTCCAGTGCCAGGCGCTGCTGCGGGTCCATGGCCAGGGCCTCGCGCGGGGAGATCTCGAAGAAGTCCGCGTCGAAGTCGGTGGCACCGTTGAGGAACCCGCCGACGCCGGTCGCCGACCAGCCCCGGTCGGTGGGGAACGGGCCGATGCCCTCCCGGCCCGCCGCGACCAGCGACCACAGGTCGTCCGGGCCGGTCACGCCGCCGGGCAACCGGCACGCCATGCCCACCACGCACACCGGGTCGTCGTCGGCGGCCATCACGGGTGCCGCGACGACTTCCGGGGCGCCGTCGAGCAGGACGGCGAGGCGTTCGGCGACCGCGTTCGGGGTCGGGTGGTCGTAGAGCAGCGACGACGGCAGCGCCAGGCCGGTGGCGTCGGCGAGCCGGTCCCGCAGCTCCACCGCGCCGAGCGAGTCGAAGCCGAGGTCGCGGAACCGGCGGCGGGGGTCGACGTCGTCGGGGTCGGTGTGGCCGAGGACGTGGGCGACGTGCGCGCGGACGGCGTCGAAGACCTGCCCGGGGCGGAGAGTCGTCGCGGTGTCCTCGCTGGGGGTTTCGGTTGGTGTGTCGTGGAACAGGGAGTGCGTGCGGCGCTGGAACGGGTAGGTGGGCAGCGGGGTCCGGGCTTTGCCGAGGAGGGCGGGCCAGGTGATGTCCGTGCCGGAGACGTGCAGGTCGGCCAGGGCGCGCAGGGTCGACCGGAGTTCGGCGTCCGGGGCGCGCAGCGGGGTGGCGCGGACGGAATCGGACCCGACCAGGCCGGTGAGGGTGGCGCCCGGCCCGACCTCGACGAACCTGGTGACGCCCGCCTGCCGCAGGGCGGTGAGGCCGTCGTGGAAGCGGACGGCGTCGCGGGCGTGGCGGACCCAGTGGTCCGGGGTGCTCAGCTCGCCGGGGGCGGCCAGGCGGCCGAGCGAGGTCGACACGACCGGGATCGCGGGCTCGGCGTAGTCGAGGCGGGCGGCGACCTCGGCGAACTCGGCCAGCATCGGGTCCATGAGCGCGGAGTGGAAGGCGTGGCTGACCTTCAACGTCGTCGTCTTGCGGCCACGCGCGGCGAACTCGGCCACGACCCGCGCCACCGCGTCGGCCGCCCCGGAGACGACCACGGAATCCGGCGCGTTGACCGCCGCCACGTCCACCCCGGTGCCCGCGACCTCCGCTTCCGACGCCTGCACGGCCGCCATCGCGCCACCCCGGGGTAGCGCGCCCATCAACCGGCCCCGGGCGGCGACCAGGGCGCAGGCGTCGGGGAGGGACAGCACCCCGGCGAGGTGCGCGGCGGCGATCTCGCCGATCGAGTGGCCGATCAGGTAGTCCGGTTCGACCCCGAAGTGGCGCAGGGTGGCGGCGGTGGCGACCTCGACGGCGAACAGCGCGGGTTGGGTGTGCGCGGTGTCGTCGAGGTCGGTGCCCGCGAGAACCAGGTCGCGCAGGGAACGGCCGAGCAGGGGGTCCAGGTGCGTTGCGACGGCGTCGAAGGCGTCGGCGAACGCGGGGAGGCGTTCGTGCGGTTCGCGGCCCATGCCGGGGCGTTGCGCGCCTTGGCCCGGGAACAGGAACGCCAGGCCGCCTCCGGTGACCTCGCCCGTGGTGACACCGGGATGGTCCTGGCCGTCGGCCAAGGCGTTCAAGAGCCGGGCCGCTTCGTCGCCGGATTCGGCGATGACGACCGCGCGGTGGTCGAAGGTGTGCCGGTGGGTGAGGGCGGCGGCGACGCGGTTCAGGTCACCGGACTCGACCGCTCCGGCGATGGCGCGGGCCTGGGCGCGCAGGGCTCGCGGGGTGTGGGCGGAGATCGTGATCGGGGTGAGCGGGAGGTCCGGGGTGTCGACGGGTCGCGGTTCCGGCGCGGATTCGAGGACCAGGTGGCAGTTGGTGCCGCCCATGCCGAAGGAGCTGACACCGGCGAGGACCGGGCGGTCCAGGGCGCCGAGTCCGGTGTGGACTGTCAGGTTGAGCGCGTCGAGGTCGATCGCCGGGTTGGGGTCGCGGAAGTTCAGGCTGGGGGGCAGCGCTTTCCGGTCGAGCGCGAGCGCGGCCTTGAGCAGGCCGACGATGCCCGCGGCGCCTTCGAGGTGGCCGACGTTGGTCTTGGCCGACCCGACCGGCAGCGGCGCGCGCCGTCCGGCGGCCCGGCCGTAGACGGCGCCGAGGGCACCGGCCTCGACGGGGTCGCCGACGCGGGTGCCGGTGCCGTGGAGTTCGACGAAGTCGAGGTCGGCGGGGTCGACGTCGGCGGCGGCGCACGCGGCGCGCAGCAGGCGGCGCTGGGCGGCGCCGTCGGGGGTGGTGTAGGTCTCGCCGCCACCGTCGTTGTTGACCGCGCCGCCGCGCACCACGCAGTAGACGTGGTCGCCGTCGGCCAGCGCGTCGGCGAGCCGTTTGAGCACGACGACCGCGCCGCCCTCGCCGCGGACGTAGCCGTTGGCGCGGGCGTCGAAGGTGTGGCAGCGGCCGTCGGGCGACAGCGCCCCGAACTCGTGCACGCCCAACGCCGTCGCGGCGGAGAGGTTGAGGTTGACGCCACCGGCGAGGGCCAGGTCCGCGCGGCCCGCGACGAGTTCCGCCCCGGCCAGGTGCACGGCGACCAGCGACGACGACTGTCCACAGTCGACGGTGAGGCTGGGGCCGGTGAGGCCGAGCGCGTAGGAGACGCGGTTGGCGAGCGCGCCGCGGTGGGCGCCGGTGAGGCTGCCGCCCGCCGCCTGGCGCAGCAGGTGGGCGTGGTCGTCGGACATGGCGCCGAGGAGCACGGCGGTGCCGTCGGTGGACCTGGGCGGGATGCCCGCGTCCTCCAGCGCTTCCCAGGCCAGTTCCAGCGCGAGGCGGTGTTGCGGGTCCATGGCGGCGGCCTCGCGCGGGGAGATGCCGAAGAAGTCGGCGTCGAAATCCGCTACCCGGTCGAGGAAACCGCCCAGCCGCACGTGCTCGTGCGCCGCCGGGTCGAGCACGCGCTCGTCGGGCCAGCGGCCCGCCGGGACCTCGGTCACCGCGTCGCCGCCGCGCGCCAGCAGCCGCCAGAACGCCGCCGGGTCGGGCGCGGCGGGCAGCCTGCACGCCACGCCGACCACGGCGACGTCCGCGCTGCGGGGTGCTCTCATCGACGCCACGGCTCCTCGTCCGGCTCGGTGGTCACGGGTTCGCCGTTCGCTGAAGTTACGTGCTCCCGACTAGGGTTTGTGCCAACTCGACTCCCGTCCCGGCACGGCGGTTCTGGCAGTTTCCCCAGTCCGGTATGGCTTCACTTGGCCCGTGGCACCGCACCTGTTGTTCGTGCTCTACCCGGCCTACGGCCACACGCTGCCGATGGTGCCGATCATCGACCGGCTCACCCGGCGCGGCTTCCTGGTCACCGCCACGACCGGCGCCGCCATGGCCGACCGCGTCCGGGCGGCGGGCGCGCGGCCGGTCACCTACACGACGCCGCTGTCCACGTCGGCCCCGCCGGACGTGCTCGAGCCGGACGAGCTGGCCGCGCGGACCCTGCGCTACCTCGACGAGTCCCTGGCGATCGCCCCGGTGCTGGACGCGGCCTGCCCCGCGCCGCCGGACGCGGTGGTGTTCGACACGACCCTGTGGGCGCCGAGCCGGGTCGCGGCGGCGCGGTGGGGGCGGCCCGCGGTGCAGGTGGTGCCGACGTTCGCCTCGAACGAGCACTTCTCCGTGACGGACAAGCTGTCCGAACTGTCCACACCGCTCGACCCGGCCCACCCCGCGCTGGTGCGCTTCGGCGAGCGCCTGGCCGAACACGCGACCGCGGCCGGGGTCTCCCCCGCGGTCTACGCGGGCGCGGGCGAGGCGAACGTGGTCACCATCCCCCGCGAGTTCCAGATCCGCGGCGAGACCTTCGGTGACGACCACGTGTTCGTCGGCCCCTGCCTCGACCCCGCGCCGGGGACGTGGACTCCCCCGGCCGACGGTCGCCGGGTCGTGCTGGTGTCGCTGGGCACGACCGTCAACGCCCGGCCCGACTTCTTCCGCGACTGCGTCCGGGCCTTCGCGGGCTCGGACTGGCACCTCGTCCTGTCTCTCGGTGGTCGAGTGACCCCGGAGGAACTCGGCCCGCTACCGCCCGGGGTCGAGGCGCACGACTGGATCCCGCACGGCGACGTGCTGGCGCACGCGTCGGTGTTCGTGTGCCAGTCGGGGATGGGCAGCGTGCAGGAGGCGCTGCACCACGGTGTACCGCTGGTGGTGGCGCCGCACCACCCGGAGCAGCGCGCCAACGCGGACCGGATCGCCGAACTCGGCCTCGGCGAGGTCCTGCACCGGCACACCGTGACCGGCGACCTGGTGCTGGCCGCGACGACCGCCGTGGCCGCCGACGCCGCGCTGCGCGCCCGGGTGCTGCGCATGCGCGACCACATCCGGGCTGCCGGGGGCGCCGACCGCGCCGCCGACGCCATCGCCGCCCACGTGTCGACCAGGGTCTGAGAGGAACGCCGACGTGGACCGTCCACCCCATGTGCTGTGCGCGCTGTACCCCGCGATGGGGCACCTGCTGCCGACGCTGCCGGTGATCGAGGAGCTGGTCCGCGCGGGCTGCCGGGTGACCGCGACGGTGTCGCCGGAGATCGAGGACCGGGTGCGGTCCCTGGGCGCGTCGACGGTCCGCTACCGGACACCGCTGGACGCGCGGCTGCCCGACTACACGACGTACCCGAGGTTGGCGGAGGCCATCGCGGTCCTGCTGGACCAGATCCTGGGCGTGTCCCCGGTCATCGACGAGGCCGGGCTGGACCGGCCGGACGTCCTGGTGCACGACATCGCGCTGGCCGTACCGGGGCGGGTGCTGGCGGCCAAGTGGGGCGTCCCGAACGCGCGGGTGCTGCCCATCTTCGCGTCCAACGAACACTTCTCCATCGACGCCGAGTTCGCGAAACTGGCCGCCCCGCCCCCACCGGACGCGCCCCCGCACCCGGCCGTGACCCGCTACAACCGCCGCCTCGTGGACTACCTGGAAGGCCACGGGCTCTCCGACGACGCCGCCGGCGCGGCCCTGGCCGGAACCGGCGAACTGAGCGTGGTCTTCCTACCGCGCGAGTTCCAGATCGCCGCGGACACCTTCGGCGACGACCACGTGTTCGTGGGCCCCAGCGTGTCCACCCCCGTGGGCGGGTGGGCCCCACCCCCGGACGCCGGACCGGTGGTGCTGATCTCGATGGGGACGTCGACCTTCTACCCGCCGGAGTTCTTCGCCGACTGCGCGCGGGCCTTCGAGGGCTCACCGTGGCACGTGGTGATCGCGCTGGGCAGCCAGGTGTCACCCGCCGAGTTGGGGCCGCTGCCCGCGAACGTCGAGGTGCACCCGTGGATCCCGGTCGGCGAGGTGCTGAGGCACGCGTCGGCGTACCTGTGCCAGGGCGGGCTCAGCGGGGTGATGGAGTCGGTGCACCACGGGACACCGATGGTGGTGGTGCCCCACCAACCCGAACAGATCACCAACGCCCGGCGGGTCGAGGAACTGGGCGTGGGGTTGGTGCTGGAGGAGGCGTCCGTGACGCCTGCGCGGATCAGGCAGGCCGTGGACCGGTTGCGGGACAAGCCCGACATCGCCCCACGCCTGGCCGCCCTGCGGGAAGCCGGGGCGCGCGCGGGCGGGGCCGTCCGAGCCGCCCAGGCCATCCGCGACCACGCCTTGGTCACCGCTAGACCCTGACGACGAGAACCGTTCGCTTGGCCGCGCTCCACAAGGCTGTCAAACCCCCGCAGCCAACGCAGACCCGACTCCAACCCGCCGCCCCGAACCCGCTTCGTCGCGCGCGACCCCGGCCCCAGAGCAGCCCCCACCACTCCACTGGGGGACGGCCCTGCTCCAGTCCAGTCGGAGAAGCGAGCAATTCGGCGGTTGGCGAAGGGGCTGTGGATGGATCGGCGGTATGTGGACAACCACGTTCTGGCGATTTGCGGTGAAAAGCCCGGCTGCGGGCAAGGTTTCACCCGCGCGAGGGACAAGAGTCGTGGCTGCGGCAACTGCCTCGCGGCACAGCCGCCGATTGCGAGCGGGGCAAGAGGGCGTGGCGGGCGGCGGGTGGGCGCTTGGCGCCGCGACACGCGGGCCGGCGACCAGTCAGCCCGCAGGTACACCACGCCCGACCACAATCCGAGCTATCCGAACGGCCGACCGCACCCGGCTGATGGCGACCACCGGCGGACAGCGCCGTCGACTGACCCAGACCCACCAGTCGCGCCAGGCAGCCGTACACCCGACACCGTGTAGTAGGCGGCGAGCCCTCTTGACGGTATTCCCAGTCGATCCTCAACACCGGGCCAGTCCATCAACTCCGCTGCCCCGCGGCAACCGACTTCCGCGCGGACCACGCGAGTTGCGCGGTCACCACCGCACCAGCGACCAGGGTGATGATCGCGATGACACGCATGGCGGCGTTGGCGCCACTTCCGAACGCTTCCAACACCTGCGCCCTCAGCGGTGCCGACGTGCCCGCCGCGCGCAGTGCCTCCGCGACCGTGTGCGGGCCGTGGCGGAGGGGTTCGGGCAGGGCGGAGACGAAGTGGCCGGTCAGGATCGTGCCGATGACCGCGACCCCCAGCGCGCTGCCGAACTCGCGCGTGGTCGCCTGGAGGCCGGCGCCGATGCCCGCCTTCTCCGGCGGCAGCGACGTTGCGATGCTGGTCGTCAGCACGGGCAACGCCAACGCGACGCCAACACCGATGACCACAAGCCACAGTCCATAGTAGACGTACGGCGAGTTCGCCGCGCACGTCGACAACCCGAACAGCCCCACGCTGATCGTCCCGAACGCCGCCGCCACCGAGCGCGTCGCGCCCAGTCGGGCGGTCAGACCCGGCACGACCCGGGCACCCGCCAGGATCGGGATGGTCAGCGGGATGACGGCGAGGCCGGTGGTCAGGACGTCGAAACCCATGCCGTACCGGAGGAACGTGGCATTGACGTAGAACAGCGCGAACATGCCGAAGAACGCGGCCGTCATCCCCAGGCACCCTGTGCGCAACTCGGCGATGCGGAACAGGCGAGGGTCGAGCAGCGGGTGCGCGCTGCGCAACTCGACGACCACCCACACCCCGAACAGCAACACCGCCGCCACGAACGCACCGATGACGGTCACGCTGCCCCATCCGCTCTCCGGCCCCTGGATGACACCGACCAGCAGCGCCAAGGTCGCCAGTGTCACCAGGACGGTGCCCGCCGGGTCGAGCCGGTGCGGGTTGCGGTCGGTGCGGGGCGCGCGCAGCGCCGCCCAGCCCGCGCAGACCACGGCCAACGGCACGACCGCGGCGAACAGCCACCGCCACGACCCGGCCGCGAGCACGGCGCCGCCGCCGACATTGCCCAGCACGCCACCCGCGCCGGTGGACGCCGCCCACACGCCGATCGCCTTCGCGCGCCGCGGCCCGGGGGTCGCGTTGATCAGGATCGCGAGGCTGTTCGGCACCACGCACGCCGCCCCGGCGCCCGCGAGCCCGCGCCCGATCAGCATGACCGGCACGGACGTCGACACCGCAGAGACCGCCGCGCCCACGGCGAGCAGCCCGAGGCCGGACAGCAGGACTCCCTTGCGCCCCAAGCGGTCCCCGAGCGCACCGCAGGGGATCACCAGACACGCGAACAGGGCCACATAGGAGTCGACGACCCACAGCAGTTCCGCCGAGGACGGTCGCAGCGCGCTCGCCGCCAGGTCCGGCACGGCCAGGTTGATCGCGGCGACGAACGCCAGCACCAGCATCGTCGCCGCGCACATCACGGCGAGCACGGCGCCGGGCGACGAGCCGCGGGCGGCCGGTGGGCGCGCGGCGGACAGGACGGTTTTCGTGGTCACGGAAGACACCTCGATCGAGAACGGGGGACGCGGGTTGATTCCGCGCCACCAACGTAAGTCGCGGCGACTTGTGCGTCCAGTGCAAAGATCGCAATCGACAGTTGTCTAGAATGCAACCATGGGCGATTTCGACCTCAACCTGCTGAAGGTGTTCGACGCGCTCGTCGAGGAGGGCAGCGTGACCGGCGCCGCCGAGCGGCTGAACCTGTCCACCCCCGCCGCCAGCCGCGCGCTCGGCAGGCTGCGGCGGGCGCTGGCCGACCCGATTTTCGTGCGCGCCGGTCGGGGCGTGGTGCCGACACCGTTCGCGCTGCGGACCGCGCCGAAGGTCCGGTCGCTGCTGGAGGCGGCGGAGGCGCTGCTGAGCGACCGGCCGGGCTTCGACCCGGCGCGCCTCACCCGGTCCTTCGCGATCCGGGTCAACGACGGCCTGACCGCCACCCTCGCCCCGGCGCTCCTGCGGCGCGTGCGCGCGGCGGCGCCCCAGGTGGTGGTGCGGTTCGTGGGCGAGGGCACCGAGGACGTGGAGTCGCTGCGCAACGGCGCGGTGGACCTCGACGTCGGCGCGGGCCCGCCGGCGGCGGCGGACCTGCGCGGCGAACTGCTCTACGAGGAACGGGTCGTGGGCGTGGTGTCGGCGTCCTCTCCGCTCGTGGCCGAGCCGACCCTGGCGCGGATCTGCGCGCACCCGCACGTGTCGTCGTCGCGGCGGGGCAGGCCGCACGGCCCCTTCGACGCCGCGCTGACCGAGGCCGGGTACCGGCGCCACGTCGCGACCGTGGTGGCGTCGCCGGTGGTCGCGGCCGCGCTGGCGGCGGAGAGCGATCTCGTCGCCCTGGTCCCGGAGCGCCTGGCCAGGCACCTGGCGGACCGCCTGGGGGTGGTGTGGTTCCCGCTGCCGGTCCCGGTGCCGCCGATCGTCATCCACCAGCAGTGGCACGCGCGGTTCGACGAGGACCCGGCGCACGAGTGGCTGCGGGAACAGGTGGTGGCGGCGACCGAGAGTTGATCAAGGGACGCCTCCGGCCCCCGGTATCCACGCTACCGACGGGCACCGACGGTCCCGGGCGAAGATGATCAAGCCGGTGGACAACCGGTTCCGCGCCGGTGCGGAACCGCCGGCCAGGGCGTGGCGACCTGCGCGGATACACCGGTGGCGAACCAGCCGGGTCCGTTTGCCCGTATGACGTACGGGCTTTTGTCGTCAGTCCGGGGGCCGGTCGGAGTCACTGCGGGTGAGGCGGCGAACACGGAGCCCGCCGACGGCGATCACCCAGGCGGACGGCCGCGACTGGCGCGCGCCCGACAAGGGGAGCCCCATGCACAAACCACGACTGGTGGTCCTGGCCGCCGTCGCCGCGGTGGTGGCCGCGGCGGTGGCGCCCGCCACCGCCGCCGCGGAGCCGAACCTGCGCATCTTCCGGGGGGACGTCAACGGCGATCGGATCGTCGACCAGGTCCTGCCCGCCAACGAGGCGGGCGGCGGGCAGCACCGGCCCTGCGTGCTCAGCATCTCCCTGGGCAAGCCCGACGGCACCCTGGGCAAGCCCAAGGACTACAGCTACGACTCGCCGCGCACCAGCGCGCCCTTCTGCCCCGACATGGGGGTCGTGGCCGACCTGCGCGGCGACGGCAAACCCGACATGATCACCACCGGCTTCCAGTGGTACGAGGGCGGTTTCCTGACGCTGCGCCTGGCGCAGGGCAAGGTCAAGGTGACCGGCCTGTACCCGGGACTGTCCTTCCCCAGCACCATCCGCACGACCGACTTCAACGGCGACGGCCTGCCCGACGTGTGGTCCTCCAGCGACGAGAGCATGGAGGTGCGCTCGTTCCACAGCACCCCCGACGGCGCCATCGTGCCCGGCACGATCTCCGGCTGCTCCTCCGAGCCGGTCCCCCAGCACTTCCTCGCCGACTTCGACGGCGACGGCGGCCAGGACATGCTGCTGTCCCGGCGCTGCGAGTTCGCCTACTGGGCGGCGGAACTGCAGTTCGGCAGCGGCAAGGCGGCGATCACCTTCGCCAAGGGGCAGGACAACTACGAGGTGTACGTCACCGACATCGGGTCCGACGGCGTCCCGGACATCGGCCTCATCTCGCACGTACCCCAGTTGCGGGTGCAGCACTTCCGCAACGACGGCGCGGGCAACTTCACGGAGGTGTGAACCATGGTGAGACGACCGGCGGTCCTGGCCGCCGTGGCCGCGACGGTGGCGGCGGTGCTCATGCCCGCCACCGCGTCCGGCGAACCGAACCTGCTCGCCTTCCGAGGGGACGTCAACGGTGACCACGTCGTCGACCGGGTCACCCCCGCCGTCGAACCCGGCGGGGGCAAGAAGCCCTGTGTGTTCGCCATCGAGCTGGGCAGGCCCGACGGGACCCTGGGTCCGTCGAAGGACTACGCCTTCGACTCGCCGCGCACCGGGGCCCCGTACTGCCCCAACCTGGGTGTTGTGGCCGACCTGCGCCGGGACGGCAAACCCGACGTGATCACCACCGGTATCCAGTGGTACGAGGGCGGCATCCTGACGCTGCGCCTGGCGCACGACAAGCTCAAGGTGACCGGCCTGTACCCGGGGGTGGGGTTCCCCAGCACCATCCGCTCGGCGGACTTCAACGGCGACGGTTACCCGGACGTGTGGTTGTCGAGCGACGCGAGCCGGGAGATCAGGTCGTTCCACAGCACCCCCGAGGGCACCATCGTGCCCGGCACCATCACCGCCTGCTCGTCGGACCCGATCCCGCAGCACGTCATCACCGACTTCGACGGCGACGGCGGCGACGACATCCTGCTGTCGCGGCGCTGCGACTTCTCCGGCTGGACCGCGGAGATCCGGTTCGGCAGCGGCAAGGCGCCGGTCGTGTTCGCCCAGGGGTTCGACAACTTCGAGGTGTTCAGCGTCGACATCGACAACGACCGCGACCCGGACGTCGGCCTGATCTCCCACGTGCCCCAGTTGCGGGTACAGCACTTCCGCAACGACGGCGCCGGAAACTTCACGGAGGTATGAGCCATGGCCACGAGACGGATCCTCGGCGTCCTCGGCGCCACCGCGGCGCTCACCCTGACCCTGGTGTCCCCGGCGAGCGCGGGCGCGCGCAACGCCCCGTTCTCCGGTGACGTCGACGGCGACGGACTGGCCGACGTGGTCACCCTCGGCCCCGAGGGCTCGACCTGCTCGCTGACGATCGCCCACGGCCTGCCCGGCGGCGGGTACGGCACCGCGACCACCTACACCTACCCGAATCCGACCACGGGCCCGCTGTGCGGCGACATGGGCGAGGTCGTCGACCTCGGCGGTGACGGCACCAACGAGATCGTGACCACCGACTACGACGCGTACAGCACCTCGGACGCCTTCTACGTGCTGCGCCAGACCGGCCCGACGACGGTGGCGGTCATCAGCAAGCAGTACGGGGACATCATGCCGAACATCATCTGGCAGCGGGACTTCAACCACGACGGCCGCGTGGACATCTGCACGTGGACCGACCAGGGCCTGGGCGTCAACTACTACCTCAACACCGAGTCCGGCGGGCTGTCGTGGATCTACGACGACCCGGGTGGCTGCTAGGCCACACCCGCGCGACGACACGGGTTACCCCGTGGTCGCGGCCCCTGGGCGGGGGCCGCGACCACCCGCGCCGTCGCCGACTCGGGGGCGCCGTCGCCCAGCGACCGCACGGCGTGATCGTCCGTGGCGGACACCAACTAATCCCACGCCGACAGGTCGCCCCGGTCGTCGCGGAGGGACTGGCGGGCCAGTTCGAACAGCCGCCGGACGAGCACGTGGCGCGCGCCCACCGCGCGCGCCTTGTCGGCGATCCACCGGCTCCGGGACGAGCACCGCGGCGCTCAGCAGCGCCACCGACCACTGGTCATCCATAAAGGACAGTCCGGCGGCGGCTACCGCGGCCCGAACCTCGACGCTGTGGGCGTCGCCCCGTGCGGGCGCGACCCAACCGGTAGTCGCACGGCCGAGGGCGGCCCGGACTCGATCAGGGCGCGCAGCTCGGCGGGCAGGCGGCCCGTCGAGCCTTTCCGACCGCTACTCGGGCAACGAGACCTCGTACTCGCCCTCGGTGTCGCGGTTCGTGACGACGACCGTCTTGCGCGCGCCGTTGATCCGCACGTCGCAGCGGAAGGAGTAGCCCTTGACCACCGGCTGGTCCTCGGGGCAGCTGATCTCCCCAACCCCGTCGACCCGGTAGTTCTCCTCCAGGATCGACCTGACGCCGTCCTCGACAGCGGACGCGTCGAACACCCGGCGTTCGGCGGTGGCCCCGGGGGCCGGGAGCGGCAGCCCCGCGACCGCGCTCGTGCACCCCGCCACCGCCCCGACCCCGCAGATCCCGACGACCAGTGCCACCGCGCGATCCACTCTCAAGCGCCACTCCGCTCGGCCGGGGCGCCGCTCTGGGTCGGCGCCGACGGCAGAAGATCCTAATGGCACTAGCCGGTGCGGGTGGCGGCGGTCTCGACCTCGGCCAGGCGGTCGGCGAGCGCCCGCGACTCCGGGGTGTTGACCCGCGCGCACAGCTCCTTGGCCTGGGCCCGGTGCGCCGCGGCGAGCCCCGGTTCGGCCGCCGAGACCACCTGGGCCAGCTGGTCGAGCACCCGCGCGTGGTGCCACGGTTCCGCGGTCTCGGTCAGCACGGACCGCGCGGTCTCCAGGTGGCGGCGGATCGCCGCCGGGTCCGGGGTGCAGCGGGCGCGGCCGAACGCGGCCAGGCCCTCCACGTGCGGGTAGTTGGCCGCGGCGGCCAGGGCCTGCGACTCGCGGAAGGTGTCGTCGGCGGCGCCCAGGTCGCCCGCGGCCTCGTGGGTGTCGGCCAGCCGCAGCAGCGCGACGGCGAGCAGGTTCCCGTGCGGGCGCATCCGCGGCGCGCGGAAGAACGCCACGGTCTGGCCGTGCGCGTCGACCGCGCCCGCGTAGTCGCCGAGCTCGTGCAGCGCCAGGCCGAGGATCGACAGCGCGATGTACTTGCCCAGGTCGTCGCCGAGCTCGTCGAACAGGGCGATGGCCGGGCGGATGTACTCGGCGGCCTCGACCGCGCGGCCCTGCACCAGCTCGGTGCGGCCGCAGTACTGCAGCGCCCACGCCTCCTCGTTGCGGTCGCCGGTCTCGCGGGCGGCGCGCCAGGCCCGTTCGTGCACCGCCAGTGCCTCCGCGAGCCGGGTGCGGGTCAGGGTCAGCGCCCAGCCGAGGAAGTTGAGCTGCACCGCCTCGTCGCGCCGCCGGTGCAGCGCGCGGGCCGCGGTGACGCCGTAGCCGAACACCTCGCGCCACAGGTCGGCCTCCGGGCGGACCTCGGAGTACCAGTGCATGGCGCGGGCGAACTCCAGCACCTCGGCGTAGCGGCCCACCTTGGTGCCCGCGCGCGCGGCGGCCAGCCAGCGGGGCCGTTCCGCGTCCAGCCACTCCAGCGCCTCCGCCGCCGTGCGCACGATCCCGACCCGGGTCTCCTCGCCCTGCCCCGACCCGGGCGGGGACAGCAGGAAGCCCGCCTCGGTGGCGGCGCGCAGCACCCAGCCGATCATCCGGGACTCGACGGCGGCGATCCGCTCGGGCGCGTCCTCCAGGGCCAGCCGCTCGCCCGCGAACACCCGCAGCAGGTCGTGCGGGGTGTAGCGGCCGGGGCTCAGGCCGGGTTCCAGCAGGCTGGCGTCCACCAGTTCCTCCAGCCTGCGCTCGGCGGTGTCGACGTCGGTCTCGGCCAGCACCGCGACCAGGTCGGCGGGCACCTCCGGCGGCGGCACCAGCGACAGCAGCCGGAACACCTCGCGGGTGTTGCGGTCGCAAAGCCGGTAGGACACCTCGAACGCGGACCGGACCTGCAGGTCTCCCGCGGTGAGCGCGGTCAGCCTGCGGCGCTGGTCCTCCAGGTGCGCGACCAGGTGCGCGACGTGCCAGCGCGGGCGGGTGGCCAGCCGGTTGCCCGCGATGCGCAGCGCCAGCGGCAGGTGACCGCACAGCTCGGCCACGCGCGCGACCGCGGCGGGCTCGGCGGCGGCGCGCTGCTCGCCGATGATCGACACCAGCAGCCGCTCGGCGGCCTCCGCGCGCAGCACCTCCAGCGGCACGCGGGCGGTCACCTCCAGCCCGGAGAGCATCCGCCTGCTGGTCACCAGCACCAGGCAGGCCGCGCTGCTGGGGATCAGCGGCCGCACCTGGGCCTCGTCGGCGGCGTTGTCCAGCACGAGCAGCATCCGCCGGTCGCGCAGCAGCGCGCGGTAGAGACCGGCGCGCTCCTCGACGCCGTCGGGCAGCGCGGACTCCTTGATCCCGAGCGCGACCAGGAACCGGCCCAGGGCCTGCTCGGCGGTCAGCGGGTCGGGGTCCATGCCACGCAGGTTCACGAAGAAGCAGCCGTCGGGGAAGCGCTCGACCAGCCGGTGACCGGCGTGCACGGCGAACGCGGTCTTGCCGACGCCGGGGGCGCCGTGCACGGTCAACACGGCCGCGCGGTGCGTCCTGGGGTGCCCGTCGACCAAGCGCAGCACGCGGGCGAGTTCGCCGTCGCGGCCCGCCAGCTCCACCTCGGGCGGCAGCTCGCGCAGCGGCCGGTCGACGACGGCGGGCACCTCCGGCTCGTCGTCCGGTTCGGCGTGGATCGGCTGGTAGCCGCCGCTGCCGAGGAACTCGGCGAGGTCGGCGCCGGAGAGCGCGAGCGCGGCGGCGAGCGCCTGGCAGGTCCGCCGCTGCGGCCGCCGCACCCGGCCGCGTTCCAGGTCGCTGATCGAGCGGGTGCTCACCCCGGCCTTCTCGGCCAGCTCCTCCTGGGTGAGCCCGGCCGCGTGCCGGTGCCGGGTGAGCAGCCCCGCGTACGTCGTGTCCCGCGGGCCCGCCGGACCTGCTGCCATCGGACCGTTCGACATCGAACCCCCTGCTCCCATCGCCCGGGTCCCACCCCGCACCGATGGTGCCGAAGGTAGGCGGCCACGCCACACCCCCGATCGGGGGGCGGCCTGTGTGACCTACACGGGTGAAGGCGATAAGCGGTTCGACAGAAACCAACACAATTTCTGCCGGTCGATCTTCATGGTCGCGGGGGGCGGCCGGTGGTTGTCTCAGTGGGGCACCTGGGGGTGTGCGTTGGGGAACCGGGGAGGGTGTGCGGATGTCGACGGGGTTAGCGGGTGGGCAGGTCCCTGAGTTCCCCGCTGACGTTGAGCACCTCGACGCAGGTCTGCGCCTGGCGGCCGGAGGCGGGGGTACCCGGGCGGTCGCAGGAGACGTTGGCGGTGACCGCGCCGTTCTCGGTGATCTCGATCGGGGTCACCCAGTGGTAGTCCTGGTTGCGGAAGGTCTCCAGCGCGATGGTGGTGATCACCCGGTCGCCGAAGACGACGGTGAGCACGCCCTCGTCGCCCTGGAAGTTGGCGAGCACCAGGTCGGTGATGAGGAACGTCTTGCCGGGGGGCACGACGTAGGTGCCGCTGCCCGCGGTGCCGCCGCCGGTGCGGACCTCGACGGTGCCGGAGCTCTGCCTGCTGACCCCGCCGCCGGTGCCCCCGGGGGTGCCGCCGGGCTGCGCGCCGCCGGGCGCGCCGGGCTGCTGGGCCTGGCCCGGATCCCCGATCACGGCCGGGTTGGACGGTCCGGGTTGCAATTGTCCGTCCTGCACCATTTCCTGCGCCTTGTTCTCGGCGGCCTGTTCGGCGGCCTCCCGGGCGGAGCTGCGGACCGCGGGCCGCACCAGGGTGAACCACAGCAGCAGCAACGCCACGAGCAGGGCCAGCAGGGCGAGCAGCCACCGGGGCAGCAGCGCCATGCGGACCAGTTCCCCGGTCAGCTCGCGCGACTCGCCCTCGGCGGTCGTCGCGGTGACCCGCACCGGGTAGGTGGTGGACTTGCCGAACCAGACGATCCCGCGCGTGCGGACCCGCAGCGTGGCCGCGCCCTCGTCCTGGGGGCGCAGGTCCACGGTGGTCGGGGTGACCCGCACCCTCGGGTCGTCGCCGGTGTCGGCGGGGGTCAGGGTGACGGTGGTGGGCGAGTTGCCGCGGTTGGCCAGTTCGACCTGGTAGCGCGCGGAACGCCAGGTGCGCCTGCGGGTCGGGCGCAGCCCGGCGTCGAGGGACCCGAACGGTTCCACGACGACGGTGGTCTCGGGCACCGTGACCAGCTCGGGGTGTTCGACCGGCAGCACCCGGATGCCGAGCGGGTTCTCCCCCGCGCGGACGTCGGCGGTGCGCGGCGGGCGCAGACGCACGGTGACCCTCTCGGCCGTGCCGGGGTACAGCGACAACCGTTCGGGTTCCACGGTCGCCCACGCCGCGCACGGACCGACCGGTTCGAAGGTGTACGCCTCGACGATGTCGGTGTCGTTGCGCACCGTCAGCGTCGTGGTGGCCTCGCTCCCGGGGACCACGGTCACCGTCGGGAACTCCAGTTCAGCCGAAGTCGTCACCCGTAGAACGCTAGGTACGCCCGTACCGCGCGGACAGGGCGCGGCGGGCAGGGCGGGGGCACACCGGATGCCCTCGCGCTTCTCCCAGCCGGGACGAACAGCGCCCCGGCACGGCTTCTCGTGATGGAGGACCACATGACAACCACGGTCGAAGCGGTCGGCACCACCACATACGGCCCGCCACGCCGCCGGGTCCCGGTCGGCGTGCACGCGTCGGACCCGATCCTGCGGGCCGGTGTGGTCCACCAGTTGCGCCAACGCCCCGAGGTCGACCTGCTGCCCGAGGAGGACGCCGAGCGGGCGTCCGTCGCGCTGGTGGTGGTCGACCAGGTCGACGAGGAGACGACGAGGTTGTTGCGGCGGTTGCGGCACGGGGACGCGCGGGTCGGGCTGGTCGTGGGCCGGTTCGAGCGCACGGCGCTGCAAAGCGCGATCGAGTGCGGTGTGGCCGCGGTGCTGCGCCGCGCGACGGCCACCGGCGAGCGGTTGGTGGAGATGGTGACCGCGATGTCGCGCGGTGAGGGTGTGCTGCCGGGTGACCTGCTCGGGCACCTCATCGACCACGTGGGACGGTTGCAGCGGGAGGTGCTGGACCCGCGCGGTCTGACCCTGTCGACGCTGACCGCGCGCGAGGTCGACGTGCTGCGGTTGATCGCCGAGGGCTTCGACACCGCCGAGATCGCGGCGAAGATGTCGTACTCCGAGCGCACGGTGAAGAACATCCTGCACGAGATCACCACGCGCCTGCACTTGCGCAACCGCGCTCACGCCGTCGGATACGCGTTGCGGCAGGGCCTTATCTGATCGGCATCCGATAGGCGCCCCGGACCCCACCGGCCCACCACGGCGCGAACACGGGTGGGCACGCGCCGTGCCCCGGCCACTGCCCGCGCACACCTC
Organism: Actinokineospora auranticolor; assembly: GCF_041897805.1. Classification (GTDB taxonomy): domain Bacteria; phylum Actinomycetota; class Actinomycetes; order Mycobacteriales; family Pseudonocardiaceae; genus Actinokineospora; species Actinokineospora auranticolor. The sequence goes on from NZ_CP154825.1 coordinate 5,126,424, forward strand.
AACGCCGAGTCCACCCGTGGCCACCATCGACAGGGTGGACCCCCGCAGAGCCCGTTTCCTCCGTACCGGTGCCACTCTTCTTCTCGTGCTGGGCATTTGCACGGTCCCGGTGCACAACGGCACTTCGCCGGTGCGACCGGTCGCGGCCGCGTCGGAGGAGAGGATCGCGTTCGCGGGCACGGAACACCGGAGCCTTGGGACAGCGACGTCCCAAACCACCACGGCACCGGTGTTCGAGGGTTCAGTCACCCACTACGACCGGTATCCCAACGCCGTGGGGAACGTGCTGGCGTTCGTCAGCCTCCGGGATTCGCGTACCTACCAGGTGTATGTGACCGACCCCGGTGGGACGCGGCGGCTCACTACGGACCTGAACGCGCTGCACCCCCATGTGTCCCCCGACGGCCGGTGGGTGGCGTTCGACTCTCCCGACGCGTCGACGCCCAATGGGCAACGGGATCTCTGGTTGGTGCGGACCGACGGCACGGGACTGCGCAAACTCACCGACAGCGCTACCGACGAAATATGGCCGACTTTCTCACCCGACGGCGGTAGCGTCGCCTTCTCCGGGAACGCCGATGGCCGGTGGCAGATCTACCGCATGCCGTTGGACGGTCAACCGGAACGCGTGACGAACCTGTTGGTCGGCGCGGCGTGGCAACCGTCGTGGAATCCCTCGACGGACCCGGACAAGCGGGACCTGATCGCGTACACCCTCGACGGCGACGCGAACGAGGCCACCGAAGGCGACCAGACGATCCGGATCACCTCGGGCGGCAACGGCCTGCCGCTGCTCGTGGGGTCGCGGGTGGGGTGGCAGAGCCGGTGGCCGGTGTGGCTGCCCGGCGGCGCCGACCTGCTGTTCCTCAGCCTCAACAAGGTGTGCGGCTGTCCGGGCGACCCGGAGCCGCGCGGTGCGGTCGACCTGGTCTACCGGGTGTCCGCGCCGACGGCCGGGGACCCGGTGCTGCTGCTGGAGGAGGACCGCTGCGTCGACTCCCCCGCGTGGCTCGACGGCGGCCTGGTGGTGGCGCGCACGACGGCGCGCACCCGCAACGTGGCGACGATGCAGGACATCCGGCCGGACGGCGCCGACCCCCGCGACCTGGGGGTGGAGGTGCTGACCGAGGACCCGGCAGCGCTCACCGACTCGAACCGGCTGTTCAACCCGAACCCGGGCTTCGACCCGTGGACGCAGCGGCAGAGCTACTCCCCCGACGGGCGGCGGATCGCGGTGAGCCGGTTCGAGACCATCGAGGGCAGGCGGTCGCAACGGGTGTGGATCACCGACGCGGACGGGCTAAACGGTGCACCCATGCCGTTGGCGGACCGGAAGGTCGGGGACTGGGAGACCGACGCGGCGTGGTCGCCGGACGGCACGCTGGTCGCCGTGGCCCGCCGCTCCCCCGGCGCGCCCAACCGCGAGGGCGGGCCCAGCCGGGTCGTCATCGTGCGGGTGGACACCGGGGAGGTCGTGGCGCGGCTGCGCAACCCCGATCCCAACGCCGACCAGGACGACGGGCAACCGGCGTGGTCACCGGACGGTCGCGTGCTGGCGTTCAGCCGGGGCACGGTCGCCGGGGGTCCGCAGGGACAGCCGCGCACGCACCACGTGTGGACCGCGCGCGCGGAGGGGCTGGACCAACAACGGGACATCAGCGCCACGGTATGCGGATTCGCCTGTGACACCACGGATGACAGTCCGGCGTTCTCCCCCGATGGGCGCACCCTTGTGTTCAACCGCGAGAACGACGGTCTGCTGCGAGTGACGCTGTCCGACAACCGATGCGAGGTCTTGCTTCCGGAGGGGCAAAACTCGTGTTCGGGCGCTCTTACGGATCCGAACGGTCCGCCCCAACCGCGTGATGTGTCGTTCTCGCCGGACGGCAGCAAGCTCGTGATGACGAAGCGAACCACCTACGACCCGAACTCGCCGGAGTCCATGGCGATCCTCGACCTGGACACCCGGCGGCTGACCCGGCTGGCGGGTGGCCTGCCGGGCAGGCAGAAGGAGCCGACCTGGCAACTGCTGGTCGACCTGGGGCTCGACGCGCCGCCCGTGGCGCCGCGCGCGACGGTGGGGGTGGACACGTCCGTGACGGTCACGGTGACCAACCGCGGTCCGGGGCCGTCGCCGGGGACGGAGTTGCAGGTATCGGTGCCGCCCGGGCTCACGTTGATACGCATGCGTGGTGCGTGTTCCTCCAACGGTCCCCGGTGCGATATCGGCCTCTTGCCGCCGAACACCACGGTTCAGGTCACCGCCGACCTGACGCCCACCGAGCCGGGTACGCATCCGCTCGACTGGACGGTCACGAGCACCGTGTTGGACACGGAGCCCAATGACAACGGTGGAACGACTCTTGTGCCGGTCGACGTGCCCGCGCCGCCCACCACTACGACGACCACGACACCACCCGCGCCTCCGACGTCTCCCGCGCCACCGCCCCTACCGGGCCCGCAACCACCGCCGCCCGCGAGCCCTGGTGTGGCGGTCGTGGCCCAGCCCAATCCGTCCTATGTGGGCGGTTCGACGACCATCACCTACACCGTGCGCAACCGGGGCGCCTCCACCGCCACGGGCCTGCGGCTGGATCTGGGGCTGCCTCGGCGGGTGCCGGTCGCGTCGGTGCCGCCCGCGTGCGTACGGAACTCTTGCGCTTTGCCCGATCTCGCACCGGGTGCTTCCCTGACCGTGCAGGTGCTACTACGACCCGACGCCGCGTTGGTCGCGGATGTCACGGGACAGCTGCGCACGACCGGCACCGACGCCGACAGCGGCGACAACCGCGCGCGGACCCGGCTGCGGATCCTGCTGCCGAAGATCGTGGCCGTGCCGCCGATCGGGAAACCCGGGTTCGTCACGTCGGTGCGCGGCGTCGACTTCCCGCCGGGCGCCCCGGTGCGGCTGACCTGGACGCCGGGGATCACCGCGTCGGCGGCGCCGACCACCCCGCGCGCCGACGGCACGTTCACCGCGCAGTTGCTGATCCTCACCAAGGACCAGACCGGCCCGCGCGTGATCACCGCGTCCGGCCCCGGGTTCGGGCCGGTGACCACGCCGTTCCTGGTGGTCACCGGCATGATCGCCCCACCCGGCGTGGTGGCCCGTCGATGAGGGGAGCCCGGGCGTGATCGACGAGGTGGACGAGGCGCTGCGGCTGCTGCTGGCCGAGGAGGGCATCCCCGCCGAGGGGGTGGAACTGGTCTTCGACGCGCCGACCAAGGACTGGGCGGCGAAGTTGACCGCGCCGACGGTGAGCGTGTTCCTCTACGACCTGCGCGAGGACAGCAGCCGACGCCGCACCGGTGTGCAGGAGGAGGCCGACGACGACGGAACGGTGGTGGGGCGCCGCGAACCGCCGTTGTGGTACCAGTTGTCCTATTTGGCGACGGTGTGGACCGCGCGCCCCAAGGACGAGCACCGTCTGCTGTCGGACATCCTGCGCGCCGTGGCCCCCCACGACGTGCTCCACCACCGCTGGCTGACGGGGTCGTTGGCGGAATTGGGGCGCTCGGTGCTGTTCCAGTCGGCGGGTCCGATCACCGACGGGCAGGCGGCGACCGAGGTGTGGTCGGCGTTGGAGGGGCGGCTCAAACCGGCGGTCAACCTCCAGGTCATCGCGCCGTTGGCGCGTAAGAGGACGCCGGTGGCGCCACCGGTCACCGACGGCCTGATGGTGCGCACCGAGTCGGATGGGGACCGCCGGTTGCGCTACGACGAGTCGGCACCCTCCGACGGGTTCGCTGCGGCCCGCGCGCGACCGGGTGCCCGTAGGCGGAGGAGCGCGCGGTGACCGAAGACGACCTGACCGGGCTGTGGGCGCGTTTGGGCGCGGTGGAACGCCGTGTGCGGAAGACCGTGGCGGACAGGCAAAGTCAGGACCCGAACCTCACCGACCCGTACCGTGGCCTCTACATCACGGATGAGGCTGTCCGTGCCCTCTTGGACTCTCCCGAGCCTCTTGTGGTCCCCGCCGATATCCCGCCCACGGCGGAGGGGCGGCTCGCGGAGTCGTTCGGGTTGACCGCGCTGGACATGGAGTTCCTGCTCATCGCGCTCGCACCGGATCTCGACGCCCGGTTCGAACGGCTCTACGGCTACCTCAACGACGACGTGACCCGCAGGCGGCCGACCGTGGGCCTGGCTTTGGCGTTGTGCGGGCAGACCCCGGCCGGTCCGGGCCGGTTCCGGTTCCGGCCCGACGCGCCGCTGGTCACGGGCGGGCTGGTGGACGTCCTGGGGGAGGACCAGCCGTTCCTCTCCCGCGAGGTGCGGGTGCCGGACCGGGTGCAGGCCCACCTGTTGGGACTCGACCGGGTCGATCCGGGCATCGCCGGGTTCACGCGCGTGCGGACGCGGGTGGACGGTCTACGGCCCGTGGGGGCGATGTACTCGCGCGGTGAGGTCGAGGTCGCGGGTACCGCTGTGGTGGCGGACCTGTCGATGGTGTCGGCACCGTCGGAGGTGGTGGCGCCGTTGGTGCGTGAGGCGCGGTTGCGCGGTGCGAGTCTCGTAGTGGGACCGGTCGACGGTGTGCCGCCCACGGTGCTGCGCGCGTTACTGGCACACGACCTTCCCTTGGTGCTGCACGGTAAGAGCCAGTGGGATCCCCGGTGGGCGCCGGTGACTCCCCTACCGGTCGACGCGGGCACCGGGCCCGCGTGGGCCGAGGCGCTGGACGGGCTCGACGTGCCGGTCGCGGAACTGTCGGCGTTCCGGCTCGGCGCGAGCCAGATGCGGGCGGCCGTCTCGGTGGCCCGGCGGCTGGCCGCGCGGGAGAACCGGGCGGTCACCGCGGCCGACGTGCGGGCGGGGGTGCGCACCCAGAACGGCGCCGGGCTGGCCAAGCTGGCCCGGCGGATCACCCCGGCCGTCACCTGGTCCGACCTCGTGCTGCCCGACCGCGCCAAGACCCGCCTCGCCGAGCTGGCCGCCCGCGCCCGGCACCGCGACACCGTGCTGGGCGACTGGCGGATGCGGCCCGGCGGCGGCCGCGGCCGGGGCGTGCTGGCGCTGTTCGCGGGCGAGTCGGGCACCGGCAAGACGCTGGCCGCCGAGGTGGTGGCCGGTGACCTCGGCATGGACCTGTACGTGGTCGACCTGTCGAGCGTGGTCGACAAGTACGTCGGCGAGACCGAGAAGAACCTGGAACGGGTCTTCGACGAGGCCGCCGACGTCAACGGCGTGCTGCTGTTCGACGAGGCCGACGCGCTGTTCGGGAAGCGCTCGGCGGTCAGCGACTCCCGCGACCGCTACGCGAACCTGGAGTCGGCGTACCTGCTGCAGCGCATGGAGTCCTTCGACGGCATCGCGATTCTCACCACCAACCTGCGGGCCAACCTCGACGAGGCGTTCACCCGCAGGCTCGATGTGATCGCCGCGTTCCCGATGCCCGACGCGGCGCAGCGCAGGCTGCTGTGGGACACCTGCCTCGGGCCCGCCATCCCGCGCGCGGACGACCTCGACCTGGACGTGTGCGCGTCCCGCTTCGACCTCGCGGGCGGCGCCATCCGCTCGTGCGCGGTGTCGGCGGCGTACCTGGCCGCGGCGGGGAACCGGGCGGTGACGATGGCGGACCTGATGACCGCCATCCACGAGGAGCACCACAAGCAGGGGCACCTGACCAGGGCCGAGGACTTCCGGCCGTGGCTGGCGGTCACGCCCGCCTGAACCGCGCCGAGCCGTCAGTCGGCGTGCTCGTCGGGCATCGGCTCGGACATCACCCGGTGCGCGTTCGCCTCCGCGGCGCGCTCGAAGGAGTCCGACGGGTCCGACACGGACACGCCGTCACCGTTGTCCGTACCCGACACCGGCCCGGACCGCTGCTGCACGACGTGGGTCAGCTCGTGGGCGAGGGTGTGCATGTCCATACCGCCCGAACCCACCACTACGTGACTCCCGGACGTGTACGCGGCGGCACCCAACTCCTCCGCCGACCGCTGCGCGACGGTGTCGGTGTGCAGGCGAACATCGGAGAAGTCGTGGCCCATCCGGGACTCCATCTCCGCGCGCACGGGTGCGTCCAGCGGTGTGCCCCCACCGGACAACACAGAGTGCACCAACCCCCCGTCGGCCACCGCGCGATTGCCCACTACGCGCTGCAAACGCAACAGCTCGTCGGTGGGCGTCCTCTGTGCACTTGTCGCACGAGTCGGTGCCTTGGTCGTCTCATCGGACTTCTTGGCGTACTCACGCATGCGGTCAGTCCTACCCGCACCACGACAGCCACCCCAGTGCGGTAGGGGCACGGAGAGGTGCACCCCGCCTTCCCTGCCCGGAAAGGCATGGCCACTGCCCGGTGTCGGGGTCCGGCGGACCTGCCGCGCCGCCCGCGCCCGCGCGAGGCTTGGGGCCAGCCGACCGCGAAGGAGCGAGCATGCCGTCCTACCTCTCCCCTGGCGTGTACGTGGAGGAGGTCCAAACCGGGGCCAGGCCGATCGAGGGCGTCGGCACGGCGGTCGCCGCGTTCGTCGGCTTCGCCGAGGAGGGCCCGTTCCACCGGCCCACGCTGGTCACCAACTGGAGCCAGTACACCCAGACCTTCGGCGGTTTCACCGAGCACACCTACCTCGCGCACGCCGTCTACGGCTACTTCGCCAACGGTGGCGGCGCCGCCTACATCGTCCGCGTCGGCGGCCGGTCCGCCGACTCGTCGGTGCCCGAGAAGCCCACGACCGGCGAGACCGTGCGGCTGGGCACGCTGCGGATCAGCGCGCTGCCCGGCGCGACCTCCGAGGTGACCGTGCAGGTCGCCGACGCCGACGGGGAGAACCCGCCGGAGGACCGGTTCAAGCTGCTGGTCAGCCAGGACGGCAAGGTGGTGGAGACGCACGAGGTGTCCACCCGCAAGAACATCAAGAGCTACGTCGTCACCCAGGTCGCGGAGCGGTCCAGGCTGATCCAGGTCACCGAGGCCCCCGGCACCACCCTGGCCAAGCCGGAGCGGCAGTCGGTCACCGTGCCGCCCGCCGGGCCCCCGGCGGCCGCCCCGGTCGACGCCCAGGAGTACGTCGGCGACCTCGCCGAGCGCACCGGCTTCGGCGGTCTCGAGACCGTCGACGAGATCACCATGGTCGCCATGCCCGACCTGATGAGCGCCTACCAGCGCGGCCTCATCGACGCCGAGGGCGTGCGCACCGTGCAGCTCGCCGCCATCTCGCACTGCGAGCAGATGGGCGACCGGGTCGCCGTCCTCGACGCCCCGCCCGGGCTCAACGCGCAGCGCGCGCGGGAGTGGCGCAACGACGAGGCGGGCTACGACTCCCGCTACGCCGCCCTCTACTACCCGTGGATCAAGGTGTTCGACCCGCCGACCGGCCGCAACACGCTGGTCCCGCCCAGCGGGCACGTCGCCGGGATCTGGGCGCGCAGCGACGCCGAGCGCGGCGTGCACAAGGCCCCCGCGAACGAGGTGGTGCGCGGCGCGGTCGACCTGGAGGTGTCGCTGAGCAAGGGCGAGCAGGACCTGCTCAACCCCATCGGCGTGAACTGCCTGCGCGCCTTCGCCGGGCGCGGCGTGCGGGTGTGGGGCGCGCGGACGCTGTCGTCGGACCCGGCGTGGCGCTACCTGAACGTGCGGCGGCTGTTCAACTACCTGGAGGAGTCGATCCTGGTCGGCACCCAGTGGGTGGTGTTCGAGCCCAACGACGACCGGCTGTGGTCGAGCATCCGCCGCAACATCGGCGCGTTCCTGCACGAGGAGTGGCGGCGCGGGTCGCTGTTCGGGCGCACCGCCGAGGAGGCGTTCTACGTCAAGTGCGACCGGGAGAACAACCCGCAGGGCTCCATCGACCTCGGGCAGGTGGTGTGCGAGATCGGCGTCGCGCCGGTCAAGCCCGCGGAGTTCGTCATCTTCCGGCTGGCGCAGTTCAGCGACAGCACGAGCCTGATCAACGAGTGAGAGGGGCACAGACGACATGGCCGAGGGCGACACCCTTGCGACACACCGGTTCGGCGTCCAGCTCGGCGGGGTCACCGTCGAGTCCGTGAAGGAGGTCAGCGGGCTGGTCGTCGAGCAGGACGTGGTCGAGTCGATGCAGGTGACCAGCCGCGGCAAGCCGATCAACAAGAAGCAGCCGGGCGGGCACAAGGGCGGCGAGGTGACCATCACCCGCGGCATGGACAAGAGCCCCGAGTTCACCTCGTGGATCAACAAGACGCTGCTCAACGGCGACGTCGAGGACGCCAGGCAGAACCTGACCATCGAGGTCATGGACACCAAGGGCGACACCGTCCGGCGCATGCAGCTCTTCGACGCCTGGGTGAGCAAGTGGGAGGGTCCGGGCCTCAACGCCACCCAGTCCTCCGGCGCCGACGAGAAGGCGACCATCACCTTCGAGCGAATCGAGGTCGAGTGAGGCGCCGCACGGTGTCGGTCGCCGACCTGGACGCCCTCGCGTCCAGGTCGGCGCCGGACACCCCCGCGCCGGTGTCCGCGCCGCCCGTGTCGGAGGAGGAGGGCGGGCTGCGCACGGAGTTCGAGTTCGAGCTCCCCCGCGGCTACCTGGACGAGCAGGGCCGTCTGCACCGCACCGGCAGCATGCGCCTGGCCACCGCCCGCGACGAGCTGCGGCCCCAGGTGGACGTGCGGGTGAAGGAGAACCCGGGGTACCTGAGCGTGGTGCTGCTCAGCCAGGTCATCACCCGGCTGGGCACGGTCACCGACATCCACCCCGGGGTGGTGGAGCGCATGTACGCCACCGACATCGCGTTCCTGCAGGAGTTCTACCGGCGGGTCAACAGCGAGGGCCACACCCGGGCGGGCGTGCGCTGCCCGGCCTGCGACTCGGAGTTCGAGGTCGAACTGGCCGGTGGGCGCCTGGGGGAATCGTGACGTACGCGGCCGACCGGCTGCTGGAGGAGGTCGCGTACGTCGCCTACCACTTCCACTGGCCGCGCGCCGACATCCTCGACCTCACCCACGACGAGCGGCGGACGTGGGTGCGGGAGATCGCGCGGATCAACAACCGGATGAACGGGAGCGGGTGACGCGGATGTGGCCGTGGCGGCGCAAGCGGTCGACGAACCGGGACGCCGGGGCCGCGGCCTCTCCCGTGTCCCCTGTCTCCCCGTTGTCGGAGTGGCGCGCGGCGCCGCCGATGCCGACCGTGATCCAGCGGACCGGGCAGTGGGCGGACTTCAAACCCAGCCTGGCGTCGTGGCGCCCGACCGGCCTGATGACGGACGTGGGCCACGCGGTGTCGGCGGACGCCCCCGCGGGCACGATGCGCGGGATCAGCCGATCGGTACCGGGCACCACGTCGGCCGGGACTCCCCGCACGCGCCCCGCCCCTCCCGACCGCCGCCCTGCCGCGTCACCCGGCGCCCATCCGGCTCCCGCCCAGCCCATTCCCGGTGGACCCTCTGCGACTGCCCGATCGGCCTCGGCACTCGATCACCCCGTCGCGCAGCGCACCCCGGCCACCGCACCCCGCGGGACCGAGTCGCCCCAGCCCGACGCGAACTCGCGCTCCTCCGCGCCGCCCCTTGATCACCCCGTGGCCCACCCGCCCCTCGGCGCCCCGCCTGCGCACTCCCCGGGCATCGCACAACCCACCCCGTCCAGCCCGGCCCGGAGCGACGAGCAGACTCCCGCCACCGCGGGCCTCCACTCCTCGACGCAGCCGGCCCCCAATCTCCCGGTCGCCACCGCGCGGTCCCGAACCAGCCCGTCCGGCTCGGTTCCCCAGCACGTCGCCCAACGCGCCCTCGCTCGCCCGACCTCCGGCGACCACCAATCCCCTTCCGGCACGGCCCCCCACCACCTCTCCGCACAACGCGCCCAGGCCGCTCCGTCCAACAGCGACGGGCAGACTCCCTCCTCCACCCGGGCTCTCAATCTCCCCGCCGCACAACGCACCTCACTCCACCCGCTTCACCGCGACGCGCGATCCCCGTCCAGCAGCTCCCAAACCAACCCATCCAGCCTGGCCGGGAGCGACGAACACAGCCCCGCTGCCGCTTCCCCCTCCGCGCACCCTGGATCCCAAGCCGACGCCGGACCGCCCCGCAGGGACGAGCAGGTCCCTGCGACCAGGCCCCCTCGCTCCCAGACCAACCCATCAACCTCGGCAACCGGCCACCCCACCGCACAACGCACCCCAGCCCACAACAGCGATCTGCCCCTTACTGCCCCACAGCACCAGTCCCCCGCTCACTCAACATCCGACCACACCACTACGCAACGCACCTCCCTCCACCCACCCCACAGCGACACGCACACCCCCCGCCGCTCCACCGCCAACTCGGCGCCCGAGCACCCCATCGCGCAACGCACTTCGGTCCGCCCGCCTTACAGCGACGCGCAATCCATTTCCAATACCCCCCTCCGGCCCACCACTCCCACGGGATCCGAGCACCTCACCGCGCAACGCTCTTCACTCCGCCCGCCCCACAGCGACGCGCAATTCCCCTCCAGTACACCCCTCCAGCCCACCACTCCCACGGGATCCGAGCACCCCACCGTCCAACGCTCCGCACCCCACTCTCCCTACAGCGAAACGCAATCCCCTTCCAGCACTCCTCTCCAGCCCACCCCCTCAGCATCCGACCACCTCACCCTCCAACGCTCCCCACTACGCCCTTTGCCTCACAGCGACGCGCAATCCCCCTCCAGCACTCCTCTCCAGCCCACCGCCCCCTCGGCACCCGAGCACCCCACCGCGCAACGCTCCCCACTCCACCTGCCCCACAGCGGCACGCAATCCCCTTTCGACACCCCCCTCCCGCCTCCCCCAGCATCCGAACACCTCCTCGCGCAACGCTCCCCGCTCCGCCCGCTCCACAGCGACGAGCAAACTCCTGGCCCACAGCACCTCGGCGCCCAACACCCCCTCGCCCGCCCAACTTCCGGCGGCAACCAATCCCCCTCCACCACAGGCCTCCACCCCACCGCCAAGTCGGCCTCCGATCACCCGGCCGCACAACGCACCCCCGCTCGGCCGCCCCTCGGCACCCCCCATTTCCCCTCCCCGCGGCCCAACCCGCGCACGACCACTCGGACACCTCTCCGCCCCGCGGCAACCAGTACCCCCTCCCCACCGCACGAACATCACCCGACCACGTAGCCACCCCCACGGCAGCCCACCACACCGCCGCACAAGCCACGTCGACCAACCACACGCCCTCCAATACAGCCTCGACTGTCGCGCAACGCAGCCCGCTCCACCACACCGCGCGCCCACTCGGCGCCACGCCCTCAAGCCCGGTCACCGGCCCGCGCCCCCAGTCGCCCGACGGGGAGTCATCCCCGCTCCTCGACCGGTCCGCGCCGCGCGTCCCACCCACCGGGCCGACCGACTTCCCCGGCGCGCAACGCAGCTCGGGCACACGAGCAGGCGACCCGGACTCGGTTCAACGCTCCACCCCTCCCCTGCCGCTGATCGACAACCTCCAGCCCGCGCTGAACCGCCCCCGGCGAACCGCCCCCACCGTCGATCGTCCTCTTCGGACTCAAGCGCGCGCGGAGTCCACACCCGACCGTCCCCCGATCGGGCGAATCTTCCTCGCCGCCCACCCCCGCCCGGACAGTTCCGCAGGTCAGGACAGTTATCCACATACCTCAAAGCCATCCACAGCCCCGGCCGATCCGGCCCACACCCCTTGCGTCGAAGGCAAACTGGTCCTCAGCCGACCCGACCAAGGGAGAACAACGATGAACACGACCCCCACCCTCGGAGTGGCGCAGCGCGCGCTCCCCACCCTGCGCCCCGCCACCCACCACGCGCCCGCGCCAACCCCGAAACCGCACGAACCGACACCGACGGTCCAACGAGCACCCCTCGAAGTGCTGTCGGCACCCCGAAAACCACCGGAGGTGGCCAAACCCGCACCGCGCACACCGGTCCAACGCACCGCGCCGCTGCCCCACCCCGGCGCGGCGGGCCCGGCCTCGGCATCCGACCTCGGCGCGGCGACCGGGAGCAGACACCTGAAAGCCGTGCCCGAGCGCGAGAACCACAGCACCGCCGACCTCGACGACCTGGCCCGCAGGCTCTTCGACCCGCTCAGCAGGCTGCTGCGGGCCGATCTCCGGCAGTCCCGGGACCGGGCGGGCCGCCCGTACGACCGATAGGACGAGCAGATGACCGACCGTGTCTTCGCCACCAGCGTGTACTTCCGGCTCGCCATCGGCGGCGACGACCTCGGCGCGTTCCACACCTGCACCGGGCTCGGCGCGCAGGTGGAGGTGGAGCAGTTCACCGAGGGCGGCAACAACGGCTTCACCTGGCAACTCCCGTCGCGCATCACGTGGACGAACATCACGCTGAGCCGCCCGGTCACCGCCGACACCACGAAGGTGTCGCGGTGGTTGGAGCAGCTGGTGCGCCGGGTGGAGCGCAAGAACGGCGAGATCGTGGCGCTGGAGCCGAACCTCACGCCGATCGCGCGCTGGCAGGTGCTGGGGATCGTGCCGGTGAGCTGGCAGGGCCCGTCGTTCGACCCGTCGTCGTCGCAGGCGGCGGTGGAGACCCTGGAGATCGCGCACGAGGGGTTGCGGGCGTCATGAGCCGCGGCATGGCCAGGGCGCAGCTGCTCATCCTCGAACCACCACCCAAGGTGGGCGCCAAGCCGGGCGCGGTGCTGGAGCGGGTGCGGTTCCAGTTCAACCCCAACCGCCTCTCGCTGACCAAGAGCACCGAGTGGCGCCGCAAACCGTCGCGGATGGCCGCCGAGTCGGCCACCCCGGAGTTCGTCGGCAGCGGCCCCCGCTCCCTGTCCCTCGAGGTGTTCCTCGACGCGACGGACACCCACGACGGCTCCGTGGAGCGCAAGGTCGAGCAGCTGATGGTCGCGTGCGTGCCGACGGAGAAGAGCCTGCGGGCGAAGAAGCCCGCGAGCCCCTGGGTGCGGTTCGAGTGGGGCAGCGGCCGCACCACGTCCTTCGACGGCGTGCTGTCGAGCTTCTCGGTCGAGTACACCCTCTTCGACACCGACGGCTCCCCGCTGCGGGCGACCTGCGCCGTCGGCATCGAAGAGGCCACCGCCGACGCACTGGGCCAGAACCCCACCTCCGGCACCCCGGAGGCCAGCCGCACCCACGTGGTGGTCGCGGGCGACACCCTCGCCCAACTGGCCTGGCAGGAATACGGCGACCCCGCGGCGTGGCGAACCATCGCGGAAGCCAACGACATCGACGACCCCCTCGAACTCCTCCCGGGCAGCGAACTCCTCGTCCCCACCACCGCCGACCCGGCAACCCGCGTGCCCACGGAGGTGGCTGTCTGATGCCCGCGACACGCGACAACCGATCCCACCTCGTGATCGGCCCGACCGCGCAGGACGGACACCCACCCGCACACCGGGGTGCGGCAGGTTCGCCTTCCGATTCGCCCCCGCGTCCACGCCGTACCGGTGGCAACGGTCCCATCAGCGCCTCGATCGCCCTACTCGGTGCCGGTGACACCCGTGCCCGGGGCACATCACCGCGGTCGAACACCCGAAGGGCGGGGTGACATGGGCGGGGGTGGACGCGCGGCGCGGTCGTACGCGGCGGATCCCATCGTGACGGCGGGTGGGCCGTTGTCGAAGGTGTGGCAGCAGCAACTGGTGCGGACGGTGGTCGACGAGAACGTCGGCCTGCCCGACTCGGCGACGCTGACCTTCCGCGACCCGTACCACGACCTGTTGCGCGAGACGGGGATCACCATCGGCAAGGCACTCGAGGTCGCCGTTGCGGTGGCCGACGGCGGCGCGCCGGAGCCGTTGTTCAGCGGTGAGGTGACGGCGGTCGAGCTGGACTCGGACCAGACCGGTTCGTTCACCGTGGTGCGGGCGTTGAGCAAGGTGCACCGGCTGATGCGCGGCCAGAAGGTGAAGGCGTTCCGCAACGCGACGGCGCAGTCCATCGTCAACGAGGTCGCGCGCGGGGCCGGGTTGACCGTCGGTCGGGTTCAGGCGCAGAAGGTCGTCTACGCGCAGCGGACGCAGGGTGGGGTGTCCGATTGGGACTTCCTGGCCGATCTGGCCCGCGAGCACGGCGCCGTGGTGCGGGCGGACCGGCAGGGGAAGCTGGAGTTCGTGCGGCTGAAGCCCGCGTCGTCGGCGCCGAGCCCGTCGACGCCCGCGAAGAGCAACCGGTTCGTATTGCAGTACGGGCGCAACCTCGTGGCGTTGCGGGCCGTGCTCACCGCCGCGGACGCGGCCGGGTCGGTGCGGGCGCGCGGGTGGAACGTCGACACGAAGAAACCCGTGCTGGCCAACGAGACCACCGGCACCAGCCAGACGGTCAAGACCGGCCTGGCGGGGACGAAGGTGGTCAAGGCGTTCGGCACGGCGACGGCCCTGGTCACCGACGTCCCGCACGCCAACCAGGCGGAGGCGGCGACGACCGCCAAGGCGCTGGCCGGGTCGGTGAGCGCGGGCGTGGGCGAGATCGAGGCCGTCGCCGAGGGCGACCCGAAGCTGCGGGCAGGCGTCCCGGTGGCGCTGGGCGACGTGGGCCCGGACTTCTCCGGCCGCTACACGGCCACCGCCGTGCACCACACCCTCGACCCGGAGCTGGGCTACCGCACGACGGTGCTGGTCAGCGCGTCGCCGGACCGGTCGCTCGCGGCCCTGGCGGCGGGCGACCGGGTGACGCCCCGGGGGCCGCGCATCCCCGGGGTCGTGTCCGGGATCGTCACCGACATCAAGGAAACCGGCGGCAGGCAACGCGGCTGGGTGAAGCTGCGGTTCCCGTGGCTGGACGACACGTACGAGACCGACTGGGCGCGCACGGTCCAGTGGGGCGGGTTGGGCGGCGGCGGGGTGTTCAGCCCGGAGGTCGACGACGAGGTGCTGGTCGCGTTCGAGCAGGGCTGCCTGGACCGGCCGTACGTCATCGGCGGGCTCTACAACGGCCAGGACGTGCCGTCGCGGCACCAGCTGCCGCTGGTGGACCGCGCGGGCAAGGTCAACCGGCGGTCGCTGGTGTCCCGCAAGGGCCACCGGCTGGAGTTGATCGACGGGCTCACCGGCCCGCCCGGGGTGCGGATCGCCAGCGGCAACGACCGGCTGGAGATCCGCCTGGACAACACCAAGAACACCATCGACCTGACCGTGTCCGGGGTCGGGGGGCGCGGCTCGATGACGTCGGTGCAGTTGCGGCCGGACGGCATCACGATCGACGCGGGCGCCGGGTCGCTGGACCTGCGCGGGGCGTCCGTGTCGATCGAGGGGCAGCGCGCCGTCGACGTCGACGGCGGTCTGCTGGCCACGCTCAGCGGCCGGATCGTGCGGATCAACTGATGACCCCGCACCAACACCGACGCGGCCACCATGGACGGTTCCGCCCGCCGCCCGCCCGAGCTCAGCGGGCGACACGAGCGCGGCCGGTTCCGCTCGACCACCAACCTCACCCGCGCCCACGAGACCCCCACCGCGACACCGGAACCGGCCCGCACCAACACCGACGCACCCCAAATGACTACAGTGGACAGTGCCGAGCGTCGCCCGCCCGCGCCCGGCGGGCCGCCGCGCCCGACGACCGATATCGGTCGACCGCGGCCCCGCCGGGCCGCCTTCGGCGGCAAGCGGCGAGAGCGGCTCGGCCCCCGGCAGGTACCCGTCGACCGGGCCGGAAGTCGTACCCGACCTGGATCGTCCCGACCCGCCGGGCCGCCCCTGCCCGCACCGCCTCATCGACCCGGCCGACCACGTCCCCGGCAGGTCCGCGTGGCCGGAACCGGGACCCGAGTCGACCCCGACCGCGCACACCCGGACACCCCGGTCGCGAGCACGGCCCCCGCGACACCACCTGACCAGAACCGATCCCACGAGGAGAAGACACCGATGCCCGCCGCGGCCAGGATCACCGACACCACCAGCCACACCCGGCTGCCACCGCCGACCGGTGTGCTGCTGGCGCCGGTCCCGCCGCCGCCCCGGCTGATGTCGGTGTTCATCGCCGGGCGGCCCGCGGTCGTGCTGGCGTCGGTGCACCAGTGCGCGATCCACCCGCAGCTCGGTCCGCTGAACCGGGTCATGCCGCTGCCCCGGCCGCGGCAGGTCTTCGTCGGCGGGGCGCCGCTGGCCTGCGTCGGGGACCTGACCACCTGCGGCGCGACCATCCTCACCGGGGCGCCGAACGTGATCATCGGGGAGCGGCCGTGAGCGAGCGGTTCATCGGGCGCGGCTGGGCCTTCCCGACCGGTGTCGGACCCACCGGCGGCATCGCCATGGTCGAGCACGAGCGGGAGATCGAGCAGGCGATCCGGCTGATCCTGGGCACGGCGCCGGGTGAGCGGCCGATGCGCCCGGAGTTCGGCTGCGGCATCCACGACTTCGTCTTCGCCCCCAGCGACGGCGCCACCGCGGGCCGCATCGGCTACGAGGTGCGGTCGGCGCTGCGCCGGTGGGAGCCGCGGATCACCGTGTCGGACGTGCTGGTCTCCTACGACACCGCCGACGCCGGGGTGCTCTACGTGGACGTGCGCTACACGATCCGCTCCACCAACGACCCGCGGAACCTGGTGTTCCCCTTCTACACGATCCCCGAGGGAGGCGAGTGATGGCGCTCCCGGCCCCCAACCTCGACGACCGCCGCTTCCAGCAGCTGGTCGACGAGGCCAAGCGCTTCGTGCGGCAGCGCAGTCCCGAGTGGACGGACCACAACGTGTCCGACCCCGGGGTCACGCTGATCGAGACGTTCGCGCACATGGTCGACCAGGTGGTGTACCGGCTCAACCGGGTGCCGGAGCGGCACTACCTGGCGTTCCTCGACCTGCTGGGGGTGACGCTGTTCCCGCCTGCCGCGGCGCGCGCGGAGGTGGTGTTCTGGCTGTCGGCGGCGCGGCGGGAGACGGTGCCGCTGCCCGCGGGCACGGAGGTGGCGACCCAGCAGACCGAGGACGGCGAGGCGGTGGTGTTCGCCTCCGTGGCCGACCTGCCGATCGTGCCGTGCGAGCTGACCAGGCTGGTGACGGCGTCGGCGGACGGGGAGCACGTCGACCGCGGCAACGACCTGGCCGCGGGCCGGGACGTGCCGTGCTTCCAGGCCCGCCCCGCGCCCGGCGACGTGCTGTTGTTCGGGCTGACCGGCGCGGTCCCGCGGTGCGTGGTGGCGGTGCGGTTGGACAGCCGGGTGGAGGGCGTCGGCGTCGACCCGCGGCAGCCGCCGCTGGTGTGGGAGGCGTGGACGCCCGACGGGTGGCGGGAGTGCCAGGCGTTCGAGGACACCACGGGCGGGCTCAACCGGCCCGGCGACGTGGTGCTGCGCGTACCCGCCGGGCACGTGGAGTCGGTCGCCGCCGGGGTGCGGGCGGGCTGGCTGCGGTGCCGGGTGGTGGAGCCGGTGGAGGGGCAGCCGTTCTACTCGGAGTCCCCCACCGTCCGCGTCGCCGAGGTCGACACCATCGGCGGCTGGACCGACGTCGAACACGCGGAGACCGTGTTCGACGCGCACCTCGGCGTGTCCGCCGGGGTGCCGGGCCAGCGCTTCCGGCTGGGGCGGGTGCCGGTGCTCATGGATGGGCCGCCGGTGGTCGTGGAGGTGTCGTCGGTGGACGGGTGGCAGGAGTGGTCGGTCGTGGACCACTTCGGCCTGTCCGGCCCCCGAGACCGCCACGTCACCCTGAACGCGACCACAGGTGACGTCGAGTTCCCGCCCGGCGTGCGCGAGTCGGACGGCTCGCTGCGCGCCTACGGCGAGGTCCCGGCCAAGGGTTCGCACATCCGCGTCCCCCGCTACCGCACCGGCGGCGGCCGTAGCGGCAACGTCGCGCGCGGCGCCATCTCGGTGCTGCGCAGCTCGGTCCCGTACGTCTCCTCGGTGGAGAACCGCGAGGCGGCCACCGGCGGCGTCGACGGCGAATCAGTCGAGGAGGCGAAGGTCCGCGCCCCCCACCAACTACGAGTGCAGGAGCGAGCCGTCACCACCGAGGACTACGAGCACCTGGCCCGCCTCGCGGCCCCCGCCGCCGCCCGAGTCCGCTGCCTCGCCGTCGGCGCGGGCACGGCCCGAGTCCTGGTCGTCCCCCACGCGACCCCCGACACCCCGGGCGGCCCACTCCGCTTCGAGCAGCTGATCCCCACCGACGACATGCTCGCCGCCATCGCCACCCACCTGGACGAACGCAGGCTGATCGGCACCCGGGTCCAGGTGGAGCCCCCCTTCTACCAGGGCGTCACCGTCGTGGCCCGCCTCCACTCCACCGGCGGCGCCGAGGTGGAGCAGGCGGCCCTGGCGGCCCTGCACACCTATCTCGACCCCATCCACGGCGGCGAAACCGCCACCGGCTGGCCCTTCGGCAAACCCGTCCAATACGGCGCCATCTTCGCCGCCCTGCAACGGGTCCCCGGCGTGGACCTCGTCGAGGCCGTCCGCCTCTTCCCCGCAGACCCCATCACCGGCCGCCGAGGCCAAGCCACCGAACGCGTCGACCTGGCACCCCACGCCCTGGTCTTCTCCCACCAGCACCAGGTCACGGTGGTCGAACCATGATCCCCACCACGCGGCCGCACTACTCGAACTCGACACCCCGTCCACACCACGTGGTGCCCGAGCAGCGAGGAAACACCGCCTCGTCCACCCGCCGGCCGCCCCGCGCACGGCGGACCACACAGCGGCCAATCGCCACCCGGCCGGCCTTTGCTCGGCCAACCACCGCACCGTCACCCACCGCCCGACCGGTCACCGCGTGGCCCGCCACCGCACGACCGCTCTCCGCGCCATGGGTCACCGCACGACCGAGTGCGGCACGGCCGACCGGCCCTCAGCACGCCTTTGAACCGCCACCCACCACACAGCCGCCCGCTGTCGCGCGGACTGTCTCCTCTCCAACCACCTGCGCGCGGTCTGCCACAGCCGCACGGCCCATCTCCACTCGGCCGAACACCACACGACCGGCCGTCCCGCGGCCGACATCCCCGTGGCCCGCCGCCAACCCGCTCTTCGGACCGCGCCGGCACCCGAGGGCGGTGACCCGTCTATGACCCGTGCCGCCGTTCCCGGACTCGTCAGCCGCCGTCCCCTGGGCGAGGGGCTGCCCGCCGTCTACGCCGCCGACAGCTTCGTCCAACGCCTGACGGCAGGTCTGGACGACGTCTTCGCCCCCATTCTCGCCACCCTGGACAACTTCCCCGCCTACCTCACCGCCCACCTCACGCCCGAGGACTTCGTGCCCTGGCTCGGCGCGTGGGTCGCCGCCGAGCTCGACCCGCGCTGGGCCGCCACCGTGAGCCGGGGCGCCGTGGCGGGCGCCATGGCGTCGCACCGCGCCCGTGGCACCGCGAGGGGTTTGGTCGAGCGGTTGTGGCAGTGCGCCGGGGTGCGCGCCGAGGTCGATGACGGCCCCGGGTGCACCTGGTCCTCCACCAGCACCGACCTGCCCACGGAGGACGACGACACCCCACCCAGGGTGACCATCCGCGTATGGGCGGCGGCCGACGTCGACCAACCCCGGATCCGCGCCCTGGTCGCCGCCGCCTGCCCCTGGCACGTCGACTGGACCATCGAATTCCACGGGAACGGTGCCCCATGACCTGTCCGAACTGCGGTGCCCGGGTCCAACCCAACGACGACTTCTGCGGCAACTGCGGCACCTACCTCGGCTGGGGCCAAACCACCCCGGCAGACCCCGGACCCACCCCGCCACCCCCGACGAATCCCACCGGACCCCCGAGCGAGGCAGAACCCACCGAGCCCCCAACCGGGGAACCACCAACCCCGGAGCCGGACAAGCCACCCCGCGTGTCGAAGGTGTCGGGCGGCGTGACTCCGCACGCCCCGCCGGACACTCCCGGCGCCGTGCAGCCCGCCAAGCCCGTCGCGCCGCGCCCCGAGCGGCGGGTGGAGGTGGCCGAGACCGCCGTCGAGGGCCCGCCGTGTCCGTCCTGCGGGACCGCGAACCCGCCCGGGCGGCGGTTCTGCCGCCGGTGCGCCACCCCGCTGAACCCGGAGGAGCAGGAAGCCGCGGCGAAGCGGGGCCGCGGCAAGCTGGGCGGGTCGGGGGCGGTGAGCCGCCGCCTGATCCTGTTGCTGTTGCTCATCGCGGTGGTGATCGCCGCGGTCGCCCTCTACCCGCTCGGCGCCCGGCTGGTGCAGGACGTGCTGGACAAGACCTCCAAGACCGTGCCCACCGCACCCGCCGGGACGGTCGCGACCGCGGAAGTGCCGGGGCACCCGGCGACGGCGGCGACCGACGGGGCGAGCAACCGGTACTGGGGTTCGCCCGCCGTGGGCGCGTCCCTGGAGGTGACCTTCGACCAGCCGGTGCGGTTGTTGACGATCGTGGTGCACACCGGCCCGTCGGCGAAGGCGGAGGAGTTCGCGGCGGAGGCCAGGGCGACGCGGTTCGACATCACCACCACCGCCGCCGACGGCACCACCGAGTCGTTCCCGATGAGCCTGGCCGACGAGCCGGGCCCCCAACAGCAGGACACGGCCATCAGCGACGTGACCCGGGTCCGGTTGACGGTGCGCGCCGCCGCCGGTCTCGGCCCGGGCAAGCACATCGCCGTCGGGGAGGTCGAGTTCTTCAAAAGAGGCTGAAACCGGACACGGTGAAATCTCCGTGAAAAACCGCGCGGACATCGTCTAAACGCTGCCCGCCGGTAAGGTACCGTCGGCAACCCGAGGTCACACACGGTATCGCCGGGAAACTGTCGGGCCGCGTTCTCGATATTCTCGTCGACCGAACAATTCGCGAACCGCACCGGGCCACGCATAATCCAGGAAGCGGAAAACCGCCCGCGGACACGGTGATCGGCTAGATTGGCGGTATGCCACTCCGCGAGGTCGTCCTGCGCGCGCTCCCCGCACGCCTGCGCCCGTTCGCGCTCAAGCACCGGGAGCTGCTGAAGTTCGGCGTCGTGGGCAGCGTGGCCTACCTGGTCGACAACGGCACGTGGTACCTGCTGAAGCTCACGGTGCTCGAGCACAAGCCGGTCGTCGCCAAGGCGATCGGGGTCGTGCTGGCCACGATCGTGTCGTACGTCCTCAACCGCGAGTGGTCCTTCCACACCCGCGGCGGCCGCGAGCGGCACCACGAGGCCGCGCTGTTCTTCGCGATCAGCGGTGTGTCCATCTTCTTCTACACCGCGCCGCTGATGCTGTCGCGGTACGTGTTCCACCTGGCCACCCCGAACGTCAGCCTGGTCACCCAGGAGCTGTCGGACTTCCTGTTCGGCTCGATCGTGGGCACCGTGATCGCCATGGTGTTCCGCTGGTGGGCGTTCAAGCGGTGGGTGTTCCCGCACGCCGACGTCCGGGCCTCGCGCGCCGACCGCAGGCTGGGCAAGCTCGTGCCGTACCCCGTGCCGGCCGAGCAGCGGGGTGTCGTGGATCACTCCCCGAACTGACCGCGGCCTGTCACACCCTCCCGCGCCGCGTCGTCCACAGGGCGACCGACGAAGAAGACACTGGAGGGAACCCGCGATGAAGTCCCGTATGACCAACCCGGCTCAGGTCAACCCCGCGGCGATGAAGGCGATCCTGGCGCTGGGCAAGGCCACCGAGGGCCAGGGCGTGCCGACGGCCACGCTGGAGCTGGTGAAGCTGCGCGCCAGCCAGATCAACTCGTGCAGCTTCTGCGTCAACATGCACAGCGCCGACATGCGCAAGGCCGGGGAGTCCGACGAGCGCCTCTTCACCGTCGCCGCGTGGCGCGAGGCCCCCTACTTCACCGAAGCCGAGCGCGTGGCGCTGGAGCTGACCGAGGTGCTGACCCGCCTGGCCGACCACCCCGACCCGGTCACCGACGAGCTGTGGGCGCGCGCCCAGGAGCACTACGACGAGCAGGCGATCTCAGCGCTGGTGCTGGCCATCGCCAACATCAACACCTGGAACCGCGTCAACGCCGCCATCCGCCAGGTCGCGGGCAGCTGGTGACCCGATCCCGTGGGGGCGCCCCGCCGCGCCCCCACGGCGACCGATCGCCCCACCCTCAACCTCGCCCCAACCCCTCAAGCACGGCCCCAACGCCCTCAAGCGCAGCCTCCGCCCTCCTCCGGGGGTCCCTATGGGGTTGTCAAGCCGCGGCGGGAGCGGTTGCGGCCTCGGGGTGTCGGTAGTGGGTCGTGGTGCGGAGCATGGCGAACAGGACGTCGCAGCGGCGGCGGGTCAGGCAGATGAGGGCGGCGTTGTGTTTCTTGCCCTCGGCTCGCTTTCGGTCGTAGTAGGTCCGACTGGTGGGGTCGGACACGTGGGCGAAGAGGTCGTCGCCGCCCGTGTCCGGGGTGATGAACCCGAAGCCGCGGTCGCCGTCGTAGCGCGCGACGACGCCCTCGCCGCCTCGTGCGGGCACGTCCCGCGTGGCAGGTCCCGCAGTCGTGGCGGGTGCGGACCGCCGCGGCGCCGTCTGGGGCTCGGCGGCCATGACCGCGTCAACGGTGATCTGGTCCACCTGGCCGATGCCGACACCGGCTTCACCGAACAGGGCCGCCACGACCTGCTCCACACGTTGCTGCCTCGTCAGCGGTCCACCCACCCGTTCGCCCTGACCCCGCCGGTGAGAGGACGTACGTGGCGTGTCGTGGGTGGAACCGAGACTGGTGGGCGAGGTGGTGTATCGGCAGTTCACCCGCGGCGCCGGACGACGGCGCCACACCGCCTGGCGTGGCCTGCGCACCGACCGCGACCCCGACGAGGTCTACGCCCCCACCGCCGACCCCACGCCACCCACCACACCCACGGCCACGGCCACGGCCACGGCCACGGCCACGGCCACGGCCACGGCCACGAGAACCCAACCGCATCGCGCGCGAGTTCCTGCCCAAGGGCGTCGACACCCCCTTCGACCTCCGCTACCTCGCCGCCGAGATCAACGACCGACCCGCAAGACCCACGACTGGAGAAAGCCCAGCGAGGTATTCACCGAACTTCTCGAAGCTGGAGCTTCCACCGCTTGAACTCGCCGCGCCCTGTCTTCTGGCAGTCGTTCTTACTGGCCGGTGGGGGTGAGCAGGACTGCGAAGGTGGTGCGGTGCGACGTGCCGTTTTTGAACGCCTCGCCGACGATCTGGCCCTTGTTGTTGATCGCGTTGGCCCCGACGATGGTGAAGCCGGAGTTCGCCGGGATCAGCGTGTTCAGGTCGGTGACGACCCCGTTCTGGTAGACGAACGCGTCGAATCCGCTGACTGAGCCGACGACCGTGCCCGCGTCGTTGATCCCGTTCGCTGAGCCGCTGTTGGTGTCGGTGCCAGGGAAATGGAGGTCGGTCACGGTCCCGCCCGCGAACATCACGGCGTGGCCGACGCCGAACTCGTTGCCCCCGGTGGTGGTGGACACTCCCACGGCCACTCCGGCGGAGTTGACCGCTTTGGCCTCGGCGAAGGTGCCGCCGGGCAGGGTACCCAGGACCTTGATCTGGCCGTTGACCCATGCAACGGCGGGGAAGGTGGTCGCGGTGGTGGCCGAGCCCACCACCAGGCCGCTCTTGTTGACCGCGTCCGCCCGGGCGTTGTTCCCTGCGCCGGGCAGGTTGGGGAGTCTTGTGAAGATGCTCCCGTTGAGCGTCCAAGCGGTCGTCCTGTCGTTGGAGGTCAGGGTCTTGCCCACGATCAGACCGTTGTCGTTGATCCCGGTGGCCTCCACATCGGAGGTCGGGCTCTGGTCCACGCCCAGGTCCACCCCGTTGCCCGGGGCCTGCCACTTCATCGGCCGACCGAGACCCGGTTCAGTGGAGCCCGGAGGCCGGCGGAACCCGACCACCACTCCGGCGTTGTCGATCGCGTGTGGCGCGGTGAACTGCTGCGTGTTGCCGGGGTTGTCCGCCGTGGACAGGAACTGGGGCGTGTTGGTACCCGCCTTGATGACGAAGCCTTCTCCCCCCACCTCGGCCCCGGGCTCGAAGCCCGCGCCGATGATGTCTCCGTTGTCGTTGATCCCGAGGTAGCGCTGTGTCCCGGCTGGGCCGATCGTCAGCGTGTACCGCGTCGTCGCCGCGTGTGCCGGCGTCGCCAGGCCACCACCGACGATGGCCAGCGCTACCGCGCCGCCCGCGACGGTTGTCGCCGGGAACCGGGATCTGAAGGCGTTGCGTGACATGTGAACAGAGCCTCTCGTGTGCCAGCCGGCGCGGGGCCGGCGCCCCTTGGGGAGACGTCCTGGCCTCCTCGAAAGCAGGTACGCGGGCGGGTTACACATCGCCCCCCGCTGTCCGGGGTTCCACGGCCATTCGACGTTCTGAGTTGCCGTTACGGCGATTGCACTGTCGGTCGACCAGTCGAATGGCTGATCGTTTCGAGCGGGTGTGGGCCTCGTGCTCAGGTGACCCAATGAAGGGGGTCATCGCGGGCCGCCTGAGGCGGCACGTGCTCTGGCAGGGGATGCGCACCTGGCACCTCGGCCTGATGACGGCCATCGCGCGGGGCAACGCCCACGAGACCGGCCCCATGAACAGCGCCAAGCGGGCGGACAGCGCCAAGGACCAGTACAACTACTGGTTCGGGCGGTTCGCGAGGGCGAACGTCCCCTGGTACGTCACGCTACAGCGCAGTCCGCACCTGCACGGTCAGCGAGATTGCCGGGCGCCGGGCTCGGCGGTGCGAATCTGATCGCGCAGATGGCGACCGAGCCCTTGCAGGCTGCGCAAGACCTCGAGGTAGGCGTGACCGACCGTCGCCAAGGCGCATCACCCGCGCTAATGGCTACGTGCCAGGCACCCGCTCGTGACGTCACTGCCAACCATTGGACGGACCACGCGGCGGTGCGCGTGCCCTTCGAGTCAGCGCCGGTTCGGCGTGGATGAGCGGGCCAACGGTGTCGGGGAGTGTGTCGTCTACGAACGCCGGCGACCGCACATCGGATACCTAGGCTGCCGAGGCCACAGGCGCGTTCGTCGACACAGATCGTGACGGATCTGGAGTTTAGGGTCAGGTGAAAATGAACAGAAGTGCGGTTTCCGCCGTTTGAGTGGTTTCCGACCGCGTAGCGCTCGCTACGCTCTGCGCAACCGCAGAAGAGGAGGGAGGGAGAAAGACTGTGAGGAAACACAAGGAGGGGCACTGCCCGAACTGCCGCGTCACGCTCACGTGGCTGATGGCCACGGTGACGATGCTGCTCGCGCAGAGCGGCGTGGTGCCGGGCGTCCACCCGGGGGCCTAACCCCCCAGGTGGACATACCGCGCCAGCAACCAACTCGTCGGCCGGTCCTTATGGGCGGCAACCCTTGGGGCCGGTCGACGCCTTCGACCCGCAGTGATGCCTTGCAACATCGCTGCCGTCTTGACATCGGTTAGATTAGCGCCTAAAGAAACAGACGTCAGACCGTTCCCCGCCTGGATGGCTACGCGCGCATCCGGACGGCGATCTCCCGCAACGTTGCTGTCGACGGCTCCACCGTGGTGTCGGTGTCGGGCGCGGTGTCGAATGGGCCGCTGAGGTGTTCGTCAGGGATCTGGTGTCCCAAAGCCACAGTACGGTGATTCGCCGTTCGACAGCGGCAAGACTGACGTCGTTGACGCCCGGACGGCGTGGGGGTAGACCCTGTTGCCGCTTGCTGATCGAACCGGTCGTCACCCCAGGCCCCATCCTCCGGTGACGCCGCGGGGGGTACGTGCGGGCCAGAGGACGCCGATGTTGATGACGGGGTGGGCGGCAGGGTCGAGCCAGGTCAGGACCGCGTCCAGGGTCGGGGCGGGGATGCTGACGCAGCCCGCGGTGGGCTCGCCGGCGCTCACGTGCAGGAAGAAGGCCGAGCCCGCGCCGGGGACCACCGGGTTTCGGTTGTAGTCCATGACCACGGCCCGGTCGTAGACGTAGCCCGCCTTGCCCAGGTTCTCCCCCGCGGCCTCGTTGAACGGGCAGGTGCCGGGGGCGCAGCGGCGCGGGGTGTTGTAGTAGGCGGAGTTGACGTCGGAGACCCACCAGTCCGAGGTGTCGGTCTGCTTGTAGGGCAGCCGGGTCCCGTTGCTGGGCTTGTGGCCGAACGCCTCGGTCAGCGGCCACACGCCCGCAGGGGTCCTGAGGCTCGACTCACTGGCCTGCCCCACACCCGACTTGCCCACATACGCGCTGACCGGCCCGACCTCGGCCACCCACCCGGTCGAGGTACGCCGCCAGGCGGTGAGCGTCGCGGTGGTCGAGGTGGTGGTGGCCGCGACCACGGTGACGACCTGGTCCGCGGTGCCGGTGTAGGGCAGCGGCAACCCGGTCCTGGCCGAGGCGACACCGGTGCCCGCGAGCACCCCCACCACGGCGAGCAGGATGACGAGTCGACGTTTCATCAATTTTTCTCCTGGTTCATTCGGAACCCGGCAGGCGAGCGCCACCGGGGAGCACGAAGTAGTAGCCGCCGCTGCGGGGGAAACGTAGCGTTCGAGGGCCTCGCCTGCCAAGCGGTGCGCGATCGTGGTGAACGGCTCCAGGTCTTGCTGGAAGCTGACGACGACCTGACCCGCGTCATCCGCCGCACGTCGGCAGGAGTGGCCGCGGCGGAGGATCGGTTCGTTCCCTGGTTCGCCCGCAGGCCCGAAGACCGAAGCTGAGGGGCGGCGCTTCTCCCGGGTGCGAGTGGTCAGCCTGCCGCTGAGCGACTACGTGCGGTTCGGCCTGTGGGTCTCCGGGTTCACCAGGCAAGCCGGGGACGACATCCGCTACCTCACCCGCGAGCAGGCCGCGGACCTGCCGCCGTACGACTTCTGGCTGTTCGACTCGCGCATGCTGGTGGCGATGCGCTTTGGTGAGGACGACCGGTTCGTCGTTCGTGGCGTCGCCGATCTCCAGCAGGATGCGGGCGGCGGTCCTGACCCCGATGTCGGGCATCGAGATCAGGACCCCGGCGAGAGGGTGCGCATCGCGGATCTCCTCGACCTCGTCGGTGACCTGTTTGCATTGCGCCAGAACGGTTTTCAGGCTGTCCGCGAGGCGGGGCAGCACGTTGTCGGCCGCTGTGGTGCCGGGAACGGTGACGGTCTGCTCGTCCAGCGCGGTCAGGATCGCCGCCACCAGCCGCTCGCCCATGCGGGGCACGTGCTTGGTGGCGATCGTGGTCGGCTTGCGGCGTCCCGCCTCGCGGATTCCGGCTGGTCCGCCGCAACGCCAGAGGATCTCCAGCACCGCCGAGTGGGTGATCCTGGATCCAATCGCGCGTTCCAGGGCGGGGGTGGATGGCGGTGAGGAGACCGCGGATGCGGTTGCCGACGCGGGTGGCCTCACCGGCGAGGTCGTCGTCGAAGCCGACCGTACGTCCAGCTCGGCCAGGCCGGGCAGGTAGGCGACCTGGTGCCCGGCGGCACGGGCCACCGCGACCGGCAACGCGCCGATTGTCGCGGGCTGGTCGACCACCACCAGCGGCCCGTGGACGGCGAGTTTGTCGAACAACGCCCGCAGCTTGGGTTCGCTGTTGGGCAGTGGCCCGTCGTGCAGCCGCTTGCCGGTCGGGTCCAGGCCGACGGCGTGGCGTTCGCCCTTGCCGACGTCCAGGCCGAGGAACATCCCGTAACCGCTGCTCATCCACTATGCCTATCGCCCGTGGTGGTCGCAGGTCGAGCATCGAGCGCCGACACCCACGTTACGACAAGGCCTACCCAGTGGGTGGCCGTGTCCCTATCAGCGGTCGGTCGATGCCACCAGGCCCGATGACATCCCCCGTGCCGAACCGGTCGCGGTGTGTGCATGATGGTGTGGAACACCGAGGACGCTGGGGAGGCGACATGAAGGTCACTGTGGACCGCACGCGCTGTGTCGGATCCGGGATGTGCGTGCTGACCGAACCGGACATTTTCGACCAGAGCGAAGACGACGGCACGGTCGTGCTCCTGCGTGAGGTGCCCGGCCCGGACCAGGAGGACAAGGCCCGCGACGCCGTCCACCTCTGCCCGGCCCAAGCCATCTCCGTGGACGACTAGACCGCGACGGATCTCGGCCACCCACCCATCGGCGTGGGTGGCCAGGTGCGGCACCGGGACCACGAGCACGCCGCTCTCAGCCACGAGCGGCGTCCCCGCGGCCTGAGCACGTCCGCCCACGCGACCGCGTCGGCCGTCCGGCATTCGCTCGACCACTTCGCCGCGCAGCGAGGTCTCCCGCGCACGACGAACCGGTGTCCCCGTGAAACCGGGACACCGGTCGTTGTTGTCGTTACGCGTCCCAGGACACCTGGAGCCCGTGCACCCCGTAGATCAGCATGTCGGTGCGCACCGGCACCTCCGACGGCGCCGTGGCCAGGCGCAGGCCCGGGAGCCTGCGCAGGAGTTCGGTGAAGCCGATGGTCATCTCCACCCGGGCCAGCTGCTGCCCGAGGCACTGGTGGATCCCGTGCCCGAACGACAAGTGCGGGCCACGGGCGCGGGAAAGGTCCAGTTTCTCCGGGTTGTCGTAGTGCGCGCCGTCGAAGTTGGCCGCCTGCACCGAGACCATCACGTTGTCCCCCGCCGCGATCCGCTGCCCGCCGAGTTCCAGGTCGGCGGTGGCGGTGCGGGGGATTCCGAAGTGGATGATCGACAGGAAGCGCAGGAGCTCCTCGACGGCGGTGCCGACCGACTCCGGGTGGTCGCGGAGCGCGGCGAGCTGGTCGGGGTTCTCCAGCAGGGCGAAGGTGCCCAGCCCCAACATGTTCGCCGTGGTCTCGTGACCGGCGATGAGCAGCAGGTTGGCGATGTTGGCCAGCTCGCGGTCGGTGAGCGGGTCCTCCGGGCTCCCGTGCACCAGACCGGACAGCAGGTCGTCGGTGGGCTCGGCGCGCTTGCGGCGCACCAGGTCCAGCATGAACTCGGTGAGCTTGTCGCCCTCGTCGAGCAGCGTCTTCACCGGGGTGTCCGTGCGCAGCATCCGCGCGGTCCGCTGCTGGAACTCCGCCCGATCGGCGTAGTCCACGCCCAACAGCTCGGAGATCACCAGCGACGGCACCGGCAGCGCGAACGTGGGCACCAGGTCGACCGGCGGACCCTGGGCGATGATCTCGTCGAGCTGCTTGGTGACGATCTCGGTGACCCGCGGTTCCAGGGACCGCATGCGCCGCACCGTGAACTGACCGGTGAGCAGCTTGCGGTACCGGGTGTGCTCCGGGGCGTCCATGCCGAGGAAGTTGCCCGCGCGGGCCTCCGGGTCGTCGAACCGCGCGCGCACTTCCTCGGGCAGGTCCTGCGTGTTCAGCGCCTTGCGCCGGTCCGAGCTCATCCGCGGGTCGGACAGCACCGCGCGCGCCTCCGCGTGCCCGGTGACCAGCCACACCGGGTTGCCGTCCTGGCGGACGACGCGGTGCACCGGTCCGTCGTGCCCGAGGTCGAGCAGGCCGCGCGGCGGTGCGAACGGCTCGCCGCCCCGTTCGCGCAGGTCGTCCGGCAGGCCGAGCCCGGCGAGGATGCCGTTGTCCGCCGGTTCCGGCGTGGTTCGCTCGTCCTGGCCGTGCGAGGTGGTCGCCGTCATGGAAGCTCCTGTTCCCGGGCCGATCCCCAATCGGTCCGTTGGTGTCAGGGGGCTGTTCACCCACGGTACCAAAACGAACACCGAACGCGTCCCGGTTAAGCCGCGGCCTTCAAGCGAGGGTGGCGACAACCGCGACACCGAGCGCCAACGCGACGCCCGCGGGTCCGGATCCGAGCAACGCCAACCCGATCAGCAACGCCTCCGGACCCCGCGCGAGCTGCGCGATGAGCCCGGACGGGACGAGTACACCGCCGATGTCGACGACGCCGAGGTTCGCGAAGTCCAGTGGCGCGCGGGTGACCGATCGCACAGCGGCCGCCGCCACCAATGGGGGAACCGCAAGCGCCCCAACGGAGAAACCGAGGCCGAACACGACAATCACGGCGGACCACACCGCAGCGACGACCGTGAGCACCACGACGGCGGTCAACCGGAACGTGGCACGGCGGTGGTTGAACCAGCGCGTCAGGCTGGGAGTCCGGTGCAGCTGCGCGATCGGCGCGGCGAACGGTACGACAACCAGGTAAGCCCCTAGGCCGAGCAACCACTGCGACGGCACGGCGGGGAACACACCGTGCAGTGCCACAACCACGACGCCGACGAGCAAACCCCCGACCGCCGATCGACCGCGCACGAGAACACCGGCGAGCAGGTACCGCAACACGATCAGGCGTCCGTCGAGGAACCTCCGCGGCCGCAGTGGTTTTCCCGGCGGTAGCAACCCCCAAACGTCGAGGAAGTCGACCGACATCCGTCGGGTCAGCCGAACGGCGAACCGCGCCACCAGATCGGACCGCCCGGTCGCGACCGCCAACGACTCGCGCCCCACCAACCCCACGGTCCCCGCGACCGCCAACGCGGCGAACCCCCACAGCACGATCGGGGTAATCCCACCGAGGGAAACCGCCGCCCCACCCGCCGCGAGCGCGAGCGGCAGCACCCCTTCCCCCTTGACCGGACGAGTCCGAGCCGCGACAAGCGAAAACGCGCCGACCGCGAGGAACAACGCGGTCCCCACCGCCATCTCCGCCCATCCCAACAGCACGCCGCTCACGGCGAGGACGTAGGCGAGCACACCCCAGCGCCCCACCCACCCGCTCACCAACCGCCGCGCGATCACCCTCTCGCGCCCCGACCCGACCATCCGCTCGGCCCGCCCCAAACCGGACGACCGCGAGCCGCTACCCGGGTCCCCGCGCCACCCGGTGTGCCCTGGTGGGGCACCGAAATCAGCCCAGGTCAACCAGGCCGGATCGGCCCACAGGTACGACCGCGGCTGCGTCGACCACCAGGCCAGCGCCAATCCGAGGCACAGCACGGTGAGGGTGGCCTGCCCGGCCGTGACGTGGACACCCAGGAGAAGTTCCCGGGTGGCCGCGGGCCGGTAGAACGGCGCGCCCGCGATACCGGCGCCGACCACCACGGCCATCGCCCGGATCACGGTGTCGTCCGAGGGCGCGGCGAAGCGCGGGGTGGCGCCCGCGGTCATCCGAGGTCGATCCGGGTGGCGGCCACGCGGTCGACCAAGGGGGCGTGGTGACTGGCGACGACGACCGCGGCGCCGCGCGCGAGGTCGGCGGCGATGAGGTTGGTGAGCCAGTCCCGGCCCGCGGTGTCGAGTGCGCGTTCCGGCTCGTCGAGGAGGAGGACGTCGTGGTCGCGCGCGACGGCCGCGACCAGCATCAGCCGACGGCGTTGACCCGCCGAGAGCGCGAGGGCGGGGACGTCGGCCCGCTCGTCGAGACCGGCCCGGGCCAGCCACCCGGCGGTGTCGCGGTCGGCCGTGCCGGGGAAGGAACGCGACAGCAGGTCCAGGTGCTGGCGCGGGGTGAGGTCGTCGAACAGGGCGGAGTCGTCCAGCACGACCGAGACGCGGCGGCGGAAGTCGAGGCGGCGTTCGTCCGGGGCCGTGCCGCACACCGACACGACCCCGCCGCTGAGGCGCTGGGTGCCGTAGAGGCAGCGCAGCAGCGTGGACTTCCCTGACCCGTTGCGACCGTAGAGGACGACGCACTCCCCCGCTCGGACGGTGAGGTTCAGCCCTTCGAAGAGGGTCACTCCACCGACGGTCACGGTCGCCGCGCACACCTCAACGGTCACAGCTGCCCCAGCCGACATCCCACAGCCGCCAGCCTAGCCAAGGCGGGCAGGCGATCAGCCGCCGTGGCACGTCGCCGGGTCGGGCGGACCGTGGTGGCCCGCCCGACCCGGCGGCGTTCTACAGGGCCTTCTCCAGCCTGCCCGCGAGGAGGCGGACGAAGCGGGTCGGGTCGGTCAGCTCGCCGCCCTCGGCGAGCAGCGCCATGCCGTAGAGGAGTTCCGCGGAGTCGCCCAGCTCGACGCGCCTGGACTCGTCGGCGTGGGCCGCGCGCAGGGCGGTGACCAGCGGGTGCGTCGGGTTCAGCTCCAGCACCCGCTTGACCTGGGGCACCTCCTGGCCCATCGCCCGGTACATCTTCTCCAGGTTCGGGGTCAGGTCGAAGGTGTCGCCGACCACGCACGCCGGGGACGTGGTGAGGCGGGTGGAGAGGCGGACCTCCTTGACCTTGTCCACCAACGCCTCCGTCATCCACGCCAGCAGGTCGGTGTACTCCTCCTGGTGCTTCTTGGCCTCCTCCTTCTCCTCCTCGGAGTCGAGGTCGACCTCGCCCTTCGCCACCGACTGGAACTTCTTGCCTGCGAACTCGGGGACCGCGCCGACCCACATCTCGTCGATGGGGTCGGTGAGCAGCAGCACCTCGTAGCCCTTCGCGCGGAACGCCTCCAGGTGCGGGGAGTTCTCCAGGGCGGCGCGGGACTCGCCGGTCATGTAGTAGATCGCGTCCTGGTTCTCCTTCATCCGCGCCACGTACGCGGCGAGAGTCGTCGGCTTCTCGTCGTCGTCGGTCGAGGCGAAGGACGCGATGTCCAGGATGGCGTCGCGGTTGTCGAAGTCGTCGAGCAGGCCTTCCTTGACCGCGCGGCCGAACTCCGACCAGAAGGTGGCGTACGCGTCCGGCTTGTCGGCCAGCAGCGACTTGACCGTGGCCAGCACCCGCTTGACGAGCCGCCTGCGCATGAGCTGGATCTGGCGGTCCTTCTGCAGGATCTCCCGGGACACGTTGAGCGAGAGGTCCTGGGCGTCGACCACGCCCTTGACGAACCGCAGGTACTCGGGCATCAGCTCTTCGCAGTCGTCCATGATGAAGACGCGCTTGACGTAGAGCTGCACGCCGCGCTTGCGGTCGCGCATGAACAGGTCGAACGGGGCGCGCTCGGGGATGAACAGCAGCGCCTGGTACTCGAAGGTGCCCTCGGCGGAGATGCGGATGGTCTCCAGCGGCGCGGACCAGTCGTGGCTGACGTGCTTGTAGAACTCGGTGTACTCGTCCTCGGTCACCTCGCTCTGCGGCCGGGCCCACAGCGCCTTGCGCGAGTTGACCGTCTCCGGTTCGCCGCCACCCTCGGGTTCGACGCGGATCGGCCACGTGATGAAGTCCGAGTAGCGGCGCACGATCTCGACGACCTTCGCGCGAGAGGCGTAGTCGTAGAGGTGCTCCTCGGTGTCCTCGGGCTTGAGGTGGAGCGTGACGGACGTGCCCTGGGGGGCGTCGTCGACCGGCTCGACCGTGTAGGTGCCCTCGCCGGTCGACTCCCAGCGGGTACCGGTGTCCTCGCCCGCCTTGCGGGTCAGCAGGGTGACCTTGTCGGCCACCATGAAGCTGGAGTAGAAGCCGACGCCGAACTGCCCGATCAGGTCCTGCTGACCGGCGGCGTCCTTGTTGTCCTTGAGCTTGCGCAGGAACTCGGCGGTGCCGGACTTGGCGATCGTGCCGATCAGCGCGACCACCTCCTCCCGCGACATGCCGATGCCGTTGTCGCGCACGGTCAGCGTGCGGGACTCGGCGTCGAGGTCGAGGTCGATGTGCAGGTCATCGGTGTCGACCTGGAGTTCCTTGTCGCGGAACGCCTCCAACCGAAGCTTGTCCAGCGCGTCCGAGGCGTTGGAGACCAACTCGCGCAGGAAGGTGTCCTTGTTCGAGTAGATCGAATGGATCATCAACTGCAGCAGTTGCCGCGCCTCGGACTGAAACTCGAGCGTCTCGACTTTCGCGGTCACGTGCACCTCTCGTTCTCACCGGCGAACAGCCCGGGCATCCTATCGACCCCGCCCACCCGGCCGTAGCGAGTCGGCCTTCCCTTCCAGGCGACCTTTGAGGTGCTCCCGCCCGGGGCGGGTGGATGGTGACCGATCTCTCGTGTCCTCTCGGTCGTCCTTGCGCTTTTGACCACCCGTGGGACTTCGCGTTTGTCTCCCACCCTCACGCTCCTGCTACGACGGTCTTGCCTTGCCGCACCTCCGGCACCGCCCATTCCGGCACCGCCGCTCCAACACCGTCACCCCGGTACTGCCTCCCCCTACCGCCTCTCCGGCACCGCCTCCCCGCGCCGCCGTCGCATCCCATCCGCATACTCCTCATTATCTTGATAGTGCATAGTGAAAAGGACTGAGTGTGATAATGGAAAGGCGCGGGGCGCGGGGCGCGGGGCGCGGGGCGCGGGGCGCGGGGCGCGGGGCGCGGGGCGCGGGGCGCGGGGCGCGGGGCGCGGGGCGCGGGGCGCGGGGCGCGGGGCGCGGGGCGCGGGGCGCGGGGCGCGGGGCGCGGGGCGCGGGGCGCGGGGCGCGGGGCGCGGGGCGCGGGGCGCGGGGCGCGGGGCGCGGGGCGCGGGGCGCGGGGCGCGGGGCGCGGGGCGCGGGGCGCGGGGCGCGGGGCGCGGGGCGCGGGGCGGTGCGACAACCGGGTGAATGTTCGCGGCCGTGGAACCGATGGGGGGTGGGCGGTGTAGTTGCCGTTGTGGGATCGGGTGGGCCGAGGGGTTGGGGGCGTCACGGACGAGGACGACGATCTGGTTGCCCGGTCCCGGGCCGGGGACACGGCGGCCTTCGGCGACCTCGTCCGCCGACACC
The DNA here is from genome assembly GCF_041897805.1 of Actinokineospora auranticolor. GTDB lineage: Bacteria > Actinomycetota > Actinomycetes > Mycobacteriales > Pseudonocardiaceae > Actinokineospora > Actinokineospora auranticolor. The sequence goes on from NZ_CP154825.1 coordinate 5,160,664, forward strand.
ACTCCGCGGCCTGCCGGATGGCCGTGCTGGCCGGTGCGGGCAGCGAGGCCGAGGACGTCACCCAGGAGGCGTTCGTGCGGGCCTATGACGCGCTCTTCGCCTTCCGGCCGGGCGCGCCCTTCCGCCCGTGGCTGTTGCGGATCGTGGTGAACCTCGCGCGCAACCAGGCGCGGTCGCGGGCCCGGCGGGCCGGGCTCGTGCTGCGGGTGGCGGCGATGTGGGAGGACGGGGGCGTCGTCGATCCCCAGGGGGTGGCGGTGTTGGCGGAACGGGACCGGCGGCTGTGGGCGGTGCTGCGCAGTCTGCCCGACAAGGATCGGCAGGTGTTGGGTTGTCGTTTTCTGCTGGAGCTGACCGAATCGGAGACTGCCGACGTGCTCGGCTGGCCACGCGGGTCGGTGAAGTCGCGGACTGCGCGGGCTCTTGCCCGGCTGCGGGCTTTGGTCGAGCCCGAGATGGCGAGGTAGACCCGTGCCCGAGTCGGACGACACCCAACTGTGCCGCGACCTCGTCGACCTCGGGCGGGCGCTGGACCGACCCGCCCCGCAGGGCGCCGTGGAGGCGGTGCTTGCTCGGCTGGCGCGCCGGGAGCGCAGGCCCCACCGGCGGGTGATCCCGATGGGGTTCGGCCTGGCCGCCGCCGCGGTCGCGGTCGTGGCGGTGCTCCAGGCGAGCTCCCACCTGGCCGCCCCCCTGCGCGACGACCCGCTGATCCCGGGCACCGACCCCGCCAACCCGACCGACCAGGAGGCCGCCCCGATCGAGACCCAGCCCATGGGCGCCCCGGACGGCTGCTCCACCTGGATGGCGATGGAGCCGGTGCCGCGGAACCGGCTGTCCTTCGAGACGAACTGGACCCCACCCTCGACCCCCGCCTGGGGAGAACCCAACTCCTTCTACACCCGCCGCACCCGCGGCTCCAGCACCATCGCGATGGCCCGGTACTCGTTCCAGCCGAACACGGTGAACCTGGAGCGCTACCCGCCCAACATGGTGCCCACCTACAACCCCCGGGAGTCCGAGTCCCCGGCCACGGTCGACGTCGCGGGCCACGGCGGCCGGTGGGCCCGAGCGACACCGCACCGCGCGTTCCAGCTCCAGGTCCGGATCGTCGACCCGGGCGGCCGCGAGGTGGACCGCCTCACCACCCTGTGCGGGGGTTCGCGGCTGACCTGGACCGTGGAGGACGGCACCACCTACGCCATCTCCGGCCCCGTACCGGACGAGACCCTGCTGGCCCTGGCGGCCACCGTGAAATGAGATGACCACGGCGCGCGGCGCGGGGGAGCCCGCGCGCCGTCGGGAGCGGTGCCGCGCTTGTACCGGTGGGGGGTCGAGCGCGGCACCGCGACCATTCGACGACGAGGGCCACACGGGCTCCACCGGTTGCTGACCGCACACGCGGCGCCGTTGTCGAGTCATGGATGGGCGCGCACGCCGAACGGGTCACGGTGCTAGACGGCGGCAAGGTCGTCGCCATCGGACCACCCGCCGAGGTCCGCACGGCCACGTTGTCGAGCGAGGTGTACCGGACCTCGCCGGAGCACCTACCAGGGCGCTCCGAGTTGTCCACAGACTTGATCATCTTCGCCGCGGGGTGTCGGTAGCCGCCGGTAACCTGGATTTCGGGGGGCCGAAGGCGCCTACAGCCCGTTCAGATGGTCCGTCCAGACAGCCGGACACCGGCAGTCGGAGCGCGGCACACGGCTGATCCGGATGTCCGAGTGCCACTCGGGGCAGAGGGGACTCCGCCGCCCAGCGGCGGTAGGCCGGGAGTGCGGGCGTACTCGAACGCGCCGACGGCCCCACCGCCGACGCCGAGCGCGGCGAACGGGGTCGCGGCCGGCTCGGTGCGACCCGGCCCAGTCCGGCAGCTCCTCGGCAGGCACCGTCCGCGCCGCGCCCAGCCAGGTCTTGACGCCGCCATCGACCGCGACGGTGGCGAGCCGGCTTGACGCCCGCCCACGAACGGCTCGACGCCCGCCCAGTCAAGCAGGGCGGGCCGGGCAGCGCAGGGCCGGCAGGGCAGGGCAGAGCAGAGCAGGCAGGGCAGGCAGGGCAGGGCCGGACAGGCCGGACAGGCCGGGCAGGGCAGGGCCGGGCAGAGCAGGCCGGGCAGGCCGGGCAGAGCAGGCCGGGCAGGCCGGGCAGGGCAGGCCGAGTGGTATGGGTCGGGGCAGGCGGGCCAGGCGGGCCAGGCGGGCCAGGCGGGCCAGGCGGGCCAGGCGGGCCAGGCGGGCCAGGCGGGCCAGGCGGGCCAGGCCGAGTGGGCCAGGCCAGGCCGAGTGGGCCAGGTCGGGTCGGGTCGGGCAGGGCCGGGCGAGTGGGTCGGGTCGGCAGGGCAGGGCAGGGCAGGGCAGGGCGAGTGGGATGGGTCGGACCGGGTCGGATCAAATGATCATCCTGATAGTGGATAGTTCATAGGCGATCCAGCTTCCGAAATCACACCTGAATGGGCTCGGCTCGACCTGCCCCAGGCCGAGCCGAGCCCCGGGCCTCAGCCGATCCTGATCGTCAGGGCCGTGCTGTGCACGTTCGCCCCGTCCAGCGCGAACAGCAGGTAGTGCCCCGGCAGCGCCACCCCCTTGTCCGCGGGCACCGTCAGCCGGTACGTCGTCGCGTTGACCTGGACCGGGATGACCGGTATCCGCCGTTGGTCGTTGTCTACCGAGTGGGTGACCGAGCTGGTGCGGATCAAGGCGAAGCGGGTGACGGGGCGGTCGGTGTTGACCGTGATCGTGGTGCCGTTGGCCGCCGTCGGCGGCGCCGCGGTGATCACCGGGCGGGACTTCGGGCTGCCGTCGGCGTTGAGCAGGTTGGGGGGTGTGAGGATCTGGCCGTCGAAGTGGTTGGTGGCGCAGTTCCCGCACAGCCCACCGCCCCCGGAGAACACGCGGCCGTCGGGCAGGAGGTTGGCGACGCTGTGGTACGTGCGCGGCACCGCGACCGGCGCCAACGGCCGGAAAGTGCCGGTTGACGGGTTCCACAGCTCGGCCGTCAGCACCGCCGTCTGGTCGCTGAACGGCACCGGCCGTTCCTGCCCGCCGATGACCACCACCGACCCGTCCGGCAGGACAACGCTGTTGGCGAACGCCCGGCCCCGAGCCATATCGCCAACCCTGCGCACGGTGGGCGGAGTAGTGGCGATGTCGACGGTGTACGCGCGGGTGGTGGCATCGGCGTCCTGGTACGCCGTCGCCCCGCCCACGGTGAGGATCTTGCCGACGTCGTACATCACGGCGTTGCCGTTCATCGCGTCCGGGCTGTCGCCGCGCAATCCGGCGTCGGTGACCGCACCGTTGCCGGTCGTCGAGACCCAGTGCATCCGTTTGCTCGGCCCGGCGTGGAACACGCGGCCCCCGCTCGCGGCGAACAGCCACGCGTGGTTGTCGGCCCGGTAGACCCCGGCCGGGTCGGCGGTGACGAACGGGTCGGCGGGGACACCGCTGAGCGTCCGCCACGAGTTGGTCGCGGGCGAGTACACCTCACCGGCCTTGCCGCCCTGGTTCCCGCTCCACGAACCGCCGACGGTGAACGCCTCCCCCGTCGACAGCGTCGTCTGCCCCTGGTAGCCGCGCGCGATCCGCATCGGCGGCGCGGCGGACCAGGAATCGGTGAACGGGTTGTAGATGCTGGCCTTCTCGGCGTTGCTGCCACCGGTCACCAGCACCCGGCCGTCGGGCAACGTTGAGGTTCCGGGGCAGAACATGTCATGCCCGGTGTTGTCGATGCGACGTTGCGTCACCTGACCGGTGGTGAGGTCGTAGATCGCGGTCTGCGTATACCCGTTGCTGCCACCGAAGGTGTCCGGCGCGTAGGCGGACCAGGTCAGCAGCTTGTTGTTGGGCAGCAACGCCGACGCCACCGGTACGAGCGGGAACCCGATGACCGACCCCCAGGAACCGACCGAGCTGGCGTCCGGCGCGGTGGACGGCGTCAACACGGTGATTTCCGAGGCGGTGGACCAAGGTCCGCGCCCGCCTGCCTCGGTGAGCGCGGTGATCCGCACGTACCGGGCCGACACGGCGGAATCCAGCAGCGCGGTCTGCACGTTGGAGCTGTCCGGCCACACTCCTTCCGCAACGGGGCTTCCCCAGTTCACGCCGTCCGCACTGATGTGCACGCGGTACTGGCCGATGTTGCCGTTGCCACCGTCACCTCGCGGTCGCACCGAAACTCCCGCCACGTTGCGGTTGGCACGCATGTCGAGGGTGATCCAGTGCGGTAGCGGCGCGGTCGGTGCGGAGTACTTGGAGTGCCAGATGGTCCGGTCGTTGCCGTCGAGCACGTTGCTCGCGCGGCCGTTCTCACTGGCGGTCTCCTCGTCGCTGGCCGTCGCGACCCAGCCCGTGCGGTCCAGCGGCGCAACGGGCCCCGGTACCGCGGACGGCCCGTAGGCGTTGAACTCGGCGGCGGCGTGCCACGGGACGCGGTTGCCCGCTTCGCTCGTGGACGTCACCCGGACGTAGCGGGCGGTCCCGGTGAACACCGCGGTCTTCGGCGTCCCGTCGTCGACCCAAGTCCCTTGCGCGACCGGCGCGCCGAACGTGGAACCGTTGCTGCTCAACGAGATCGAGTACTGCCCGATACGCCCGTCCGCGCTTTCGGCGCGCGGCGTCAGCACGACCGCCGACAACCGCTGCTCCCGCTGGAGGTCCACGGTGACCGAGTGCGGCGCGGCTCCGGTGCCCGCGCTGCGCCAGTACGTGCCGAGCCGGTTGTCCACCAGCGCGCTCGCCGGGAACCCCGCCTCGGCGGACGACGCGGTGGCGACCCAGCCGACCCGCGACAGCGGCGGGTCGACTCGCGCGGGCGGCCCGACCAGCTCCAGTTCGGCGGCGCTGGACCACTGGCCGCGGTCGCCCGCCTCCGTGAGCGCGGTCAGCCGCAGGTAGCGGGTGGTGACCGGACCGGCGAACAGGGCGTGCTTGACGGCCGCGTCGTCGACCCAGCGGCCGGACGCGACCGGCGCGCCGAAGGTGGTGCCGTCGGTGGACGCGGCGATCCGGTACTCGCCGACGCGCCCGTTGCCGCCGGTCGCCGCCGGCCGGGGCCGGTAGGTGAGTCCACTCACGACAGTCGGCTTGCCGAGGTCGAGGGTGATGCTGTGCGGGAGGTTGGCGAGCACGTCGTAGCGGCTGTGCCAGAACGTGTTCGGGTTCCCGTCGAGCACGTTGACCGCGCGCCCGTCGGAGAGCGCGGCCTCCTGGTCACTGGCCGTGGCCGTCCACCCGGTGCGCGGCAGCGGCACGGCAGGCGTGGGCGGCCCGGGGTCGCCGAGGACGCCGAGCTCGGCGGCGCTGGCCCAGTCGCCGCGCCCGCCCGCCTCGGTGAGCGCGGTGAGGCGGACGAACCTGGCGCCGGACACGGCGAAGCTGAAGGTCTTGGCGGTCGGGTCGTCGGCGGCGATGCCGGTGCTCACCGGGTTGCCCCAGGCGGTCCCGTCCTGGCTGAGCCGGATCTCGTAGCGCCCGATGGTCCCGTTGCCGCCGCCGGGCCGGGGGGTGTAGACGAGCCCGGAAACCCGTTGCGTGGCGCGCATGTCGACGGTGATCGACTGCGGCAGCGGCGTGGGCGTGGTCCACGTGCTGTGCCAGAACGTGTTCGGATCCCCGTCGAGCACGTTGGTGGCCCGACCGTTCTCGCCCGCGGTCTCCTCGGAGCTGGCCGTGGCCTCCCACCCGAGGCGCGGGAGCTCGGTGGCGGTGGGGATGAGGGCGTCGGCGTTGGCGACGATGTGGTGGGGGTGGGTCTGGTCGGTGTGCTGGGGTTCGAGGGCCTGCATGGCGTACGGGGTGACGACGACCCCCGCGGCCAACACGACGAGAAACCGGCCAATGCGCATATCGGACGCGTCGCGGGCGTGGGCGGTTTGTTACGGCAGTCCGAAAAAAGCGGCCGACCGGTCGCCGACCGCCGGAGCCATTGGGCGCAATGCATTCAGTGTCAAGGGAAATCCCGCATCTCGGTCCGTTTCCGCCTATCGCTGCGCCACGTGCAACGGGCAGCGCGCGCGGGGTTCGCGTGGACGACGTCCACCACCGGCGACGGCCACCACGCTGCGTGGTCGATCGCCTGTCGCGCCCGCGGGGCCTCGAGATGGGCGATCATGTACGGGTGGAGGAGATCCAGCCGCCGGGGACGGGCAACGCGATCTGCGGTCCGGTGGAGAAGGCCGTGCTGGCGGGCGTGGTGCACGGTGGCGTGCACGTGTACGCCGGTGCCGCCGAGGTCTCGTTGCCGTGCCGGTTCGGGTCCGTGCCGCCACTGGCGGACGGGTTCCAGCGCCGGGAGATGCCCGCGGAGTCCGGGTGTGTCGTGCTGACGGGCACGGGCGGCGTGGGCAAGACGCAGATGGCGGCCGACTTCACCGGGCGGGCGTGGGCCGATGGCGCGGTCCGCGCGTCGGCGTGGGTCTCGGCCGGGTCGCGGGACGAGGTGGTCACGGCGTACGCGGGGTGGGCGCGACAACTCCGCGGCGGCGTGCCGGACGACCCGGACGGCGCGGTGGCATGGCTGTTGAGTTGGCTGGGCTCCACGACAGAGCCCTGGCTCGTCGTGCTGGACGACGTCGCGGACCCGCGCGACCTGCACGGCCTGTGGCCCCCGGAGTCGGCGAACGGCCAAGTCGTGGTGACGACCAGGCGCCAGGACTCGGCGCTACGCGCGGCGAGGCGACGGGTCGTGCCGGTGGGGCTGTTCACCTCCGAGCAGTCCCGGGCGTGCCTGGGCGAGCACCTGCGCGACCCGGACCTGATGGTCGGCGCCGACGACCTGATCCGAGAACTGGGCGACCTGCCGCTGGCGGTCGCGCACGCGGGCGCGTACCTGGCCGACCGGAACCTGAGCTGCGAGCGCTACCTGGCGCGGTGGCACGACCGGGACCGGACGCTGCCGTCCCTGTTCCCACCGGACGCCGAACTGCCCGAGGGCCAAGCGCGGACCGTCGCCGTGACCTGGTCGCTGTCGGTCGACCGCGCGGACCGGCTGGAGCCGGCGGGCCTGGCGCGGCCGTTGCTGCACATCGCCGCCTTGCTCGACCCCAACGGCATCCCCGTGCGGATCCTCACCGCTCCCCCGGTGCTGGCTTACCTGGACACGACCACCGAGAACGCCTGGGACGCGCTCACCTGCCTGAACCGGCTGTCCCTGATCACCCTCCACGCCACCACGGTGCGCGTCCACGCCCTCGTCCAACGAGCCACCCGCGAGCAGGCCACCGCGGCCGATCTCGCGGCGCGGTCCAAGGTGGCCGCTGACGCGCTCCTCTCGGTCTGGCCGGATCCCGAACCCGATGCGGCCCTGTCGGCCGCGCTGCGCGCGAACACCGCCGCGCTCGACGCGGCCGCGGGCCCACACCTCTGGGCGAACGGCGGCTACCCGACGCTGTTCCACGCGGCGCAGAGCCTGCACGAGGCAGGTCAGGTCACCGCCGCCCGGGAGTACTACTCCGCCCTGCGCACGGCCTCGGTCCACCACTACGGCCCGGACCACCCCCGAACACTGCACGCCCGCATCAACGCCGCGGCATCGCGCGGCGAGTCCGGTGACGTCTTGGGGGCGTCGACCGAGTGCGTGGAGCTGCTGGCGGACTGCGTCCGCTTGCTCGGCTCGGACAACCTCCTCACGCTGGTCACCCGCAACCACCTCGCGACCTGGCGCGGTCGCGGCGGCGACCCCGCGGGGGCGGTGGCCGAGTTCGAGGGGCTGCTCGCCGACTGCCTCCGGGTCTTCGGCCCGGAACACCGGTCCACGCTGTACGTCCGCAACAACCTCGCGTCGTGGCGTAGTCACTGCGGTGACCGCACGGGAGCGCGGGCCGAGTTCGAGAGCCTGCTCGCCGACCGGCTCCGCGTGTTGGGCGTCGATCACCCGGACACCATGGTCACCCGCAACAACATGGCCACGCTGCGCGCCGAGGCAGGGGACATCGCGGGCGCGCTGACCGAGTTCGAGGGGTTGCTCGCCGACTACCTCAGGATCCTTGGCCCGAAGCACCCGAAGACGTTGCTCGTCCAGGCCAACATCGCCACCTGGCGCGGCTACACCGGAGAAGCCGGTGCGGCGCTGGCGGCGTTCGAGACCGGGCTCGCGGAGCAAACCCGGGTCCTCGGGCCCACCCATCCCGACACCTTGCGCTCCCGCGCGAACATCGCGTACTGGACCGCCCGCACCGGGAACACCGCCGACTCGATCGCCAAGTACGAGGCCCTGCTCGCCGACCGGGCGCGGATCCTCGGGCCCAACCATCCGGAAACCCGGTACACCCGCTTCAACCTCGACTACGTGCGGAACCTCGTCGGTGAGGGCGGTGCCCGGGAGGACGAGTCGCCTCCCGGGCCCGATCACATCACTGGGCGGTGAAGTTGCCCGCGCCGTCGTTGATGAAGTGGCGCAGGGTGGTGCCGGTCTCGGTGGTCGTCACCAACGCCACATCCGGGTATTCGTCACCGTTCTGGTAGGTGGCGAACACCTCGTACTGGCTGCGGCCCGTGTCGTCGCGGGCGAAGGTGACCTTCGGCTTGCCCGCGCCGAACTGGAGTTCGGCCGTGGTGTAGGTGCAGGACAGGGAGAGCAGCATGTCCTGGCCGCCGTCGCCGTTGAAGTCGGCGAAGGAGTGCTTCGGGATCGGGGCCCGGGTGCAGGCCGAGATGTTCCCCGCGGTGATGCCGCCGTCCGCCGCGTTGGTGAACGAGCGCAGTTCCAGGCTCTGGTCGGTCGAGACCCACAGGTCCTCGCGGCCGTCGCCGGTGAAGTCGACCTTGCGCAGGGTGCTGGGGTAGGCGACGCCCGGGTAGGTGGCGACGGACCGGATCTGGTTCTGGCTGTTGCGGCGCAGCACCTGGAAGGCGCGGGCCGCGCTGTCCCAGCTGAAGCCCGTCGCGACGATCTCCGGTTTGCCGTCGCCGCCGAGGTCGACCACGACGCCCATGTCCGGGCAGTACGGCGCGTGGGTCTGCACCGACTGGTACTTCGACTCCACCGGCGTGCCGAAGCCGCCACCCGCGCGGCCGTAGGCGACCTTGATGGAGCAGGTGGGGCTCACCTGGTCCGCGCCGAGGGTGACCTGGTCGGCGATGCGGTCGCCGTTGACGTCACCGCGGAAGACGTCGGCGCGGGCCGTGGCGGCGCGCGGGGTGGACGGTGTGGCGGTGGCCGAAGCGGGTACGACGAACGCGGCCAGCACGGCCAACGCGGTGATCGCGAGTGACTTTCGCATGCTCTCCCCATGGTTCCCGGCCGCGGACGCGGCCGTTCACCACCGGAGATCGCCGCGACCGGTCCGCGCGTTGAGGCCCCGGCGCGGAGTTCAGCCATCCGGGGTGCGGGTCGCGGGCACACGGTCCCGCGCTCTGGGCACAACGGCCCAAACCGGGCTCTCCGTCCACAGTGGTCAACCAGGCAGTGGGGATCACGTGAACATCTGCTGTGCGGTCTGGATCACACAGCGGCGCGCCCGTAGGAACTGTGGGTATGACTCGACTGCATCGACGGACCTTCCTGGTCGGTGGTCTCGCCAGCGCGGGGGTCGCGCTGGCGGGCTCGGGCGCGGCCCAGGCCATCGCCTACCCGTTCACCCTCGGCGTCGCCTCCGGTGAGCCCGCCGCCGACGGGTTCGTGATCTGGACCAGACTGGCTCCCAGCCCGCTCAACGCCGACGGTCTCGGCGGCATGTCCAGCGCCCCGGTGGACGTCGAGTGGCAGGTGGCGACCGACCGGAACTTCACCCAGTTGGCGCAGACCGGGACCGCGACGGCGGTGTCGGGCCTGGCGCACAGCGTGCACGTCGAACTGGTCGGGCTCCAGCCGGGACGCGAGTACTTCTACCGGTTCCGCGCGTCGGGCCACATCTCCGCGACCGGCCGGGCCCGCACCGCGCCCGCGGTCGGCACGAGCCCGGCGCTGACCATGCTGTTCACCTCGTGCTCGCACTACGAGGCGGGCTACTTCACCGCGTACCGGCGGATGGCCGAGGAGAACCCGGACCTGGTGCTGCACCTGGGCGACTACATCTACGAGGGCGGCGCGGGTTCCGGTGTGCGCGCGCACCAGCCGTCCGGCGAGATCACCACCCTGGCCAACTACCGCGTGCGACACGCGCTCTACAAGCGCGACGTGGACCTCCAGGCCGCGCACGCCATCGCGCCGTGGGTCGTGGTGTGGGACGACCACGAGGTGGAGAACAACTACGCGAACCTGGTCCGCGCCGACAACTCCCCCGCGGGCGGCGACTTCGCCGCACGCCGGGCGGCGGCGTACAAGGCGTACTACGAGCACATGCCGCTGCGGGCCGCGCAGGCACCGAGCGGGTCGAACCTCCAGCTGTACCGGCGGTTGCGGTGGGGCAGCCTGGCCACGTTCCACATGCTCGACACCCGCCAGTACCGCGACGACCAGGCCTGCGGCGACGGCACCAAGCTGTGCCCGGTGGCCGACGACCCGGCGCGCACGATCACCGGCGCGACCCAGGAAGCGTGGCTGCTCGACGGCTTGGGGCAGCGGCTGGGCACCTGGGACCTCATCGGCCAGCAGGTGTTCTTCGCGCAGAAGCTGGCCGCCGCCGACGGTTCCAAGAGCATGGACTCGTGGGACGGCTACACCGCCAACCGGTCCCGCATCCAGCAGGGCTGGCAGGCGCGCGGCACGGTGAACCCGGTGGTGCTGACCGGGGACGTGCACCGGCACTGGGCGGCGAACATCATGGACGACTACCAGACGCAGAACCGGGTCATCGGCACCGAGCTGGTCAGCACGTCGATCACCTCCGGCGGTGACGGCAGCGCGACCGAGACCGGCACGTCGAGCCTGAACCCGCACGTGAAGTTCTACAAGAACCAGCGTGGCTACGTCCGCACGGTGACCTCGCCGACGCAGCTGCGGGTCGACTTCCGGGTGCTGGACAAGGTGACCGTCCGCGACTACCCGGTCAAAACCGCCCAGAGCTACGTGATCGAGGCCGGGAACCCCGGTTTGCAGGCACCGTGAACAGGAGCAGTATGCGCAGGTTCGTACTCTCGGCCGGGATCTCGGCGGCGGCGGTGGCCGCGTTCGCCGTGCCCGCGTCGGCCGACGGCACGACTCCGGCGGACATCACCTGGGTGACCGCCAACTCCGACTCGACGGGCGACCAGGACAACGCCGCGGTGGCCACCGCGCGCACCGGCTACACCGCCGTGGTCTGGGAGGACGACCGCGACGCGACCAACCCGGCCGACCCGGTGCACAGCGACGTCTGGGTCCGCCTCTACCTCAACGGCGCCTCGCAGTACGAGAAGAAGCTCTCGGCGGGCGGCACCGGGAACTGGCGGCACGCGCAGCCGGACGTCGCGCTGCACGAGGACGGCAGCGCGGTGGTCGTGTGGGCGGAGGACCCGGATGCCAACGGTTTCTACAACATCGCGGTGCGCGCGCTGAACACCGCGGGCACGGTCACCGGTTCCGCGTCGGCGAACGCGAGCGCGGACGGGCAGCAGCTGAACCCGGCGGTCGCGGCCGACCCGGACGGCGCCGGTTTCGCGGTGGCCTTCGAGGACGAGCAGGGCACCGCGGCGCCGACCGTGCGGGTGTCGGGGTTCGCGTCGATCTCGTCGAAGACCTACGAGACGCAGGTGAACGCGGCGGGTGGCACGCACCAGCGCCCCGACGTGGCGATGGGCGCGGCGGGCAACGCGATCGTGGTGTGGGACGAGGACGGCGACGCGAACGGCGCGTTCAACGTGGCCCGCAAGGCTTTCACACCGTCCGGCGGGGTGAAGCTGGCCCAGGCGCTGGTGAACGTGACGACCGCGGGCCAGCAGCGGTACCCGTCGATCGCGGCGAACTTCAACGGCGACTACGCGGTGGCGTGGGAGAGCGACACGCAGATCGGCGCGCGGTCCTTCTCCGCCACCGGAACCGCTGCGTCCCCTGTGGACTCGATCATGCCGGGTGACGACCCGCAGGTCGGCATCGATGACCAGCGGAACGTGGTGGTCAACTGGTCCTCCGGCGACGACATCCACGCACAGGGCCTCAACGCCGACGGCACGACGACGGGTCGCCTGCCCCGGCTGCGCGTGCACACGGTGATCGCGGGTCGGCAGGACGAGCCCGCGCTCGCGGTGAGTCCGTGGGGTCAGATCACCCTGGTGTACACCGACGACAACGACGGCAACTCGTTCGACCAGGTCTACCTGGGCACGGGACTGATCAACAGCACCTGGTGACGCGGGTGCGGTGGTGGCGCGCCCGCGTCACCACCGCTACCCGACGGTCAGGGGGATGTCGGTGTCGGTGCAGACGGGGAACAGGCCCGACGGGTAGCGCGGGTCGACCTCGCGCAGTTCCAGGACGCACCGGTGCAGCACCGAGCTGACCCGGGTGGCGGCACCGGGCCGCAGGACGACGGGGGCGTCGCGGCCCTCCCAGGCGTTGCAGGTGTGGGCCGCGTCTTGGGCGCAGGGGCCGAAGACGGTCTCGCGGAACACCGAGAGGGCGATCCAGCCGTGGATCGCGCACGCGTTCCGGCTGTTGTTGGTGACGACGAACTCGATCGGCACCGACACGGTGTCGCCCTCGCGGCCCAACGGTTCGGTTCGCCACTTCCACGCGCTGAAGCCCAGGTCCGCGGTCGGGCAGTCGGCCCCCGCCCGGGCAGACGGCTCGGTGGCCCGCGCCGCGGTGGTCGTGGTGGTCGTAGTTGTCGTGCTGGTCGGTGGCGCGGCGGGCACCGCCGTTGTCGTCTTCGGCGTGATGGTCCGCGCCGCCTGGATCGCGGACAGGCTCGTCTCCGGCGGGTCCATCGGCGGCGGTCCCGCCGCCCAGCCCGCTCGCGCGCCGTACGCGCACCCCGACACGCCCAGCACGCACACCGCGAGGGCCCCGACCACCAACCGACGTCCGATCACACCGGGATGTTCGCCGAAATCGGCCACCCGCCCGCCACGCCCCGCTGAACAACGGACGTACAGCGGGTCAGGCGGTGGTGCCGAACGGGGTCACGCCGATGGCCGCGCCGGGGCAGACGGGGAGGTTGCCCGCCGGGATCTGGACCGGGGTCGGGTCGCCTTCCAGGCGGAGTTCGGCGTGGTCGGCGCGGAGCAGGCAGTGCCGGAAGATCGCGCTGAACACGGCGGTGGCACCGACCTGGAGGGTGACCGACGTCTCCGGGCCGGGCAGGTGGTCGGTGCGGCTGTCGACGGGCGCGGCGGTCGCGCAGGTCGCGTCGCAGGCATCGAACAGCGTGAACGACACCCACCCGCGAACCGCACAGGAATCGTGCCCGCGATTGGTGACGACGTAGTCCACGGCCACCGTCACCGGCGTGTTGTCGGGCGCGCGTTCCGTGGCCCGCCAGTTCGTCTCCTCGAACGCCAGGTCCCCACCCAAGCACGCCCGGACCGGCCGCCCCTTCCCCGGCGCCGTGGTCCGACCGGACGGTGATGCCTCGGTGGTCGGCGGCAGCAACCTGGGGGTCGGCACCGCCGCCCCGCTCTCCGGCGGACCGGCGGTCGACGGCCCCGCGCCCGCACCCGGCGTGGCCCCGTCGGCGCACCCGGTGACCCACAGCGCGCACGCCACAAGAACTCCGCCCAGCCACCGACGCCCCATCACACCGGCATGCTTACCAGGACGGGCCGGCCACCCACCACACCCGCTCGGCAATAGACGGTGATCACCGGAATCGCGCTAGGCGACCGATAAACACCAGCGGCGGTAAATGCCGCGCTATGGGCGGTGGTCGAAAACTCGTGACGGAGCGGCGATCCCGGTCACGCGGTCGTGCCGAAGGGGGTCAGGCCGATGTCGGACTGGGCGCAGGCCGGGAGCCAGCCGTCGGTGAGCGGAATGGGGGTGGGGTCGTCGGGCAGGGTCAGCGCGGCGCGGTCGGCGCGGGTCAGGCAGTGCCGGAAGATCGCGCTGAAGTGGGTTTCCGTGCCCTGGGTGAGGGTGACCGGGGTGTCCGGACCGGGGATGCGGAACTCCGGGACGCCGCTGTCGGTCGGGGTGCGCAGGTCCAGCGACGCCCAGCCGCGCACCGCGCAGGGGTCCGGGGCGGTGCTGGTGACCTTGAAGTCGATCGCGACGGTCACCGGGGTGCCGTCGGAGGTGCGTTCGCGGGCCCGCCAGTTCTCCTGGGACACCGTGAGGTTCGCCGCGCGGCAGGGGCGCGGGGCGGGCTTGCCGCCCTTTGCCCGGCCGGTCGTCTCGGTGGGCTCCGGTGGCGCGGCGGGTGGTGGGGCCGCTGCCGTGGGGAACAGGGTGGCGGTGGTTTCCGGCGGTGCCACCGCCGGTGCGGGAGAGGTGCCTTGGGCGCAGCCCGCCAGGGCGGCCACCAGGCCGAGCCAGACCACTCGTCGGTCCACGGTGATCATGGTTCCGCATCCGCCGCGCCGGGCGGTGAACGCGAAGCGGCGATCCCCCGAACGTACGGAAGGGGGGCGCACCCGGTATCGGACGCGCCCCCCTCCGGACACCGCTAGTTCAGCGTGACCTTGACGGGCACGGTCTGCACCGGCACGTCCGGGTAGGACACCGACACCGTGACCGTCACCTGACCGGTCGGGCGCTTCGCCGTGTTCCACAGGACCACGAACGAGTCGGTGAACGGGTCGTACACCGGGTAGGTCGGCCGCAGGGTCTGCGCGCCGTCGGCGGACACGGTCACCCGGCCGCTGAGGAACACCAGCACCGAGGCCAGCGGCGGGATCGGGGTCCCGTTCGCGTCGACCAGCCGGAATCGCACCGGCACCAGGTCACCGGCCTGCACGCGACCGCCGTCGGCCGGGCTCAACACCTTGACGCCCACGTACACCACGTGGTTCGCGGTCACCGTGCTCGCGGTGAACGACGCGTCACCGCTGTAGGCCGCGCGGACCTGGTGCGCGCCCACGGTGGTGAAGGTGGTCGACGGGCTGACCGCGGCGCCGTTGACCAGCGCCACCGGCGTGCCGAGCGCCTTGCCGTCCACAGTGAACTGGACCGTGCCGGTCGGCACCACGCCGCCCGCGCCGGTCACCGCCGCCGTGAAGCGCACCGCGCCGCCGATGATCGACGGGTTCGGGGTGCCGGTCACCGCGACCGCGCTCGCCGCCTGCGCGATCCGCACCGTGAAGGTCTTGCTCGCCCGCGACGCCGCGTTGGTCGCCGTGACGGTCACCGTGAAGGTCCCGGCCGCGCCCGGCGTGCCGGTGACCCGGCCGTCCGACCCGATGCCCAGGCCCGCGGGCAACCCCGTGGCGCCGACGGTGATCGGCGCGGTGCCGGTGACCGTCAGCGCGCCGGTGTACGGCGTGCCGACCTTGCCGTCCGGCAGCGTCCCGTCGATGGCGACGCCCGCCTCGACCCGCACCGTGAACGCCGCGTCGGACGAGCCGTAGGCGTTGGTGGCGCGCAGGGTGAAGGTCCGCTCCCCCGCCTCGGTCGGCGTGCCGCTGAGCACGCCGTCCTCGCTGAGGAACAGGCCCGCGGGCAGCGTGCCCGAGGCCACGGTCACGACAGCCGGGGCGCTGAGCGTGAAGGTGTGCGAGTACGGCGCGCCGACGGTCCCGGTCGGCGGCGTGCCGCTGATCGCGGCCGGGACGCCCGGGCGCAGTCCGACCAGGACCGGGTCGTGGTCGCTGGTGCGGAAGCGGTCCGGCGCGTACAGCGAGGCGATCTGGCCCGCGGTCTTGAAGTCGGTGTTGTAGTCCAGCACCGACGGCTCGTCCGCGTTGGTGTGCGCCTCGCCCGCCCCGGTGACCTGCGGGACCAGCGACCGCGACGCGAGCGCGTAGTCGAGGTAGCCCCACTGGCCGTCGAAGACGTACGAGTAGGTGTCGACGCCGCCGTAGGACTTGGGCAGGTTGACGTAACCCGCCGCCTCCAACACCGCGATCGGGTCCTCACCGGCGTAGGAGTTGAGGTCGCCGACGATCAGCACGTCCTCGTCGCCCGCGGCGGGCACCACGGTCGCGCCCAGCCAGCGCGCCAGCTCGGTCGCCTGCGCGGTGCGGCGGGGGTTCCAGCAGCTCTGCCCGTCGCCCTGGTCGGCGTCCGGGCCGGTGGTCGGGCAGGAGCCCTTGGACTTGAAGTGGTTGGCCACCGCGGTGAACCGGGCGCCGTCGGCGGTGCGGAAGGTCTGCGCCACCGGGCGCCGCTCGAACAGCGGGTCCTGGTCCACGAAGGTCGCGCCCGGCACCGGGGTGACCGCGGCCGTGCGGTACAGGATCGCGGCCTTGATCGCGTCGGTGCCTGCCACGTCGACCACGCCGGTCGCGGCGTCGGCGTCCACGAAGGACCAGGCGCCGGGGCCGTCGGCGGCGTTGAGCGCGTCGACCAGCGCCTGGATGGCGCTGCCCGGGCCGTAGCCGTCGTTCTCCAGCTCCATCACGCCGGTCACGTCGGCGTTCAGGGACCGGATCGCGGCGACCTCCTTGGCCAGCTGGCGCTGGTACTCGGTGTTGTCGCCCGCGCCGCGGCAGTCGGCGGGGCCGCCCTGGGTGCCGAACTTGCAGCCGGTGAAGGTGTTGAAGAAGTTCAGCAGGTTCGCGCCCGCCACGTGGACGGTCGCGTTGCCGGTGTCCGGTCGAGTGGTCGGGCGCTGGTTGACCGCGTCGAACACCGCGGCGCCGCCGAGCGCGCCGGTCGGGCGGAGGCGGTAGGCGTTGCCGCTGGCCGCGTTGCCCGCCCAGGTGTAGGTGAGCACGCCGACCGGGGCGGTGACGGTGTCGCCGCCGCGCAGCGTGTTCGCCGCGGACAGCGGCCGGCCGCCGCGACCGAAGACGATCGGGTCCGGGTTCTGGCCGTTGGTGGCGTCGTCGATGATCAGGCGGTTGAGGTTGTTCGCCGCCTGCTTCGCCTGCACCGCGGCCTGGTCGGTAGCGCGGATGACCGAGGTGGGCTGCTGGAGCCGACCGCCGGAGGACACCACGACCTGGCCGAAGCGGCCGAGCTGGAAGTGCTCGGTGACGGTCAGGGTCTGGTCGACCTTGACCAGCATGCCCTCGACGCGCTCCAGGTCGGTGGCGCTCGCCTGCGGCAGGGTGATCGCGGTCGGGGTGACCGCGGCCCGGGTGCCGCAGCGCTGCACGGCCGCGCCGGACGCGGTGATCTGCGTCTGGCCTTGGAACTCCGACACCGCGCCGGTCACCTGGACGACATCGCCGTTGGCGACCAGGTCGGCGCCGTTGTCGAAGACGAAGACGCCGTCGGAGGTGTTGGCGTCGCCGTCACCGGCGTCTTGGAGGTAGAAGCCGCGCAGCGCGGGCTGGGCGCCTTCGTAGTCGCCGACCACGGTGCCGCGCACGGTCACGGTCTGGCCGTTGCGCGGGCTGGTGTCGGTGGTGCCCTGCACGGAGCCGATCGTGACGACCGGCGAGGTGCACGCGGGTGCCGCGCCGACCGCGACGGTGGCGCCGACGGCCTTGCGCTGCCACAGCGGCAGCTCCTTGGCGATGGTGCCGTCACCGTAGAAGACGGTGTCGCCGTCGTCGGTGAGGACCTGGACGCTGGACGCGTCGGTCAGCGGGTTCGGCACGTCCGCGATGGCCTCGGGCTTGCCGACCGCGGTGAACGCGTCGAGCGAGCCCGCGCGCGGCAGCGGCTGGTGGCCCGCGTCGCCGTCCCAGGAGAAGAACTTGTACTCCCCCGCCGCGCCGGTGCCCGCGTCGGACGGGCCGGCGATGATCAGGTACTGGTTCGCGGCGTTCTTCCGGATCTCCCGGATGCCCTTGCCGCCGAGGTCCCAGCGCAGCGCGGTGCCGAAGCTCGCGGAGACGCCGGTGGTCGGGTTGCCCGCGACCAGCGCGGCGGCGTTGGTGACCGGGACGACGATGGCCTTGCCGTCGGCGGTCAGCGGGCCGCGGAAGGCGAGCAGCAGGGTGGTGCCGTCGGGGGCGAACTCGGCGCCCTCGAGGTTGACGCCGGTCGGGCCGCCCGCGCCGTCGCCCTCGGGGGCGCGGGCCGCCGCGGCGGCGATGCCGAGGGCGGCGCCGTTCGCGTTGTCCCAGGCGATGAGGTCGTCACGCAGGTGCTGGTAGCTGCCGCCGAGCGCGAGGCTCGCGCCGGTGCCGGTGCCGGTCACCGTGGTGGTGAACAGCTCCTGGCGGTTGAGGCGGGTCTTGGCCGAGGAGTTCTGGCCCTGCGACCCGACCCAGAAGATCGTGTCGCCGGTGCGCGCGGCACCCTCGATGTCGATCTCGCGGGTCACGTCGGTGTCGCGCAGGGCGAGACCGGCGGCGCGCACGTCGAGGGACTGCGCGGGGTAGCGGGAGTGCTCGCGGTCGTAGACGCGCAGCACGTTGGTCTCGTCGTCGGCCACGACGACCGCGCCGCCGAGGTCGATGGCGGTGCTGGCGTCGCTGGCACCGTAGAAGCTGCGCTGCCCGGCGGGGAGCGCGGCGGAGACGGCCACGGGGACCGCGGTGGACGCCGACAGGGTGCCGTCGGAGACGGTGACGGTCAGCGTCGCGCGGCCGACGGCGGCCGGGGTGAACGTGAGGGTGCGGACGTCACCGGTGCCGGTGCTGCCGCCGGTCGCGACGGCCGGGTCGCTGCTGGTGACGGTCACGGTCAGGCCGGACGCGGGGGTCTCGGCGTCGCCGACGGTCACCGTGCGCACGGCGGGCGGGGTGTCCGGGTCGCCCACGGTGAGGGCGATCTCGGGGGCGGCGGTGATGGTCGGCGCGGTGTTGGTGCCGCCGGAGATCGTCACGGTGACGGTCCGGCTGTCGACCTGGCCGCCGGGGCCGCTGACCCGCACCCAGTAGGTGGTGGGGGCGGTGAGCGCCGCAGTGGTGAACTCGGCGCCGGTCGCGCCCGCGACCGGGTTGGTGGTGTCGCCCGCGTTGCCCGCGTACCACTGGTAGCCGGCGGCGCCGGTCGCGGTGACGCTCAGCGTGGCCGACGCGCCGGACGCGACAGCGGTGTCCTGCGGCTGCGCGGTGATCGACGGCGCCGGGGTGGTCGATCCGGTCGGCGCGAGCGCGACACCGCGCAGCACGGTGTTCGCGGCGGCGGTGCGCAGCGTGGCCGAGGTGGCCGCGATGGGGGCGGCCGGGGCGGCGGTGTCGTCGACCTTGACCAGCAGGTTGTTGGTCGTGGTGGCGAACAGGGTCGCGCCGGTGGCGGTGACCTGGCCGGTGATGCCCCGGACGGCGTTGCCCGCCGGGCGGAACGCGCCGCGCGCGGTCCAAGTGGTGCCGTCGGAGGAGAACTTGAGGATGCCGCCGGACGCGGAGTCGTCGGCCACGTAGAGGGTGTCGACGCCGGGGACCGCGGGGTCGCGGTCGAGCGCGGCGATGCCGTACGGGCTGGGGGCGGCGGCGGTCAGCGCCGGGGTCTGGCCGCCGGTCGTGGGCAGGCCCGCGCCGACGGTGTAGACGCCGGTGGTGCCGCTGCCGGAACCGACGTAGAGCTGCCCGCCCGCGATGACCGCGGTGCGCAGGTTGGTCGGCGCGGCGGAGTTGATCTGGGTGGACGCGCCGGTCGAGCCGAGCGCGGCGAGCCGGACGCCGCCGTTGGCGCCGACGACCCAGAAGCGGCTGCCGTCGTCGGTGGCCGCGCCGCGCACGTTGTTGGCGCTGAAGGTGTCGGTGATCGCGGTGCTGGTGTCGACCGCGCCGGCGCCGTCGACCCGGCCCACGACGCGGCCGACCGCCGCGGAGGTCGTGCCCGCGACACCGGCGGTGCCCGCGTCGGCGTCGTAGCCCGCGAGGGTCAGGTAGCGGCCGTCGGCGGAGCGGGTGAGCGCGCCCTCGGAGGTCGCGGACCCGCTGAGCGTCAACCGCTTGCCCGCGGCGGGCGCGGTGGCGGGCAGCGCCACCGACTGCACCAGGTCGCCCGCGGGCGTGTACTCGTCGAGGAACACCGCCGTCGCCGCGCTGCTGAGCGCGGCGTCACCGGTACCCACCCTGGCCACCACGATGTTGCCGGGCCCGAACCCGGCCGCGGCGGCCGTCTGGCCACCGACCACGACGACCGTGGCCGCCACCAGCGCGGTGGCCACCACCCCGCCGAGCAGACGTGAGCGCACGTCGGATTTCCCTTCGCCCGAGACTGATTGCCGGCTGAAACTAGATCGCCGAACCACCGCCCGATAGACCTGTTCGGGCAATGTTCAACGAGCAGCCATCCGTATGGCGTGGTGACGGAATGCCACCAACCGCGTACCGCCGCCAACCGTGGAGGACGACCACGCCGCGCGGTCGGTGTATCACCCGCGGCCGTTCGGACGACCATGATCAGCGTGGGACGCGGAACAGACAGCGGGACACCGGTGCCGACAGTCGCGATCGCCGGTGGGGCGGCGGTCCTCGCCGCCGCGGTGTCGCTGTGGCACCCGCTCGCGGCCGCCGCCGGAGCCGTGGCGCTGACCGGCGGCGCGTTGCTCGGCAGGCACCTCCGGCGCGCCCGCGGCAGGCGGCCCAGCAACCGCTTGGACCGGCCGTTCACCGGGCGGCTCACCCGGTTCCCGCAGCAGTACCGCGAGCACGTGGCCAACGCCGTGCGCTACGTCGACCTGAAGGGCCTGCGGACCGTCGGCTTCGCCACCCCCGAACTCGACGACGTCTACGTCGACGTCAGCATCAGCCACCAAGTGCCGCACCAGGCCGATCCCGGGGTGGTGGCCGAGGCCGGGTTGTCCACCGGCACGCGGCACAGCCTCGCGCAGTTCCTCGACCTGCCCGCCCCGTCGACCCTGGCCGTCATCGGCAGACCGGGCAGCGGCAAGACGACCCTGCTGCGGCACACCACACGGGTCATCACCGCGGCCGACCGCAGGCGCCGCCCCGTCCCCGTGCTGCTCTACCTGCGCGACCACGTCGACCGGATCGTCGGCGACCACGCGACGATGCTGCCCGACCTCGTGCGCGCCACACTCGGCGCGCTGGCCGCGGCCGAGCCGGTCGGGTGGTTCGGCAGGCAGCTCAACGCGGGCCACTGCGTGGTGCTGCTCGACGGCCTCGACGAGATCTCGGGTCGTGAGCGGCGGCAGCGCGTCTCGGACTGGGTGGAGCGGCAGACCGCGCACTACCCCGGCAACGACTTCGTGATCACCTCCCGCCCCGGTGGCTTCAACGAGGCACCGGTCGCGGGTGCGACGGTGCTGGAAACCCGCCAGTTCACCCGTGCCCAGGTCGACCGGTTCGTGCGCGGCTGGTACCTGGCGGTGGAGAAGCTCAGCACCGGCAAGTCCGACGCCGAGGTGCGGCGCCGCGCCCAGGAGGGCAGCGACGACCTGCTGGCCAAGCTCACCGAGGCACCGGGCCTCGTGGACTTCACCGCGAACCCGCTGATGCTGACGATGATCGCGAACGTGCACCGGTTCCGCAGCGCGCTCCCGGGCAGCCGCGCGGCGCTGTACCGCGAGATCTGCGAAGTGATGCTGTGGCGGCGGATGGAGGCCAAACGGCTGGCAGTGGAGCTGCCCGGCGACAAGATGGAGGAAATGCTGCGGGCGCTGGCGTTCCGGATGATGTCCGACGGGGTCCGGGAGGTCGGCCGCGACGTCGTGCTCGACCTGTTCGCCCCGCAGCTGCGCAGGCTGCCCACGACACTGACCGCCCAGGACGTGCTCGCCGACGTGAGCTCCAACGGGCTGCTGGTGGAACGGGAGGAGGGCCGGTTCGCCTTCGCGCACCTGACCTTCCAGGAGTACCTGGCCGCCACCTACATCCGCGAGGAGCGCGAAGGCGACCTGCTCACCGACACCGTCGACGACGTGTGGTGGGAGGAGACCACGCTGCTCTACACGGCGACCGCGAGCGCCGACGCGATCGTGGCCGCCTGCCTCAGGCACGGGTCCGTCAACGCGCTGTCACTGGCCTTCAAGTGCTTGGAGCAGCAGGCTTCACTCGCCCCCGAGCTGCGCGAGCAGCTCACCGAGATGCTCGACGCCCGCTACCTGGACCACTCCACCCCCGCCCAGCGGCGGGTGATCGCGACCATCCTCGCCAACCGCCACCTCGCCGAGTGGGCCTACCCGCAGCGCGGCACCAGGGTCGCGACCACCCCGGTGCCCGCGTCGCTGTACCGGCTGTTCGAGCACGACGTCGCGGGCGGCCACCCGGCGGGCGCCGAACCGGTCGCGCCCGGCTCACGGCGGTGGTGCGAGGGTGTGCCCGGCAACCGGGCGCGGGAGTTCTGCCGCTGGCTCAACGCCCTGCTCGACGTCGACAACGCGTTCCGGCTGCCCACCGGGGACGAGCTGGCGGGGGCGGACGGGCTCGCGGACGTGGCCGCCTGGGTCTCGGCGGCCGGACCGGCGCCCGCCGTGTGGACGGCGGCGGGCTCGACCCACGTGGTCACCGAGGACGACCTCGTCGACGCGCTCGCCGACGACCTCGACGCGCCGTCGCTGTACCTGCTGTGCCTGCTGTCCGCGCGCGCCGACACCGAAGCGCTCGACGCGCTGGTGGGGTCGCGGCACCGGCAGGAGGCGCGGGTGCTCGTGGTGTCGCTGTTGCGGTCCCTGCGCGTGGCGGCCGGGTTCCGCGACCCGGACGCGCCCTGGCAGCGCCGCGACCGGCTGGCCCTCGCCATCGGCGTGGCGGAGGGCATGGCGCGCGGCGATTCCGCGCAGTGGCCCGGCGCCGTGCGGGCGCTGCGCGACGCGCTGTCGGCCGTGTACGCCGCCGCCTACCCCGCCGCGGAGCGCGTGCACGGCCTGCTGCTCACCCCGGCGCCCGGCGAGCGCATGGACTCCACAATGGACAGTGAGACGTACCTGGGCACCGCGTTCACCCTGGCGCTGTCGGACCTGCCGCCGGGCCCCGGCGCGCTCGGCGCGTTCCTCGCCGGGCTGCGCCGCGACTCGGCGTTCGACGAGTGGTCCGGGTGGCGCGCCCCACCGGAACTGGCGCACGACTACGCGGAGGTCCTGGTCGAGCGGCTGGCCGGTCGGGTGCTCGACCCCTCAGACCGGTGGAGCCACCAGGCGACGGCTTACCTGCGCGACCTGCTGCCCGCCCTGCGCGCCGACCACCAAGCGCTGACCGCCGAGGAGGCATCGCGGGCCCGGCTGTGCTGCCTGGCCCTGTCGACCGTGGCCCGGCGGGCGCACGCGCGGGAGGAGGCCCACCAACTCGTCCACCTGGCGGGCGCGCTCACCCTGGTCGAATACCGGACCAACGGCCTCCTGCGCGCCGACGAGACCATCCTGCTGGCGGTGGACTGGCCGTCACCGTGACGCCGGGACCGCGGGCCGATCACGGCGGTCGCCACGGCGTCGGCGATCGAGCACAGCGAACCGGTGCCGCGTCAACAGAACCAGTGCGGCGACCGCGCGAAAACGACTTCCCCTGGTGATGGCCGACGGCCGGAGGCGCTAGCCGGGCAACCCCGGCCACACGCCCTCGGCGAGGGCGCGGCTCTCGGCGCAGGCGGTGTCGCGGCGGTCCGCGGCCACTTGGACCTCGACGGCGGCGTACTCGCTGGTGCCGGGCAGGTCCGGGATCTCGTGCGGGATGTGCGCCGTGCTCACCTGGCACCACGAGGTGCGGTCCCGGGATGGTCGCGGCAGGTCGTCGGTCACCGACTCGCGGCCCGCGATGGTGACCGCGAGGTTCCCGGTCGGCAGGAGGGGGTAGCCCGCGGCAAACCGGAAGCGCGCCTCCACTCCGTCGCCCCGCACCACGCAGGCGTGCCCCGCGGCGCTCTGCTCCGGCTGCTTGCCCGCCAGGCCGGGGATTCGCGCGACCAGGTCCGGTCGGAGCAGGTCGCAGGCGTGCGCGCGGTGCCAGGACCCGGGGCCGAAGGTCCGCGCGGAGGGCAGGCCGAGCGGGAACCGGCGGGCCATGGCGTCGATGGCGGTGTCCACCAGCGGGCACTTCGAGGCGGTCACGCCCCGGCTGCCCCCGAACGAGTTGCGGTCCGCTCCGGCCGCGACCTGCAGGACCGGGCCGTCGGGGAACACGAGCTCCGCCAGGCACTGCTCGTCGTCCTCGCCGACCACGTCCTTGCGGACACCGCCTGCGAGGGCCTGCGAGCGGAGCGCGGGCCGCCCGTCGCGCTGGAAGGGACCCACCCGCACTCGGACCAGCACGCGGTCGACGTCGCGGATGAAGGTCATGGCGCAGACGTCGAAGGCGGCCGGGTCGTCGGGGACGGCGGCGCCGAAATCCGCGATGTCACGGGGTTTGAGGAACTGGCACAGGTCGACGGACTCGAGGTCGCCGAACACGGCGGCCGCGGTGAGGTGGGTCGCGTCGACCGGACGGCGGGCCTCCGTCGGGGCGGGTTGGGGCAGTACCTGGATCTCCGGCGACGGCGGCACGGGCGGCGGGTCGGGCGGGACGGTGCACGCGGTCAGGATCAGCAACAACGGCAGGAACTTGCGCAACGGACTCCCCCATCGACTTGATCAGCCGACCCTACTGGAGCCCGTGCGCCGCCATGGTCACCTTCCGCAGCGCCGCCTCACTCGCGGCGCTGCAACAGGCTCGGGCCGACGATGCGCCGCGCGATCCGCCGGATCAACGGCTTCTTCCTGGCGGCGGGCCGGGCGTCGTCCTCGGGCACCGCGTCCAACTCGGGCACGGTCCCGGCCTCGGCGTCGACCGGGGCGGTGTCGGCGACGGTCGGGGTGTCGGTGGGCGGGGTGGCGCCGAGGTCGGGCACCGTCCCCGGCTCGGCCCGCACGGGGCTGAACCGCACGGTCGGATCGGCGGGCGCCACCGGCCGCGGCTGGACCGCGCGCGGACCGGAGCGGGCACCGGGCGGAACCGGCTGACCGGGCGCCGGGTGCGGGGCGGGCGGCTGCGCGGCGGGCGAACCGGAGCGGGCCCCCGGCTGACCTGGCCGGTCGACCGGGTGGGCCTCGGGACGCGGCCCCGGCTGCGGCGCGAAGGGCTGCCCGGGGTGGCCGCCCTGGTGGGAGTCCGACCACGGCCCCGGCTGGGGCGCCTGCGGTCGGGGTGACGGCTCGGGCCGAGGATTCGGCCGCGGGGCGGGCGCGCCCGCACGCGAACCGGCATCAGGTCCCTGCGGCACCGGCTGACCGGGGTACGGCTCGGGCTGCTGGACCGAGTGCGCGCCGGAGCGCGACCCGGGCCGGGGCGTTGAGGGCTGCCCGGTGTGCGACTCGAGCGGCGCACCCGCCCGCGAACCCCAGTCGGGCTCCTGCGCCTCCGGCCGCGAGTCCGACCACGACGCGGGCTGCGCGGAGCGCGGACCCGGCTGGGGGGCGGGCGGCTGCACCGGGTGCGCGCCGGAGCGCGACTCGACACCGAGCCCCGGCACCCCCGCCTGAGCGGAACGCGACTCGGCACGGGGGCTCGACTGCGGATCGAACGACCGCACCGGGTGCGCACCCGAACGCGCACCGCTGTCGAGGCCCTGCGCGTCCGGACGCGACCCGGCCTGGGACACCGGCTGAGCGGAACGCGACTCGGGGTGCGGGCCCGGCTGCGCCGAGTACGCGCCGGAGCGCGACTCGACACCGGGGCCCCGCGTCTCGGGGCGGGGCCCGGCCTGCGGCTCGGGACGTGGGCCCGGCTGGGGGGCGGGCGGCTGCGCCGGGTGTGCGCCGGAACGCGCCCGCGGGTCGGGGTGTGACTCGAGTCGCGGCGCCGACGGCTGGTCGGCGCGCTCCCCGGCCTCCGTCGAGCGCGCTTGGGCGCGGTGCGGGCCGGAGCGGGTGCCCGGCTGCTCACCCGCCGCGAGGGCGTCTTGGCGGGACAGCTGCACCGTCTCGTTCGGCACGCCCGCGGGCGCGGTCGGCCGGGACGGGCGCGGGGCCTGCTCGGCGGCCTCCACGGGAACGTGCGGCGCGAAGAGCTGGGCACCGGACAGCGGCGCCTGCGGCGCGGCCTCGGCGGTGGGCTGGTCGGCGGTGCGACCGGCCAGCGGCGGCCTCGGGGTGGGGACGGTGGGCCTGCCGGGGACCTGCTGCTGCTCCTCGGACGAGTGCGGGACGGGACGCGGGGTCGGGTTCGGCACCCCTGGATCTTGCCAAACGGGTGACGGCGCCGCCATCGCGGGTCCACCGGTCGGCGAAGATACTCGATCGTCGATATGGCAAACACGCTTGGTGGACTTCATCCGCGCCCAGTGCTCGAATTGAGTAACCATTCGATCACACAGGGTACAGGAGTGGACATGTCACGTCGGGGAAAACGTGCGCTCGTCACCTGTCTGGCACTCGCCGCCGTCGGCCTCTCGGTCCACGCGGCCGACGCGGCGCCCGGGTCGGCGGGTGACGTGTGCGCGGTGAAGTCGAAGCCGGCGGGCAAGGTGCTGCAGGGCTACTGGGAGAACTGGGACGGCGCCGCGAACGGCGTGCACCCGCCGTTCGGCTGGGTGCCGATCAACGACTCCCGCGTCGCCCAGAACGGCTACAACGTCATCAACGCCGCGTTCCCGGTCATCCGCGGTGACGGCACCGTGCTGTGGGAGGACGGCATGGACGCCACGGTCAAGGTGTCCACACCGGAGCAGATGTGCGCGGCGAAGGACCAGGGCGCCACCATCCTGATGTCGATCGGCGGCGCGGCGGCGGGCATCGACCTGAACTCGACCGCGGTCGCGGACAAGTTCGTGGCGACGGTCGTGCCGATCCTGAAGAAGTACAACTTCGACGGCATCGACATCGATATCGAGACCGGCCTGACCGGCAGCGGGAAGATCACGCAGCTGTCGGCGTCCCAGTCGAACCTGATCCGGATCATCGACGGCGTGCTCTCCCAGATGCCCGCCAACTTCGGCCTCACCATGGCCCCAGAAACCGCTTACGTGACCGGCGGCAGCGTCACCTACGGCTCCATCTGGGGCGCGTACCTGCCGATCATCAAGAAGTACGCCGACAACGGCAGGCTCTGGTGGCTCAACATGCAGTACTACAACGGAAGCATGTACGGCTGCTCCGGTGACTCGTACCAGGCCGCGACGGTGCAGGGCTTCAAGGTGCAGACCGACTGCCTGAACAAGGGCCTCGTCATCCAGGGCACCACGATCCGCGTGCCGTACGACAAGCAGGTCCCGGGCCTCCCCGCCCAACCGGGCGCGGGTGGCGGCTACATGTCGCCGTCGCTGGTGTCGCAGGCGTGGAAGAGCGTCGGCGGCCAGCTCAAGGGCCTGATGACCTGGTCGTTCAACTGGGACGGCTCGCGGAGTTTCTCCTTCGGCCGCAACGTGAAATCGCTACAGGGCCGCTGAGCCGGGTGGTCGGGGTGGTCCGCTCGGACCGCCCCGACCCAGCCCGGAACCGCGCTAGATCACCGGCTTGTTCGTGTCCGTGACGGGTCCGTGCCGCTGCAGGTCGGCCCACGCCCTGGCCAGCCGCCGGACAAGCTCCGTGATCGTGTCCGTGCGGAAGGTGAACGGCAGCCGGATGTGGTCGTCGTGGGCGCCGCTCGGGTCGGTGGCCGAGCCCGGCACCACCTCCACCCCGTGCCGCAGCGCCACCTGGGCGAAGATCTGCGCGCTCGTCCCCGGCAGCGCCACCCACAGCGCCGAGCCGCCGTCCGGGCTGCGCCAGCGCCACTGGGGCAGGTTTTCCGCGAGCAGCGCCTGCAGGTGTTCCAACCTGGCCCGCAGCACTTCCCCCCGGGCGGCCGCGATCTCGTTGAGGCGGGGTAGCAGGCGGGCGGACAGGGCCTGGTCCAGGACCGGGCTGCCCAGGTCCGCGCGGACCTTGTACCGCGCCAACCGGTCGACGATCGCCGCGGGACCGCGCACCCAGCCGATCCGCAGCCCGCCCCAGACGCCCTTGGCCATCGAGCCCACGGTCAGGATCTCGGCGTTGCCGCGGGCGTAGGCGCCGATGGGTGGGGCCGGTGCGTCGCCGCCGTGGAAACCGCTGTACGCGTTGTCTTCCAGGACGGGCACGTTGAAGCGGGCCGCGAGTTCCGCGACGCGCCTGCGTCTGCTCGCGGACATCAGGGTGCCGGTGGGGTTGTGGAACGTCGGCATCAGGTACGTGAGGACCGGACGCTCCTCGGCGAACACCGTCGCCAGCCGGTCGGGGCGCACGCCCTCGTCGTCCAGCGGCACCCCCACGAGCCGGGCCCCCGCCGCGCGGAAGACGTCCAGGCAGCCGGGCCAACTCGGCGACTCGACGACCACCGTGCAGCCGGGCCGCAGGTACATCTGCGCGACCAGGCCGATCACCTGCTGCGCGCCCGTGGTCACCAGCACCTGGTCCGGGTCGGTGGGTAACCCCGCCGCCGTGTAGTGCTCGGACACCGCGTGCCGCAGCGGCGGGTAGCCGCGCGGGTGGTAGCCGACGTCGGCCATCAGGTCGGCCAGCTCCCCGTCGGCGAGGTCCCGGTACGCGGCCAGCAGTTCCGGTGCCGCGGGCTCCACGGCCAGCGCCAGGGAGATGATCGACCCCGGTCCGTCGACCAGCCGCTGGAAGATCGAGGTGGCCCGGCCGCCGGGGACCCGGCCGTCCGCGCCGGTGCCGTTGAGCCGGGGGCGGGCGCTGACCCGCGTCCCGCTGCCGCGCACGCTGTCGACCAGGCCCTTGCCGCGCAGCTCGTCGTAGGCGGCCACCACGGTGGCCCGGCTGACGGTGAGCAGCTTGGCCAGGTCGCGCTCGCTGGGCAACCGCTCCCCCGCGGGCAGGTCGCCCACCTCGATGCTCCTGGCCACGGCCCCGGCCAGCTTGCGGTAGAGCGGACCCCCCGCGGTCGTCCAGTCCCCGAGCAGCTCCACGAGGCTGTTCGCGTCGGCAAGGCGGTCCATGATCTCGACCGTACAGGGCACCGTCACCGCGAAACCGATCCACTTCGCGCCTGATTGGACTGGACCAGGCCATGATCACCCGGAGGTGGTCCGGTTACCCCGCTGTGGTATGCCCACCAGCTCGGCAGGTGGCTCGCCCGGGTGCACCACGCCGAGTCGACGGGTCGCGCGGGTCAGGGCCACGTAGAGGTCGTTGTGGCCGAGCGGGGTGTCGAGAACCCGCGCGGGGTCGACGAGCAGGGCGGCGTCGAACTCCAGACCTTTGGCCTGCCCCGGAGTGATCAACACCACTGCCTCGGTGAGGTCGGGCGGAGTGCGCAGCGACAGCGCGGTGGACAGCGGTGCCAGGTGCGCTTCCGGGGTGATGATCGCGAGCGTGCCGTCGGTGTGCGCGGCGACCTCCTCGGCCAGCGCTCCGGCCAGGTCGTCCGCGCGGACCCGCCACGGCCGCTCCCCCGCCGCGCGGACCGAACGGGGCGGGCTGAGGTCCGGGTGGCGCGCGGCGAGGACCTCGGCCGCCACCGCCATGATCTCCGCGGGCGTGCGGTAGTTGACGGTCAGCTCGGCCAGCCGCCAGCGGTCGTCGACGTGCGGCGCCAGCACCCGCGCCCACGACGAGGTGCCCGCCGCGGTGCCGGTCTGGGCCAGGTCGCCGACGACGGTCATGGACCGGCTGGGGCAGCGCCGCATCAGCATCCGCCACGCCATCTCCGACAGCTCCTGCGCCTCGTCGACCACCACGTGCCCGTACGCCTCGCCGCCACCGCCGTCGAGCAGCACCGCGGCCTCGTCGAGCAGCGGCACGTCCGCCGCGCTCCACCCGGGCCCCTCGACGAGCCCGTAGTCGGACAGCACGTCGGCCACCACGTCCGCCGGCAGCAGCGACGGCCACACCTCGTCGAGCACATCGGCCACGCCGGGGTCGGCGAACAGCGCGTCGCGCAGGCCGTGCCGGTCGGCCTCGTCGAGGACGCCGCGCGGCACCCCGATCTCCTCCGGCCCCACCACCACGCCCGCCGCCGCCAGCGCGCGCAGGTCGGCCGCGCCGAGGCTGCCGTCGGCGCTGCCGCCGTCGAGCGCGTTGCCCGCCTCGTCGAGCACGAGCGACTCCAACTGCTCGGCCAACCGCCCCGCGAGGATCTCCACGACCTCGTGCTGGAACACCGACCGGGCCACGTTGTGCGGCAGTCCGCGCGCCCGCGCCTTCGCGGCGGCGGCGCGGCAGTCCGACGGGGACAGCGCCAGCACCCGCTGCTCGAACTCGACCTCGACGGTCGCACCCGGGATCCGGACCCGCGACCGGATCTCGGCGGCCACCCGCGCCGCCATCTCGGCGCGGCCCTTGCCCGCGGCGGTGTCCGGGGTGTCCTCGCGGGTCACCTCGACGCCGGGGTACAGGTCGGCGGTGGTCGCGGTGACCACGCTGTTCTCGCCGAGTCCCGGCAGGACGTGGCCGATGTAGTCGAGGAACACCCGGCTGGGCCCGACGACCAGGACGCCCCGGGAGCGCAGGTGTTCGCGCGTGTAGAGCAGGTACGCCAGGCGGTGCAGCGCGACGGCGGTCTTGCCGGTGCCGGGTCCGCCCTGCACCACCAGGACGCCGCCGAAGTCGTCGCGGATGATCCGGTCCTGTTCGGCGCGCAGCGTGGTGACGATGTCGCGCATGCGGCCGGTGCGCTCGGCAGTGAGCGCGGCCATCAGCGCCGCCTCGCCGACCAACCCGCCGCCGTCGTCGGCCGCGGCGAACAGCTCGTCGTCCACGCCGGTCACCACGCGGGCGCGGGTCTCGATCCGCCGCCGCCCGCGCAGTCCTTGGGGGTCCGCGGCGGTGGCGGTGTAGAAGGGACGCGCGGCGGGTGCCCGCCAGTCCAGCAGCACCACGTCGTCGGTGTCGTCGTCGAAGAACGAGAACCGTCCGATGTGGACTGTATCGCCGCGGTCGGTGTCCAGCCTGCCGAAGCAGAGACCGTCCTCGACGGCGGCCAGCCGGGCCGCTTCGGCGCGCCACACCGCGGCGGCGTCGCGGTCACCCGACGCGCCCGCCAGCCGGCTGGCGGCCTCCGCCCGGGCCGCGTCCAGGCGCGCGTAGAGGCCCGTGACGTATTCCTGCTCGAATTCCAGTTCTGCGCGGGTCAAACCCCGACTCCCCACCGGTTCGCTGATCGACGACATCGAGGGTGCCCGCGCGCGCCGGTGAACACCAGTCTTGTGTTTCCCGACGCGTTCGCTCGAGGCGGCGAACCCGGGGTCAGACGGGTCCGGGGGTGATCACCCCGGCGGCGAACTTGCTCAGCGCGATCCGGTTCGGCAGGCCGGTCTTGGTGATCAGGCTGGACACGTGCTTCTCCACCGTGCGCTGCGACAGGTGCAGGTGGTCGGCGATCTCCCGGTTGCCCAGCCGGTCCACCAGCAGCCGCAGGACCTGGTACTCGCGCACGGTGATGCCCGCCGACCGCAGGGCCTGCGGGATGCCGGACACGCCCTCGCGGCGCTGCCCGATGCGCACCCCGCAGCGGCGCATCAGCGACCGGCAGGCACCGGCGACCGGGGCGACGCCCGCGCCGTGGAAGTACTCCTCCGCCGTGCGCAGCCAGTCGACGGGGGTGCCCCAGCCGTCGTCCAGGGCGGCCTCGGCGACCAGCCGCAGCCCGAGGTGGCGGCCCATGGCGTACGGGGCGCCGACGGCCAGCGCGTCGGCCACCGCGGCGGCGGCGCCGTCGGCGTCGCCGTCGCGGCCGAGCAGCACCGCGCGGCCGAACGCGGCGAGGTGCCGGTCCCAGCGCAGCCCCCCGGCGGGCGCCGAGGTGATCTCGTGGAAGCCCGCCGCGTCGAGGTCGCCCGCGAGCGCGCGCAGCAGCACGTTCAGGCCGTAGCGGCCCGCGAGGTGGAAGGTGGTGGGGTTGCGCTCCTCCGAGCGCTGCGCGTGGGCCAGTTCCTCCCCCGCCAGCGCCGGGTTCTCCTCCAGCAGCGCGCAGAACGCGCGGCCGAGGCCGTGCACGCGGGCGGCGTGCTGGTCGTGGTCGCCGCCCCAGTGGTCGAACTCGGCCAGCGCCCGGTCCATGTCGCGGCGGCTGCCCTGGTGCGCGGCGTGCACCGCGCGGTAGAGCAGCATGTACTGGGTCGTCTCCATCAGCCGCAGCCGGGTGGTGGCGGCGAGCACCTGGTCGATCAGGGCGCGGGCGGCGGTGAAGTCGGCGCGCAGGATCAGCTGCAGCGCGATGTTGACCTCGGCCTGGTAGCGGGCGGTGACCGCGCCGATCCGGGACGCCTGCTCGCGGGCCAGTTCGAGGCGTTCGGTGCCCGCGTCGCGCAGCGCGTCGTCGTGGCCCAGCCGGACCAGCGCGTGGATCTCCCAGATCGGCAGGTCGTGCCGCACGGCCAGGGCGCGGCTGTGCTCCAGCAGGGCGGTGGCCTCGGCCGGGTCGCGGGGCCGGGTCAGCGCGCCGAGCAGCTGCCAGGCCTGGCAGGCGACCGCGGGCATGGGCACGGCCTCGGCGATGATCGCGGCGCGGCGGGCCATCTGCTCGGCCTTGCGCAGCCGGTCCTCGCCCGGCACGTCGAGTTCCAGGTGCGCGGCGACCACGTCGACCGGCGCGATGTCCTCGGCGGCGGCGTCGGGGCCGAGCAGCGCGCGGGCGGCGGCGACCTGGCTGAGGCCGTCGGCGGCCCGGCTGGCGTGCACGGCGACCCAGGCGATGCGGGTGTGCAGCCGGGCCCGGCGGCGGGGTTCGAGGCCCGCGCCCATCTGGTCGAGGAAGGTCACCACGTCCAGCGCGCGGTCGATGAGCCCGGACTCGGCCAGCGCGTAGAGCTGGGTCTCCAGGGCGGCGGCGCGCGCCGCGGTGTCGTGCGCGAGCAGCTCCCAGGTCTTGTCCAGCAGGGTCACCGCGGACTGGGCGGCGCCCTGGGCCAGCGCGCGCCTGCCCGCCTCGGCGAACAGCGTGCCCGCGGCGGCCGGGTCGCCCGCGTCCAGGCGCAGCGCGGCGCAGAACTGGCACCACTCGCCGGGCAGTCCGGGGTAGACGGTGCCGACCGCGTCGGCGGCCGCGGCCGCGAGCCGGGCGCGGTCGGCCGGGGTGACCAGGGTGAGCGCGGCGTCCACGATGAGCTGGTGGCCGAAGGCGTACCAGTCGGGGGTCTGCTCGTCGGGCCCCACGAGCTGCGCGACCTGCTCGCCCTGCAACAGGTTCAGCAGCTCGCGGTAGTCCAGGCCGGTGATCGAGCGCACCACGGCGAGCGGGAAGCGCTTGCCCAGCACGGCGGCGGCGGTGATCACCTCGCGGGTGCGCGGCGGCAGCAGGTCGACGCGGCGGGCCACGCCGCGGACGAACCCGGCGGGCAGCGCGCCGCGCTGCCGCTCGTCCACCCGCCAGCCCCGACCGTCGGGGTCGCGGGCGAGCAGTCCGCTGTCGAGCACCGACCCGAGCAGTTCCTCCAGCCGGAACGGGTTGCCCGCGCTCCCGGCCCACAGCAGGTCGAGCGCGGGTTCGGGCACGGGACCGCCGTCGAGGGCGCAGTCGAGCAGGACCCGCAGGTCCTCGCGGCGCAGCGGGCCGAGGTCGACCACGGTGCCCTGGCCGCGCTGACCGGCGGCCCTGGCCAGTGCCATGGCCGGGCAGTCCTCGCCGCGGATGGTGCCCAGCAGCAGCGTGCCGCCGCCGTCCACGTCGCCGATGTTGTCGATCAGGTACTCGACCACGGCGAGGGTCTCGGCGTCGGCGTCCTGCAGGTCGTCGAGAACCATCAGGCAGCCGCGGCCCTGGCCCGCGAGCTCGGTCAGCCGCAGCACCGCCTCGGCGAGGATGACCAGCGAGCCCGCGCCGGGGTCGCCGCCCGCCCCGGTGGAGGCTGGCTCGCCCCAGTCCGGGATGAGCCGGGCCAGGATCGGCCGGTATGGACCCAAACGGGCCACGTCGATCGGGTCGCCGGTGCGCAGCAGGGAAAGCAGGGCCTCGGTGAGCGAGCGGAACGGCACCATCGGCCCGATGGCGCTGCCCCGGCCGCGCAGCAGCCGCATGTCGGCGGCGAACCCGAGGTCGACCGCGGCCGCGGCGAGGCGCGACTTGCCGATGCCGCTCTCACCCACGAGGAACATCGATCCGCCGCGCCCGCCGCGGGCCGCGCGTACCGCGTCGGCCACCGCGGTCAACTCGCCATCGCGTCCCACGACGACCGGAAACCGACTCCCCACGCCGCGCACAGTACCCACGGGCGCCGGCGGGGGTCCATCAAACGGTTATGGGACAAACGAGTGACCTGCTCAGAGCGGGACGACACAGCACGTGGTGCTGGGCGGGAAGTCCGCCAGCGCCGACGGGTCGTCGAGCACGCCGGCGAACCCGAGCGCGCCCGCCGCGCCCGCGGTCACCACCAGGCCCGCCAGCGCGGCGGCGCGCAGTCCGAAGGCCACAGCGGGGTTGCCCGCCAGCGCGCCGATCGGGTTCCGGACCGCCGCCGCGATGGCGGCCCCGGCGGCGTCGAGACGTCTGTCGACGGAAGTGGTGCGGTCGGACATTCGGGGTTCCTCCTCTGGTGGAAAACTGTGCCGGAAACGACCGCGCCGATTACCGGTGCGGGGTTTCCGTTCTCGCGCGGGTGCTTCCGTTCGGCGCACGCCCGCTTCGACCTCGGCGGTGAGCGGGCGCTCAGCCGCCGGGTTGCAGGAGCAGCACCGACGGGACGCGGTCGCGTTGCGCCAACCGCAGCAGCCCGTAACCGATCCCGGCCACGCCGTTGAGCAGGCCGGGGGTGGGCAGACCGCCGGGGGTGCCGCAGTGCGGTCCCCCGCGGTCGATGGCGGCCAGCACCAGTCCCGCGCGGGCGCGCGCGGCCCCGGCGACGGCCGGGTCGGCGCAGTGCGGGGCCAGGGTGGCCAGTGCCTCGGCGACGCCCAGTTCGCCGTGGCACAGGCTCAGGTCGCGCAGCACCGGCCGGGTGACCAGGCGGCGGGCGGCGGCGCGGGTCGCGCGGGTGTGGCAGGCGGGGTCGTCGTGGTCGAGCAGCGCGGTGCGCGCGGCGGCCAGCCCGGCGGCGCCGGAGCACCAGCCGACGCCCGGCCCGGAGCCCGCGCGGCGCAACAGGTCGGCGGCCACCCGGGCGGCGGCGGCGTCGCCCGTGCGGGCCAGCGCCCACCCGATGCCCGCCGCGCCGTCGGCGAACCCCGGCGGGGTACTCGTGTACCCGGCTCGCGCACTGTCCACTTCGGATTCCAGGGACTCCGGTCCCACCGCTGCCCGAAGCGCGTCGGTCACGCCGGTCGCGAGGGCGGTGGCGCAGTCGGCGGCGGCGCGGGCCGCGGTGGGGTCGCCGGTGTCGGTGTGCACGGCGCGCAGCGCGGTGGCGCAGCCCGCGAGGCCGTCCGACCAGCCCAGCGGGCCGGGGAGCGCGGCCGCGGCGGCGGCCAGCTCCGCCGCGTGCGCGGCCCAGCGGCGCAGGTCGGCGTCGTCGAGCAGGACACCGGCCCTGGCCAGGGCGTAGGCGATGCCGCCGAAGCCGTGCCAGCCGCCGCAGCCGATGACCGGCAGCAGGTCGGGGCGGGCGGCCACGGCGTCGAACAGCGCGGGCAGCGGCGCCAGCGCCCGCCGGGCCACCTCGCCGTAGCGGTCGATGCCGGTGCGCTCGGCCAGCTGCGCCAGGAACAGCGCCACCCCGGTGTAGCCGGTGGCCAGGCCCGCGCCCAGCGGCAGCACCAGCCACTGCCGGTCGTCGACGAGTTCCACGCCGAGCCAGTTGACCCGGCCCGCGCCCTCGATGCCGCGGGCCACGACCTGGTCGCCCAGGGCGCAGGCGGCGGCCAGCAGCCGCTCGGGGTCGGCGGCGCGACCGGCGGGCAGGTCCGGGCCGGGGGTGCCGCCGCGGTGGTCGCCGGGCGGGCGGCGGGTGGCCAGGGTGGCGGAGATGATCCACGCCTGGTCCCCGGCGGAGGCGGCGCCGGTGGCCGCGACGGTCGCCAGCGCCCGGTCCACGCCGCTGCGCCCGAGCGCGCCGGGGATCCGGTGCCCGGTGGTGGTCCACAGGTCGGTGCCGCCGGGGCGGGCGGTGAAGACCGGGACGTCCCCGGCCCACAGGTCGGCGATCTCGTGCGGGGCGAGCCGGGCGCGCAGCGGGTCGCCCGCGGCGGCGTGCCGCAGCACGTCGAAGGCGCGGTCGCGGTCGCGCGCGTCGCGCAGCAGGTCGGGGTGGGTGGACTCGGCCAGCAGCGACGCGTAGCCGTTGCTGGCCCGGACCACCACGCGGACCTCGAGGTCGGCGCTGGCCCGGACCAGCGCGGCGAACTCGCCGCGGTGCGCCACGATCGCGTCGTGCGCGGCGTGGAAGCCCTCCAGCAGGGCGGGCTCGTGGTCGCCGGGGTCGAGCTGGGCGTCGCCGAGGCGGGGCCGGTTGGCCGCGTCGGGGAACCGGCCGGGGACCCGGGTCGGCCGCATCCGGTCGGTGCCCGGGTCGGCCCAGCCGGTGACCGCGTCGGGGGCCGGGGCGCCGGGGTCGCCGCCCAGGCCGGAGATGTCGGCGGCGCCGTGGTCGCCGACGACGATCACCGGCAGCATCGAGGTCTGGTGCACCGAGTCGGCCAGCGCGGCGGCGGCCGGGTCGCCCGCCGCGGCCGGGCCGGGCAGGCTCGGGTGCAGCAGCGTCTCGACGTCCACCAGCAGCGGCTGGTCGGCGCGGGCGATGACGTTCTCGAAGTGGATGTCGGCGGCGTGCAGCACGTGCAGCAGCGCCAGCAGCGCGCCCTGCCTGCGGTAGAAGACGTCGGCGGCGGCCCGGTCGGCCAGCGGCGCCGGGGCGACGTGCTCCAGCCAGCCGTGGTCGCCGCGGGCCAGCACGCCGACCGAGGTCAGGCCCAGGCCCGGCACCCGCCGGTCCAGCAGGGCGACGAACTCGCCGAAGCGGACGTGCGCCCGCGAGTCGCGCGGCTGGTAGACCAGCCTGCGGCCGTCGGCGAAGGTCAGCACCGCCACCGAGCGGCCCCGGCGGTGCGGGTCGCCGCGCCTGCCGTCGACCGCCACGACCGGGCCCGGGTCCGCGCCGTCGAGCAGGGTCGCGGTGAGCTCGGCGCGGTCGGCGGCGAGGTGGTCGAGCAGTTCGCGGCAGGCGGTGACGGCGTGGTCGGCGGCCTGGCCGAGCAGGCGGGCCAGCACGGGCAGCTCGGCGCACAGCGCGACCAGGGCGGCGGGCGCGGCGGCGGCGGCGAGGAAGGACCGGTACCGGGCGCGGCTGTCACCGCCGGGCAGGTCACCGGAGTCGGCGGCGCGGCGCAGGCGCTCGACGAGGGAGCGCGCGGCGAGCCCGGCCAGCTCGTGGCCGAGCCGGTCGGCGAAGCCGTCGAGGACGGCGGGCATGGCCACCAGGTCCGCGTCGAGGTGCCCGGTCGCGGCCCGGACGCGGTCGCGGGCGTCGGCGACCAGCGGCCACAGCACGGCGGCGAAGTCGACCCGCCAGTCCGCACCGGACACCGCCCGCCCGGTCCGGGGCGCGGTGACGGCGCGTTCCACGGTGTCGACCCAGGACGGCCGGGCGGGCGGGTCGGTCCGCAGTGGAAGGGCGCGGGACGCGGCGCGGGCGGTGCCCGCGGCGATGCGCTGGCCCGGCACGGCGGGTTCCGGGGCGTCGGCGCGCTCGTGGGGCGCCAGGCCCGGCACCCACCAGTGCGGGTCGGGGAACTCGACGCGCAGGTCGGTGTGGTCGGCGGTGTGGTCCACGTGTCCGGTCACGGCACGGAACGTTGTCACGCGGTGGACTCGTCGTCATGGGTGGAAACCACGCAGATTCCGGGCCACTCCGGCCGGTCCCGCGGCGTCGCGGTTGTGCGGTCCCGTGCGGCCGGTGGGTGTCCGGCGGGGTCGCGGGGAACGGCCCGAGCGGAAATTGGGTAGTGGACACCCATGCCGAACACCCCCTCGCGCGCCTAGCTTGAGCCGTCCGCCGGACAGGTTCCCCACTCACCCGACCGGTGGACGTCCCCACCGGTCACGGCTCGCGAGGTCCCCACCATGCCGACACACGCCGACCCCCCACCGGCCCACCGGGGTCCTTCCCCGACGGCCCTGCGGATCCTGGCCCGGGCCCGGTCGCGACCGGACGCGACCGCGCTGGTGTGGCGCGGTACCGGGATCTCCTACCGCGAGCTCGGCGATCGGGCAAGCCGGGCGGCCGGGCGGTTGGCGGAGCCGCCGGGGTACGGGCCGGTCGCGGTGGTGGCGGAGAAGTCCCCGGACACCATCGCGCTGCTGCTGGCCCTGCTGGCGGCGGGGCGGCCGTTCCTGCTGCCGTCGCCGACGCTGGCCGAACCGGTGCTGCGCAGGCTGACCGACGCGGCGGGGTGCGTCGCCACACTGTCCACAGTGGAGTACGCTGGCCCGGCCGCGGCCCCGGCGACCGGGCCGCCCCAGGACGGTGTCACGTTCATGCTCACCACGTCCGGCTCGACCGGGGTGCCCAAGGTGGTCCCGCTGCGCGGTTCCGCCGTCGACCGGTTCACCACCTGGGCCGCCGCGCGGTTCGAGATCGGTCCACGCACGACGGTGCTGAGCTACGCGCCGCTCGAGTTCGACCTCTCGCTGCTCGACGTCTGGGCGACCCTGGTGGCGGGTGGGACGGTCGTGCTCGTCGAGCGGGAGCGGGCGACCGCCGCCGGGTACCTCGCCGACCTGCTGCGCCACGTCGACGTGGTGCAGGCCGTGCCGATGCTCTACCACCTGCTCGCCGAGCACGGCGGTATCGCCGACCTGCCCGCGCGGCACGTGATCGCGACCGGCGACACCCTGCCCGACCGCACGCTCGCCGCGCTGCCCGAGCTGTTCCCGCGCGCCCGCCTGTACAACCTGTACGGCTGCACCGAGACCAACGACAGCTTCCTGCACGAGCTGGACCCGCGGGCCCGGCCGGTCCCGCTCGGCACGCCGGTCGACGGCGTCCGCTCGGTGCTGGTCGACGCCGACGGCGGGCTCGTCACCGGGCCCGGGGTGGGCGAGCTGCTGGTGCACACCCCGTTCCAGACCGACGGCTACCTCGACCCGGAGCTCACCGCGGCGAAGTTCACCGAGCTGGGCGACGGGTCGCGCTACTTCCGCTCCGGCGACCTGGTGCGCAGGCACCCCGGCGGCGCGCTGACCCTGGAGGGCCGCACGGACTTCCAGGTGAAGGTGCGCGGCGTGCGGGTCAACGCGCAGGCCGTGGAGCGCGCCCTGCTGGAGCACGACGACGTCACCGAGGCCGTGGTGCTGGCCGTGCCGCACCCGGTGGCGGGCAACACCCTGCACGCCGTGGTGCGCGCGCACGGCGTCGACAGCCTCACCCTGCGCAGGCACTGCGCGGCCCGGCTCGCGCTGGCCGCCGTGCCCTCGGCGTTCACCTTCGCCGACGAGCCGCTGCCCCGGACCGGCACCGGCAAGCCCGACCGCGGGCGGATCGCCCGCGACCACGTCAACGCAGTCGTCAAGTGAGACGAGGACGAGATGCCCCAGACCGCAGCGGACCCGACCGGGGAGGTCACCCGGTTCGTGCTGACCGAGTTCCTGCCCGACGTCGCGGCCGACCGGCTCGACCCCGACGAGGACCTGGTGGCGAGCGGGGTGATCGACAGCCTGGGCCTGCTCAAGCTGATCGCCTGGCTGGCCGACCGGTTCGCGGTGCCGGTGGACGAGGTGGACCTGGACCCGGACGCGTTCCGGTCGGTGGCCGCGATCGCCGCGTTCGTGACCGCCACCGCCGGGCGGGGCTGAGCGTGTCCGCCCTGCTGGCGCGGCTGACCCGGCGCGACGGGCCGGTGGAGGTCGGGCAGTGGCGCACCTTCGTCGACCGGCTCGCCGCGCGCCGCCTGGCCCGCGGCGAGGCGGCGGCGGTGCTGGCGTCGCTGTCCACCGCGATGCCCGACCTGGCGACGCTGACGGCGCTGTTCGAGGCGCTGCGCGAGCGCGGCGCGCACCGGCGCGTGGCCTACCCGGGGACGGTGAACATCGTCGGCACCGGTGGCGGTCCGCCGACGTTCAACATCTCCACGGCGGCGGCGTTCGTCGCCGCCGCGACGGGCGTGCGGGTCATCAAGACCGGGTCGCGCGCCTACACCAGCCGGTTCGGCTCGTTCGACCTGCTCGACCGGCTCGGCGTGCCGCCCGCGCGGTCGCACGCGGAGCTGGCGGCGTCGCTGGACGGGTTCGGCATCGGGTTCGCCGGGTTCTTCGTGTACCCGCCGGAGATCGCCGCGCTGGCCAAGGAGATCCTGCCGCTGGACCTGCGCGCGGTGGGGCGGTTCGTCAACACCGTCGGCCCGTTCCTGCCGGAGATCGAGGTGCCCGCGCAGCTGACCGGCGTGTCCCGGGCGGAAGACCTGACCGCGCTCGCCGCGCTGGCCGAGCGGCGGACCTGGTTGTGCCACAACGACCTCGGCGCCGACGAGCTGCTGGCGTTCGCCGCCAACACCGTCCACTGCGCGCACCCGGACCCCCTCGACGAAGCCCCGCTCTCCCTCCCCGCCGACGGCCCGGGCGACGTCGACGACCTCGCCGCGCACACTGAGGCCGTGGCGTACTTCCGCGCGGTCCTGCTGGGCCGCGCGCCGAGCGCCGCGGTCCGCACGGTCTGCCTCAACGCGGCGGCCCTCGGCGTGCTGTCCGGCACCTTCCCCGACTGGGACGGCGCCCGCGCGGCCGCGGCCGAGGCGGTGACCTCCGGCGCGGCGGGCGACCTGGTCGCGCGCATGGCGAAGGCGGTGGCCGACCGTGGCTGACTTCTTCGCCGACCGGGGCGGGCGGGTCGGGTTGGCGTTCTACCTGACCGCCGGTGACCCACCGCTGGACACCCTGCCCGAGGTGGCCGCGGCGCTGGACGAGTCCGGTGTGGACTGCCTGGAGCTGGCCGTCCCGTTCCCCGACTCGGTCACCGACGGGCCGGTCGTGCGCGCGTCGGCGGACCGGGCGCTGCGCCGGGGCGTCGACGCGGCGGCCGTGTTCGCGGCGGTCCGGCGCGTGCGGCCCGGGCTGCGGCACACCCGGATCGCGCTGCTGGCCGACTGGAGCCACACCGTCCGGCCCGTGGGCATGGCCGAGTTCCTCGCCGCCGCGGCCGGGTGCGGCGCGGACGGGCTGCTGCTGCACGGGTTGCCACCGATCCTGCGCCGCGGGTACGCCGAGGACGCCGCCCGGGCCCGGGTCCCCGTGGTCGCCACCTGCTACGCCACCTCGTCGGAGGCCGTGCTCGCCGAAGCGGCGCGCGGCGCGTCGGCGTACCTCTACCTCGTCGCCCGCTACGGCCGCTCCGGCACCGCGCCCGAGGCGGGCTTCGGCCACCTGTCCCCCGTCATCACACGGTTGCGGCCCCGGACCACCGCGCCGATCGCGGTCGGGTTCGGGGTTCGCGACCGGGCCGACGTCGCGGCCGTCGGCGCGGCGGGCGCGGACGCGGCCGTTGTCGGCAGCGCCGCTGTCTCTCGCGCCGCGCGAGCGGTCGAGGACGGCACGGACATCGCCGCCGCGCTGAGCGACCTCGCCGCGGCGCTGCGGCCCGGAAACCAGTCACCGAAGGGAGCCCGACGATGACCAGCGGAACCACCGAGGCACCGACCGTCGAGGACCTGGTCGAGGGGGTGACCCGCTGGTGCG
Organism: Actinokineospora auranticolor; assembly: GCF_041897805.1. Lineage (GTDB taxonomy): Bacteria > Actinomycetota > Actinomycetes > Mycobacteriales > Pseudonocardiaceae > Actinokineospora > Actinokineospora auranticolor. The sequence continues at coordinate 5,201,904 of NZ_CP154825.1, forward strand.
CGGCCTTCTCCGCCGGGCACCTCGAACGCGACGCCCGCGCCCGGTTCCCGCACGAGCAGTGGGCCCAGGTCTGCCGCAGCGACCTGCTGCGGCTGCCCTTCGACCCGGACCGGGGCGGTCTGGGGCGGGACCTGGTCACCACGATGCGGGTGCTGGAGGCGCTGGGTCGCGGCTGCCGCGACGGCGGCCTCAGCTTCTCGGTGTGCACGTCCATGGTCAGCGTCGGCGTGCCCGTCCAGCGGTTCGGCACCGACGCGCAGCGGGCCCGCTACCTGACCGGGATCTGCTCGGGTGAGCTGATCGGGGCGCACGCGATCACCGAACCCGACGGCGGCTCGGACGCGCTGGCCATGCGCACCACCGGCCGCCGCGACGGCGACGACTTCATCCTCAACGGCGGCAAGGCCTTCGTGACCAACGGCCCGGTGGCCGACGTCATCGTCGTCTACGCGCGCACTCACCCGGACGGCGGTCCCCTGGGCACCACGGCGTTCCTCGTCGACCGCGACACACCCGGTCTGGTGGTGGGCCCGCCGATCGCCAAGATGGGCCTGCGGACCTCCCCGTTCTCGGAACTGTCCCTTGAGGACTGCCGGGTGCCCGCCGACCGCGTCCTCGGCCGCGTCGGCTCCGGGTTCCTCGTGCTGGACCACGTGCTGAAGTGGGAGGTCCTGTGCTCGTTCGCGATCAGCCTCGGGGAGATGCGGCACCGGCTGGCGCGGTGCGTGGAGTACGCGGGGCGGCGCGCGCAGTTCGGCAGGCCGATCGGCGAGTACCAGGCGGTGTCGCACCAGATCGTGGAGCTGAAGGTCGGCGCGGAGACCACGGCGAAGTGGCTCTACGACACCGCCGCGAAGGTGCTGCGGGGTGAGCCCGTCACCACGGACCTGGCGATCACCAAGCTCGTCGCGGGCGAGGCCAACCTGGCGTCGGCGATGACCGCGGTGCGGCTGTTCGGCGGCAACGGGTACACCACCGAGTTCGGGCTGGAGAAGGACTTGCGGGACGCGGTGGCGGGCACGATCTACTCCGGCACGTCGGAGATCCAGCGCAACCGCGTCGCGGCCATGCTGGGGGTCGGCCGGTGACCGCCTGTCCCGGGCCGGGTTCCCTGGCCGCCACCGAGTTCCTCGACCACGGCGCGCCCGGGGTCCGGCACTTCGCCGCGCAAGCCCTTGAGGGTGTCCCGGACACCGACCGGGACCGGGCCGTCGCGCTGTACTACGCGGTGCGCGACGGCATCCGGTACGAGGTGTACGGCGCCGACCTCTCCCGCGCCGGTCTGCGCGCGAGCAGCGTCGTGGAGGCCCGTTCCGGCATGTGCCTGCACAAGTCCGTGCTCTACGCCGCCGCGTTGCGGTCGGTCGGCGTGCCCGCCCGGCTGGTGCTCACCGACGTCCGCAACCACCTCGCCTCCGACCGGCTGCGCGAGTTGGCGGGCGGGGACGTGTTCACCTACCACTGCCTCACTTCCGCGCACCTCGACGGCCGTTGGCTGCGCGCGACGCCGGTGTTCAACCGGACCCTGTGCCGCCTCTACCGCCTGGACCCGCTGGAGTTCGACGGCACCGCCGACAGCGTGCACCACCCGCACGACCGGTCCGGCAGGCGCCACATGGAGTTCCTGCGCGAGCACGGCGAGTTCGACGACCTGCCGCACGCGCGGGTCGTGGCCGGGCTGCGCGCGGCCCACCCGAGGTTGTTCGACGGCCCCACCACCCCGACCACCGACACCCTCACCGCCGGCTCCCTCGTCGCCGAGGCGACCGACCCACCAGGAGCGCCCCGATGAGCGAGCACGTCAAGTACCTGCTGTCCGAGGACGACATCCCGCGCACCTGGTACAACCTGGCCGCCGACCTGCCCGACCCGGCGGCCCCGCGGCACCCGGGGACGGGCGCGGACATCACGGTCGACGACCTGCTCGCGATCATGCCGGAAGCGTTGGCGCGACAGGAGTTGAGCCGCGAGCGCGAGATCGGGATCCCGGACGGGGTGCGGGACGTCTACCGGCAGTGGCGGCCCTCGCCGCTGTACCGGGCGCGGCGGTTGGAGCGCGCCTTGGACACGCCCGCGCGGATCTACTACAAGTACGAGGGTGTCAGCCCGTCCGGCAGCCACAAGCCGAACACCGCTGTCGCGCAGGCGTACTACAACCGGCGGGCCGGGATCACCCGGCTGGCCACCGAGACCGGCGCGGGCCAGTGGGGGTCGTCGCTGGCGCTGGCGGGCGCGCTGTTCGGCCTCGACGTCGACGTCTACATGGTGCGGGTCAGCTACGAGCAGAAGCCGTACCGGCGGATGCTCATGGAGACCTACGGCGCGCGGTGCGTGCCCAGCCCCAGCCCGGAAACCGCGGCCGGGCGCGCGGTGCTGGCCGCGGACCCCGACAGCCCGGGCAGCCTGGGCATCGCGGTCTCCGAGGCCGTCGAGGTGGCGGGGGCGGACCCGGGCACCAGCTACGCGGGCGGCAGCGTGCTCAACCACGTGCTGCTGCACCAGAGCGTCATCGGCCAGGAGGCCATCGCCCAGTTCGCGCTCGCCGACGACAACCCGGACGTGGTGATCGGGTGCGCGGGCGGCGGCAGCAACCTGGGCGGACTCGCGTTCCCCTTCCTGGGCAGGAAGTTGCGTGGTGGGCCCGAGGTCCGGATCATCGCGGCCGAACCCGCCGCCTGCCCGACGCTGACCCGGGGCACGCGGGCCTACGACTTCGCCGACGCGACCGGGTTGACGCCGCTGCTGCGGATGCACACCCTCGGCCACGGGTTCGTGCCGCCGCCGCTGCACGCGGGTGGCCTGCGCTACCACGGCATCGCGCCGCTGGTGAGCGCCGCCGTGGCGGCCGGGCTGGTGGAGCCGGTCGCGGTCGCGCAGACCGACAGCTTCGCCGCCGGGGTGCGGTTCGCGCGCGCGGAGGGCATCGTGCCCGCGCCGGAATCCGCGCACGCGGTGGAGGTCGCGGTGCGGGAAGCGTCGCGGTGCCGGGAGGAGGGCGTCGGCCGGACCATCCTTTTCGGACTCTCCGGGCACGGGCACTTCGACCTGGGCGCGTACGAGCGGCACTTGGCGGGCGCGCTGCGGGACGAGCCGCACGACGAGGCCGGGGTGCGCGCGGCGCTCACCGCAGTGCCAGGACTCGCGGCGGCCACCGACCTGGCGGGACTCGCGGATGTCTGAACCACTGGTGAAGGTCTGCGGTGCCACCGCGCCCGCGGACCTCGCCCTGCTCGGCGCGGCGGGCGCTGACCTGGTCGGCCTGTGGTGGCGGGTGCGCGGCGGGCACGCGGACCTGTCCCGGGCGCAGGTCGTGGCGCTGGCGGGCGCGGGTGGGCCGCGGCCGGTGCTGGTGACCTTCAGCGGGGACGCGCGCGGCGTGCTCGACGTCGTGCGGCGGTCGGGGGTGCGGTGGGTGCAGCTGCACGGGTACCAGCCGCCGTCGGTGGTGCGCGCGTTGAAGGCCGAACCGGGGCTGACCGTCGTGAAGGTCCTGCACCTGCGCGGAACCGGGTGCGTGGAGCGGCCGTTGCTGGCCGCCTACGAACGCGCCGGGACCGACTGCTTCCTGCTCGACGCCGTCGGCCCGGACGGCGCGCTGGGCAGCACCGGCCGCACGCTGGACGAGGCGGCCGTGCTGGCGGTCGTCGCGGAGACCTCCCGCCCGTTCCTGCTCGCGGGCGGGCTCTCCGCGGCGAACGCAGGCAATTTCGCGGCCGTGCGGGCACACCCCCGGTTCGCCGGGATCGACGTGGACTCCGGCGCGCGCGACCGGTACGGCCGGTTCTGCCGCGAGCGGGTGCTGGGGCTGCGGCGGGGGTGGACGCGGTGAGCGGGTTCGTCGCGGCGCTGCTGGGCGCGCGGGTACCGGTGATCGCGGAGGTCAAGCCGACCGACGGCCGCGGCGCGGCGCTGCTCGGCGCCCGGTCGCCGGTCGAGTTGGCCGGTGCGTACGAGGCGGCGGGAGCGCCGTGCCTGTCGGTGGTGACCGGGCGGTGGTTCGGTGGGAGCCCCCGGCTGCTGGCCGACGTCGCCGGGCGCAGCGGGCTCCCGGTGCTGCGGAAGGACTTCCTGACCCGCGACCGGGACCTGGTGGCGACGCGGGAACTCGGGGCGTCGGCGGTGCTGCTGACGGCGGGCCTGTTGCCGCGCTCGGTGCTGGGGTCGCTGGTCGACAAGGCCCTCGGGCTGGGGTTGACGCCGTTCGTGGAGGTCACGTCGGAGGCGGAGATCGCGGCGGTGCGGCACCCGGCGGACTGCGTGATCGCGGTGAACAACAAGGACATCCGGGGCCGTGAGCAGGGTGTGCCGGACCTGGCGCGGAGCGAGCGGTTGCTGCCCGCCGTGGTCGCCACCGGCTGCCCGTGCCCGGTGAGCGCGAGCGGGATCTCCCGACCGGAGGACGCGGCGCGGCTGCTGGGCGCCGGTTTCGCGGGAGTATTGGTGGGGACGGCGTTGTTGCGCGCCCCGAACCTGGCGACCTGGCTGGCGGAGGTGCCCCGGTGACGGCGATGTCGTTGCGGCAGGCCCTGGACGGTGTCGTCGACGGTCCGGTGTTGGCCCGGGACGAGGTCGCGGGGCACTACGCGCGGTTCGCCGGGGTGCCCGCGACCTCACGGGCGAGCACGGAACCCGTGATGCGGTACCGGGTGTCCGATTCGGACATTCCGGTGGTACTGGGGTTCTACGGTTCCGAGGAGCGGGTTCGGTCGACGCTACCCGGCCTACCCGCCCGTGCCGGACAAGCCCGGGAGTTGTTGGCCCGAACCATTCCCCCGGTCCACGTCCCCGATGAGCGCACCCATTGGTCCGGAGTCGACCTGTCCGCGTTGCCGGTGCTGCGGGCCACGCCGCGTGACGCCGGGCCCTACCTCACCATGGGGGCCGTGTACGCGCGCCGCGGTGGCGCGACGGCGTTCTCCGTGCACCGGATGCTGGTGCTGGGACGCGATCGGCTGGCGATCTGGATGCTGCCGAGCCGCGCCCTGCGGGCCATGCACGCCGACGCGCTCGCGGCCGGGGAGCGGTTGGCGGTGTCGGTGAACATCGGTATCCCGCCCGCGGCCATGATCGCGTCCGCGCTGTCGACGGCGCTGCTGCCGGTGGACAAGCTCGACGTCGCGGGCGCGTTGGCCGGGGCGCCGGTCGCGTTGGCGCCGTCGAGCGACGGGGCGACCTCGGTGGTCGCCGACGCGGAGATCGCGCTGGAGGGGTACATCGGGGCCGAGGAGTCACCGGAGGCGCTCGACGGGATGCCGGACCGGTCGCTGCCGGAGTTCCTCGGGTACGACGGCTCGGCGCGCGATCGGGTGCCAGTGCTGACGGTGACGGGGGTGTCCACGGTGCCGTCCCCGGTGTACCAGGCGGTGATCGGGCCGGGGCGCGAGCAGTCGGTGATCCTGGGAGTGGCCGGTGGCGTGTCGCTCGGGCTGTGCCTGGAGGACGACCTGGTGGTGGACGCGCACTTCTCCCCCGCCGGTGGTGGGATGTTGTTGCTGGCGGTGGCTTTGCGGAAGGCGAGCGCGTCGGACGACGACCGCCTCCCTTCCCTGGCCCAGGCACTCCTGCGGCGACACCCGTTCGTCAAGTTGATCGTGTTCACCGACGACGACGTGGACGTGTCGTGCGCGGAGGACGTCCTGTGGGCGATGACCACGCGCAGCAACCTCGGCGTCGACGCGATCACCCTGCCGGGCCCCGGCCCGCTGGGCATGGACCCGTCGCAGCGCCCTTCCTGGCGCCGAGGCGGCGGCGAGGGGCGGACCTACGTCGACGCGACCATCCCTTTCGGACTGGACGCGGCGCGCTCGTTCGGCGGTGGCACATGAGGCTCGTGGTCGGCATCACCGGGGCCACCGGCACGGTGATCGGCGTGCGGATCCTGCGCGGCCTGCGGGACCTGGGCGTGGAAACGCACCTGGTCTTGAGCAAGTGGGGCCGCGCGACACTGGAACTGGAAACCGACCTGACCGTCGCCCAAGTGCACGCGCTCGCCACGCACGTCCACCCGCACGGCGACCAGACCGCCCCCATCTCCAGCGGCTCGTACCGCACCGACGGGATGATCATCGCCCCGTGCAGCATGAAGACCCTGGCCGCGCTGCGCACAGGGTACGGCGACGGCCTGATCCCCCGGGCCGCCGACGTGACGCTGAAGGAGGACCGCAAGCTCGTCATCGTCCCGCGCGAACTTCCGCTGTCGGAGATCCACCTGGAGAACATGCTGGCACTGCGGCGGATGGGGGCGGTGATCGCCCCGCCGTCCCCGGCGTTCTACACGCGACCCCGGACGGTGGAGGACATCGTCACGCACATCAGCGCGCGGGTGCTGGACCAGTTCGGCCTCGACCTGCCGGAGGCCGTCCGCTGGACCGGGGCGCGACACCCGGCCTGACCGCCCGATTCGTCGCTTTTCCACCGAAGTAGACTGATCCACATGGGGTCAGCGGAACAGGCCGTGGCGCGGCTTCGGGAGATCGTCGACGGCCGGGTCAAGACGACCGGGGCCGCGTGGGGCCGGACCAAGCCGAGGAGCGTGGCGGCGGGCGAGGGCGCGGCCGTGAACGCCGTGCTGGTGGCGTTCCTCGGGGCGCTGTCGGGCTTCCGGGTCGGCCCGTGCACCGGCGCCGCCATGATCGTGTTCGGTGGCGCCGCGGGCTGCGCCCTGACCGCCGCCTCGGTCCGGCGCCTGATGGACGCCGCCCGGATCCAGGTCGTGGGACCGGACGAGGCCGACACCCTCCGGCTGCGCCGGAGCACCGCGGCGCGCCAAGCCGGGCTGCTCGTCGCGTGCCTGCTCACCGCGGACCTGGCGGGCCTGGCCCTGTGGCTGGAGGGGTGGCCGCCCGCCGACCCGGTGGCGTGGTGGCTGACCGCCACCTGCCTGGCCCTGGCCCTGCTCACCCTCGCCGCCACCTGGCGCCGCGTACACGACTGGTTCCCGCGTTTCGGGGCGGAGCTGGACGTGCGGCTGCCGCCGCTCCCCGCCGAGCTGGAGCCCTTGGCCACCCGCCCGGCGCCACCCGTCACCCCGACCCCACCGGACGCGGAGCTGGCCGCCGCCGAGAGGCACGTGCTCGGCATCCTTGAGGAACGGGTGCGGATCGGCAAGGACACGCGAACGCCGGTGACGGCACCGAGCGTCGTACGCGGCCACCGCGCGATCCGAGCCGCCACGGCCGTGACCGCGGCGGGCGCCGTCGCCGCCCCGTGGGTCGGCCCCCTCACCACCGTCGCGGCCCTGCTGTACCTCAACTACTTCTACGCCGCCTACACGACGACCTCGACCACCCGGCGGGAGCACGCGATCCGGATCACCGAAATGGGCCCGGACGCCGCCGACACAGTGGACTTCCACCGGTACGGATCCCCACCCCGATACCCGTTCGGCGAACACATCGCCGCGCTGTCGGCGCTGGCGCTCGGGGTGGCGTTGTGGGTGGAGATGGCACCGGAGGCAACCATCGCCTGGTCCGTCACGGCGTGCGGCCTGGCACTGTCCGCGGCCGTCGCGGTGGTGTACCGGACCGCGCTGCGGGAGTGGTTCTCCCGGTTCCTGGCCGAGTCCGGAGTGGAGTTGCCTCCCCTGCCGCCGGAACTGGAACACCTGGTGGAGCAGGGTCGCAACCGAGCACACCGAGGCCAACCCAGCCGCCGGTAGCGCATACCCGGGGCCTCACGGGGCGATGCCGAAGTCCTCGGACAGGGCGTGGAAGCGGGACTCGGCGAGGGGGGTCTGGTCGTCGCCCAGCCAGGCGAGGTGGCCGAAGGACTCCAGGACCACCAGGCCGTGGATCGCGGTCCACGCGCTGAACGCCACCGCCGCCGCGTCCGAGGGGAGGTCCACCGCGGCGGCGAAGACGTTCAGGGCGGTGAGAGGTGGTGTGACCGCTCGGCGTTGCAGGGTGCCGCGGTGCCAGGCGGCGAGGATCGGGGGGACGAAGGCGGCGCCCACCGCGCGGCTCGCGTGTGAGGTCGGGCCGGATTCGGGGGCCTGGTAATCCGGGATCGGGGTGCCGTAGAGGAGCGCGAACTCGTGCGGGTGGGTCAGGGCCCACTCGCGGTAGGCCAGGGCAGCGGCCACGAAGGCGTCGCCCTTCGCCGCGTCTCTGGCGCGGGCCACTTCCGCCGCCAGTGCCGTGAAGCCGTCGGTGATCAGGTCGGTCAGCAGGGCGTCGCGGTTCGGGTAGTAGCGGTACAGGCCCGCCGGGCTCATGCCGATGGACACCGCCACCGCGCGCAAGGACAGCGCCGCGCCGCCGCCCTCCCGCAGGTGGGTCTGGGCGGCCGCCTTGATCTCGGCCGTCGTCTGCTCCCTGAGCCGTTCCCGCCTGTTCGCCATGGTGCGTGAGGGTAGCGCTTTGCGATCGGTGTTCGCAGTGCGCTAGCGTGCCTTTGTGAACAGTGATCGCAGTGCAGTTATTGATCGCAAAGTAGATGGCGGACGCGGACCGACCCGCGTGGCCGCCCTGTTGCTGCTGGTGGAGGGGGTGTTGCTGTTCCTCCCGGTGGTGGTGCTCGGGGCCGCCGTGGACTGGCCTGCCAGCCTGGGCGAACCCGCCGCCACGGTCTTGCCGCAGGTGGCGGCGAACGAGACGGCGTTACGACTGGGGTACGTCGCGTACCTCGCCTACTCAGCGTTGTTCCTGCCGGTGGCGCTGTGGACCACGGCGGCCCTCGCGCGCGGCCGGTCGGACTCGCGAGTCGCCCGGCTCGGCCTGGCGTTCGCCGCGCTGTCCGCGCTGGCGCGGTGCGTCGGCATCGTCCGCTGGCTGACCACGATGCCCGACCTCGCGCGGGCGTGGCAGTCCGGCGCGCACCGGGAGGCGGTCCAGGTCCAGTACGACGCGCTGAACTCGTTCGCGGGCGGCGTCGGCGAGTTGCTCGGGGTGTCGCTGTTCGCGGCGGGTTGGTTGCTCTGCCTGGCCAGGGTCGCGGAGATCCCGTTGTGGCTCAAGGGTTTCACCGTGCTCACCGCCGCCGCCCTGGCACTGCCGCTGGTCGAGTTGCTCGGCGTGGACGCGGGTGCGTTGATCAGTGTGGGCAGCGGGGCGGTCCAGGTCTGGTTCCTGGTCGCCGCGGCGCACGTCATCCGGAAGCGAGCCGACTAGCGGGGTGGGGGAGGATGGTGCCGTGCCATTGCCAGGGACACTGCGGACGGTCGCCGCCACCCGGTACGTGACGCCGCTGCGGGAGGGCGGGTCGCTGCCCGGGTTGGTCGAGGGCGACGACCTGGGGATGTACGTGCTCAAGTTCCGGGGCGCCGGGCAGGGGCTCAAGGCGCTGGTGGCCGAGGTCGTGGTGGGGGAACTGGCCAGGGGGTTGGGGCTGCGGGTGCCGGAGCTGGTGCTGGTCGACCTCGACCCGGACCTCGGGCGAGCCGAGCCGGACGAGGAGGTCCAAGAGCTGCTGCGGGCCAGCGGCGGCCGCAACCTCGGATCCGACTTCCTGCCCGGTTCCTTCGACTTCACCCCGGCCGTCCGCGACCCGGGGCCTGACCTGGCCGCGCGGGTGCTGTGGTTGGACGCCTTGGTGCTCAACGTGGACCGCAGCTGGCGCAACCCCAACCTGCTGCTGTGGCACCGCGAGGTGTGGCTGATCGACCACGGCGCCGCCCTGTACTTCCACCACCGGTTCGCGGCGGGCTGGGCACCCGCGACGAGCTACCGGTTCGACGCGGCGGACCACATCATGCTCGGCGCCGCCGGTTCCGTCGAGGCAGCGCACGAGGAACTGGCCCCTCGCGTCCCAGCCGCGGTGGACCGCGCGGTCACCCTCATCCCGGACGACTGGCTGGACCCGGTCTTCGGCGACCCCGACACGGCCCGATCGGCCTACCGGTCGTACTTCACCGCGCGGCTGGCCGACGCCCCGCGCTGGCTCGCGGACGTGGAGGCGGCCCGTGTCGCACGTGTTTGAGTACGCGCTGCTGCGGGCCGTGCCGCGGCAGGACCGCGGGGAGGCCATGAACATCGGCGTCCTGCTCTACTGCGCCGACCTGGCCTACCTGGGCTGCCGAACCCACGTCGACCCGGACCGCCTACGAGCCCTCGACCCGGGCATCGACCTCGACGTCCTCACCGCCACCCTCACCCAACTCACCACCGCCTGCGACGGCGAAGACGGCCGAGTCCCGGTCACGAACATCCCCATCGGCCAACGCTTCCGCTGGCTGACCGCACCGCGCAGCACCCTGGTGCAGACCTCCCCCACGCACCCGGGCCTCACGACCGACCCGAACACCGACCTGGACCGCCTCTTCCGCCGCCTGGTCCTCCCCCTCACCTGACCAGGACGATTCGTCTCGTGCGGGGCGACTGCGATTCGGTTGTGTTCCGCGTGCAACGTGGTGCTCGTGCCGGCCACAGACAAGTGTGACCGAGGAGACGCGAGCCGGGGTGCTGGTCCGCGAGAGCGCGCTGCCGTGGCTCTAGACCGTGGTGGGCAACCTGGCGCGCGATGAGGCGCGCGGTGCCTGCGCCGTTCCCGGCTCGCGCGTCGCGTTCCGCCGACACCCGCGGTCGTCGACCGGCTGCACGACATCGAGAGGGCGCGCGGACTGATCGCGGCCGTGCGGCGGCTGCCCGACGCCCAGCGCGAGGTCGTGGAGCTCTGCCTGCTGGGCGAGCTGTCGTCGGGCGAGCCGGCCGAGGTACTCCAGGTCGCCGAGGCGACTGTGCGCTCCACGTTGTCTCGTGCCCGGTCCAAACTCACGAGCATGGTAGGGGAATAGCCGATATGGACGATCGAGACGAGTTCGCCGTGCCACCCCTGCGCGAGGTCCCCGATGACGTGCGCGACCGGCTCGCGGCCCGGGTGCTGACCGCGCGAAGCAGGAAGCGCCGCGGTGTGGCCGTGCTCGGCGCGGCGGTGGGGGTCTGGGGTTCCGGTAGTGACCACGATGTACCGGGTGGACCGTCGTTGGGCGTGGCCGGTCCGGGCACGGAGCCGACGCGCGCGCTCGGCGTCTCGCCCGAGGCGCCGCGTCCGGCCTCGATCGCTGTTGGGCGGCCGCGACCCGTGCCGTCGCGGCCGCCCCCGCCCGCGACCAGTGGACCGCGCTGTTCCAGGTGACCAACGATCTGGTGGTGGTGACGGCCATCCGCGCCGCGAGCTCACCGCTGTTCTGCGAGACCACCCGCGCCACGGTGGCGGTGTCCGATCCGGAGCGGACCCCGACCTACGTCGAGGGATCGCGCACCGCAGCGCTGCTGACCGCACCCAACGGCACGATCGCCGGGCTGCTGGACCCGGCGTGGCCCGGCGCGCGGGTGTCCACGACCGCGCCGAGCAAAGACCGCTACCAAGCCGACGTCGTGCACGAGGACGGCCTGTTCGCGTACCTGTCGGTGATCGGGCCGGACAACGCCGCCGCGACCACGATCCGCCCCAGCGGTGACGACGTGGAACGGGCGCTCCCGAAGGCCGGGGCGCCGCTGGTCGACGCGCCCGCGCCCGCGGACCGCTCGTCGGCGCGCGGCCGCTTCCTCGACTCGTGCATCGACCAGGCCAGGGCCTACCGCGTGGTGGTCGACGCGGCCTCCTTGGTCGCCGGGCGCGACCGCGGCGGGCCCACGGGGCTCCAGGGTGGTCATGGCGGTCAACGACGGCGGTGTCGCCGCCTGCTTCCTCCAGGAGCAACGCACCGACTTCATCGCCCAGGCCACGCCGAGCGGCACCGGCGGCACCGCGGTCAAAACCCTTCCGGTCGCCCCCGGGTGTGGACGGCAGACCGCTGATCGCCGGGACGACCAGCCGCGAGAAGGCGAGGATGGAGATCGAACTGCCCGACGGCGCGGTGCTGCCCGCCGACGTCGCCAACGGCACCTTCGCGGTGCTCTTGCCCCCCGAGGCAACGGACAGCTCTCGCGTCGTCTGCCGCGCCTACGCCGCGGACGGCTCACTCGTCTACCAAGGACTCTTTACCTGAGCCAACCGCCAAGGACAACCAGACACTGGGCACCACCTCGGTGTTCTTCAACTGGAACGGCGGCGCCTGGGACCACGTCGGCACCATCCGCGCTCCGCACTACACCGGCTACATCGCGCCCCCGGACCTGCTCCGCACGACCGACGGCATCATCGTGTGCTGATCTCCGCGTAGGTGCGTAGGCAAAGGAGCCCGTCCGCGGCGGTATCGCCTTCCCGGACGGGCTCGCCGGGCCACCCTTCCCGCTCCTGACACCGCAGTAGTCGCGACCGCGGGGGTTGTCCAGGGCGGTGGTGCAGGCAAGCTCGCCGGTCGAGCCCGCTCACCGCCGACTCGAACTCACCAACCCCCATCTGGTCATCCCCCGCGACTGGTCATCCCCCGCGACGCTCCGCGCGCACCAGCATGCCGATACCCCACAACCACGCCAGCACCACCGGAACCAGCAACCACACCTGCTGCGTCACCACGGCGACAGCACCCAACACCGCGCCACACCCCAACGGCACGGTGACCACCGGCTTGGCGTGGTTGACCAACGCCCCCACCAACACCAACCACACGGCGGCGGTGGGCAGGAAGAACACCAGCCAGCCCATCACACACCACCTCTCAGCCGGAACCACTCACCAGCCTCGATAGTAGACGGCCATCTCACCGCGCCGTTCCACGGCCGCCGCCCCGAGCCGGTTTCGCGCGTCCCACCACCACCGGACTGTCCTAAGTGGCGACACCCGCGTCGGCGGGCTTCCGGTCGAACCGGCTACCGGAAGGCTTCTTGCACCTTGGCGAGGAACCGTGCCCATTGTCCTGTCTTTCCGGGGAAGCCGGCGTCGACGAGGTTGAGTTCGAGCGTCCGGCGCAGGGGGTGGGGTGATTCGAGGATGGCGTCGTTGCGCTCGGCGAGGCGACGGAGTTCGGCGTTGGTGGGCAGGCGGTCGCTTTTCGCGCTGTTGCAGTCGTGGTGGGCGGGTGCCAGGTTCCACAGCAGGTCGAGGTCGGGCCCCTGCCACCCGGCCACGCTGCCGTAGCGCCGCATCAGCGCGTGGGGGAAGACGTGGTCGACCGCGGTCGCGGTGTCGGGGGTGATGATCTCGTCGCAGATCAGGCACCGGCCGTGTTGGAACCCGATGACGGAGTCGGTCAGCCCGGCGATCGGTCGGCGCCGGTACCTGTCCCGGAGGGCGCTCGAGTCCAGGTCGACGGCGAGGCCGTCGCGCAGCAGTCCGCGGCCGATCTCGAGCGTGAATGAGCTTTCCACGATGTTCCAGCGCGCGGCGAGTTCGGCGCGCAGCCCCGCGGCGCGTTCGGACGTGGCGATCGCAAGCATCTCGGCGGTCAGTTCCACTGTGGGGTCCGCGCCGCCGGTCACACGGTAGAACTCGTGGGGTAATCGTCCGCCGCCCCGGAGGTTGGGGAACTTGCGCAGCACCATCTGCCGCATGGATCGGCCCGCCACGTCGAGCAGTCGTTCGGTGGGACGTCCCGATTCCCTTGTCCGGTCGGCTTCCTGCCCGGCCACGGTCAGGAAGTCCTGGTCGCCCAGTTCGGACTTTCCCGGCGCCTGGGGTGCGGTGGACAGGTGTTCCACCAGACTGAGGGCGTAGGGGACGGCCAGTTCCGATAATCGGACCTCGGCGCGGCCCTCACCGGCCGTCTCCAGGAGGGCGTGGGCCAGGGCGAACTTGTAAGTCCGGGAGTTCTCGCCCAGCAGCACCGCCATCCGCCACGACGACCACGGGGTGGGTTCGACCCGGTAGAGGGCGTCCGTCACGGGGTCACCTCGCCGTCGCGTGCCAGGACCAGGCAGCTCCACCGCACGTCGGGCCTGCTCAAGATGTCCGCGGACTCGCTGTGGTGCACCACTTTCAAACCTTGGGATCCGGCCGACTCGACCGTCTCGGCCACGGTCACGTCGAACATCCGCCGTCCCGGGGGCACCGGGCCGTGACGCAGGGTCAGGATCGAACGACCGCCGGGCGCGGACAGGTCGCTGATCCGCGCCATGGCGGCCCGGCGCTCGGCGCGGTCGAGGTGCATCCACACGGCGCTGAGCAGCACGAGGTCGAAGACACCGCGGACCGAGCGGAGTTCGGGAAGGCTGTCATCGAGCCACTGGATGGTCGCGCCGTGCAGCGACCGGCCGGCGACCCGGAACTCCGCGGTCGGCTCCACCGCGGTGACCGCATGCCCACGCGCGGCGAGAGCGGCGGCGTCACGACCGGTGCCTGCGCCGATATCGATCACCCGCCCCGGACGGGCGGGCAGCCACGCGAGCGCGGCGCGGTGGACGTCCTCGAACGCCACGGCCTCGTACCGGCGGGCCAGCACCCCGGCCGCCTGCCCGTAGCCCGTGGCGCCCGCCACCGTGCCACCCGGCCTACCGGACTCTCGGCTCACGACCGCCACCACCCCGCTGGAGCACCGCGGCCCACGACCGCCCGGCCCCTTCGCCACACCCTACGAATGCGCCCGATCGCCCTTGGGTCAAGGCTCACGACACGATCCGAAAGTACCAGCCCACAACCACACAGCGCGGCGGAAACCGCCCAAAACACCGCGATCAACATCCCGCCCTACCACCGCCAACGAGCGGCCGCGGCAACTCCATGCGGCGTTCCGGCACCTCGACGAAGGCCTCGCTATCGGTGGAAATCTCCCGAACCGGCGATAGTTCACGATTGGGTGGTATGTCTCAGACTCCCGGGGCGGGCTCGCACGGCCTTGTGGGCCAAGACGGCGCCCAAGCCGCGCGGCCCAAGCTGTCGCCGTGTGCGCGCCCGCGTCGACGAGGCGGCAGTTCGCCCCCGGGTGTCGAGATAGTGGTAACAGGTCATCGGCAGTGTACCGTTGGATCACGTGGTCGGTCGTGGCCGGGAATTCGATTGGCAAATTCCCGGATATGGCCGCCGGTCATCCTGGAGCGCTTGGCGGATTGCGATTCGCGCATCGCGTCGATACGTTCGGTTGAACCAGGGTCACGCATTTCGGTCGAATTCGGTGACGCGTTCCAACCCTGGCTCCGCACTCGCCCAGGGGGTGGCATGCGACTCTCGTCAATGGCCGCGGTGTCGGCCGCGGCACTCGTCCTCTCGGCCACGGCGGTACCCGTCGCGGTGGCGCGTAGTGGGCCACCGCCTGCCGGGGCGGCACGGGGCGCGCCCACCACCGTCACGCTGATCACCGGCGACCAGGTCCGGCTGGTCGGTGGTCGTGCCGTGCTCGCGGGGCTCAGACCTGGTGTTTCGTACCGGACCTACACGGCGGCGCACCGCGTGCGCGTGTTCCCGTCCGACGCGGTTCCGCTGTTGCGTTCGGGGCAGCTCGATCAGGGCCTGTTCGACGTGACCGGGCTGGCGGAGGCGGGGTACGGCGAGCGGGCCGATCTCCCGCTGATCCAGACCGGCCCGGCGACGAACGTCGCGGGCGTGCGCACAATTCGCGATCTGCCGTCCATCGGTGGGCGCGCGATCACCGTCGAGAAGGCCTCCTTGCCCGCCGTGTGGCGTCAGCTGGCCGCGACGGGTGGAAAGGTGTGGCTGGACTCCAAGATTCGGCCCGCCCCCGAAATCGATCCGGTTCCTGCCGTCCCGCGCGGCGGCTTGACCGGCGCCGGCGTGCAGGTGGCGGTCGTCGACACCGGAATCGACGGGATCGGCCACGAAGTGGCCGAAAAGGATTTCACGGACGGTGTCGCGCACGGCAGCGACCACGGCACCCGGGTCGCCGCGACCATCGCGGGGGCCGTGGCCCCGGGCATCGATCTCCTCGACGCCAAGGCTCTCGGCGCCGACGGCACCGGTCAGCTGTCGTGGATCATCGCGGCCGCCGAGTGGGCGGCCGACCAAGGCGCGGACATCGTCGACGTGGGCGCGGGCCTCGGTGACGCGGACAACGGGCTGCTCCGCCAGTCCCTCGACCGGTTGTCCGCCACCAAGAACACCCTGTTCGTCGCGGGCGCCGAACCCGTGTCCCGCGACCACGCCCCCGCCGCGACGGCGGCACTGACCGTCGACCCGGCGCACCGCCCGGCCGCCGTGGGCGCGGCGGCGCTGCTCGCCCAGCGGCACCCGGATTGGCGTGGCGCGCCGCTCAAGCGCCGCCTCATGTCCACTATGGACTCAAGTAGTCCGGACCCCGCCCAGGCCTTGGCAGACGTGGTGACAACCGACCCGGCCTTCATCGAGTTGCCCAGCCAGCCGTGGCCGCACACCGACGACACCCCGGTGCGCGTGCCGCTCACCTACCGCAACTCGGGACCCACCCCGGTCACCCTCGACCTGGTCGTCCGGGAGACCACCCTGGGTCTGCCCCTGCCACCCGGCATGGCCACCGTGTCACCGACCAGGATCACCATCCCCGCGGGCGGGTCCACGCAGGTCACCTACACCGCCGACACCAGCGTGGGCACCGAGGACGGCTACTTCTACGGCAACATCATCGGCACCGGCGACGGGCAGACCGTGTACACGAGCATCCGCCTCGTCCGGGACTTCGAGGAGTACGACGTCACCGTCCACTACTTCGACGGGGACGGCAAACCGAGCCAGGACTGGTTCATAGCGACGATGGACCTGAAGTCCGCGGGCAACATCTGGCTGTTCTACCCGGACCCGGACGGCGTGTGGCGGCGCAGGCTGCGCCGCGGCCAATACGTCCTGGACAACTCGCTGAGCCGGCAGGACGACGTCCGCTACCTCCCGATCACCTCGCTCGCCGTGACCAAGCCGCTCGACCTGGTCGTCGACGCCCGCACCGCGGAACCTATCCAGCTCGACCTGCCGCGACTGCCGGAGCCGTTGTTCGCCGTGAACCTCGGCGTGGTGCTCGACACCGAGGACGGCAGAGAGGCCGCTCTCGACGTCATGGTCGGTGACCCGAACACGCTCCGCTCCGCCCAGGTCGGCCCGAACGCCCCACCCGGCGTGCTGACCTCCGTCATCGGCGCCCTCTACGGCGACCCCTTCGACATGGACACGGTCCGCAGCCACTACCTGGCGGCCTGGCCCTACCTCGACGGGGTGCCCACCGGCGCCACGCACAGCCTGACGGCGGCCGACTTCGCCGCCGTCCGCCTCCGGTTCGTCAACCTCCCGACCAAGCGCTACTGGCTCTTCGAGGGTCTGGAGCCCGTGGCGAGGGGCGGCCGGGACATCCCGCTCCTGCGCGGCGCCCTCGCCGACGAGGACGTGGTCGACTACGTGGCGGGCCCCGACGTGCGCTGGGAGGCGGTCTCGGTGCTCTACGGGAGCAGCCCGGACGCCCCCGACCTCGAGTTCATCGGCGAGCCGCGGCGCTACCACCCGGGCGGTACGTACGAGCACCGGTTCAACCACGCCGTCCTCGGCCCGGCGCTGCCCCGGTCGTACCACCCGTGGGCCGAGCGCGTCGGCGACCGGCTGCGGATGAACATGAGCCTGTGGGGCAACGACGACACCTCCATCACGCTCAACAGCCGCACGCTGCGCACCGCGCTGTACCGGGACGGCGTCGAGATCCGGCCGAGTCGCGAACCGAGCAACGTGGAGTCCTACCAGGTACCGGCGGACGCGGGCACCTACCGGTACACCATGGAGGGCACCCGACGCCCCGGCCCCGTCCTCAGCACCACCGTGTCTGCCGAGTGGACGTTCTGCTCCAGGCCCGGACACCGGATCGTCCCGTTGTCGGTGGTCCGCTTCGCACCGACCCTGGCCGACGACAACACCGCACCCCCCGGCCACTTCACGGTCCCGTTCTTCCTCCAACTGGAAGACGGCACCCACACCACCCCACACAACCTCGCCACCGACGTCTCCTACGACGAGGGAAAGACCTGGCAGCCAGCCGAAATCCACCACAACACCCTACGACTGGACCAACCTGACACCGCCACTTCCGTGTCGCTGCGCGCCCACGCCGAAGACGGCCGAGGCGGCACGATCGACCAAACCATCATTCACGCCTACACGATCAAGAAGCCCTGATCCGCAACACATCACCACTATCCCAACAGGACTCTTCCGGACGGGCCGTCCGGCAACCGGTGGCCGCGGCTGCTCCACCTCCGTCGCCAGGCGCGGCCACCGGTTCGCACGGCGGTAGTACGGGGTGGGACCCGGCCACGCTCCGCGAGATTCCGGTGGTGCGCTCATTCGCAGGGCAGACGGTATTCGAGTTCGGGGATGTAGCGAGCCCATTGGTCTTCGGTGATGCGCGGGTGTGCTCGTTGGCACAGCTGGTTGACCGCCGCCGAGACGTCGAGACTCCAGTACCGGAGCTGGTCGGGCGTCAGCCTACTCGCCATGCCTGTTCCGTTGGCGTTGAAGCTCAGGCCCGTCCACGTGTCCGAGCGTTTGCGCAGCACGGCGAAAAGGTGTGGGTTTGCCAGGTCCGCGACGTCCCAGAGGTTGATCCGTTCGTCATCGGTAACCGCGAGGAGACGCCCATCGGGGCTGAACGCCGTCGGTCTGCCGCCAGGGAGGTGGGCCGCCGGGCGAGGTCGCGCGGGGTCGCTGGTGTCCCACAAGGTGATGTTGGATGCCGGGTCTCCGGTTCCGGCGGTGGCCATCAGGCGGCGCGTACGCGCGACCAACAGGTCCTGTGCCCAAACGGGCTCCGCGCCGGGAGCCGGTTCGCGGGGGCGATCAGGGTGCAGGGGGTCCCGCAATCGCACGTTGCCACCACGGTCGAGGGTGACGAGGTCGCCTCCGGCGTCGAACCCGTATGGAAGGTCCGCGGTGGTGAACGCCGCGCGCTCCACCGGGTGGGAGGGGTCGCTCACGTCGACGATTGTGAGGCGGTCGAGGCTTGTGCTCCCGCCGGGATCTTCGTCCCAGCCATCGGGGTACGTGAGCGCCATGAGCGGGGCCACCGGGCTGAACGAGATGCCCACCAGCGGGTGCTTGGTCGCGATGGTGCTGAGGGACCGCGGTCGGAGCGGATCGGCGATGCTCAGCAATCGCACCGTTCCGGTGTTGTCGGTAGCCGCGAGCAGGGGACCTCGACTATCGATCACCATCGCCTCGATGCCTGCGGGGAAGTCGACGCTCTGGGCGCCTCCGGGAACGGACGTGCCTTCGAAGTCAACGGCGGTGAGCACACCGCCCGACAGCGCGTACATCCACCGCCCACCCGGGTGAAACCCGATCCAGGTCCGGTCACCGAGCCCGAACGAACCGTTGCCGAAGTTCACATCCGCCGCGGCGTCGAGCACCAGTCCCCGGGTCTGGTGGCTCGGAGCGATCTCATAAGCGACCAAGGCGAGTTGGCCTGCCAGGGCAGGATCACTCGCGCGCAGGTTTCGCGCGTCGGCCATCACGCGCTCAAGCATGGCCGCGGTCCTGTTGTCCGCGCTTTCGCGCGCCAGTCGCGCCACGTACACCCCAGCCGTGGCGAGCACGGCGATCAGGCTCGCGAGCGCGATCACGATGCGTCGACGACGACGGCGCGTGGTGCGCTTGGCCGCGCTGTGGGCGTCTTCTGCCGCGGCCAGGAACCGCGCTTCCCTGGCGGCGATCAGGTTCGGGCGACTCGCGCGCAGTTGGCACGCACGGGCCAGCAGGGTGCCCCGGTAGAGCGCCGCCGGATCGCGGTCCAAGTCCTCCCAGGTGCGGGCCGCGTCGACCAACTGGCGGTGCACGCGCAGGTTTTCGCGGTTGTCGGTGAGCCAGGCGCGGAACCGGGCCCACTGGGTGATCACGGCTTCGTGCGCGAGGTCCACGCCGTCGTGGTCGAGTGTGACCAGCCGCGCGCGGGCGAGGGCGTGCACGACCGCGGCGGTGTCCTTGTCGTCGTCCCACTCGTCGAGTCGCACGTGGCGTTTGGTGTCCGCGCCGCCCTCACCGAGGACGACCAGGCGGGTGAGGATGTCCATCGCGATTCCACGCTGCCGGTCGCCGAGTTGGGCGTAGACGGCCTCGGCGGTGCGGACGATGGCCTGGTCGATTCCGCCGACGGTCTCGTATCCCCCCAGGGTGAGCGTCATCCCCCGGCGGCGGCGCCACGTCTCCAGCAGCGCGTGGGACAGCAGCGGAAGGCTCCCGGCCCGACCGGCCGCGTCGGCGATCACGCGAGCCATCAACTCCGGCTCCAGCCGGTACCCGCGCGCCGTCGCGGGTTTGGTGACCGCCTGCCGGAGTTCGTCGGGCGTCATCGGCGCGAGCAGGACCTGACCGTCCTGCAACGCCTCGACCAGGTCACCGTGCAGACCGCAGTGGCCGTAGAAGTCGGCACGGACGCCGAGCACGACCCGAACACCCTCGCCCGCGGCCGACACGAGTGCCCGGATGAACCAGGCACGCTGGACGTCGTCGTCGCAGAGGGTGAATACCTCCTCGAACTGGTCGACGATCAGCAGCAAGCCCGGTTCCGCGCACGGCTCCGGCAGTGTCGAACGCAATCGGATGCCGAGATTGGCCGGGTCGGCGCGGAGTTCCTCCAGCAGCCGCACCGGCGAGTCGCCGCTGCGCCCGGCGAGCCAGACGGCGCACTTCTCGGCCGGACGCGCGCCCGGTGTCAGCACGCTGACCACGCCCTCGGTGCCGGTTCGCGTCGCCCATCTCGTGGCCAGACCGGCTCGCAACACCGACGTCTTGCCCGATCCCGACGCGCCGAACAACCCGAGGAAGCGGCGGCGTGTGAGCCGGTCGAGCAGGTCGTCGACGGCACGGTCCCGACCGAAGAACAGGTCGGCGTCGCCCTCGTGGAAGGCGACCAGCCCCGGGTACGGGGACGCGGCGGCGCTCCCGTCGACCGGCCCGGCATGATCACCTCCGGACACGAGGTGCGCCGCGGCCGCCCGCCACCGGCGCTCCCACTCGCCTGCGTCACCCCCGCAGGCGCTGACGTAGGCCAGCGTCACGGGCAGAGTCGGCAGCTTCCGCCCACCCGCCGCCTCCGACAACGCCGCGGCCGAGTAGTGCGCACGCGCGCTGAGCACCCGGTACGGCACTGCGCCTGACCGCCGCCGCAACTCACGCAGCCCTTCGGCGAACTCGGTGAGCACCGCGTCCTCGGTCGCCACCGGCCGTTCCGGCCTGGCCATATCCACCCCTGTCGCCCGTGACCCACTCGTCAGGATTCCGACACAGAACTCGATGGCGCGCACCCGATGCTTTCACCGGCCACCGACGAGCGGAAGTGCGGTGGCGCCCCGCGCGAAACCCGGGGCGCCACCGTCACGCGTTCACCAGTCGGCGGTGACGCTCACCCCCAGTAGTAGAGCGCCCACTGCGCCGAGCCCAGGTCCACGCACTTCCACCTGATGCCCAGATGGCCGAACCGCTCCCGGCCCTGGGTCGCGCACCGGTCGTACAGCCAGTACCAGTCGTAATACCTCCACGTCGCGAGCACGGACGCCGAGGGCGGCGTCGACCCGGACCGAGCGGACACGACCACGGCGGCCGACGACGCCCCCACCTCCGCCGAGGCCTCCGCCGCACCCCCCACCAGAACGATCCCAGCCGCGAGCGCGGCCGAGAGAGCCGATCCGACCTTGCCCATGAGCAACGACCTCCCCTTTCTCCGAAGAGTCGAGCCGGCCCGTCCCTCGACGCCCGAGGCGGCCGGCGGCACCGCTGGACCAGCGCTGCCAGCCCCTTTCTAGGCGCTCCGGGTTGTTCACGGTCAGTCGCTCGACGCTGAACAACAGCTCCTGAACAACCGGACCGATCAGGGCGGTCGCGGCTTTCCCGGCGATGCCGGTCGCGGCGACAGCGGTGTCCGCGGCGCCGGAAGCGCCGCGGACACCGCTGGGCTCGCGCGAGACTCCGGGTGCTACCGGGCCGTCAGCTTCCCTGGAAGGGGAAACGCTCGCCGGGGAGGGCTGGTCGGGTGCGTTTCGTGGTGGGCGGTGTCGGGTCGAGGTCGCAGGACAGGTCGTGGTCGGGGAGGGTGCCGGTTGACAGGTAGCGGTTGACGGCGGTGACCCCGCAGGACGGCACGACCGGGCTGTAGACGATGTGGTTGCCGCCGTTGACGGTCATGAGTTTGGCGCGGTGGCCGAGTGCGCGGCGCAGGTCGAGGGCGCCCTCGTACGGGGTGGCCGGGTCCCTGAGGTTCTGGACCAGCAGGATGTTGCCCGGACCGCGGTCCGTGATCGGCGCAGGTGGTTCCTTCGGGCCCGGCCAGAAGGCGCACGGTTGGATGTTCGCGCCCATGCCGCCCAGGAGCGGGTAACGGGCGCGGTCTTCGCGGACCGCGCGCCGGTAGTAGTCGATGTCGTGGGAGGACCGCACGTCACCGCAGATCACCGCGAGTTGCCCGGCGAGGGCGTTGTCCTGCGGGATGCCCGGGACGTCCACCGGCGGGAACAGCTGGGGTGGCTCGCCGTTGCCCTCCAGGAAGTGCCAGATGCCCGCGAACGCCGGGAAAACGGCGGTGTAGTAGGAAGCGGCGAAGTAGATGTAGCGGAAGGTGTTGCCGTCCACCGGGCCGAAGCCCGGGATCACGACCGGCTCGCGGTCCAGCCGGTCCGCCAACGCGAACATGTTGGCGCGGATGGTGTCGGCCGTGGTGCCCAGGGTGGGGTCGTTCGCGGCGGCCCACGTGACGAAGTCGGTGAACCGGCGTTCGGCCGCCCGGTCCCACAGGCGCCACTGCGCCCTCCACACCGACCCGGGGCCGACGAGCGAGTCGAGGACGAAGCGGTCGGTGCGGTCCGGGTACAGCGACGCGTAGACCGCGCCGAGGTAGCTTCCGTAGGAGCCGCTGTTGTAGGAGATCTTCCGCTCCCCCAACGCGATCCGGACGCGGTCCAGGTCGCGGGCGGTGTTCGCCGTGGTGATGTAGGGGAGTTCGCGGCCGCCGTGGGCCAGGCAGTCGCGAGCCAGGTCGCGGGCGAAGGTGATGTTGCCGTCGATGGAACCGTCCGCGGCGGGGAACGGGGCAACCTTCGCCACCGGCAGTTGCTCGCGCGTGCGGCCGCAGGTGACCGGCGCGCTGTAGCCGATGCCGCGCGGGTCGAAGCTGACCAGGTCGTACCGGTCCACTACCTCCTGGGGGTAGATCTGGACGTAGGAGCTGGGCAGGTTCAGGCTGGCACCGCCGGGACCCCCGGCGTTGTGCACCAGGATTCCCCTGCGTAAACCGGGCTTCGCGGTCGCCAGGCGGGAAACGGCGATATCGATCGTGGGGCTGTGGCGGTCGGCGTAGTCCAGCGGCACGGTGACCTTGGCGCACCGCAGGCGCGGGTCGACGGGGTTGCCGTCGGGATCGGGCGGACACGTGGTCCACGTCGGCTGTGGCGGGGGTTTCGGCGCGGCCTGCGCGGGAACGGAGGTGACCAGACTCGCCAGCACCACCGCGCCGATCAGGACCGGAAATGATCGTCGCACAGCTCGACGGTAGGGCGGGGCACGTGCGCCGTCATCCGCCTGGGAGACGACCTGCCCGTACCCCGCCCGACTACAACGAAAGACATGGACCGGATGGCGCCGAACCGTTGCCGCGCAAACGGAGCACCGGTATCAGCCGCGCAGTTCCCGGTACGCTTCGGCCGCCCGCGGGTGCAGCGGCACCGGGGCGGTGTCGATCAGCGAGCGGACGTCGAGGTACTGCGTGCCCAGGGCCTGACGGGGAACGAGGTCGCCCGCCCGCTGGACCAGTACCCGGACCGTCGCCTCGACGACGTCCGCCGGGACCGCGGGCGAGGCGACCAGGAGGTTGGGGACGCCGACGGTCGTCACCTCCCCCGCGTCGCGGTAGGTGCCCGACGGGATCGTCACGCGGTCGTAGACCGCTCCGTGGCGACGGCGGAGTTCGGTGACCTCCAGGTCCAGCAGGCGGATGCCGATGGCGTCGTCCAGGTCTGTCAGCGCGGGGGTGGGGAGGCCGCCGGACCAGAGCAGGGCTTCGACGCCGCCTGTGCGGAGGGCTTCGGCGGCCTCGGCCAGGGGGTGGTGGTCGACCTCGACCGACACGCCCGCCGCGTCGAGCATGCGCGTGCCGAAGAGGGCGGCGCCCGAGCCCGTGGCGCCCAGGGACACGCGTCGTCCGGCCAGGTCGGCCAGGGTTCGGTAGCGGCTTCGGGCGGGCACGACGAGTTGCATGTAGTTCTCGTAGACCCGACCCAGCGCAGGCAACCGGGTCGCGCGGGGGAACGGGGGCGCGCCGTCCTGGGCGGCGGTCATCGCGTCCACCAGCACCAGGCCCAGATCGGCTTCCCCGGCGCCGACCTTGGCTATGTTCATCACGCTGCCCAGGGTCTCGACGACGCTCGCGCGGGTCGACGGGTACGCGTCGGCGAGTTCGGCGGCCAGGAGGCGGGCGAACTCGACGTAGAAGCCGCCGGGCTCGCCCGCCGCGACGCGCACGGTCCGGTCCGGGCCCGTGTACGCGCAGCCCGCGGTCGCCAGGGCGGCGGCCAGGAAGAGTCGACGGGTCAGCGGCACTGGGCACCTCCCGGGAGGTCGATCTCGAAGGTCAGGCCCCGCGGGACGCGGCGGGTGACGCGGAGTTCCCCGCCGTTGGCCGTGGTGAGGCGGTCGGCGATGGCCAGGCCGAGACCCGATCCGTCGCCCGAGCGGCCCGCGCGCCAGAACCGCTCCGTCAGACGGGGCAGGTCGCCCGACGACACCCCGGGCCCGTCGTCGGACACCTCGACCACCACGCGGTCCCCAGCGCACCGCACCGACACCTCGACCACTCCCCCCGGCGCGTACTTGATCGCGTTGTCCAGCAGGACGTCGAGGACCTGCGCCAGATCCGACTCCGGGCACGCCACCGGGTCGTGGGCCAGTTTCTCCACAATGGACACACCGTGTTCGGACGCCGTCGGCGACCAGAAGTCGATGCGCTCGTGAGCGACGGATCCCGCGTCGCAGCCACCGGATTCCCGTTCGCCCGCGGCCATTTCCGTGGCCGCCGCGTCCGCCGCCGCGAGGGTCAACATCGAGTCCAGAAGGGACTCCAGGCGCCCCAGTTCCGCGACCATCGAGGAATACGTCCCGTTCGCGGCGGGGGCCACGCGGCCGGAGAGGGAGTCCATGCGCAACCGCAGTGCGGCCAGGGGGTTCCGCAGCTGGTGCGACGTGTCGGCGACCAGCGCCCGTTGCCGCCGCGCCGACTCCGCCACCGCGTCGGACATGGTGTTGAACGACGACGCCAACCCGCGCAGCTCCGGCGGGCCCAGCCCCGGCGACACGTGCGCCCCCGAACCGGGCCCGCCGCCGACCGCCCGCACGCCGCGCTCCAACTCCGCAACGGGCCGCAGCACCCAGCGGGCCACGAGCAACGCCAGGACGACGAACGCAACGGACGCGGCCAGCACCCCCAGCAGGATCAACCCCCACCGCGTTCCGACATCGTCCGCCGCGCGGTCCACGGTCGACCGCAACGCGACCGCGCCGGTCACCCGCGTGCCGCTGCCGACCGGGCGGGCGAACAGCACCGACCCCGAGGACCACGGCCGCACGTCCGGCGGCACGGTGGCGGGCTGGTTGCGCAACGCCGCGTCCAGGGCCGCGCGGACCCCGGGTTCGTCGGCGCGCAGGCCGGACTCCAGCACCGGCCCGCGTTGCGCGTCGACCACGACCACGGCGTCGCCGTAGAGCGCGACGTGCGCGCCGACCTCGGCGCGGAGCCGGTCGTCACCGGTCGCGGCCAGCTCGGCGAACCGGTCGAGGTCGGCGGTCCGGCTGATCACGAACCGCTGGGTGCGCTCGGCGGAGGTGCTGTGCAGCAGCGGTCCGGCGAGCCCGGCCAGCACCGCCAGGGACAGGCCGAGCAGCACCAGCAGCAGGCGTCGGCGCACGTCAGCCGCCCAGCCGGAAGCCGAAGCCGCGGATGGTGCGCACCAGGCCCGGCCTGCCCAGCTTGGCGCGCAGCTGGGCCAGGTGCACGTCCAGCGACCGCGACACCGCCAGGTAGGCGTCGCCCCACACCTCGTCCAACAGCTGCTGCCTGCTGACCGCCACCCCCGCGTGCCGCACCAGCACGCCCAGGATCTCGAACTCCATCCTGGTCAGCTCGATCGGCTCCCCCGCCACCGACACCAGGCGCGCGTCGAGGTCGACGGCCACGTCGGCGACCTCGACGACGCCGGGGCGCTGGGCGGCGGGGGCGAACGCGCGGCGGGTGACGGCCTCGACCCGGGCCAGCAGCTCGATCATCCGCACGGGCTTGACCAGGTAGTCGTCGGCACCGAGGCGCAGGCCGCGCACGACGGTGCGCTCGTCGCCCCGCGCGGTCAGCACGACGACCGGGGTCTGCGCGAGCTTGCGGAGCCTGCGCAGCACGTCGAGCCCGTCGAGGTCGGGCAGGCCGAGGTCGAGGAGCACGACATCGGCGTCGCGGTGGCGGATCAGGGCGTCGGCGCCCCGGGTGACCCGGTCGACGTGGTGGCCGTGGGCGGTGAGCACCTCGGCCACCGCGCCCGCGACCCCGTCGTCGTCCTCGACCAGCAGCACGCGCATCGTCAGTCCTCCAGCGGGGAGTCTTCGGAGGTCTCACCCATGACGAAGTAGACCACCAGGGAGATCAGCACGCAGGCGGCTACGTAGTAGTAGAAGAGCGATTCGACGCCCGCCTGCTTGAGCCACAGCGCAACGTACTCGGCGGTGCCGCCGAAGATCGCCACGGTGAGCGCGTACGGCAACCCGACGCCGAGCGCGCGAATCCTGGCGGGGAAGAGCTCGGCCTTCACCACCGCGTTGATCGAGGTGTAGCCGGTGACGATGATCAGCGCACCGAGCATGAGGAGGAACGCCAAGACCGGGTTCGTGGTGCCGGAGAGCGCGGTGAGGATGGGGACGGTGAGGAGCGCGCCGAGCACACCGAAGCCGAGCAGGAGCGGGCGCCGGCCGATCCGGTCGGACAACGCGCCCGCGACGGGTTGCAGGACCACGAACACGACGAGCGCGAGGAAGTTGATCCACGCGACGGTGCCCTTGGGGATGTGGCTGGTGTTCACCATGAACTTCTGCAGGTACGTGGTGTAGGTGTAGAAGGCCACGGTGCCGCCGAGGGTGAGTCCGACGACGAGCAGGCACGACCGCGGGTGGTCGAGCAGCGCGCGCAGGGTGCCCCGGCTCTCGTTGTCCCGCTCCGCCTCGAAGCTGGGCGACTCGTCCATGGTGCGCCGCAGGTACATCACCACGAGCGCGCCGCAGGCCCCGACGGCGAAGGCGATCCGCCAGCCCCAGGAGTCCATCTGCGCGGGGGTGAGCAGGTTCTGCAGCACGATCTGCAACCCGAGCGCGACGAGCTGCCCGGCGGTGAGGGTGACGTACTGGAAGCTGGAGTAGAAGCCGCGCCGCCCGGACCCGGCCATCTCGGAGAGGTAGGTCGCGGAGGTCGCGTACTCGCCGCCGACGGACAGCCCCTGCAGCAGCCGCGCCGCGACGAGCAGGACCGGGGCCGCGACGCCGATCGTGGAGTACCCCGGCGTGACCGCGATGAGCAGGGAGCCGAAGGCCATCAGCGTGACCGACAGCGTCAGCGCGCGGCGGCGCCCGTAGCGGTCGGCGAAGCGCCCCAGCAGCCACCCGCCGATCGGCCGCATCAGGAACCCCACGGCGAACACGGCGGCGGTGTTGAGCCACTGCGCGGTCTGGTCGCCCTTGGGGAAGAAGGTGGCGGCGAAGTAGAGGGAGAAAGCGGTGTAGGCGTACCAGTCGTACCACTCGATGAGGTTCCCGATGGACCCCTTGGCGATGTTCGCCACGACCCGCCGTTCGCGGGTGTCCCGTACCAGTGTCATGACCCCTCCCGATCAACGGTGACCGGGACCACAGTGCGGCCCGTAGCGGCACGTCACAAGGCGTGGTGGCGGAACCTAACAGTCCCTTAGGACAACTCGCCGGGCGCCTGGTTGGTGATCCAGACGTTGTGGGCGCTGCCGAGGGTCGTCGAGGGCGCGGTGGTGTGCAGCTCGTTGTGCACGGACATGTCGATGGCCCCGGGCGCGTGCCGGACCGCGGGCCCCCGACCGGTGTGGATCCGGGGCTCCAGGAAGCAGAGCCGCGGCGACGGGTCCTCGGTGTGCATGCGGTGCAGGAGGTCGGTCGCGTTGGCGGCGAGGGCACGGGTGTCCTGGACGACCGTCGCCCGCAGTGGGGAGTCGCCGCGGTCGAGTGCGGTCAGCACGTCCGCGAGGCCGTCGACACCGAGGATCGGGATCGCGGCGCCGTTGCCGCGCAACGCGTCCGCGGCGCCGAGGGCCATCTCGTCGTTGGTGCAGAACAGCGCGTCGGGGCGGGCGGCGTGGCCGGGTGGGCGGTCGTGCAGGAGGTCGTGGATGGCGTCCATGGCCCGCACCCGGTCGAACGCGCACGTGTCGTCGATCGCGACCCGCGCGCCGGGCAGCGCTTCCCGCAGCACCTCGGCGAACCGCCGCTGCCGGTCCGCGTGTTCCCGGGACGCCAGCACCTGGACCACCGGCTCGCGGGTGCCCGCGCGGCGGAACCACCCGGCCAGCCAGTCGCCCGCGACCGCGCCGATGTCCCCCGCCCGGTAGCCCACGAAACCCGTCCCGGGCGGGTATTCCGCCTCTCGGGCGAACGGTTCGACGTCGAGGAACACCACCGGCACCCGCACCGAGGGGCAGAAGTCGGCCAGTTCGCGGCGGACCCGGTCCACCTCGGTCACCATCAGGAACCCGCCGACGAAGTCCTCGCGGCGCTGGAGGAGACCGCGCATGTGGCGGACGAGGGTGCGCGAGTCGTAGTCGCGGTCCGGCACCTTCAGGACCACGTCGAGGTTGGCGCGGTCGAGTTCGTCGGCCAGGTGCCCGATGAGGCTGTGCAGCCAGTACTTCTGTTCGTACGCCGAAAGGAGCAGGAAGACCTGCTTCGCCCGGGGCCTGGCGGGAAGTGCCATCCGGACATGGTGGCTCAGGTCGAGCGGGCTGCCAAGCGCTGGGCGACGCCGAGTCTGGATTTGACGCCGAGTTTGGTGAAGACGCGGGCGAGGTGACCCTCGACGGTCTTGCGGCTCAACACCAACCGGGTGGCGACTTCGCGGTTGGTGAGGCCGGTGGCGACGAGTTCGGCGATCTCCAACTCGCGGCCGGAGAGGGCTTCCACGGTGCCGTGGGGGCGGCGCGGGCGGGGAGCGCGGGCACCGACCCGGGTCTCGGTGGTGCGCAGCCGGGTGGTGAGCCAGGTGGCGGCGGTGGCGGCGTACCCCTCCTTGGCGCGGCCGAGTTCGGCGCGGGCGGCGGTGAGTTCCCCTTCGGTGGCCAGGTGTTCGGCCAGCAGCTCCCGGGCGCGGGCCTGGTCGAGCGGACCGGCCCGGAGCGCGGCGACGGCCTCGGCGCGGGCCTCGTCGGCGCGGCCGAGCCTGCCGAGCACCTGGGCGCGGGCCAGGTGCGCGTACGCGGATCGGGGCGCGGCGGCGACGGCGGCGTCGGCCAGGGCCATGGCCTCGTCGCAGCGGTCGAGGCCCGCCAGCGCGACGGCGAGCGCGGCCCGCCACCGCGGTCGTTCGCGGCCACTGGCGCCCGCGAAGTCCTCCCCCACGGCGGCACGCACGTGGTCGGCGCAGCGCTCGTACTCGCCCGCGGCCAGGTGGCAGTCGGCGACGGTGAGCCCGACGCGCTCGACCAGCCAGGGCGACGCGGGTTCCGGGACGGCGGCGAGGGCTTCCTCCGGCCCCGCCTGCCACAGCACGGCTTCCAGCTCGACCGCGGAAGCCATCGCGGCCAACTCGGCACTACCCAGCGCCAACGCGACTTCCCGGGCCTCGGCGGCGCACTCACGGGCCCGGTCCAACTGCCCCAACCGCACGGCGACCGCTGCGTCGGCGGACAGCAGCGTGGGCAGGGTCGACCGCCGACCGGTGGCGCGGGCGAAGGCCAGTCCCCGCCGCAGGTGGCGGGCGGCTTCCAGGGGCCGGTCCAGCTCCAACTCCAGCCACGCCAACGCCGACAGGTGATCCCCCACCGCCGCGTCCGGCAGCCCGTCCACGAGCCGCACGGTCCCGGCCACGTCCGCCGCGACCGGGGGAACGGCCCCGGGGTTGGCGGAACCGGCCGTGTCGGAGCGCTCGGCCCATCCGCCATCCGGTCCCGCTGTCGACGACGCCGCGGCGGGAGGGCCGGTCGTGCCTTGTCCGGGAACCCCGCCGGACAACCCGTCGACCAGCCGCACCTCCGCGGAGAGGTCCGGGGGTTCCCCCGATCGGACCGCGCCCAGTGCGCCCAGGATTCGGCCCGCCACCTCGTCGCCCTCGGCCACCGCCGCTCGCGCCAGGCGGGCGCACTCGGTGGTGTCGCCCAGCAGGAGGGCCACGGTGGCCCGTTCGGCGGCCAGGCCGGCGGTCGATTCGCGGTCCAGTACCGCTTTCGCCTCGGCGTAGCGGCCGAGCAGCCGGGCGGTTCGGGCGCACGCGCGGACCGCCACCACCCGGTCCGGTCCACTGTGGACCAGCGCCTCGTGCAGCACGTCGCGTGCCCGGGCCAACTCCCCCGACAAGCTCAACGCCCTGCCCAGCAACGGGAGCGACTCGGCGCGCGGTAACACCTCCACCGCGCGGTCCAGCCAGGCCGCCGCGGTCGCGGGAGCGGTGTCGACGACCGCCGCGGCGCCCGCCGCCAGGGTTCTCGCGGGTTCGGTGTCGCCGTAGCCCGCTATGCGGGCGGCGTGCAGGGCGCGGAGGGGCAGTGGCGCGTCGCGGGTCCGCAGGTACTCCCAGGCCCGCCGGTGGGCCCGCGCGCGCCAGGCGAATCCCGCCGCCTGGTACGCCGCCGCCCGGACCAGGGGGTGCCGGAACGCCACCCGCGAGCCGCGGGCCGACACCAGGCCGCACACCGTCAGGTCGTCGAGGGCGCGCAGCACATCGGGCTCCGGCAGCCCGGCGATGTGCGCCACCAGCCCCAGGTCGGCCGGGTCGTCCGCCGCCGCGACGGCGTACGCGACCTCGCGCGGCACGCCGTCGAGTCCGCGCAGGCCCTGGCCCGCCACCGCCAGCACGCCGTCCGGGAGCGGGGCCTCGCCGATCCGACGGGGGTCGGACAGGGTGTCCACCACCGCCGGGTCGACCCCGGCCAGTGCCCGCAGGTACCGGGGATTCCCGCCGGTCACCGCCACCAGTCGCGCGCGTTCGGCGGGTGGCAGGTCGGGCAGCACCGCCGCCGGGTCCGGCGGCCCCAGGGCCACCCGGGTCACCGGCCACGGCGTGCGGGCCAGCGCGGCGGGCAGCCAGGCGTGGTCGGCGCGGTGCGCGACGACGAGCAGCACCGGGTCGACCGGCGGCGTCCGCAACACCTCGTCCAGCACCCGGACCTCGTGCGCGTCGTCGACCAATAGGACGGTCGGCCGACGGTCGGTGATCCGATCGTTGAATTGTCGAGACGACCGGGGAAAGCGCACCCGAACACCGCGTGAATCGGCCAGATCGGTCAGTTCGGCGAGCAGCCGGGTTTTCCCGATCCCGGCCTCGCCGACCACCTCCAGCACCTGCCGTCGGCCGTCGACCAGCGCGTCCAGCGCGGAAAACCCCTGCTCGCGGCGGTTGCGGGCGGGTTCTCCCATCCGGACCCCCAGCTTCGCGGTACCAAGGCGGAAATCGCCTGCGCGATTGTCCGGGACAGGTTACCGGTAAACCGGGGGAAGCGTCAGCGGCCCGCGCCCTCGACCGGTGTGGACCGCTCGGCGGCGTGGACCACATAGCGGTGCGGGGCCATCGCGGAAGGACGCCCCGGCAGCTTTTCCAGCACCGCCGCGTGCAGCTGCTCGGGCGTGAGCCCGGCGGTGACGACGGCCGTGATCCGGTCGCCGTCGACCGTCACCTCGGCGGGCAGACCCAGGTCCGCGAACACCCCCTCGACGGCGGCGACGTCCACCCAGGACGAGTCCACCACGCGCCACCCCTCGCCGCGCGCGACCGGCGCGATCCGGGTCAGGTCGGGCACGTCCCGCATCCGCACGTCCCCGACGGCCGCGGTGACCAGCAGCCGCTCGACGGCCAGCAGCACGCCGTCGACGTCCGGGAACCGGGTGGTGTCGGTGTGCAGGCGCAGGTCCGCCTCGGTGTCGGTGACGCCACCGAGGGTGAGCAGGAACGCGGTGGGCAGCGACCGGTCGGGCATCGGCTCCAACCGGGTGTCCGCGAGCGCGGCCACCGGGTCCTCCGGCGCGTTCTCCGCCGCCGAGGCGCCCGCCGCGCCGAGGTCGTTGAACACGGCGTCGCGGTGGAAGTGGGTGCCGCGCTCGCGGCCGACGGCGTCGATGACCTCCCACAGCTGCACGGAGTCGAACTGGGCGTAGCGGTAGGCGTTGATCGTGGTGGCCTGCACCTGCCGGACGACGTCGTCGAACAGCGCGTCGTCGGCGAGGGTGAACGGCACCAGCGCGTCCTGGGCCAGCGGGCCGACGTACTCCCGCCACGCGGAGCGGAACCGGTTGCCGCAGATCGAGATCATGGCGCCCGCCGGGGTCGCGGTGTGCGCGCCGAGGAACACCGCCGCGGCGGCCAGCACGACCGTCGAGTGGCTGGCACCGGTGCGGCCCGCGATGGCGCGCAGCGCGGCGGCCACCGCCGAGGACACCATGCGCCGCTCCACCTGTCCGGGCACGCCGTCGGGGTGCGGCGGGAAGGCGCACATCGCCTGCGGCACCTGGCGCAACCGCGTGTCCCAGTAGCGCAGCGCGGACTTGGTCCGCCGCCTGCCCACGTCGGACCGCTCCCACTCGGCCTGGTCCAGCGGCTGGTGCCCGCGCTCCTCGGCGAGGTCGTCGCGCCCGGCCAGCAGCGCGCGCAGCTGCTCGCCGACGATGGCCGCGCCCGCCGCGTCCACCGCGACGTGGCAGAACAGCAGCACCACCACGACCGGCGCGCCGTGCTCGGTGATCGCCAGCACGCGCAGCGGGAACCCGTCGACGAGGTCGAAGGGCACCGCGACCTCGCGCCACACCAGCTCACCGATGAACCGGATGGGGTCGCCGACGATCTCGTGCATCCGCATGTCCAGCTCGCCGTCGGCCAGCACGTATTGGACTGGACCATCCGGCCCATCGGCGCGGAACCGGGTGCGCAACGCCTCGTGCCGGGCCACCAGCACGCCGAGCGCGCAGATCAGCTCGGCGAGCGTGTGCCCGGCGCCCATCTCCACGAAGATCGGCAGCACGTCGGAGCGGTCGCCGTCGGAACCGAACCAGCGCAGCACGTTGCGCTGCCCGAGGGTCACCGGCCCGCTGCCGGAGCGGGTGCCGCGGAAGCGCACCGGCAGTGTGGACAGTGGTTCCGGCTCGACCCCGGACTCCCTCGGCACGGCACTGGCTGGCGACATGGCGCTGACTCCTCGACCCCGGCGATGATCTCGGTTGGACCCTAGGCAGCGGGCAGGCGGGGAACATGGGGGAAAACCCCTCAATCGCGGACGGCCCCAGGGCACCCGGACCGCGGTGGAGCCGTTGTCCAGGGCCACAAGTCCCCGGCGTAGGGTGGATCGTCCGCGTGCGTACCCGAGGGGTCACGTGCCGTGCGCGGGTTCGGTCGACGGAGGGGTGGACGGGTGGACGCGGACGGCGTCGGTTTGCGGGCCGACTGCGGGGCGTGCTTCGCGCTCTGCTGCGTGGTTCCGGCGTTCGCGCGGTCGGCCGACTTCCCGATCGACAAGCCCGCCGGACGGGCGTGCCCGAACCTCCTCGCCGACCACCGCTGCGGCGTCCACTCGGACCTGCGGGCGCGCGGGTTCGTCGGCTGCGCCGTCTACGACTGCTTCGGCGCCGGCCAACAGGTGTCCCAGGTGACGCTCGGCGGGACGCCGTCACCGCGCGCGGCCGAGGTGTTCCCGGTGATGCGCGACCTGCACGAGCTGCTCTGGTACCTCACCGAGGCCGCGCGCCTGCCCTCGTCGGCACCGCTGCGCGCCGACCTGGCCGCGGTCACCGCCCGCGTCCGCGCGGCCACGGAGGGGACGGTCGACGAGGTGGCCGCCGTCGACGCGTTCGCCCACCGGCAGGCGGCGAACCCGCTGCTCCAGCGGGCGAGCGAACTGGCCCGCGCCGGGGTCCGCGGGCGCCGCGACCACCGGGGCGCCGACCTCGTCGGCGCCGCGCTGCGCGACCGCGACCTGCGGGGCGCGAGCCTGCGCGGCGCGCTGCTGCTCGGCGCCGACCTGCGCGGCGCGGACCTGCGGCTGGCCGACGTCACCGGGGCCGACCTGCGCACCGCCGACCTCACCGGCGCCGACCTGTCCACCGCGCTGTTCCTCACCCAGTCCCAAGTGGACTCGGCGCGCGGCGGGCCGGGCACCCGCCTGCCCCGGGGGCGGCGGCGCCCGGCCCACTGGCGCTGATCAGGCCCCGGGGACGAACCGGCGCGGACCGACCAGCGCGGCGATGCCGATCAGCACGTAGCCCACGACCGGTCCGAACGCGCCGATACCGAGGTCGCCGAGTCCGGTGAGGCCGTCGCTGTTGGCCAGGTCGGCCAGCGCGCCGACGTGCACACCGGACAGCGCGAGCAGCACGAGCCCGGCCACCCGGCGGAACATGGTGACCGCGCTCTTGAGCACGAAGACGACCACCACGGTCGCCGCGACCGCGGCCACCGCCACGACCACGTCGCGGGTGGTGAAGTCCTTCTCGACGCCGAAGAGGCCGGTGACCGGGGCGATGCCGTAGCGCAGCAGCAGGTAGCCGACGCCGAGGATGGCCAGTCCCGCCCAGATGACCTTCATCGCGACGGACTCCAGGACCGCCGAGAAGGCCAGCAGCACGCCGAGGATGACCAGCGGGTAGCTGAAGATCAGCACGTACCAGTCGCCGAAGCCCCTGGCCTGGCCGTCGGACAGGTTCTTCCAGAGGCTGACCAGCGAGGCCGGGTCGCCGCCCTGCGCCATCCACGGCAGCACCGTGAGGCTCAGCAGCTGCACCAGCGCGCCGACGATGGCCAGGACCACGCCGAGACCGGGGATCCGGAAGCCGCCGCCGGACCGGACGGGCGCCTCGGGCCGGTGCCGCTCGGGCGCCGGACGCGACTCCGGCGGCCGGGGCGCGGATTGTGGCGGGCGCGGCTGACCGGGGTACCCGCCCTGGTGCCGCGGCTCGGCGGGTCTCGCGTACGGGTCGGATGTGGACCGCGGCTGGTGGTAGCCGCCCTGGTCGTAGCCGCCCTGACCGTCGCGGCGCTGGTACGGGTCCGGCGGGTACTGCTCCCGCTGGTACGGGTCCGACTGGTACGGGTCGGGCCGGTACTGGTCCGGCTGGTGCTGGTCCGGCTGGTACCGCGGCCGCTGGTTCGGGTCCCCGTGGCGGGGCCCGTCCGGTCCGTGCGGCCACGGCTCCCGTGGTGGACGAGGTGCATCCGACATGTGGCGCACCGTACAGTCGCCGCCCGCCCGGGCACAGTCCATCCGGCACAACGCGCCCGACCCGAACTGATCGGGTGGCCCTTCCCCGACGACGGGTGCGCCTCGGGGTCCAGGACTGTTCGGCGATGCCGGCGCGGTCGAGTTGGTGGCCGAGCCTGCGGTGATCGCCGCTCCGGTGGCGGACCTGTGGGCCACGTCCCTGCTGGTCACCGCGGTCGGGCCCGGGGCGGCGAACGCGCAGGCGCACAACCGGGCAGGCGTCGCGCGGCTGATCCGCCCGTCGCGGGCCCGGCCGGCGATCACCGCCACCATGCCCGTCTCCTGGGGACGACCCGGTGCCCAGGTCGGCCCGTCGGTCGCCTTCCTGCTTCCCCGGACCGGCTGACCGGTCGCGGTTCGCTCAAGACAGCAGGAACACGGCCGTGTTCGCGACGGCGAGGGCGGTGGCCGCGACGCTCACCGCGGCCAGCGCGGCGAGCACGAGGACGGGCCAGCGCCCGGTGGGGGCGGCGGGGGCGTCGCGCAGGGCCGCCGCGCGCCACCGGTCGACCGGGAGCTTCAGTTCCTCGTGCTCGAAGAACAGCACGTAGGCGTCCGGGTCCGTCGCCGCTTCCAGGGTGTTGGCGTAGCGGGCGCGGTCGCCGACGACGGCCGCGCCGACCTCGTCGGCCGCCCGCGCGCAGTGGTACAGCATGTGGTCGCGCAGCGGGCGCAGCAGCGGGAAGGACCGGGCGACGGCCATGACCCGGGGCAGGTACACGAGGTGGTCGTGCAACTGGGCGTGCGTCTGGGCCAGGGCCGCGCGGTAGTGGCTCTCGTCCAGCCTGGCCAGCGCACCCGAGGTGACCAGGAGCCGCGGCGGCGACAGGGCCTCCAGCAGCATGCCGTGGCGCGGTTCGTCGAACACGTGCACCTCGATCGGCGAGCCGTCGGCGAGGTGTTCGAGGCGGCCGTCGAGGTGCGGCAGCTTGGTCAGCTCGGACCGCATGTACTCCATGGTCTCCTGCCAGACCGCGGCCGCGCCCGCCCGGACGGCGAGCACGACCAGGAACCAGAAGACGAGGAACAGCGTCGCGAAGAACACCAGGCTCGGCGCGCCGTACTCGGGGCCGTCCCAGCCGCCCCACTGGGCCACCTCCGGGACCGCCGCCAGCCCGCGGGCCGCGGCGACCCCGAGGGCCACGATGGCGGACAGGCAGAGGGCGTCACCGGCGCGGGCGAGCCAGCGGATGGCCAGATCGGGCCGGAGGCGCGGGCGCGCCAGGCGGAGGGCGCCCAGCATCAGCAGCGGCACGACGAAGACGCTCACACCGCACAACACCCACGTCGACCACAGCATCGCGTTCCCCTCGGCTCGACCAGCCGAAAGGTGCTCGCGCCTCGGCGCGTCCCAGGGTAAGCGCGGCCGGGCGCGATCCGAACGCGACGGTTCTCACGCCCGATTTCCCTCAGGTCCGCCGAAAACGGGCGAGGGCGCGGTCGATGAGGGCGTCGTTGGCACCGAGGTAGCCCGCCGGGTCGAGGAGGGCGTCGACGTCGACCGCGGCCAGTTCGGGGGCGGCGCGCAGGGCGGCGGAGAAGTCGGGTTCGCGGGAGAGGCGGGTGAGCAGCTTCTTGGCCTCGACCTTGCCCAGCAGCGGTGCCAGCGCCACGTTCAGCCGCTCGGAGACGATGGTGCCGCCGGTCAGCGCCAGGTTCGCCCGCAACCGCTCCGGGAACACCTCCAACCCCTCCGCCAACTCGGCCGCGGTAGCGGCAGCGCCCCCGACGAGCCGCAGGATCTCCCGCAGCGGCTGCCACTCGGCGTGCCACGCCCCGGGCGCGCGCTCGTCCTCGGCGATCATCGACTGGGCCAGGACGGTCGCGTACACCGGGACCTGCCGGGCGGCGGCGGTGATCAGCGTGGCGAGCACGGGGTTGCGCTTCTGCGGCATGGCCGACGACACACCGCGCCCCTCGGCACTGGGCTCGACGACCTCGCCGACCTCGGTGCGGGACATGCCCTGGACGTCGAGGGCGAGCTTGCCCAGCGCACCGGTCACGACGGAGGCGGCGGCGGCGATGTCGGCGTACGGGGTGCGCAGCGCGTGCCAGGGCACGGTGGGCTCGACGAGGCCCAGGTGGCGGGCGAAAGCGGTGATGAGGGCGGGGCCGTGGTCGGGATCGCCGGAATACTCCACATAGGACGCCAGGGTGCCCGCCGCGCCACCGAGCTGGGCGGGGAGGACGACGGCGCGGACGCGGTCGACGGCGTCGAGGGTGAGGGAGAGCCAGCCCGCGGCCTTGAGCCCGAACGTGACGGGGACGGCGTGCTGGGTGAGGGTGCGGCCCGCCATGACGGACCCGCGGTGCGCGTCGGCGAGGTTCGCCAGCGCCGTGGCGACGCGGTGGAGGTCGCGGGTGACGACGGTGAGGGCGCGGGAGACCAGGAGCATGGCGGCGGAGTCGAGGATGTCCTGGCTGGTGCTGCCCCGGTGCACGTATTCGGCGGCGCTCGGGGGGACGCGGGCGGTGAAGGCGGTGACGAAGGCGACGATCGGGTTGGCCCCACCCCGCGACTTGACGGCCAGGTCGACGACATCGATGTCCGGGACGGCCCCCGCGATGGCGTCGGCCGCTTCTCGTGGGATGACGCCGAGGTCGGCCTGGGCGCGGGCAAGGGCGACCTCGACCTCCACCATGCCCGCGACCCAGGCCTCGTCGCTGACCAGGTCGACGACGTCGGTGCCCGCCCAGACCGGGGAAAGCAGCCCGCTGTCCACACCCGCCACAACCACTCCCGCCACTCGGCTCCAGGTGCGCCGAGCCTATCGGTCGGGCGGGAGGCACGGGCAAGGGCGGGAACTACCTCGCGGAGACGACCGGAGTGCGCGCCCTGGCATTCAACCTCGGCCAGGGAGCGCCCTGTCGGCCATACCGGACGCTCCCGATCAAACGGGGTCATTCCGGCTGGAGGTCCTCGGGCCGGAACCGTGTCAAGGGCCGCGCGGCCGAAACCGCGTCAACCAGCACACGGTCGGGTGCGCCGAGCCCCCTGCGCACCCAGTGCCTGCCGTTGGCGTCCATGAAGTACAGCGTGGGCCCGGTAGTGCGGCTGGAGAAGGTGTTCGGGACACCCTCCTTGCGGTTCAGCCGCAATTCGGCCGTCACCTGCTCACCGGGGCGCACGACCTCGAAGCCGTCCTGCCCCGAGCCGAACTCCTCAAGCCGCACGACGAGGTTGAACACCGGCAGTTCGCTGTAGTTGCGGACCGCGACGGTGAGGTCCATCGTCCGGAACGCCGCCGCCAGCGGGTACGACTCCTGCTCGACCGCCGCCACCACGGGGCGCGCCTGCCGCGCCTGCTCGTCCAGGTCCGTTCGCCTGCGGATCCGCACCTCCCGGACCAGCAGGAACAGCGTGGCGGCGAAGGCCAGCCCACTGAACACCCCGCCCAGTACCGATCCCAGCGCGTCCCACTCGCTCCACCCCACCGGTCGATCTTGGCCCGGGTGCGGAGCGCGCACAACACCCCGGACTCCGGTCAGTCGAACGAGCGAGTCGGGAACGAGCAGGAGCCGATCTCGCGCGAGAACTGGCACATGCCTCCGGCCCCCGGTCAAGCCGGGCGCGCGACCGCCTCGGCGGGCAAGCAGGCCACCGCCTCCACCGCGAGGGCCGCGCGGGCGATCGCGTCCGCGTCGGCGAGGATGACCGAGTTGACGCCCGGGCGGATGCCCGCCGCCGTGACCCAGTGCACCGACTCGGTCGGCACGCCATAGGCGAAGCGTCGCCGGTGGGGGTTTCCGCCGGCGTCGATCAGGTGGTAGGGCCGTTCCGTAACAGCCAAGCCGCCGGTTTCGACGGCGCCGCTCGGGTCCGGCATCCGATAGGGAGCGCACTCGCCCCGGTCCCGCAGGTAGGAGATCAGCGGGTCCGTGGTCGTGCGGATGTCGACCTCCGGCACCCGAGCCTCGACGAGGGTGCTGACCCACACCCCCGAGCCCGCCACCACCGGGGAGCTGACCAGGAAACCCCGCTCCCCCCGGTCCACCCGCATCCCCGGCCCCACGACCCGCACGACGTCGGCCTCGATCAACGCCACCAGCTCCGCGACCCGGCGGGCAGGCGGGCCGATCGACAGGTACGCGTTCAACGGCGTGTACCAGCGGTCCAGGTCCGCGCGGTACGACGAACCCGTGACACCCCCGTGGTCCACGGCCAGCCGGATCTCGTTGCGCAGGTCCCGCAGCACATCCAGGGCGGCCTTCACCGGATCGCTGACATTACCGCCCAAAGCCGCGTCCACGTCATCACGCAACAACCGCAAGAGCCACGACGAGAACTCGGCGACGGAAGCGAACCGGCGCCCCTCGTGCGGATACGCGATCCGCTCCCAATCCCAAGGGGCGACGCCGAAACGCGCGGGCAGGTCCGGCTCACCCGCCAGGAACCGGGCCTCGAACTCCGCCCCGCGCTCCCCCAGCAGCGTCCGGTAGTAGACCAACTCCACCTCACGCGCCACCAGCGGCCAGATATCGTCCCGAAAGGACACTCCTGAACGAGCCCGCAGCGACGCGATCACCGACGGCGTCAGGAAAACCGGCTCGTGGCGACCGTACACCCCCTTCTCGTTCTCCCCCCGAGCGTGGTACGGCACCCCCCGACGGGAACCGGCGATGATCAACGGCTCCCGCCCCGACGGCACGTACGCCAACGACCCGTCCGACCGTTCCTTGAACTGCCCGCCCCGGTCGGTCGTCAACAACGCGAGGTGGTCGAAGAACGCCAAACCCATGCCGCGCACCGCGATCGGCTCACCCGGCATGATCGGCGACAGGTCGACTTCCGCCGGGTTCGCGGGCGGCCAGTACCCGAGCCCGCGCTCCTCGGCGAACTCCGCGAGGTCCCCGAGCACCGGCATCTCCACGTGCCCCTGCGCCAGCACCACCGCCGCCAGCCCGTCCAGCACGGTCCCGTCGTCGAGCGTGACGACCTGCGAACCGTCCGGCGACTCGTCCAGCGCGACCGCCGTGCGCCGGTGCAGGAACACCGGTGCCGACCGGCAGACCCGGGCCAGCACCCAGTCGAGGTAGTGCCCGTAGAAAGCCCGCGTCGGGTACGTGTTCGGCGTCAGCGACCGGGCCTCGGCCACCACCCACGCGGGTTCGGTCACCTCCCGCGCCCACTCGTACAGGCTCGGGCCGGGCACGATCGGGCCCGCGCAGTCCACGCTCGGGTCGGTGAACATCGAGACCTGGGAGGCGACGGTGTTCATCAGCAGCGACGGCGGCTGCCGCACCGACCACACGCGACCACCCGAGCCCGCGTGCGGGTCGACCAAGTGGACGTGCAGCGGCTCGACGGCGTTGGCGCACAGGCGTTCCACGACGCTCAGGCCGCGGGGGCCCGCGCCGACCACGCAGATCCGGCGGGGCGGGGTGGGAACGGGCATGCGGTCGCACCTCGTCGGTCGTCGACGCGCGGGGGCGGCCCTCGCGGCACGCCCCCGCGCGTCGGTGTTCAGCTGCGCGCGGACTTCACCGCGCGTGGGGGGGTCACTTGATCTCGATCATGGGGCACCTCCCTCGCCAGTCTCCGCCCGGACGCCGACTGTTGCCGGGACCCTGGCCTCGTTCCCCACGCCGGTGGGCGTGTCGGGGTCGAGGGCGGCGCGCACCGCGACGGTCTCGACGCCGCGTATGACGGCTTCGGTCCCCTCGGCGGTGAAGTAGCGGGTGTCCACCGACATGGTGAACTCGATCGCCCCCTCGGGGTCGTCGACGTGCAGGTACAGCTTCTGCCGGGGCATCCCCGGCTCGTCCTCCCAGTGCGCCTCCGCGCGGGCCGCCGCGTCCGCCAGCTCGGCCGCGGAAGGGTCGTCGCCCTCGCTCGGCGCGCGGTCGGACTTGCGGCGGTCGTTGTAGAAGCACGAGAAGTCGACGGCCTCGCCGCGTTCGGCGAAGACCCGGTCCACGACCTCGTCCTGCGCGTCGGGGTCGTAGTAGGCGTGCTTGTAGGCGTTCATGGTGCTGCGCGCGGCGCGGGCGACCGCCTCACCGAGGGTGATGTCGGCTACGTCGATCAGGTAGGGGCTGATCTGCACGATCGTGCTGACCGAGTCCGCGAACCCCGGCCGGAACCGGTTGCTCACCATCAGCATCGCCAGCACGGGGTTGGCCGCCCCGGCCCGGGCCAGGGCGACCGCGAAGCACGCCAGCAGCACCGGCGACGTGCTCACCCCCGCGCGCCGAGCGATCGCGTCCACGGCCAGCCGGGTGGCGGGCGAGCGGAAGCGGATCATCCGGAACTCGGGCTCGTCGGAGTACCGGACCGGCCGGAACCGGTCCACCGAGACGGTGCGCAACACCTGTTCGAGGTACTTCAACGCGTTCGCGGACTGGCGCAGCGCGGCGGGCTCGGCCTGGCGCCGCGCCTGCTCCAGCGGCTGCACGGCGGTGACCGGCGGCAGCGTCGACGGGTCGACGCCGAGTTCGCCGATCAGCACCTCCAGCCCACCGGCGTCCATGGACAGGTGCAGGTAGACCGCGACCATGTGCGTGAGGGCGCCGTCCTTGCGGACCAGCCCCATGCGCACCGGCCACTCGCGCTCGTAGT
Organism: Actinokineospora auranticolor; assembly: GCF_041897805.1. Classification (GTDB taxonomy): domain Bacteria; phylum Actinomycetota; class Actinomycetes; order Mycobacteriales; family Pseudonocardiaceae; genus Actinokineospora; species Actinokineospora auranticolor. The sequence goes on from NZ_CP154825.1 coordinate 5,243,664, forward strand.
CGAACGGGACCGACGAGTACCGCTCCTGGGTGTCCGCCGCGACCGCGGCCGCGTCGGCCGTGCCCGCGTCGACGATCTCCAGGACGACCTCGCCGGACTCCGACACCCGTTGCAGCGGCCTGCCGTCGGTCAGCACGAGCCGGGTGCGCAGGGCCTGGTGCCTGCCGACCACCGCGGCCAGCACCTCGGCCGCCGCCGCCACGGTGTACCCGGGCGGCAGGGCGATGCGGCCGCCCATGGTGCGGGACTCCCCCGAGCGCTCGATGGCCTGCCAGATGCCGATCTGGCCCCAGGTCAGCGGTTCCGTGCCGGCACCCGCGCCGTGGAAGGGAACGGGGACGCGCTCCACCTCCGACAACCACATCACCACCCTGGGCTCTTCAGGACGGCCCGGATGGCCTCGGCCAGCTGGGCGCGGTCGGGTTGCAGGGCGACGTCGAGTTCGGGGACCGCGCCGACGATGGCGCCGTCGGGTCGGGTGACCCGCTTGGGCGGGGCGGTCAGCCGCATCTCCTCGGCGGCGGTGGCGAGGACCTCCGCGCCCATGCCGCAGGCGCGGTTGGAGTCGTCGAACACCACGAGCCGCCCCGTGCGGGCGACCGACTCGGCCAGGCCCGCCCAGTCGAACGGGTAGACCGACCTCGGGTCCCACACCTCGATGGACGCCTCGTCGGCCAGTTCCTCCGCCACGGCGAGCGCTTCGTGCACCAGGTGTCCTAACGCGACAACGGTCACATCGGTGCCCGCTCGGTGCACGCGGCCCTTGCCCAGGGGGATCGGGCCCAGGTCGGCGTAGTCGACGTCCTCGCGGACGGGCAGCGCCGCCAGCGGTCCGAAGAAGACGACCGGGTCGTCGTCGCGGATGGCGGTGGTGAGCAGGCCGTACGCGTCGGTCGGCGTCGCCGGGAGCACGGTCTTGACGCCCATGTGCGCGAACAGGCTGTACGGCTGGTCGGAGTGCTGCGCGCCCCACCCGGCCCGCCAGCCCGCGGCGGGCATCAGGTACGTGACCGGGACGCTGCGCTGGCCGCCGCTCATCAGCAGGAACTTGTTGGCCTGGTTGGTGATCTGCTCGAACACCAGCAGCAGGAGGAACGGGATCTGGAACTCCACCACCGGCCGCCGACCGGCCATCGCGGCGCCGGTGGCGAAGTTGGTGAAGCCCTGCTCGGTGAGCGGGACCTCGACGACCCGGTCGGGGCCGAAGCGGTCCAGGAAGCCCGCGGTGACGTTGGTGAGCGCGAAGTTCATGTCCTCACCGAGCACGAAGACCGACTCGTCGCGGTCCATCTCGTCGCCCAGCGCGCGGTTGAGCGCCTTGAGGTACGACAGCTTGGGCATCCCTCCTCCTCTCGGTTTTCGGCGGCACAGCACAAGCCCTGGTAGTCGCAAGTCCTAGAGGGACACACCGGCGCGCGGGCGGAAGCCGTCCGCGTACATGTGGTCCATGGCGTCGGCCGGGTCGGGCCGCGGGCTCTCCAGCGCGAACCGGACGACCTCGTCCAGCTCGGCCTCGATCTCCGCGTCGACCCGCAGCCGATCGGCCTCGGGAACCCGCGCCGCCTGGATGTCCAGCGGGTCGCGGGCCTTCCACTCGTCGATCTCCGACTGCTCCCGGTACTTCAGGCGCGTCTTCAGCTCGAACGTGTGGTGGCCGTGGTAGCGGTAGGTGCGCATCTCCAGCAGCGACGGCCCGCCGCCGGAGCGGGCCCGGTCCACGGCCTCGGACACCGCCGCGTACACGGTTTCCGCGTCCTGTCCGTCCACTGAGGAAGACGGTATCCCGAACGCCTCACCTCTCCCGGTGATCGTACCGGACACCGCGGTGTCCACGGGAAGGGTTGTGGCATAACGGTTGTTTTCACAGATATACACAACCGGCAGCTGCCACAACCCGGCCAGGTTGAAGCCCTCGAGCAGCGCGCCCTGGGTGACCGCGCCGTCGCCGAAGAAGCTCAGCACGACCGTGGGCTCGCCCGCTCTCTTCGCGGCCCAGGCGATCCCGGCCGCGATGCCCGCGCCGTGGCCGACGGTGCCGGTGGCGTTGTAGACCCCGGCGGTGAAGTCGGACGGGTGGAAGGACCCGCCGCGCCCCTTGTCGATGCCGGTCACCTTGCCCGCCATCTCGGCCAGCACCCGCTTCGGGTCGCAGCCCTTGGCGAGCAGGTGCCCGTGTCCGCGGTGGCTCGACAAGACGATGTCATCGGGTTCGAGCGTCGCGCAAGCCCCGGCGGACACGGCCTCCTGGCCGATGCACGCGTGCATGCCGCTGACGATCTCCCCGGCGCGGACCAGGTCGAGCGACCGCTCCTCGAACCGCCGGATGTACCGGATCATCCGGTACAGGGCCAGGCTGTCAGGCATGACCACCGCCCAGCGCCGCCAAGACCTCGGCAGGCCACTGAGTGGAATCCTTGCCGTGCCGAGCGATCAGCGCGAACGCCAACCGCTCCAGTCCGAACGCGACACATGACGTGTGCGCGGGCTCCCCACCGGCGGTGATGCCGAAGATGTCGCCGAAGTGCTCCTTGTGGTAGTTCGCCGAGGCGACCGCCTGCACGGTGCCGTCCGTGACCGGCACCCGCAGCTCCCACTTGAGCTCCTGCATCCGCTGCGCGGCCTGGTATACCTTGCGGCCCGCGCCGAAGAACGGGTCGTCGGCGATCTCCACCGACACGTCGAGGCCCAGGTCGGTGAACCAGCCCTCGACCTGCTCCAGCCGGGCCGCCCGCCACTTCAGGCAGTGCTCCTCGGTGGCCACGGTGACCAGCTCCAGCATCCGGAAGGACCGCAGCCGCCCCGGTTCGCTGGTGGCCTCCTGCCGGAAGCACGACGCCTCCACGGTCACCTTCGCCGCGTCGTCGAGCGTCTGCCCGGCGATGGTGGCGTACACGGGGTAGCACGCGGCGGGCAGCAGCACCAGATCACCGATCTGCTGCTGCGCGTACCACTCGCCCCCCTGCTCCACCAACGGCTTGAGCCGCGACCACCCGCTCGGCGTGCCGCCGTAGCCGTGGACGGTGCCGAGCAGGTTCGGGAACGCCTGCACGTACCCGGCCCTCTCGATGGTGGCCCGCGAGATCACCGGCGGGATGATCAGCCGCTGGAACGGTTCGTCGGCGGCCAGCGCCGCGACACCCGCGCGCAGCAGGTCGACCACCCGCTCGAACCCGGGCGGGGACAGGAACACCCCCGGCACACCGGTGTCGAGCGGCAGGTCGGTATCACCGAGGTTCACCATGGCGCAACTCCCTCCAACGGCCAGCGGTGCTCGCGCACCCGGTAGTCATCGGTCCCCGCGAGCGCGACGGCCGCCGCGTAGCCCGCGGGCGCGGGCAGGTCCCGCACCCGGTACGGTCCGTCGGCCTGGTGGACCACCGCGCGGGCGTGCACGGGCAGCCGCAGACCGGGGAACAGCCGCCCGCCCGCCGCCTTCACGCACGCTTCCTTGCGGGTCAGCAGCCCGGTGAACCGCGCCGGGCGCTCCCCCGGCGGGCACTCGGCGACGTGCCGGGCCTCCGCCTCGGGGTAGTAGCGCGCGGCCGCGCGCGCGAAGTCGAGCCCGTCGCCGACGCGTTCCAGGTCGACGCCGACGGCGCGGGACGCGGTGTGGGCGAACAGCGCGAGTCCGCGCGACCGGGACATGCTCACCCGCAGGCCGTCGACCTCGGGCTTGCCGTGTTCACCGATCTCCCACCGCACGCGGTCCGGCGCGATGCCGAGTTCCCGCCCGGTGAGCACGCGCGCCACACCGTGCGCGATGACGAACTCGCGGCGCCGCGCGGTGTCCATCTCGTCGGCGCGGCCGCGTTCGGCCCGGTCCAGCAGGCTGTCGAGCCGGTTGAGCAGCGTGGTGGGCATGGCCGTGTCGATGAGCCACACCCGGACGGTGTCGCTCATCCCGGCACCGCGACCCTCGCCACAGTGTAGTCCACTGTGGAAAGACACAACAGGCCCAGCGACGGCTCGTAGTCCCCGAGCACGACCAGACCTTCGCGCGGCAGGCGCGTGAGCTCCCACCACACCCCGGTGTACGGCTGCCCGGCGTCCGCCACGACGTCGGCCTGGCCGGGCGCCGCCTCGGCGAGCCGGGCCGACGCGATGACCGTGGCGTCCACCTGCCCCGCCGCGAGCCGCGCGACCTCGGCGGCGAACAACCCGCCGACCCGGCGGGCGTCGACCCCCGTGTGCTGCTTGCCGACCACGGGACTCCCGTCGGTCTCCAGCCGCAGCGCGACACCGGTGTGCCGGTCCGGGACCGGCGCGGGTTCGAGCTGCGTGTAGTGCAGGGCCGACTGCTCCACGACGAACACCAGCGCCCGGCGGCACGCGCCGGGGCCCAGGTACGACTCGGCGAGCCGCAGCGCGGTGAAGGCCGCGCCGCTGCCCTGGTCGCACACCGCGAACGCCATCGGCTTGCCCGGGCAGCGGTCGCTCAGGTAGGCGGCGGTCGCCCGCCCGAGCCGCAGGTCGTGCATCGCGAACGCCATGACCAGCAGGTCGACCTGCTCGTCCGGGCCGACGACCGCAGGCAGCAGCACCTCGGCCATCTCGCCGAAGGAGTGGCCGACGCCCGCGGTCAGCAGGTCGTCCCGCAGGTCGTTGCCGTACGGGCGGACGAGGTCGGCGAGGAACGGGCGCAGCGCCGGGTCCAGCGCCGTCGGCGAGGTCTCGTCGAAGACCTGCGCCACAACCGCGCTCAACCGCAAGGGCGGCAACGGATCGGTGCCCGGTGGGCCGGACGCGAACATCACTCGTCCGCGACGGTGTGCGTGGCGATGTACGCGGCGAGGGTGCCGACGGTCTCCAGGTCGCCCTGGTCGATCTCCTCGACGTCGATCTGGATCTCGAGCTCGTCCTCCAGCTCCAGCAGCAGCTCCAGCGTGCTGGCGGAGCTGAGGCCGAGCTCGGTGAACAGCTTGGTGCCCGCCGACAACTCGGTCACCTCCCGCTTGAGCACGCGGGGCAGCAGGTCCGCCATGCTCTCGGTGACCCGGTCGCGCAGCTCGGCCTGCTCGTCCGTCAGCTCGACTGACTTGGCCTCGACAGATCCGACAGGTCCCACGGGACCCACCCCTTCCGTAAAACGCTAGTGCTCGAAGACCATCGCGGAGAACGTGGCGCCCAACCCGGCGGCGCCGACCAGGTACCGGTCCCCCGGTCTCAGCCGTCCGGTGTCGAGCGCGGTGCGGTAGTTGAGGAACGGGTCGGCGGCGAAGCTGTGGCCGGTGAGCGGCACGTTGTCGAGCACCACGCGCTCCACCGGGTAGCCGATGCGCTTGCACACCCGCCGCCACGACACGGCGTTCACGTTGTGCGGCACCAGGAGCGCGATGTCGTCCAGCGCCACCCCGGCCTGGTCGACGGCGGCCAGCAGCACCTCGGACAGCAGCGCCGGGTACTCGTACTGGAACCGCGCGGCCAATGCCTGGTCGATGATCAGCCTGCCGTCGAAGTCGCCGCGGATGCTGGTGGTGTAGGAGAGCAACCGGTCCGACGACCCGTTCGCGCTCACCAGCACGGCGGCGGCGCCCTCGCCGAAGATCGCGGTCTCGGGGACCAGCCGCGCGTCCGGGGTGAAGGTCTTCTCCCCGGACACCACCAGCGCCAGCGCGTCCGGATCCGGGTCGCCCGCCAGCAGCCTGCCCGCGACGTCGAACGCGAGCAACCCCGTGGCGCACGCCTGGTGGGTCACGGTGAACGACAGCGCGTGGTCCAAGCCCAGCTTGACGCACAGCTCGCGCAGCGGGTTGTGCGGGTACGGCACCGCGGCGGGCATACCTCGCGCGTACACGACGTACCGCACGCGGTGTTCGTTGCCGCGCAGGGTCTCCAGGCCGCCGGTGGCCGCCAGGAGCAGGTCCAGCAGGGTGCCGTCCTGGTCGTAGCAGACCTCGGAGAGCCCGTGGAAGCGGCGGAACAGCCGCACCTGCCGCTCGGTCAGCCCCAGCCAGTCGGCCAACTCCTCCAGCGCGCGCCGGTCGGGTGGCAGGTAGGCCGAGACCTCCTCGATCGCGGTCACGACGGCACGCCCGTCGACGCCCCCGGGTCCAGCGCGGCGGCCACCAGCACGGTCTCGATCTCCCGGAGCAGGCCGACGAGTTCGTCGGGGGACGCGCGGTGGGTGTCGCCGGTGAGGGTGAAGCGGATGGCGTCCGGCACGTCGTCGACGTCGAGGTACAGCAGCGCGCCGTCCACGTCGTCCCACCGCACCCACTCGTGGCCGCCGCGCCCGACCGCCGCCTCGATCTCCGCGGCGGACGGGGCGACGATCGCGCGCTCCTCGCGCGCGGGCGGGCGGCGGTCGTTGAAGTAGGTGTCCATCTCGACCGGACCACCGAGGTCCTCGGCGACGGCGGCGACCATGGCCGCGCGGCGCTCGGGGTCGTGGTAGGCGTACTTGTAGGTGACCATGGTGGCCTGCCGGGCGCGGTGCACGGCCTCGTCGAAGGTCGCGCCCGCGACGTCGAGCAGCAGCGGGCAGGTCTGGGCCATGGTGCACACGGACCCGAGCAGCGACTGGCGGAACCGGTTGTTCACCGCGATCTGCACGGCCACCGGGTTGTTGCCGATGGTGCGGGCCAGCGCGGTGGCGTAGGCGGCCAGCAGCACGGGCGAGGTGTCGGTGCCGATGCGCGCGGCGACGGCGCGGGTGGCCAGCAGGCTCGCGGGCGAGGTGAACTCGACCTCGCCCCAGCGCGGCGACCGCGTCTCGTCCGCGGTCCCGTCGACCCGCTTGGCCGAGACGGTGCGCAGCACCCGCTCCCAGTAGCGCAGCGCGGCGTCGCTGTTGCGGAGCACCGCGGGCTGCCGCTGCTGCGCGGCCAGCTCCAGCGGCTGGGTCGCGGTCAGCTCGGCGGTCGGCTCGCCGGTCGCCGGGTCCATCGTGGACAGGTCGGCGACCAGCGCCTCCAGGCCGTGCGCGTCGATGTTGAGGTGGTTGTAGACCGCGACGGAGTGGGTGGCCCGCCGGTCGGCGACCGCGACCCCGTCGGCGCTGCCGGTCACCACGACCGCCATCCGCACGGGCCACTCGTGCTCGTGGTCGAAATCCTTGTCCTCATAAGCCTTCTTCACCCGGTCCGCGACCGCCGCCGGGTCCTCGGCCCCGGCCTCGACCACCTCCAGGGCGATCTGGCCGGACTCCGACACCCGCTGGCGCGGTCCGCCGTCGGCGGCGTCGAAGCTGAGCCTGGTGCGCAGCGACTGGTGCCTGCCCATCACGTAGCGCAGCACGGTGACCGCGTCACCCGCCGTGCTCCCCGGCGGCAGCGCCACGATCCCGCCCATGGTCTCGGCGCGGCCGGTCTTGGCCACCACCCGCCAGACGGTGCGCTGCCCCCAGGTCAGTTCTCCGGTCCCGGATCCGGTACCGCGGAAATCGACGAGGATCGTGTCCGTCATCGCTTGCCACTCCCCGCCCTGTGTGCTGTGGGAGGCATTGTTGGTTGACGCCCGGGAATGTGTCAATACTCCACTCGCCGACCCATTAGTGCGGCGTTCGGTCTCACCGGGACGGTGCACAGATTTGTCGTGACGGTCGTGAGAGCGGTGCGGTACCTTGTCGCGCAGTCGCCTGTTTTGGAGGTCGCGCGATGGCGCTATTCGAGGAAGTCGCGGGAATACTCCGAGAGGTCGTCGGCCCGTGCGGCGGATGTCCGCCGGGAATTGCTCCGAACGCCACGCTCGAGGGGGACCTGCGCTTCGACAGCGTCGACGTGGCCGCCGCAGGCGCCGCGCTGGCCCGGCGCTTCGGCGACCGGGTCGACCTGGTCGGGCACGTGTCCGGGCTGGACCTCGACGCGCTCACCGGGCTGACCGTGGCCCAGGTGGTCGACTACGTCGCGGCGCGCGCCGCGTGAGCCGCTACCTGCTGGTCGTGCCGCCGCTGGCCGGGCACGTCAACCCGAGCCTCGGCCTCGGCCAGGCGCTGGTCCGCGCCGGGCACGAGGTCGCCTGGTGCGGCCCGGAGCTGCACCTGCGTCCCCTGCTGGGCGCGGGTGCGACGGTCTTCCCGACCGGGTCCCGGCTGTTCCGGCCGCAGTCCGACCACGGCCTCGCCGCCGTGCGGTCGGTGTGGGATCGCTTCATCGTGCCCTACGCGCGGTTCAGCCTTCCCGCCGTCGACAAGGCGATCGCCGAGTTCCGACCGGACGCGCTCGTGGTCGACCAGCACTGCCCGGCGGGCGCGATCGCCGCCCACCGCCTCGGCCTGCCGTGGGCCACCCTGGCCTGCTCGACCATGGACCTGGGTGACCCGCTGGCGGTCCTGCCCAGGGTGCACGAGTGGGTCCTCGGCCGGGTCCGGCACATCTGGGACAAGGCGGGGATGCCCGCCGACGAGTACTTCGACCTGCGGTTCTCCCCGCACCTGGTGCTGGCCACCACCAGCCGCGAGTTGGTGGGCCGGGATTTCCCCGAGCACTTCCGGCTGGTCGGCCCGCTGCTCGCCGAGCGCCCCGACCAGCCCGGGTTCCCCGCCGGGTGGCTGCGGCCGGACCGCAGGCGCGTGCTGGTCTCCACGGGCACGCTCGCCGACGACGTGTCCGCGCGGTTCCTGCGCGCCGCCGTCGCCGCGCTGGCCCCGCTCGGCGACCGGCTGCAAGCGGTGTTCGTGGCCCCGCCCGCGGAGCTCCCGGACCTGCCGGAGCACCTGTTGGCGCAGGCCAGGGTGCCGATGCTGGACCTGCTGCCGCACCTGGACCTGGTCGTCTCGCACGGCGGCCTCAACACCGTCTGCGAGTCGCTGGCGCACGGCGTGCCGCTGGTCGTCGCGCCCATCCGGCACGACCAGCCGATCAACGCCAACCAGGTGGAGCACGCGGGCGCGGGCCTGCGGATCGGCTTCGCCAGGGCGGGCGCGGCGGACATCCGCGCGGCCGTCACCACCGTCTTGGGCGATCCCGGGTTCCGGGTCGCCGCCGCCCGCGTCGCCGAGTCGTTCGCGCGCGCGGGCGGGACCGGGGCCGCCGTCGCGGCCCTGGCCCGCCTCACCGAGTCGCCGGTCACCACCGGCCCGAGCAGGAGCACGTCATGATCGAGGTCAAGGGACTGCGCAAGTCCTTCACGCTGGGCAAACGGCGCAAGACCCGCTCCGTCGAGGCCGTCCGCGGCGTCGACCTGTCGGTGGCCGAGGGGGAGATCTTCGGCTTCCTCGGGCCGAACGGCGCGGGCAAGACCACTACGGCGCGCATCCTGTGCACGCTGCTCGAACCCGACGACGGCGAGGCCGTCATCGCGGGCGCCGACCTGCGCAAAGACCCGGGCGCGGTGCGCACCCGGGTCGGGTACGTGCCCCAGGGCGGCACCACGACCGACGAGATCACCGCCCGCGAGGAGCTGGTCCTGCAAGCCCGGATGTACGGCATCGGCAAGGCCGAGGCGGTCGAGCGCACCGAGAAGGCGCTGGCCGCGTTCGAGCTGACCGAGTTCGCCGACCGGCAGTGCAAGACCTACTCCGGTGGCCAGCGCCGCCGGGTGGACATCGCCATGGGCATCATCCACGAGCCCAAGGTCCTCTTCCTCGACGAGCCGACCACCGGCCTGGACCCGCAGTCCCGCGCGCACCTGTGGGACGAGGTCCGCAGGCTCCGCGACCAGGGCATGACCGTCTTCCTCACCACGCACTACCTGGAGGAGGCCGACGCGCTCTGCGACCGGATCGCGATCATCGACCACGGCGAGATCGTGGCCCTGGGCACCCCGAGCGAGCTGAAGCACGGCGTGGCCGGTGACGTGGTCACCGTGGGCCTCAACGGCAGCGGGCCGCGCGCCGCGGAGCTGTTCGACGGCCGCGACTACGTGCGCAAGCTCGAACTCGGCGACGACGGCCTGCGGCTCTACGTCGACGACGGCTCGACCGCGATGCCGCAGATCATGCGCGTGCTCGACGGCGGCGACATCCACTTCGACACCGTCGAGGTGCACCGCCCCAGCCTCGACGACGTGTTCCTCACCAAGACCGGCCGCTCCCTGCGGGACAAGTAGGAGTCACCCACCATGAAGTTCCTCCGCGACACCTGGCTGGTCTACCAGCGGCAGCTGCTGCTGGTCTGGCGCACGCCCGCCCGCCTGGTCATCGGCTTCGTCCAGCCCATCGCCTACCTGGTGCTCTTCGCGCCGCTGCTGAAGACCGCGCTGGCGCCCACCGGCGCGCAGACCTACGCCGACGCGTACCGGATCTACGTGCCGGGCCTGCTCGTCGTGCTGGTCCTGCTCAGCGGCTTCTTCTCCGGCTTCGGCCTGCTCGGCGAGCTGCGGTCCGGGGTGATCGAGCGGTCCCGGGTGACCCCGGCGCACCGCACGGCACTCATCCTCGGTCGGGCGTTCTCCGAGGTCACGGTGCTGATGGGGCAGGCCGTGGTGATCACGGTCGTGGCCCTGCCGTTCGGCATGACCGTGCAGTTCGGGTGGCTGCTGCTGGCGTACGTGATGCTGGCGCTGATGGCCCTGATGGCGTGCGCGCTGTCCTACGCGATGGCCATGCTGATCCCGTCCCCGGCCGCGCTCGGGCCGCTGATCAACAGCGTGTCGCAGCCGTTGTCCCTGCTCTCGGGCGTGCTGCTGCCGCTGACCTTGGCCCCGGGCTGGCTGGTGACCATCGCCGAGTGGAACCCGATCTACTGGACGACCAACGGCACCCGGGCGCTGTTCACCGGCAACCCGGGCGACTCGTCGGTCTGGGTCGGCATGCTCGTCGTGGTCGCGCTGGCGGCGTTGACGGTCACCTGGGCGACCCGGATGTTCGCCCGCCAGGTCCGGTAACCGACGAATCCGCGAATGGCCCGGGAGCACACCGCTCCCGGGCCTTTTTCATGCCCGCTCGAACGAATTATCGGGCGCAGGGAAATAGCCCGGTCGCGTTCGCGCCGGGCTTATTCCTTATTCGGGTACTACCACCGCCAGAGGGTCGGGCAGTAGGTCTGGTCGGTGTAGTCGGGCAGGCCCTCGTCGTTGCGCTGGACCAATACGTCGTGGTTGTAGAAAACCGGTGTGCCGTCCGACTTGAGGAACGGCCGGAACCGGTTGTCGCCGTCCTGCATGTGCAGGCTGATGGCCCGCCGCGGCCGGTCGGCCTGGTTGGCGCCGCTGCCGTGGTAGGTGCGGCAGTGGTGGAAGCTGACGTGCCCCTTGGGGATGTTCATGGGGACCTTGACCACCTCGGCGCCGTTGTGCGCGGCGTTGGCGGCCAGCAGCTCCTCCAGCTCCGCGCGGTCGCGGTGGGCGAAGTGCCGGGTGGAGTCGTCGCCGGGGATCTCCGCCCAGCGGTGGCTGCCGTCGACCATGGTGATGGTGCCCATGGTGGTGTCGCAGTCGTGCAACGGCAGGAACGCGGTCAGCATGCGCTCGGAGGTGCAGGTCTGCCAGTAGTGCCGGTCCATGTGCCAGGGGACCTGGTTGGAGGCCTCCTCCGGGCGCGGCGGCTTGTAGATCAGGGTGCTCTGCCACACCCGGATCTCGTCGGCCTGGGCCAGCCGCGCCGCGACCGCGCCGAGCACCGGCTTGCGCAGGATCGCGGCGACCTCGTCGCTCTCGTAGTGGATGTAGTCGTTGTGCCGCTGGACGTCGCCGCGCTCGGGGGTCCAGTACGCCAGGTTCGGCGGGCGCAGCGGCAGCCTGCGGTCGGCGTGGCCCGCGTAGAACCGTTCCGTGGCCTCGACGAGGGTGTCGATCTCGGCGTCGGTGAACAGCTTGCGGGACAGGTACCAGCCGCGGGCCGCGTACTCGACGACCTCCTCGTCGGTGGGTAAGAGGTCGCGCTCCGCCTCGGTGAGGGCGAAGGTGTCGGTCAGCTCAGCGGTCACAGGGAGGCTCCTTCGGTGTCCTTGGCCCGGTTCCGGTCGCGCTCCACGGCCTGGTACAGCGCCTTGATGTTGGCGCTGCCGAAGGTGAGCGCGCCCAGGCGCTCGATGAGCTCGAAGAAGATGGTCCGTCGCGGGTGGGTGGTCTTGGTGAAGATCTGGAACAGCTCGCCCTCGTTGTCCTGGTCCACGAGCACGTTCAGCTCGCGCAGGACGGGGATCGGGACGGCGGTGTGGTCGAGGCGCTCGGACAGCGCGTCGTAGTAGCCGCCCGGGGTGGTCAGGAACTCGACACCGCGCGCGCCGAGGGTGCGCACCGCGGTGGCGATGTCGTCGGTGCGGAAGGCCAGGTGCTGCACGCCGGGCCCGTGGTGGGCGGTGAGGAAGTCGTCGATCTGGCCGGGTTCGGTCGCGGTGTCGGGCTCGATCAGGGTGAGCGTGACCTCCTTGGAGATCGACTGCACCACCTTGGAGTTCATCGCCTGGCCGCCGACCTCGATGCGCTCCTCGAAGATCTGCTTGAAGCCCAACACCTTCTCGTAGTACTCGACGGTCGGGTCGAGCTGTCCGCCGGTGACGACAGCGGCGACGTGGTCGATGACGTCGAGCAAGGACAAGGAGTCCGTGTCGTCGGCGTCGGCCGGGTCGGCGTCGTCGAAGAGCGCGCCGGGGCGGACGAAGGCGTGCCCGACGTCGCCGAAGCCGCCGATCCGGCCCGCGGTGAGCACCGCGCCCCGGTCCAGCGCCTCGGCGAGGGCGGCCTCGGGGTCGTCGGTGGACAGCGCGATGGTGGCCAGGCCGTCGCCGTGCTCGGCGACGTAGGCCGCCGCCGGGTGCGTGGCGTCGCGCGCGGAGGTCACCACCAGGCGGATGTCGCCCTGGGCGAGCAGGACGGAATGGCTCCCCGGCCGGTCGCGCAGCACCCCGTGCTGCCGGAAGCCGTACTCGGCGCGCAGCTTGGCGGCCACCTCGTCGGCGTCGCCGACGTAGAACTCCACGTGATCGATCGCGTGAACGTGCATGCTGAACCTCTGGGTCCGGTGTGGTTGTGATCGGTTCGCCGGTGGGGAAGCCAGGCAGGTCGGGGAAATCCGTTGGTGCGTCGGTGTTCCGCTCAGGCGTGCGCCCGTCGCCTGAGCCGTGTGCCGGGCTCGCCGATGAGCAGGCTCACGTTGTGGCCGCCGAAGGCGAAGGAGTTCGACAGCGCCGCGCGGACCGGCCCGGGACGGGCGGTGCCGCGGACGTGGTCGAGCGCGCAGTCGGGGTCGGGGTCGTCGAGGTTGTGCGTCGGGGGTAAGAGCCCCGTGCTGACCGACAGCGCCGTCGCGGCGGCCTCGACCGCGCCGGAGCCGCCGAGCATGTGCCCGGTGAGCGCCTTGATGGAGCTGACCGCGGGCGTGGTGTCCCCGAACACCGACCGGATCGCGGTCGCCTCGGCGGCGTCGCCGAGCGGTGTCGAGGTGCCGTGCGCGTTCACGTAGTCTACATCGGACGGTGTGAGCCCGGCGTCGGCGATCGCCTTGCGCATCACGGCGGTGGCGCCCGCGCCGTCGGGGCGCGGGGTCGTCGGGTGGTGGGCGTCGGTGGTCACGCCCCAGCCGAGCAGCCCGGCGTAGGCCGCCGCGCCGCGGGCGTCGGCGAAGTCGGCGCGCTCCACGACCAGCACGCCCGCGCCCTCGCCGAGCACGAACCCGTTGCGCCGCTTGTCGAACGGCCTGCTGGCCTGGGTCGGCTCAGCCCACTTGCGGGCCAGCGCCCACGCGTTGGCGAACGCGGACGCCACGGTCGGGTGCAGCGCGGTGTCGCCGCCGCCGCACACCACCACGTCCGCCTCGTCCGCGCGGATGATCCGCAGCGCCTCGGCGATGGACTGCGCGCCCGCCGCGCACGCGGTGGCGATGCACGCGCTGTGGCCGCGGATGCCGTGCTTGATCGCGATCCGGGCGGCGGCCATGTTGGCCAGCATCCCGGGCAGCAGGTACGGGCTCACCTTGGCGCGCCCGCTCTCGCGGCGCAGCGCCGCGAAGTGCTCGTAGGTCTCCAGCCCCGCGCCCCCGGTGGACACGACGACCGCGACCCGCTCGGGGTCGACGTCGGTGCCCACGGTGATCCGGGCGTCGGCCAGCGCGTCGTCGGCGGCGGCCATGGCCAGCAGCACGAACCGGTCGACGGCGCGGGCCTGCTTGGCGTCGAGCACCTCGGTGGGGTCGATGTCCGGGGCGATGCCCGCGACGTCGAGCAGCCCGGCCAGCGGGTGCCCCTCGGGTGGGCGGACCAGTCCGGAGCGACCGGCGCACAGCGCGTCGAACACGTCATCGGCCTTGCGCCCCAACGGGGTCACCACGCCGATGCCGGTGATGGCGGCGGCGGGCCTCATCTCGCGCCCTGCCCGGTCACCTCGGCGCGCAGGGCGACCTTGCGGACCTTCCCGGTGGGGCCCAACGGGATGCGCTCGTCGTCGACGACCACGATCGACCGCACGGTCGCCGCCACGTCCGGACCGAGCGCCGCGTGGATCGCGGCCGTTCGGTCCGCGGCCGGGTCGGCGGCGGGGTCGAGTTGCAGCATCACGTCCGTGACCACGCCGTCGTCGGTGCGGACGGCGACCACGGTGCAGTCGGCCACGTCCGGGCAGGCGTTGAGCACGCGTTCCTCCGACAGCGCGGTGTGCAGGCGTTTGCCGTCGCCGAGGTCGACGGAGTCGACGAGCCGGTCGACGTGGTAGAAGTAGCCCTCCTCGTCGCGGTAGACGAGGTCGCCGGTGAGGAAGTAGCCGCGCACGCGGGTGCGGTGCGTGGTGACCGAGTCGTTCCAGTACCCCAGCGACAGCGTCGGCGACTTCGTGCCCAGCTCCCCCACCTGCCCGTGCGGTAGTTCGTTGCCCTCCGGGTCGAGCACGACCGGCTCGGCGAAGGTGTGCGGGCGGCCGATGCAGCGGCCGTAGCGGTTCGTCTCGGCGGTGTGGGTGATGTAGAAGTGCGAGTGCCCCATCTCGCTGGAGCCCAGGCCATCGATGAAGGCCGATCCCGGCTTCCGCACCCGACCTTCCTTGGTGGACACCTCGCGGTAGCCGAGCGAGATGAGCCTGCGGATGTGCGCCTCGTGCGCGCAGTCGCCGGTGTTCCACCACAGCGCCACCGAGTCCAGGTCGCGGCCGCGCAGGTCGGTCTTGGCCATCTCCGACCAGGTGGCGGCGAAGCCGAGCACGCCGGAGGGCCGCCACTTCTCGATCGCGTCGAGCACCGACGGCCCGGTCTGCCGCGAGAGCCCCAGCAGCTCGCTCTCGCTCGACAGCGCGAGGTTCAGCGCGATGAGCGTGGCGGCGTGCGGGGCGGGCAGCGCGGACAGGATCCGGTCGGTGCCCTGCGCCTTGGGCATGCGCAGCCGGTGGCGGTTGGCGGCGTACAGGCTGGTGTGCGAGTGCAGCACCGCCTTCGGCACGCCGGTCGTACCCGAGGAGTGGGTGATCGCGACCGGGTCGTCGCGGAAGAACCGGTACGGCGCCGGGGCGTCGGCCGGGTCGGCCGCGCCCAGCCCCTCGATGGGCGCGAGCAACGTCAACCCGTGCGGTGCCAGCGCTTCGCGGCGTGCGGCGTCGGCCAGCACCCCGACGGCGCCGAGCCTGCTCACGTAGAGGGCGGTGATCTCCGGCGCGAGCTTCGCGTTGATCAGCGCGGGGATCGCGCCGAGCCGGGCCAGGGCGAGGAAGGTGAGGATGTTGTCGGCCACGCCGGTCGCGGTGACCGCGACCGGGTCGCGCCTGCCGATGCCGAGCGCGCTCAGCGCGGCGGCCCGGGCGCGGACGCGCTCGTCGAGGAGCCCGAGCGTCAGCGCGGTCCAGGCCGGGCGGCCGTCGACGGCGGTGTCGAAGGTGAAGGTGGGCCGCTCGGTGTCCGCGCCCATCTCGATGAGCGTGGTGAGCACGTTGCCCGCACCGAGGTCCGGGTCGCGGGCCAGCAGGGCCCGGGTGTTGCCGCGCTTGGTGGTGGTCATGCCCGTCCCCTCGCCGTGACCAGTCGGGCCACCGCCTGGTCGTTGTCTCCTCGTCCGGTCGCCAGGTCGGCGACGATCACCAGCGCGCGGTCCGCCTCCCCCGCGGCGAACAGCAGGTCCGCGCAGGCGAGAGCATCGGTCCCGGGTTCGGTGGCGGGGCTGGCGCACACCACCGGACCGGCCAGTCCCCACCGCGCCGCGACGTGCCCGAGCACGGCGTTCGGGTTGGACTGGAAGAACAGCAGCGGCGGCACGCGGGTGCCCGCCGCCACCGCGGCGGCCACCGCGTCCGCCGTGGTCACGTCACCGCGGACGCTGGCCAGCACGATCGCCGTCCGGTCGCCGTCGCGGCCCGCGGGCGGCGGGCCGAAGTGCGCGCGCAGGCAGCGCTCGGCGACCTCGACGACCAGCGGGTTGAACGCCGACAGCACGAACCCGGCGATGGCGGGCAGCGACCCGGGGGTGTCCGCCGGGGACGCGGGCCAGTGGGCCTCGGCGAGCACCACCCGGTCCAGGACCGGCGATGTCACCTGTCCGGGTGAGAGGGTGGCACTCATGCCGCCCCCAGCAGGAGCGCGGTGTTGGCGCCGCCGAACGCGGCGTTGACCGTGAGCGCGTACGCGGGCTCGGCGCGCCGCGGCCCGGTGATCACGTCGATCGCGCAGTCCGGGTCGGCGCCCAGGTAACCGGAGTTGACCGGCAGCGTCCCCCCGCCCAGCGCGAGCACGGTCACCACGAACTCGACGAGCCCGGACGCCTCCAACGCGTGGCCGTGCACGGATTTCGTGGAGCTGGTGGGCACCGCGCCGAGTCCGGCCAGGCGCAGCGCGGCGACCTCGGCGGCGTCGTTGAACGCGGTGCCGGTGCCGTTGGCGTTGACGTAGCCGACCTCCGGCGGCGCGACGTCCGCCCGGTCGAGCGCCCCGGTGATCGCCCTGGCCAGGCCGGTGCCGTCCGGTTTGGGCTTGCACACGTGGTAAGCGTCGCCGGAGCGCGCCCAGCCCGCCAGCCAGGCCAGCGGCCGGGCCGCGCGCGGGGACTCGCGCACCGCGACGTCCACGGGCACGCCGGGGTCGACCGCGACGGAGGCCAGCACGGTGCCGATTCCCCCCGCGCCGATTCCCAGCGGGGAAGCCGATTCCAGCACCACGGCCGCGACGCCGTCGCCGAGCAGCATGCCCTGCCTGCCCGCGCTGAACGGCCGCACGCGACCGTCCCGCGACAGCGCGCGGCCCGCGTCGAACAACGCGAACGTGGACGGTTCCACCAGGTAGCCCGCCGCCACCACGACCCGCTCGGCGCGGCCGGTCGCGATCAGCGTGGCGGCGTCGGCGAGCGCGGAGGTGGCCGCCACGCAGGCACCGGTGTAGGTCCGCGCGGGACCGGCGAACCCGGTGCGCGCGGCGACCTCGGCGGCCAGCGCGGCGTTGCCCGCGTCGGCGTGCGCGGCCAGCAGCAGCGGGACCCCCGCGCGGGTGGTCACCCCGGTGCCGACCACGGCGTCCTCGATGGCGCCGACGAGTTCGTCGGCGAGCACCGGGTCACCCGGGAGGGTGGCCGCGGTCGTGGTCCGGCGACCGGCCGTGTCGAACCTGGTGACCGGTGCGAACGCGGGCGTGCCCGCGAACCCGTCGGCCAGCAGCGCGGCGCCGTCGCGACCGAACGCGGTGCGCGCGGCCACGCCCGTGACCGCCACCCGGTGCGCGCGCCGCGCCCGCTCAGCCATGCCCGGCCGCCGTGCCGCGCGCGGAGTCGAGCGCGCCCGCCAGGGTGTCGACCGCGCCGGTGACGGTGCCCATGCCCGCGAACACCTCGTCGGTGAGGTCGAGTTCCACCCCGTAGCGCTGCTCGACCTGGGCCACCAGCCAGGTCAGCTCCAGCGAGTCCAGCGTCTCCCCCACCTCGGCGCGGTCGCGGTCGCCGAACCCGGCGAGCAGCGCGATCACCGCGTCCCGGTCGGGGGACGGCAGGTCCGGTGTGCTCGGTGCCATCTCAGGCGGTCGCCTCGGCGGCCCGGGCCGACACGCGGGCGTCGAGCGCGTCGACGAACTCGTCGAGGGTCATCAGGGCCAGGGACTCCATGTCGTCGTCGCCGAACTTGATCTTGTACTGGTCCTCCAGCTGCACCGCCAGGTCGGCCAGCGCCAACGACTCCAGGTCCAGCCCGGCCGGGCCGAGGTCGGTGTCCCCGGTGACCTCGCTGACGTCGTAGTTCATCTCGCGCACCGCGTCGAGCACGAACGCCCGCAACTCGTCCTTCATGGCCGTCATCCCTTTCCGCTGTTCTCGCCCGCCGCGGCCAGCACCGCCGCCGCGCGCACGACCTTCCCCGTCGCCGTCCTGGGCAGGACCGGCAGCACGACCAGTTCCCGCGGCCGCTTGAACGGCGCCAGGGTCCGGCCGATCTCGAGCTCCACCTCGGCCACCGACGCGCCGTCGGCCAGGCTCAGGTAGGCGCGCACGCCGCCGTCGTGCAGCACGACCGCCTCGCGGACCGCCGCCATCCCGGCGATGGTCTGCTCGACCTCGGTGAGGTCGACCTTGAGCCCGCCGATGGACACCTGCGAGTCCAGTCGTCCGAGTACCGTCACCAGACCCGTGCCCCCGTCGATCCCGGCGGCGTCGCGGGTGCGCAGCCAGCCGTCGACGAAGCGGCTCGGGTCCTGCAGTCCGAGGTACGGCGACGCGGCCATCGCGATCCACAGTTCGCCGTCGCGCACCTGGAGGCGCATCCCGTGCGTCGGCTCGACCGCGGGCCAGCGGGAGCCGTCGAGATCCGTGGCGATGACGCCGATCTCGGTCATCCCGTACATCGTGCCCAGCGGCACGCCGAACCGTTCGCGGAAGCGCGCGGGGACGGTGGGGCGCACCAGTTCGCCCGCCACGACCATGCGCCGCAACGACGGCAGCGGGGTGCGTTCGGTCGAGGAGGTCAGGAGTTCGGCGTGGAACGGGACGCCGAGCACGGTCGCGGGGGTGTCGGCCGCGGCGACGGCGGCGAGGATGCCCTCGGCGGTCAACCGCTGCGGGAACACCAGTTCCGCGTTGGCGTGCAGGGCGTTGAGCAGTCCGCCGACCAGCCCGAGCACGTGCACGATCGAGGCGAGCAGCACGACCCGCTCCCCCGCGCGCGGGAACTCCGGCAGCCGGTCGTAGCGGTCGAGTTCGGCCGCCAGGTCCGCGGCGGTGCGCGCGATCACCTTGGAGGCACCGGTGGAGCCGGAACTGAACTGCACCAACGCGTGCGGCGTCGCGGCCGGGCGGCCACCCTCCCGGGCGGACACCGCGGCGACCACCTCGGCGTAACCGCGCAGCCGGTGGCCGCGGGTCTCGGTGGCCTCGACGACGAACTGCGCGGCGACGCGGTCCAGCGCGCCGTCGACCTCGTGCCGGGTGAGCCGGTGGTCGAGCAGGCTCACCTGGGCGCCGATCCGCCACGCGGCGAGCAGGTAGCCCACGTACGCCAGGGACGGCGGGAGTCGCAACGCGACAGTGCCGCCCGCGACCAGCCCGGCCGCGCGCAGCTCCGCCTCCCGCACGGCCACCACCGCGCGCAGCGCGGCCCGGTCGACCGGCTCGTCGAAGCGCAGGCAGACGGTGTCGGACGACCCGGCGAGCAGCAGGTCGTCGACCCATTCCCGCGAGATTCCGGGCGTTGCCCAGGAAAGATCCACACCAGTCATTGGCGCCTTCACAATGTGCTATTGGGCCGATTGCCGTAATGCGACGAAATGTTTGAAGTCCGCGCTATCCGGACTCGCGGTGGAACAATCGCATATGGATCCACACCCGTCAAGGTCGACCGAAAGGGCTAGTCGGTACCCCCGGTATCCCTGACAGGGCAACGGTTCTATCAGTAGTTACACAGCGGACACCGGCCGCCACGAGTCGATCACGGACCGCTTCGGTGCGCGTGCGAATGCACGGCGAACACCCGATCGTGGATAAGCTGGAAATCGTTGTCAGCGGATGACAGGATAGCCGCGGCGGTGATTCCACCGAACGGCGCAAACACCGAGAGGACCGGCGTGAAACCCCTACGTGTCCCCGACTACGCGGACTTGGCGCGATCCTGCCTGGCGGCCGATGTCGCCGGGTACCTCAACGGTGGCGCGGGCGCCGAGTGGACGCTGCGCGCCAACGAGTCCGCGTATTCGGCCATACCACTTCGCCCGAGGGTGCTCACCGACGTGGAGCGCTGCGCCACGGCGACGACCCTGCTCGGCGCGGACCTCGCCGCGCCGATCGGGGTGGCGCCCATGGCGTACCACCGGCTCTTTCACCCGGACGGTGAAATCGGGACCGTGCGGGCCGCGGGCGCGGCGGGCGCGTTGTTCGTGGCCAGCATGTTCGCCAGCACGGACCTGGCCGAGATCGCCGCGGCGGCCACCGGGCCGCTGTGGCTGCAGCTGTACTGGTTGCGCGACCGGGGCGCGGTGCTGGAACTGGTCGGTCGCGCGGCGGAAGCCGGGTACGGCGCGCTGGCGCTGACCGTGGACACCCCGCGCGTGGCGCGCCGGTACCGCGACCTGCGCAGCGGTTTCACGCTCCCCGCGCACGCGCGCGCGGTGAACGTGGACGCCGCGCTGATGGCCACCAGCCACGTCGCCGAGGCCGGGACGTCGGCCATCGAGCGGCACTCGCTGGAGAGGTTCGACCCGCGGATCACCTGGGCGGACCTCGCCTGGCTGCGTGAGCGCACCGCGCTTCCCCTGGTGCTGAAGGGAATCCTCACCGCCGAGGACGCCGAACTGGCGGTGCGCCACGGCGTGGACGGGATCATCGTGTCCAACCACGGCGGTAGGCAGCTCGACGGGGTGCCCGCCACGATCGACGCGCTGCCCGAGGTGGTGGACGCGGTCGGCGGCGGGCTCCCGGTGCTGGTCGACGGCGGTGTGCGCACCGGGTCGGACGTGCTCAAGGCGCTGGCCGTCGGCGCGGACACCGTGCTGGTCGGCCGACCGGTGCTGTGGGGTCTGGCGCACGCGGGCACCGAGGGCGCGCAGGACGTGCTGCAGACATTGCGCGAGGAACTGGAGGAGGCCATGGCCCTCACCGGCAGGCCGACCCTGGCCCACCTCGACCGGTCGGTGCTGGGGACACCGAACCGAACTCCTTACCACCACTGACCTTCTCCGCTCACCGGCCCGTCGAACGACCCACCCGGGGGTGGCTCACTCCCGGGTGGTCATCGCCGAGACGAACTCGGCGAACCTGCGCACACCCGCCACCAGCCGGTCCGGTTCGACGTAGCTGCACGACAACCGGAGCCGGTCCAGGCCCCCGCCGTCGAGGTGGAAGGTGCTCATCGGGGTCCACAGCACGCCGAACTCCCTGGCCGAGCGCTCCAGCGCGGCCTCGTCGGCGACGAAGGGGACCGTGACCACCACGAAGAACCCGCCGCTGGGCGTGTTCCACCGGACCCCCGAGCCCGGTGGGAAGTGCCGCGCCAGTTCGGCGAGCATGAGCCGCATGTTCTCGCGGTAGAAGGAGATCGTGTCGGCGTTCGCCTCCCGCAACCGGCAGCCCGCGCGCACCAGCAGCCCGCCGATCGCGGCCTGGCTGAGCGCGGAGGTGTTCACCGTGGTCATGCTCTTGATCTTCGCCAGGGAATCGGCGAGTGGTTCCGCACCGCCCTCGCGGGTGCGCACCACCTGATCCGCGAGCACGTAGCCGACGCGCGCGCCGGGGAAGCAGGACTTGGCGAACGAGCCGATGTAGATGACGACACCGCTGGTGTCCAAGGACTTCAGGGTCGGGGTACGCACGTCCTCGGCGGTGAAGAAGCCGTACGGGTTGTCCTCGATGACGAAAATACCCTCGGCCTCGGCGATCGCGAGCAGCTCGCGCCTGCGCTGCACCGACATCGAGACACCGGACGGGTTGGCGAAGTCCGGCACGATGTAGAGCGCGCGCGGTCGCCTGCCCTCGGCCCGCACCCGGCGCGCCACCTCGGCCACCCGGCTCGGGTCGGGCCCGGACTCGTCCTCGGTGACGCCGACGAAGTCGATGTCGAGCAGCCGCGCGGCGCCGGTGATGCCGACGTAGCAGGGGGAACTGACCAGCAGCACGTCGTCGGGGCCGGTGAACAGCGCGCGCAGCGCCAGCAGCATGCCCTCCTGCGCGCCGACGGTGACCACGACCGCCCCGGGCGGGACGTGGATGTCCTCGTCGTTGGCGACGGTGCGGGCGATGAGGTCGTGGATCTGGCCGTTGGTGCGGCCGTACTGGAAGAACGCCGTGCGCACCCGGTCCGCGTCCAGGCCCAGGTCGCGTTCGAGGTACTCGCGGTAGGCGTCGAGGTAGCCGGAGATGGCCGCCGGGTCGAACAGGCCCTCGTACGGGCGGCCGGGCGCGAACGAGATCGCGTCCGGGAAGCGGTGGGTGACCTCGTTGAGGAAGGTCATCGCCGACAGCAGCGGGTCCTCTAGGCTGCGGTGCAGGTCTTCGGGACCCAGGACGACTTTGGCGGGAGCACTCGTGGGGTCCAGGACCACCCCGGCGGGGTCGGTGGCGGTCATGCCCGGTCCGTCCCGAACGCGGCGCGGAGCCGGGCCGCGGCGATCTCCACGGCCTCGGCGGCGGCGGGCAGTTCACCGAACATCGCGAAGAAACCGTGTGCCATACCGGGAAAACGCGTCAATTCCGTCGGTACGCCCGCGTCCGCGAGCCGTTTCGCGTACAACTCGCCCTCGTCGCGCAACGGGTCGTACTCGGCGGTGATCACCGTGGCGGGCGGCAGGCCGGAGTGGTCGGCGGCGCGCAGCGGGGAGGCCAGCGGGTTGGCGCCGTCGGCCGGGTCGGCCAGGTAGTTGTCCCAGTACCAGGCCACGGAGTGCAGGTTGAACAGGTACCGGTCGGTGCTCTCGCGCAGCGACTCGGTGTCCGAACCGTGGTCGGTGTTCGGGTAGACCAGGAGCTGGTGGACCAGCAGCGGACCGTCCTCGCGGGCGGCGAGCGCGACCGCGGCGGCCAGGTTGCCGCCCGCGCTGTCACCGCCGACGGCGATCCGGTCCGGGTCGACGCCCAGCTCGGCGGCGTGCGCGGCGACCCAGCGCACGGCGGCGTGGCAGTCGTGCACGGCGGCGGGGAACTTGTGCTCGGGGGCGAGCCGGTAGCCGACCGAGACGGTGGTGCAGCCCGCGGCGTTGGTGAGCCTGCGGCAGATGGCGTCGGCGGTGTCGATGGTGCCCAGAGTCCAGCCACCGCCGAAGAAGTAGACCAGCACCGGGCTCGGCGTCCCCGCGCGCACGGCCCGCGCGCACCGGTAGATCCGCAGGGTGAGCGCGCTCGCCGGGCCCGGGATGTCCAGGTCGGCGACGGAGGCCACCGGCTCCGGGTCGCCCGCCGCGTCCCGGATGGACGCCAGGTCCTCGGCGCGGGCCCGCTCCAGGGTCAGCTCGTAGAGCGGGGTCGCCCGCCGCTCGGCGCGGCGCGCGCGGGACCGTTCGACCTGGGGGTCCAGGGGCATGCTGTTCGACTCTCCTCGCGATCGGCGGGACGTGGCCACCCAGGCTCGGCGGCCACGTCCCCCCTCGATCTACCGCTCACGTCCCACGGGCTCAGGCCTCGCGGACGTTGCGCTCCAGGACGTTGCGCTCACGGACTCCACGCATGCTGATCACCTCCCTCCGACTCCGGCGGACCGGTCGGTCTTCGATCCCGGCCGCCGATTTCGCAGGAGCATATGGCGATATCTCGACAGGCGTCGATACGCCAAAAGGCGCCATCCGCCGACTAGGCCGAATGGACATATCCGTCCATTCAGGACTGTACGGCGTACTACCGTATCCCGTCCGGTTGCTCCGCTCGGCGCAATACCGCAGGTCAGGGCTGGCAATTCGACGATTGCGCCAAACGGGGTAAAGCCTGGATCATCACCGTGGCCTGATCGGATCAGTACAGCGAACGCTTTATGCGAATGATTTTTCGTGACTAGTGACAAACCACGTGAATCCTCAGAGGACACATCATCCGGCAATGGTCCAGCCCGACCGCCAGACCACTGTGGACTGATCGGGGCGCGGGACGCGCGTCGGGAGCGCCACCCCGCAGAACTCTCCGCGCACACCCGTACGCGCGCGGACGCGCGGGCGCGCACCCTACGCCCATCCGGCGGCCATCGGTCTGAGGTCTAGACAACACTCGATCATTGGTCTAGACAATAGGCAGCGGTGTCCCCCTGCGCACCGCACCCTGGAGGTCGTCGATGACTGAAGTCCCCCGACGCCGCAAAGCGGCGCGCACGATAGCGACCGCGCTCGGCGCGGCCGCCGCCGTGGTGGTCACCAGCCTGGTCGCCGCCGGTCCCGCGGCCGCGGCCAACCTGCTGACCAACCCCGGCTTCGAGAGCGGCACCACCGGCTGGACCTGCGACTCCGGCGCGGCGGTGACCACCCCGGTGCACAGCGGCTCCGGCGCGCTCGCCTCCACCGCGAGCGGCGCGAAGAACGGCCGCTGCGCGCAGACCATCGCGGTCAAGCCCAGCAGCACCTACACCGTGTCCGCCTGGGTCAAGGGCAACCCGGTGTACCTCGGCATCACCGGCGGCGGCCAGACCTGGACCAACGCCGCGAACTACACCCAGCTGTCGCTGACCTTCACCAGCGGCGCGGCCCAGACGAGCGTGGAGCTGTACCTGCACGGCTGGTACGGCGCGGGCACCTTCAACGTCGACGACGTGGTGCTCGACGGCCCGCCCGGGGACGGCGGCGGTCCCCCGCCCGGCACCGGGCCCGGCGCACCCGCCACCCCGGTCGCGACCGGCGCCACCAACTCCTCGATCTCGCTGACCTGGGGTGCCCCGTCCGGCACCGTCACCGGGTACAAGGTCTACGAGGGCACCGAGCTCAAGGCGACCGTCACCACCGGCACCAGCGCCACGATCAGCGGTCTGACGGCGTGCACCACGCACACCTTCACGGTCACCGCCTACAACACCGACGGCGAGTCGGCCAAGTCCAACCCCGTGTCCGCCTTCACCTCCGGCTGCCCCGACACCGGGGTGCCGAAGCGGGCGCTGATCGGCTACCTGCACACCAGCTTCGCCAACGGCTCCGGCTACATCCGGATGGCCGACGTGCCGGACTCGTGGGACATCGTCAACCTGGCCTTCGGCGAGCCGACCTCGGTCACCTCCGGTGACATCCGGTTCAGCCAGTGCCCGGTCGCGGAGTGCCCGCAGGTCGAGTCGGAGGCCGAGTTCATCGCGGCCATCCGGGCCAAGCAGGCCAAGGGCAAGAAGGTGCTGATCTCGATCGGCGGCCAGAACGGCCAGGTGCAGCTCACCTCCACCGCCGCGCGCGACAAGTTCGTCAGCTCGGTGTCGGCGATCATCGACAAGTACGGCCTCGACGGCCTCGACATCGACTTCGAGGGCCACTCGCTGTACCTGAACTCCGGTGACAAGGACTTCCGCAACCCGACCACCCCGGTGATCGTCAACCTGATCTCGGCGGTCAAGACGCTGAAGGCCCGCTACGGCGCCAAGTTCATCCTCACGATGGCCCCGGAGACGTTCTTCGTGCAGGTGGGCTACCAGTTCTACGGCGGCTCCAGCAGCGGCGGCGACAGCCGGACCGGCTCGTACCTGCCGGTCATCCACGCCCTGCGGGACGTGCTGACCATCCTGCACGTGCAGGACTACAACTCGGGCCCGGTCACCGGCCTGGACAACCAGTACCACAACATGGGCGGCGCGGACTTCCACATCGCCATGACCGACATGCTCAAGGCGGGCTTCCCGGTCGCCAACACCGGGTTCACCTTCCCGGGGCTGCGCGAGGACCAGATCGGCTTCGGCGTCCCGGCGGCGGTGAGCGCCGGCAACGGCCACACCTCCCCCGCCGCCGTCCAGCAGGCGCTGACCTGCCTGGTCAAGGGCACGGGCTGCGGCGGCTACCAGCTGCGCGGCGGCGCGTCCCCCGGCCTGCGCGGGCTGATGACCTGGTCGATCAACTGGGACCGCTACTACAACTGGGAGTTCCAGAACGCCCACCGGCCGTTCCTGAACAACCTCTGACCCACGGCGGTCTCGCGGCCCCGCACCCACCCCGGGTGCGGGGCCGTCGCCGTGCCGGGTATGTCCATTTGGGACTACCGGAGCGGTCGGCGGACGTGCCTGTCTGGGCCGGACGAGTGACCTGGGTGGAAACCCGCCGTGGCGGGCGCGGGGCGGTCGGATACTCGGGCCATGGGTACCGCGCGGTGGGTGTGGCTCGGGGTGTTCACCGTGCTCTTGGCGCTCGTGTGGTTCGACGCGTCGAAGGGCGAGTTGGCGTTGACCGCCGGGCTGGCGGGCGTGGCCGCCGTGGGGATCGTGGTGGCCGCGAGCGACTCAGCCGCGTCCGCCACCCGGGACGACCTCGGGGCCCGGCCGCGCACCGGGCTGGTCACGGCCCTGTGCTTCATGACCGTCACCATCGTCGCGGCCGTGGTGGCGTTGGGCTTCCTCGGCTAGACCGATCCCGGGTGCGCCGGTAGCCGGCTGGGCCAACCGGGTGAGCGTCGGGAAACCCGGCCGGCCGCCGCCCGGGGCGCTCGATACTCGGGGCGTGGAGACCAAGACGCGGGTCTGGTTCGGGGCGCTGGCGGTCGTCCTGCTGCCGGTCGCCGCGGCGGTCGTGTGGCTCGTCTGGTGGTTCGGGCTGGTGACCGCCGGGTACGGCGGCGCGGCGGGCACCCTCGTCGTCGACGAGTGCGGGGCGATCCAGATCCAGCACGGCGTGTTCCGCTACGACTGCGCGGGCGCGTTCGTGCCGGAAGGGACCGAAGCGGCCGAGGGCACCGCGAGCCTCGTGGGGATCGGGACCGAGTACCACCGGGACGACCGGGTGCCGGTGCGGCGCGACGGCGACACCGCCCACACCGCGTCGAAGGCCAAGCTCGTGGTGGGTCTCGGTATGGCCTGCGCGCTGGGCGCGGGCTTCGCCACGACCGCGGGCTACCTGGCCGTGGCGGTGATCCGCCGCGACAGCGGGGCGGACCTGGCGTCGGGGTTCAAGCTCGGGGGGAAGGTCGCCTGCCTGCTGGTGGTCCTCCCCTTCGCCGCGGGCCTCGTGCTGGCCGTCATCTGACCGCGCGTCCCGGAAACCGGGACGGCGGGCGCGCGTCTGCCGGATACTCCTGTTCGTGAGCACCATGCGGCGGTTCGCGTTCGTGTTGCTGGGGTTGGCCCTGCTGCCGGGGGCGGTGCTGATCGCGTGGTCGCTGTGGGCCTTCGCGCTGACGCAGGCGGGCTACGCCGGTGAGCCGGGGACGCTCATCGTCGGGCAGTGCGAGAAGTACACCCTCGACACCGGCTCCGCCTACCGCTGCTCGGGCGCGTTCGTCCCGGACGGCGCCGCAGTGCCCGCAGGTACCGCGCGGATCCCCCAACTGTCGGACCCGCAGGCCGAGGGCACCCGCATCACCGTGCGGCGCGACGGTGAGCTCGCGCGTACCGAGTCCCTGTCGCACCTGGTGCTGTTCATCGGTTTGGTGTGCGCGCTCAGTGCCATCACCGCCGTGGCGGGCGGCTACTACCTGTTCGAGGCGGTGCGCGGTGACGACACGGCGGACTTCGGCAACGGCCTCGGGTTCGGGGTGCTCGCGGGCGCGGTGCTGCTGGTCGTCGCGCTGGCAGGCGCCTTCGCGCTGGCGTTCTTCGGGTGAACCGCCGCCGATCCCCTGCCGCGCGGGTGGTTGGGCCAGGCGGGTGACCGGCGCGGAAAGCGCTCCGCAGTGGACCGGGCTGCTCGATACTCCTGCCCGTGGGCACACTCCGACGGGTCGCGTACTGGGCCATCGCGGCGGTTCTGCTGCCGTCGGCGGCGGTGGTCGTGTGGCTGCTGTGGCAGTTCTCCCTGGCGGCCAGCGGACACGCGGGTGAGCGGGGGACGCTCGTCGTCGCCGAGTGCGTGCGGACGGAAACCCAAGATACCGGCCACGTCAACGACTGCCACGGAGCGTTCGTCCCCGACGGGAGCCCGACCCCGACGGGAACCTTGACGCTGAGCCGGGCCGACGAGCTCTACCCCGAGGGCACCCGCGTCGCCGTCCGGCGCGACGGCGACGCCGCGCGCACCGAATCCGTACCGGTCATGGTCCTCATGCTCGGCCTCACGTGCGCGGTGGGCATCGGGATCCTCGCCACCGCGGCCTACCACGTGGGCGCGGCGGTGAAGAACGATACGGAGGCGAGGGTGGTGTACGGGGTGTGGATAGGGGCGGCGGTCGTGGGAGCCCTGTGGTTTGCCGTCGTCGTCGTCTGCGCCGTCCTCTTGGTGATCGGGATCTGATCGTGCGAACCGGGACGCGGGTGTGGTTCGGTGTGCTGGCCGTGGGGATGCCGCTGGCCCTCTGGCTGGTGCTGCCCTTCCTCTGGCGGCAAACGCTGAGCATGTCCGGGTTCGCGGGTGAGCCGGGCACGGTGGTCGTCGGTTCGTGCGAGGAGGTCCACGTCGAACGCGACAGCTACCAGTACACCTGCTCCGGCGCGTTCTTCCCCGACGGGAGCGCGGTCCCCGCGGGCACCGCGACCCTGCGCCCGTCGTACGAGCACCCGGCGGAGGGCACCCGGTTCACCGTGCGGCGCAACGGGAGCACCGCGGCGACGAAGTCCACGCCGGAACTGGTGCTCGGCACCGGGTTCATGGTCGCGCTGGCGACGATCCCCGCGCTGGCCGCCTGCTACTTCGCGGTCATGGCCGTGCTCGGCAGGCCCGGCACCCGCTACGCGACCGGCTTCCTGATCGGCCTGTTCACGGCTTCGGCCATCTGGGCCCTCGCGCTCCTCGGCGGGCTGGTGACCTGGATCGTCGGGGCGTGATCCCCTACCGCTCGGGCAGTTCCAGCGCCCACCGGTACGCCTGGACCAGTCCACTGTGGAACCCGGCGGCCGAGCCCCACAGGAACAGCCGGAAGTGCCGGTACAGCGGCTCGCCCCAGTTGGCGACGACGTGCTCCCGGTTGGCGTCCAGCTTCTCCGCCCACACCTTGCACGTCAGGTAGTAGTTGTGCCGCTCGTCGTCCACGGACGTCAGGTAGAACGGTGACCTGGCCACCTTCGCCAGGTAGTCGTGCAGCAGCAGCGGCGTCGACACGCCCGGGTAGACGTACTTGCTCATGAACGTCGACATGCGGTTCTTCGCGCGCATCGCCAGCGCGTCCAGGTACACCCGGCCGCCCGGCCGCAGCAGCTCCGCGTACTTGCGCAGCGACGCCGCGTAGTCGGGCAGGTGCTCGGTGACGCCCATGTTCACCACGGCGTCGTACGGCTTGTCCGCCTCGTACCGGTAGAAGTGCTGCCGCAGCACCCGGCAGGGCAGGTCCTCGCGGGCGATCAGCTCCTTGAGGTACAGCTCCGACGGCTCGGACAGGGTGAGGGTGGTGACCTCGATCCCCTTGCGACCGGCGTGTTCCACGAACGCGCCCCAGCCGCCGCCGACCTCCAGCACCCGGTCGCCGGGGTTGAGCCCGAGCTGCTCGATGGCCATGTCCATCTTGCGGGTCATGGCGTCCTCGATGGGTTCGTCGTCGGTCTTGAACGAACCCTGGGTGTAGCACCGGTGCCGACTGTCCAGGAAGGACAGGAAGAACTCCGGGTCGCGGTCGTAGTGCGCGGTGATCGAGCGCCGGTCGTGCTCGGTCTTGCCGCGCACCACCGCGGGCAGGTAGCGGTTCACCCAGGCGATCGGGTGGAAGTCGCCGAAGAACTTGCGCATGCCCAGCGCGGAGAAGATGTCGCCGTGGATGTCGAGGTGACCGTCGAGATAGGCCAGACCGACCTGGACCTGGTCCAGGGAGTTGACCGCGGTGATCCCGGCCGCGTTGCGCGCCTCGAGGGTGAACACGGGCTCTCCCCGGCCCAGCGTCCGACCGTCGCCCACCGGGGGTTCGACGCGGAACGGCACCTCTTCCCGCTTGCGGAAGTACGACCGGTACCGGCGCTCGAGCACGCCCCAATCCGCCTTCTGCCCCGTCACGCCGGTCAGCTTATCAGCGGGTCACGGCCCTGGACCACGATTTGAAACGCCGTCGCGCTACCCGGCGGCGGCGAGCCCATCCAGTTCCGCGACATCGGTTTCGGTGAGTTCCAGGTCGGTCACGGTGAGGTTCTGCTCCAGGTGCGCGACCGAGGACGTGCCGGGGATCAGCAGGATGTTGGGCGAGCGCCGCAGCAGCCAGGCGAGCGCCACCTGGCGGTCGGTCGCGCCGTGCCGGGCGGCCACGGCGTCGAGCACGTCGGCCTGGAACGGTTCGAAACCGCCCAACGGGAAGAACGGGACATACGCGATGCCCAGCCGCGCGGTCTCGTCGACCAGCGCGTCGTCACCGCGCGCGGTCACGTTGTACATGTTCTGCACACAGGCGATCGGCGCGATCCCGCGCGCCTGAGCCAACTGCGCGGACGTGACGTTGCTGACGCCGAGCTCCGCGACAAGGCCTTGCGCACGCAACTCGGCGAGCGCGGTCAGCGGCTCCTCGAGTGAGGTGTCGTCCATGAGCCGCAGGTTGACCACGTCGAGGCGGTCCACACCGAGGCGGGTGAGGTTGTCGTGCACGGCCGAGCGGAGTTCGTCGGCGGACAGCGCGGGCAGCCACGCGCCCGCGTCGTCGCGGCGGGCGCCGACCTTGGTGACGATGACCAGGTCGTCCGGGTAGGGCCGCAGCGCGGTCGCGATGAGTTCGTTGACCACGTACGGGCCGTAGTAGTCCGACGTGTCGATGTGGTCCACGCCCAGCTCGACCGCCCGGCGCAGCACCGCGATGGCCGCGTCGCGGTCCCGGGGCGGGCCGAACACGCCCGGTCCCGCCAGTTGCATCGCGCCGTACCCGATCCGGCCGACCTCGGCCGCGCCCAGCTTCGCCCTCTGCGCCATGCGCACACTATGCCCCCGATCGGTCGCGCGCGGTGAACGGCAGACCGGGTCGGGTGGTGCCGGGTCGTCGGTCAGAGCGCGGGGAAGCCCTGCGACCGGCGGTGCGGGAAGCGGGCGACGAGGGTGCTCCGGCCGTCCTCGTGGCGCAGGTCGACCCGGTCGGCGAGGACGCGGATCATCGGCAGGTTGAACCCGCCGTCCGGCGCGGCACCCTGGGCGGGCAGCTGCCAGGGACCGTCGTCGGACACGGTCAGCACGATGGCGGCCTTGCCCGCGTCGACGGTCTCCACCCGGATGGACACCTCGACCGACCCGGCGGCGACCTCCGGGCGGTAGCGGTGCACGACGGCGTTGGTCACCGCCTCGTCGGCGGCGGTGACGATGTCGCGCGCGGTCTCCACGGCGACACCTTGCTCGGCCAGCCACATCCGGACGTGGTTGCGCACCGGGACCAGGTGGGCGAGTCCGGGTGGCATCAGCACGGTCAACAGGTCACCGTCGGCGGTCGCGGTCACCCGTTCAGGCATGGGCCTGCCCGCCGTCCCGGTGTCCTCGGCATCCGGTGTAGACGCGATCGACACCGCGATGACCCCCTCCTGCGCGCCATAACCCTGTCATCCGATGAGTCGCCCCGCGCAACGTCCTCGTTACCGGCGGTTCACCCTAACCGGACGGGGCCGAAGATGGTCGGTGGTCTAGGCCACCTCGTCCCCGGCGCGGACCGGTCGGTCCGACCGGTCATAATCCGGCCGTGCTGGAGGGGACGTGGCGGGCGCTGGCGTGCGCGGACGCACCGGTGAACGAGGCGTGCCTGGCGGCGCTGCCGGACGGGTGGCTGGTGTTCACCGGCACGGCGCTGGTGGCGATCACCGGCGACGGCAGGCGCCGGGTGCTCGCGCGGCGGAAGCAGCCGCGCGAGCGGGAGCAGCCGTGGTCGTCGGCGCGGAGGCCGGGTCTGCACACGTCCCGGGACGGCCGCTTCGCGGCGCTGGTCACCGACTACGGCGCCCGCGGCCTGCTGTTCGACCTGTCGACGAAGTCGGTCACCCTGGAGCTGAACCGCTGGGACCACCACTCGCGGCACACCCGCTTCCCGCTGGCGTTCGTCGGCACGGGCGCGGAGACCGTCGTCATCGCGGGCACGGAGTGGAACCGGCTCGACGCGTTCCGGGCGGCCACCGGCGAGCTGCTCACCGACCGCGAGACCGGCCAGGACCACGACGCGGACATCTTCAACTCGTCGTTCCAGGGCGCCCTGTCGCTGAACCCGTCGGAGAGCCTGCTGCTCAACGACGGCTGGCTGTGGCAACCGATCGGCGTCCACTCCGTCATCGACGTCCGGGCCTGGCTCGGCGGTGACCGCACCGCCGCGGACCTCGACAACCACGTGGGCGCGTACCGCGACCTCTGGGACACCTCGACCGCCTGGCTCGACGACTCGACGGCCGTGGTCCAAGCCGACGGCCACGCCGAGGTGCTCGAGTTCCCGGGCGACGAGGTGACCCGCCGGATCCCGCTGCCGCCGGGTCCACTGTGGTCGTTCGGGGGTCGGCTCCACGTCGCCGCGGCAGGGGGCCTGGAGGTGTGGTCCCCGGACGAGCGGATCGGCGTACTGGCGGGGTTCCACCCCAGCGCCCAGGACCCGAAAACCGGCACCCTGGCGTCCCTGCGCGACGGCGTCCTCCGGACCTGGCGCCCCGACCCGCGGGCCTAGTCGCGCCGGTCGGCACTGGGGCCGCTGGTGCGGGACCGGCGGCGGTTGGCGCCGTGGCCCGCCGAGCAGCCGGACCGGGTGGTCTCCCCGGTCTGACCGGATCGAGTGGTCCGCGGGGCGCGGCCCGGCGGTGGCGCCTATGGTCGGCCCGAGGGTCGTCGACCGCGTCGGCGGAAGTGCCGATGAGCGCCGCAGTGACGGACGCGCCCGCGCCGCCGGCGCTGTCGCGCGGCCGGACGAACCTGGTGTTCGGCACGATCGTGCTGGGCATGCCGCTCTCCGCCCTGGACCGGACGATCGTGGCGACGGCGCTGCCGACCATCGTCGGCGACGTCGGCGGGGCCGGGCACATGAGCTGGGTGGTGACCTCCTACATCCTCGCCGAGACCGTGGCCACCGTGCCGGCGGGCAAGTTCGGCGACCTGTTCGGCCGCAAGCCGGTGTTCCAGCTCAGCGTGGCGGTGTTCATCACCGGCTCGTTCTTCTGCGGCCTGGCCGACAGCATGGGCGCGCTCATCGCGGTGCGGGCCGCGCAGGGCGTCGGCGGTGGTGGTCTCGCGGTCACCGCCACGGCGCTGGTCGCCGACGTCATCCCCTTGCGCGAGCGCGGCCGGTACCAGGGCGCGCTCGGCGCGGTGTTCGGCGTGACGACGGTGACCGGGCCGCTGCTCGGCGGGCTGTTCACCGACCACCTGTCCTGGCGCTGGGCCTTGTACGTCACCGTACCGCCGGCGCTGGTCGTCATCGTGCCGGCCGCGCGCCATCCCGGGCCACGGCGACCGGTCGCACCCCCGGATCGACTACCTGGGCGTGCTGTTCATCGCCCTCGGCGCCGGCGGCTGTTCCGCGGCCGGGTGTTCACCATCGCGGGCGCGGCGGTCACCGGGGTCGGCATGTTCCTGCTGTCCACACTGGACCAGCGCACGACGGTGCTGGTCCAGTCGGTCGCGATGTTCGTGCTGGGCGCGGGGATCGGCCTGGTCACGCAGGTGCTGACGATCGTCATGCAGCACACCGCCGACTACCGCGACCTGGGCTCGGCTACTTCCGGGGTGACGTTCTTCCGCAACCTGGGCAGCTCCTTCGGCGCCTCGATCGCCGAGGCGCTCCGGGTCGTGTTCCCGCGGGCCCGACCACATCGACCCGTCGGTGCTCGACGTCGAGGTGCACGCAGCCGTTCGGCGGATCACCCGCCGCCTGGTGCTGGAGCAGCAGCGCGAACTCCAGCCGACCCGAGCCGGACCGAGGTCCGCATTCCCGGCGTCGGCGCGGAATTCTCGTCAGTCTCCTTTTCAGACGGACGACACTTTCGGAAAATATCAGGATTCCCAGACGGTAAACGTGGACGATTCGACCGTTTCCGCTGGTGATCTTGTCCGCTACATTGCGGTTACCACCGATTTCACGGCGGTGGCGGATCCGCGTTCCAGGAGTCCCACCGCGTCGAGCCGGGTCCGCCGATTCCCCGATCCTGAGAGGGAGATCCGTGCGGTTCCCCGCGAGGAAGTACCTACCCCCGGTCCTGACCCTGACCGCCGTCGCGACGCTCGCCGTGGTGGTCCAGGCGGGCGCCACCTCCGAGGCCGAGGCACCGGCCCAGGTCGTGGCGGGCGCCGAGACGACCACGCCGACGTCCCGGCCGCCCACCACCCTGCCCCCGCTGCCGCCCGCCTGCCCCCCGGTCACGACGACGACCTACACCACCACCCCGGGCGGCACGACCTACACCACCCCGCAGCCGACCTCCGCGGCCGGCCCGGAGGCCGCGCTGACCACCTTCCCGCCCAGCTCGCCGACCTTCCCCACGCCCACCCCGCGACCGGGGGTCAACTTCGCGCTGGAGGGCTGGGCGCAGGCGTCGTCGACCTACCCGTCGTACCTGGCGAGCAAGGTCAACGACAACGACGTGAGCACCGAGCTGGGCTGTGCGCACAGCTGGTCCAACGACCGCGACCGCTCCCCCACGACCACCCCCGAGTGGGTCCAGGTCCGCTGGGCCCTGCCCCAGCAGGTGAGCCGGGTGGTCGTCCACACCTCCGACGGCTACCAGCTGCGCGACTTCGACGTCCAGGTGCTCAGCCAGAACGAGCAGTGGTGGGACACCGTCGCCACCTACAACTACAACACCCAGAACAAGGTCACCGCCTGGTTCGGCAACCGCGCCACCCGCGGTGTCCGGATCCTGGCCAAGACGGGCCCGTCGCACCAACCGGCCTTCGCCCGGGTCAACGAGATCCAGGCGTTCCTGTACTGATCGACCACCGAGCGCGGGCCCGGGTGGGAGTCGCCACCCGGGCCCGCGCGGTTTCTCGACGAGTGAGGCAGCACACCCACCGGATCGGTCGGTGGCCCCGCGGCGGCGGCGGTAGCGTCGAGCCGGTGAAGCAGTCGCCCCAGCGGGACGCGGACGAGCGCATCCTGGACCGAGCCGCCGCCCTCTTCGCGCAACACGGGTTCGCGCACACCTCGCTGCGGGACCTGGCGGACGCCGCCGGGCTGTCCAAAGCCGGTCTCCTGCACCACTTCCCCACCAAGGAAGCCCTCTTCGACGCCGCCATCGCCGTGGGCCGCGACCGCAGCCGGGAGCTGCTCGACCTGGTCGCCCACCTGCCGCTGGGCGCCGAGCGCGACCGCCGGGCCGTCGAACTGCTCACCGACCTCGCGCTGGAGCGCCCCGGCCTGGTGGCGCTGGCCTCCCGGTCGATCACCGCGCTGGCCACCGCCGACCCGGCCATCCCCGACCACGGCGACGGGTACGTCTTCGAGATGTTCGGCGTGGCGGGCGAGACCGAGCGGCTGGCGCGGGTCGTCGGCGCGCTGGGCGGGCTCGTCGTGCTGTGCCTGCTCGCCCGCCACCGCGACGACCGGGACGCGTGGCGCGGGCACATCGTCGCCACCTGCCTCGGCGCGCTCGGCGCCCCCTGACCCGGCGGCTACCATCGGCCCGGACCGGGGAGGTGGGATGGTCGACGATCGACCGACCGGACTTGAGCGGCTCGCGCTGCGGGCGCCGCTGCTGGCCTACCGGGCCGGGTTGGGGCAGCTGTTCGGCACCCGGCTCGTGCACGTGACCCACAAGGGCCGCACGAGCGGGAAACCTCGGCACGTCGTCCTCGAGGTCGTGCGGTACGACCGGGAGCGGCCGGAGATCGTGGTCGTCACCGGGTGGGGGCCGCGCAGCGACTGGTACCGGGACCTGCGGGTGAACCCGGCCATCGAGGTGCGGTTCGGCAAGGAGCGCTGGGCCGAGCCATCGCACCGCCACCTCGACGCGGCCGAGACCGACTCGGTGCTGCGCGCCTACCGCGACGAACACCCGCGGCTGTGGCCGGAGGTCGCGCCGCACCTCGGACTCCCGGACGACCCGGCGAACCCGGAGTGGGCGCGGACCATCGACCACATCGGCGCCGTGGCGTTCTCACCGCGCTGACAGCGCCTCCCGCCGGACGCGGCTCTTGGCCGCGACCGCCAGGGCGACCGCGATCAGGCCCACCGCCACGGCGAACGTCGCGCGCGTCCCGGCGGCCACCCCGGCGGGCACGGCGGTCGTGATGTCCGCGCTGGACGAGGCCCACGCGAACACCGCGCCCAGCGCGGAGGTCCCGGTGACCAGACCCAGGTTCCGGGCGAGGTTGAGCAGACCGGAGACCACGCCGCGCCGGTCGGCGGGCACGTCCGCCATGACCGCGGTGTTGTTGGCCGTCTGGAACAGGGCGTAGCCTGCGGTCGTCACCGCCAGCGGCACGACGTATCCGGCGATGCCCAGCGACGCGGGTGCCACGGCCAGCAGTCCGCAGCCGAGTGCCAGGGCCGACAACCCGAGGAGTGTGACCCGCCGAGCGCCGACCCGGTCGACCAGCCGTCCGGCGGGCACGCCGGTCAGGGCGGTCACCAGCGGCCCCACGGTCATGACCAGTCCCACGACGGCGGGTGCCAGGCCCAGCGCCCGGGACAGGTGGAACGGCCCGACGACCAGGGTCGCCATCATCACCGTCGACACGATCGCGCTCGACGCGAGCCCGGGGGCGAGCACCCGGTCGCGCAGCATTCCCAACCGCACCAACGGGTTCGCGACCCGCCGCTGCGAGCGGAGGAAGAATCCCAGCCCCACAGCGGAAACAGCGATCAGCGCCATGGTCACCTCGCCGCGTCCGACGGTCAGGGCGAGTGCGTACGCGGTCAACGTCAGCGCCAGCAGCGCGGTCCCGACCCGGTCGAACCCGGCCCGGTCGCCGGTCGCCCGGTCGGCGGGCAGGTACCGGTACGCGAGAACCAGCGCCACGGCACCCAGCGGGGCGCCGACGAGGAACACCGCCCGCCACCCGAACCCGGCGATCAGCACGCCGCCCAGCGTCGGTCCCAACGCCGTGCCGACGGCCGACATCGTGCCCAGCAGTCCCATCGCGCGGCCGGTGCGCTCCTTCGGCACCGTGTCGCCGACGAACGCCAGCGCCAGCGCCATCATCAGCGCCGCGCCCAGCCCCTGCGCCACCCGTCCGGCGACCAGCAGCCACAGCGACGGGGCGAGACCGCACAGGACGGACGCGGCGGTGAACACCGCCAGCCCGCCGAGCAGCGCACGGCGTCGCCCGAGCAGGTCGCCGAGGCGCCCCGCGCTGACCACCAGGGTGGTGATGGCCAGCAGGTAGCCGAGCACCACCCACTGGACCCTCGGGAACGTCGCGGAGAACGCGCCCGCCAGCGTCGGCAGCGCGACGTTGGCGACGCTGGTCCCCAGCGCGGACAGCAACACCGACAACGACAGACCCGCGAGTCCCGATCGAATCCCCATGGCGACCACCTCGTCCCTTGTGACCCTCTGCGCGAAGCATGGGTCCGGTCGACAAGGAAGTCGCAGTAAACTTGCCGGTGTGGCAAACGACGACACGGCGGTGCTGGCGGCGGTGGGGCCTCGGCTGCGCGCGCTGCGCAAGCTGCGCGGCACCACGTTGAACCAGGTCGCGGAGGCCACCGGCATCTCCGTGAGCACCCTGTCGCGGCTGGAGTCCGGGGAGCGCAAGCCGAACCTGGAGCTGCTGCTGCCGCTGGCCCGCGCCTACCAGGTGCCGCTGGACGAGCTGGTCGGCGCGCCCGCCACGGGCGACCCGAGGGTGCGGCTCAAGCCGATCAGGCGCGGGGGCGCCACGATCGTCCCGCTGACCCAGCACCCGGGCGGGCTCCAGGCGTACAAGATGGTCATCCCGGTGTCGCGGAGCGAGCCGGACCCGCGCACCCACGAGGGCTACGAGTGGCTGTACGTGCTCAACGGGAGCCTGCGGCTGGTCCTCGCCGAGCACGACGTGGTGCTCAAGGCTGGTGAGGCCGCGGAGTTCGACACCCGGCTCCCGCACTGGTTCGGCTCGACGGGCGACGCGCCGGTGGAGATCCTCAGCCTGTTCGGTCCGCAGGGCGAGCGCATGCACGTGCGGGCCCGACCGAAGGACGATTGACGGATATTCGACCCATCGCTGTTCAGCGGTGCGGGAACGATTCAGAAGCGCGGCGCGGAATAGCGCGGCGTTCGCGGGCGCGCCATGGCGCCGGTCGCGGAATTGTCCGCCGGTGCTGAACGGTCCGGTCGAGGGGTCTCGCCGGACGCGTTCGTCCGCACCGACTCCCACCACGACCCACTCCGGCACCACCCTCCCGGCGGGAGGGCCCTTTTCGTCCGGAGTGGACTCGTTGGGGTTCTTGCTGTTCTTGACTTACCGGGTGACCAGGTGACTGTCCCTGGTGGATCAGCCGACCTGGTGTCGGGGCGGCTGGTTCTCCGCCTGGTCCGTGCCGTTCGCGACCGAGGCGGTCAGGCCGGTGTGCTCACCGGCGCCTTCCTGCTGTTCGGTGCGGATGTTGACAAGTCGGGTCCGGCGGGGATTCGCGACGCCGGTCCAACGGTCGAGTTCACTCATGACTTTCCTCCCACACCAATGTCTCACGCGCGCTGTTGTTGTTCCCAACAGGCCCACCCGTCGAAACAATGAGATGTGTCACGTAACCTGGTCGGCCGTTCCGGCGACCAGCGCGGTTTTTCGTCCAACACGCGGCGAACGCGTTACGCGCCGCCCAACACCGCGTTCGCGAGAACCGCCAAGGCGGCCTTGATCCGGTCCGCCCCGAGCCCGAGCACCACGCGCTGGTGGTGGAAGACGTCCGGCGCCAGCGGCGCGAGGAGGAGGTCGACGGCGGCGTCGGGGTCCGGGCCGTCCGCCGCCACCACCAGGGCCCGCACGTGCGCCCGCCAGAACCCGTAGGCCCCGGTCTGGAACCGCGACCGCCCCACCTCGACCCCCAGTGCGAGGTGGACGTGCCGGTCGAGCAGGTCCACCATCGCGCCGTAGAAGGCGCACAGGCGGTCCCCGGGCGCCGCGCCGGGCCCCAGCGGCGGGGGGCCGCCGAGCAGCAGCTCCTGGACGGCCCGCTCGTGGGTGTCGAGCAGGGCGACGGCGATCGCCGCCCGGTCCGGGTAGCGGCGGTAGAGGGTCCCCCGGCCGACCCCGGCGGCCCGGGCGATGTCGTCCATGGTCACCCGGTCCGCCCCGCGCTCGGCGTAGAGCCGCTCAGCCGCCGCGAGGATCTTCTCCCGGTTCCTGGCCGCGTCGGCCCGCTCACGCGGCGGGTCGTCCCCCAGGAGGTTCACGGCACCACCCTAACGATGAAGTGGACAAGGTGTCCAGTTAGCCGGTACAAGTGGACGCAGTGTCCGCTTGACCCCGGAGGTTCCCGTGTCCCACCTGCTCCACCTCGACACCAGCGCCCGCCCAAACTCGGCCTCCCGCGCCCTGACCGCGCGGTTCGCCGAGACCTGGTCGCGCGCGCCGGGCACCACCCGCGCCTACCGCGACCTGGCCGCCGACCCGGTGCCGCCGATCGGCGAGGGCTGGACCCACCTCTGCGACGAGCTGCTGCGCCGGGGGCTCACCGATCCCGTCCGCTACCGGGAGGCCGTCACGACCCCGGCGGCCGAACGCGCCTGGGCGGTCGTCGAGCCGCTGCTGGCCGAACTGCTCGCCGCCGACGTCGTGGTGATCGGCTGCCCGATGTACAACTACTCGGTTCCCGGCGCGCTCAAGACCTGGATCGACCAGGTGACCTTCCCCCGGATGTCCCTGACCGGGCGCCGGTTCGCGGTGCTCGGCGCGCGGGGCGGCGCGTACGGGCCGGGCACGCCGCGCGAGCCGTACGACCACCAGGAGCGGTACCTGCGCGATTTCCTCGCGGGCCACTTCGCGGTCGAGGACGTGACCTTCGCGCACGCCGAGCTGACCAACACGGCGGTGGATCCCCTGCTGGCCCACCTGACCGAGGCCCACCGGGACTCCGTCGCGGCGGCCGAGTCCGCGGTGGACGCGCTCGCCGCGGATTGGGCGGCGCGGTCGTGAACTGGTTGACGTTGGTGGCCGCCGGGGTGGTGGAGGTGGCGTTTGCGTTGAGCATCAAGCCGACCGAGGGGTTCACGCGGCCGTTGCCGGCGTTGGTGTGCTCCGTGTTGGGCGTGGGGGCGGTGTTCTTGTTGTCGCGGGCGATGGAGAGCATTCCGGTGGGGACGGCGTACGCGGTGTTCACCGGGATCGGCGCGGTCGGCACGATCGCCTTCGGGGTGCTGGTGCACAAGGACCCCTTGAGCCTGGGCCGGGTCCTCGCGCTGGCGTTGATCGTCGGTGGGGTCGTGCTGGCGCGGGCGGCGGAGTGAGGACGATCAGCCCGGGGCCGCGCGGATCACGGCGATGTCGGGGTTGTGGAGCTTGCGCGGGCTGGCCGGACCGTCGCACCAGACGGTGTCGTCGGTGACGTGCCAGCCGGGTGCGCCCCAGAAGCGGTCGGGGCGAGCAGTTCCCCCGCCACCGCGCGCTGGTCGCGGATCGCGCCGACGGCGGTCAACGCGTCCGCGACGCGGTCGACGGCGGTGGGCGGGGTCGCGGCGTCACCGAAGGCGGGCAGCAGCAGGAGCAGGTGGGCGGGCTCCGCGCGCACCGCCAGGTCCGGCCAGGACAGGCCCGGGCCCGCGAAGTGACCGTCGAGGGCGGCGACGTGGACGGCCGGGCCGCGCGGCGGCGTGATCAGGTAGTCGAAACCGGCCTCGCCGGACAGGTTGCGCATGACCACGTGGACGCGGTGGCCATCCCGGACCGGGACCGTGAACACCGGCCAGCGCGACTCGTCCAGGAGTTCGCGCGCGAGCGGGCCCGCCTCATCCGATTCCACTCCGAACGCGCCCGGCGCGGAGGGCGCGTCCCCGACCCAGGCGAGGAACGGCGGCCAGAAGTGCTTTTTCGACAACAGGTCCGACCGGTCGACGAGCACGGGCGGTGACGACTCGAACGGGTCAAGGTAGCCGGGAATACGCACACAGCGAGTGTGTCAGCCACCCGATCGTGTTCATCGGTGAGGGGCGTGTTGCGAGTGACCACACACGCGTCTTAGATTCGGGACTCGAATAGCCGGTTTGTCGAATAGCGCGATTCCGCGCGTCGGGGCGGCATTCCGGCGGTATTCCCGATCAGGGGGTGTCCGGCGGTGCGGGCGGAACTGGAACGGCGGTCGGCGGGTGAGGTGCTCGCGCACGCGCGGGCCGCGTGCGCGGAGGTGCTGCGGGGCGAGGTCGACCACCTGCCCGGCCCGCTGCGCCTGATGGTGGGCTACCACCTGGGCTGGTGGGACGAGGCCGGGACACCGACCGCGCGCGGTGGCGGCAAGGGGCTGCGGCCCGCGCTGGCCATCGCGGCGGGTCGGGCCTGCGGCGACGCGGACGCGGCCGTCCCGGCGGCGGCCGCGGTGGAGTCGGTGCACGACTTCACCCTGATCCACGACGACATCATGGACGGCGACCGGATGCGGCGCGGCAGGCCGACGGTGTGGACGGTCTGGGGCGTCGGCAACGCGATCCTGGTCGGTGACACGCTGCATTCGCTCGCCACCCGATTGGTGGCCGCCGGGATGCCCGCGCCGGTGGCCGCCGTGACCCGGCTCGACGGGTGCGTGGTCGAGCTGTGCCACGGCCAGTACGAGGACTGCGCGGCCGAGTCCGGGCACGACGACCCGACGCTCGACCGCTGCGTGCGCACCGCGCTGCGCAAGACCGGCTCCCTGTTCGGCGCGGCCTGCGCGCTGGGCGCCATGGCCACCGACGCCGACCAGGACGTGGTGGCCGCCCTCGACGCGTTCGGCCGCGACATCGGCGTCGCGTTCCAGGTCGCCGACGACCTCATCGGCATCTGGGGCGACCCGGCGATCACCGGCAAACCGGTCGGCGCCGACCTGTCCCGGCGCAGGCACTCCCTGCCGATCGCCGCCGCGCTGTGCTCGGGCACGGCGGCGGGCCGGGAGCTGGCGGACATGTACGCGTCGAACCAGCCCGTGGACATCGACCGGGCGGCCACCCTGGTCGACGCCGCGGGCGGGCGCGGCTGGGCGAGCGACTACGCCGCCGAGCGCGTCACGGCCGCGCTCGCCCACCTCGCGGACCTGCCCCACCCGGACGACCTGCGCACCCTCGCCACCCTCGCGGGCCACCGCGAAGCCTGACCGTCAGTGGTGCCCCCGCCTGCCGAGGGTCTCCTCCGGGGTGGCGCCGGGCCGGTCCCACTGCGGCACCGGGCGGCTGGTCGGCCCCCAGGTGGGGCTGCCGTCCGCGGCCGAGCGCCAGGACCAGCAGGCGTCGCGGCCCTCGGGCCAGCCCTCGGGGTTGTCCTCCCAGCGCTCGCCCCGGCCGTAGGGGGTCCGGTCGAGCAGGTTGAGCGACGGGTTGATCGCCTCGATGCCGCGGCCCGTCGTGGCGTAGGTGAGGTACGCCGCGTCCGGCGCGTGCCAGGCCGCGGTCGTGCACCCCTCGCACCGGCCCTGGTGCGGCGCGCCGTCGTACCACATGTGCTTGTGGGCGATCAGTTCGTCGCGGCCCTGGAACAGGTCCAGGAACGGCACCGGGCCCTCAGGAGTACATGCCGGGTCCGAACACCTCGTAGTGGATCCGGTCCGCGGGCACACCGCGGTCCAGCAGCGCGGCGCGAACCCCGTGCATGAACGGGATCGGGCCGCAGAGGTAGGCGTGGGCGTTGTCCGGCAAGGGGATCTCGTCGACGTCGAGCGCGTGGCCGTGCGCGGTGCGGGTTTCCACGCTGGTCATGGTGGCGGCGAGGTGGGTCATCTCGGCGTGGTGGGCGTGCCGGTCCGCGCTCCGCTCGGCGTGGGCGAGCACGACGGGCCGGGTGGGTTGGGTGTGCGAGAGGTGGTCGAGCATCGCGGCCATCGGGGTGACGCCGACGCCCGCGCTGATCAGCACGACCGGGTCGGTGCCGTCGGCCAGCGCGGTGTCCCCGGCGGGCGGGCCGACCAGGACGGTGTCGTCGGCGCGGACGTGGTCGTGCAGGAAGTTCGACACCGCGCCACCCCCGACGCGGCGGACGGTGATCCGCAGGCAGCCGCGACCGGGTCCCTGCGACAGCGAGTACTGCCGCGGCTGGCGGTGGCCGTCGGGCAGGTCGACGGCCACCGAGACGTACTGGCCGGGGTGGAAGTCCGGGACGGGCCCGCCGTCGTCGGGGACCAGGGTGAACGACACGGTGTCCACGGCCTCGTCCTGCCGCTTGGCGACCCGCCACCGCCGCCACACCGAGACCGGCTCGACGCCCGCGGACGCGTAGAGCCGGGCCTCGGCGGCGATGAGCTCGCAGGCCAGCAGCCAGTACACCTCGTGCCACGCGGCGACGACGTCCGGCCCGACGCCCAACACGGTGACGACGGCCTCCAGCAGGTGCCTGCCCACGACCAGGTACTGGTCGGGGCGGATGCCGAGCGACACGTGCTTGTGCGCGATCCGCTCGGCGATCGGCCCGAAGTCCGGCCGCGCGGGGCCGGTGCCGGTGAGGTGGCCGCCGTAGGCGACGACCGCCGCCGCGAGCGCGGCCCGCTGCCTGCCGTTGGCCTGGTTGCCCTGGTTGAACAGGTCCAGCAACTCGGGGTGGGCGGCGAACATGGACGCGTAGAACACGCCGGTGATCTCGGTGGCGTGCTCGGCCACGACCGGCAGGGTCGCGCGGACGACCTCGCGGGAGACGTCGGACAGCGGCGGGATGGCGGGGTTCTCGGTCACGGGTTCACGGTGCGCCCGGGCCGCGGCAAGATCGAGAGGCGCAACGTCTCGCGCCACCAGGTCTTTGGTCCCGAGTCGGAACACCGCCGTTGGAGTGAACTCCGCCACTCGATTGGGGACTTGGTACGCCTCGCTCCCCCGTGGAACACCTACCTGGGTGCGCGGAAGCCGCCGATCGCCTCCTCGAGGAGTTCGGCCAGTCGCAGCGGGGTGCGGTCCTCGAACAGCGGGCCGATGAGCTGTACGCCCACGGGCAGGCCGTCGGGGGACGGGCCGGTCGGGATGGCGGTGGAAGGTAGGCCGGGCATGGTGGCCAGGCCGGCCCAGACGAGCTGGTCGAAGAACGGGTACGCGGCGCCGTCGATGTCGATCCGGCGGCCCAGCAGGTCGGGGTCGTGGTCGTGCGGGAAGGCGGGGGTCGGCGTGATCGGGCAGACCACGGCGTCGAACTCGGCGAAGAACCGCCGCCAGCCGTGGCGGTGGGACTCGCGGAGGGCGTTCGCCTCGAGCCAGTCGCGGTGGCTGAACACCATCGCGCGCCACCGCGCCGCGTCGAGGCTCTGGTCGTCCGGGCGCAGTGCGGCGGCGCGGGCCCGCAGCTGTTCGTACTCGTCGACGGGGAACCGCGCGACGGAACCCGAGCACAGCAGGTTCGTGTAGAGCGTGGCGGCCTCGGCCAGGTCGGGCAGCAGTGGACTGTGCCGTACGACGCGGGCGCCGCCGTCGACGAGCGCGTCGGCCACCCGGTTCACGCCCGCCCGCACCGCGGCCCCGGTCGGGATGAACGGGTGTTCCTCCAGGACCAAGACCCGGAAGTCGCCCAGCCGCTCGTGCCGGGCGGGCGGCAGGGCCACGCGGTGCGCCATGCCGTAGGTCAGCGGGTCCGGGCCCGCCA
Organism: Actinokineospora auranticolor; assembly: GCF_041897805.1. GTDB lineage: Bacteria > Actinomycetota > Actinomycetes > Mycobacteriales > Pseudonocardiaceae > Actinokineospora > Actinokineospora auranticolor. The sequence continues at coordinate 5,288,014 of NZ_CP154825.1, forward strand.
TGACGTCGAGCAGCAGGGAGAGGTCGCGAGCGGTGCGCGCCATCGGACCGACGACGGCGAGGTCGTGCTCGACCGGCCACGCGGGCGCGTCCGGCGGGACCATGCCGCGACTGGCCACCAGCCCGACCGTCGGCTTGTGGGCGTAAACACCGCAGAAGTGCGCGGGGGTGCGCAGCGAGCCCCCGAGATCGGAGCCGATGGACAACGCGCCGAACCCGGCCGCCAGCGCCGCCGCCGACCCGCCCGAGGAACCGCCCGAGGTCCGTTCGGGATTCCACGGGTTGGTTGTGGTGCCGTAGATCTCGTTGAAACTCTGCAGGTCCTGCAACCCCAGGGGCACATTGGTCTTGCCGAGCACCACCGCGCCCGCGTCCCGCAGTCGCGACACCTGCACCGCGTCCGCGGTGGGCACGAAGTCCCGGTACCGCGGCATTCCCCAGGTCGTCGGCAGGCCCGCGATGTCGTAGGACTCCTTTACCGTCACCGGAATCCCGAGCAACGGCCGGTCCACACCGCGCGCACGCGCCTGGTCGGCCTCGCGCGCGGCGGCCCGCGCGCGGTCGAAGTCCGGCACGCAGATCGCGTTGATCACCTTGTCGTCGCGCTCGATCCGCGCGATCGCCTCGTCGGTCAGGTCCACCGAGGTCACTTCACCGGCACGCAAAGCAGCCGCGAGTTCTTCCGCGGTCGGAAAGTTCAACTCCATGATCCGACCGTACTGACCCCCGGCGGAGGCCATAAAACACGAATTCGCACAACAGGTCGAGAGCGGGGAGGCGAACCTCTCACCTCCCCGCTCCGATCGCTACGCGCAGGCCAAGGTGGGCGCACCGGTGGTGGAACCCGCCGACGAGAGAGTCGCCAGTGGCGCGCCCGCGAAGCCGAGGATCCCCTGGGTGGTCGCGCGGACCGCGGTGCCGGGGGTGAATCCGGTGCTGTCGAACGCGATCGCGCCGCGGTCGGCGGCCGGGGCGGAACAGGTGACGCGCAACGAGAGCACGAAGCCTGCCGCCTTCGCGGCGGGCAGGATCCGGCCACCCGCGCGGAACGCCTGCCCGGCGAGGCCGGTGGTGCTGGCGTTCGCGGTGCCCGACCCCGTTCCGGTGACGCCGCCGTTCGACAGCTGCTGGGACTTGAGCCAGGTCAGCCCCTTCTGCGCCGCCGTGTGCCGACCGGTCGCCAGGAGCGCCTGGGTGACCATGGCGGTGGCGTCGGCGTCGCTGACGCAGGTGGGCGTGCCGTAGTAGAGCGGGAAGCCGCCGTCCGCGCACTGGGTGCCGACGGTGAAGTCGACGGCCGCGGTCGGCGCGCCCGCCGGGGTGCGGTCGAGGGCGAGGAGGGCGAAGGACTGGGTGAAGGCGTTGCTGTAGTCGCCGTAGACCGAGCGGTCGGAGTAGCGGCCCGACGGCGTCAGCAGCGTGCCGAGGCGGGCGATGAGGTCGACGCCGCCGAACGCGGTCGGGTCGGCGCCGCGGACCTGCGCGGCGAAGGCGGTCTTCGCGGTGGCGCCCGCGTAGGCCTCGGTGCCGCCGTCACCGAGGTAGCCGGTCAGGACGTCGGGGCGGGCCAGCCAGGTGAGGGCGGCGGCGCCGTAGTCGTCGGCGGAGCGCGCGGCGGCGAAGGCGAGGACCGCGTCGATGGTCAGGCCCGCGTCGGGGTAGCTGGTGCCGTCGAACGTGGTCTCCAGGTGGTCACCGTCGACGAACTGGCGGGCCGTCCAGCCCGCGGCGGCCCGGTCGGGGCGGTGGGTGGTGGCGCCCGCGGCGGGCGCGGCGACGACGGTGGCGGTCACGCAGATCGCGGCGACCAGGGCAGCGCGGAATCTCATGTGGGCCTTTCCGGCGCGCGGGCCGGGACGCGGCGCGGGCGCGGCGTTCCCCGGCCCGCGAACCACGACGGGTGAGGTGTGTCTCGAACCCGGCGCGGGTAATCGGACTCGCCACCGCGGGGGTGGCACACCGTTGCGGGTCAGCGCCGGATTCCCACCGGACTTCCCCCGTCGCCGGGCGTTGCCAGTCTCCCAGGCGCGCCCGCGCGGTCAATCGGCCATCCGGGCGCACGGGCGCCGGAGTGTCGAAAGTGGACCGCAATGGCCTCGCCCGAATGCCATACCCGCTGGTATCCGCGCTGTCGAGCGGGCCGGAGCGGACCGTTCGCGGTTATCATCCGGCGGTGACCACCTTCCGGCTCGACCAGAGCGACAACGTCCGCACGAAGGCCGAACGGGACACGATCCTGGCGGACCCGCGGTTCGGCACCGTGTTCACCGACCACATGGCCACGGCGGTCTGGACCGAGGGCGACGGCTGGCGCGACCACACCGTGGGTCCGCTGCGCCCGTTCTCGGTGCACCCGGCCGCGGCCGTGCTGCACTACGCGCAAGAGGTGTTCGAGGGCCTCAAGGCCTACCGGCACGCCGACGGCAGCGTCTGGCTGTTCCGCGCCGACGCCAACGCCGAGCGCTTCCAGCGGTCCGCCCGGCGGCTCGCGCTTCCCGAGCTCGACACGGCCGCCTTCCTCGACGGCATCGAGCAGCTGGTCCGCGTCGACGCGGACTGGGTGCCCGCGCCGGACGGGGAGAAGAGCCTGTACCTGCGGCCGTTCATGTTCGCCACCGAGCCGTTCATCGGCGTGCGGCCCGCGCGGGAGGTGACGTACTGCCTCATCGCGTCCCCGGTCGGCTCGTACTTCCCGTCCGGTCCCACGGGCGTGAACCTGTGGGTGACCGACGAGTACGTCCGCGCGGCCCCCGGCGGCACGGGCGAGGCCAAGTGCGGCGGCAACTACGCGGCCGGTCTCGCCGCGCAGCTCGCGGCGCAGGAGAACGACTGCGACCAGGTGCTGTTCGTGGACGCCGTGGAGCGCGAGTGGCTGGAGGAATCCGGCACGATGAACGTCTTCGTGGTCACCCGGGACGGCGAGCTGGTCACACCGGGGCTGGGGACCATCCTGGCGGGGGTCACCCGCGGCAGCGTGCTGGCACTGGCCGAAGACCACGGGCTCACCCCGGTGCAGCGCCGGATCGGCGTCGGCGACCTGCGCGCGGGCTGCGCGGACGGCTCGATCACGGAGATCTTCGCGGCGGGCACGGCGGCGGTGATCACGCCGATCATCGGCTTGCGGGGCAAGGACTTCGACCTCACCGTGGGCACCGGGAAGCCCGGCGAGCGCACGCTGGCGCTGCGCGAACACCTGCTGGACATCCAGTTCGGGCGCGCGGCCGACACGCGCGGGTGGCTGCGCCGGGTCGTGTGACGGGTGGGTGGCGGCTCGCGTGAGCCGCCACCGCTTTCAGGCCCGGCCCAGGGCGGCGACGACGATCCGGGCGGCCTCGGCGACGATCGGGCGCGCGGGTGGTTCCGCCTTGGTCGGGGCGGTGTAGACGCCGATCAGCCAGGGACCGCGGCCGGGTGGCCAGGCGATGGCGACGTTGTTGACCTCGCCCGCCGCGCCGGAGCCGCTCTTGTCGCCCGCGCGCCAGTCCGCCGGGAGACCCGCGCGGACGAGGTCCTTGCCGGTGGTGCTCCCGACCAGCCACCCCGTCAACCGGTCCCGGCCCGTCGGCGCCAGCGCGGTGCCGAGGAGCAGCGCGCGGTAGGTCTCCACGATGCGTCGAGGGGTCGTGGTGTCGCGCTCGTCGCCGGGGGCGCCGACGTTCAGGCTGGTCTCGTTGCGGTCCATCCTGGTGATGTCGTCGCCGAGCGAGCGGACGAACGCCGTCGCGCCCGCGGGGCCGCCGACCTCGTCGAACAACAGGTTCGCGGCCGTGTTGTCGCTGACGCCGACCGACGCCGCGCACAGCTCCGCCACGGTCATCCCGGTGTCGACCCGCTCCCCGGTGACCGGCGCGTACTCCTCCAGCCGCGACCGGTCGTAGCGGACGAGCTTGTCCAGGTACCCGGGATCGGCCTCCGCCCGCCGCAACACCGCCCCCGCGACCAGCGGCTTGTGGGTGGAGCAGGCGAGGAAGCGCTCGTCGGCGCGGTGCCCGACCGCGGCCCGGTCCCCACGTCGACCGCGAACACGCCGAGCCGTCCGCCCATCCGGGCCTCCAACTCGGCGAACGCGGCCGGTTCGGTCGTCGTGGTGACCACAGTGGACGGTGGCGCTTTCTCGGGCTGCCCGGCGCACCCTCCCGCCAAAGCCCCCACCCCGGCCAACAGGGCCACCCTGCGTGAAACGGTTGTCATGGATCCCCCCTTGATCATCGTCCACCGTAGGCGTGGACGCGGGGAAAGTCGAACCGGTTAACCGGACAACTCGTCGACCACTTTCCTTCTCGCCGGTGCGTTAGCATCGCGCCATGCTCGACGGTGAACCGGCCGCCGACGCCCGGGCCGTACTGGGCGACCTCCGGAGCTGGCTCATGACCCACGACAACTGGACTCGGATAACGGCCCTCATCCACCAGTTGGCCCACCACATCGCCACCAACGACACGGCCGCCGCCGAACAAGTCATCGCCGAACTCGAGTCGTACAGCCCCCTCCGCCTGACCCGCATCACCCACGACGACGGCGGCAGCGCCCCACCCGAGACCCTGGAGGCCAGCGCCGAGGTCGTGGAGTCGTTGCGGGAAGACCCACCCACCCCCAACGTCGTCCCTTGAGGTCGCGGTGCCATCTTCGGACAAAGCCGGTACTCCGGAGTCGCCGTGGTCCACCGCGCGTCAACACACAACCACACCCTGACAGCATTCGAGCACACTGTCGCGACCGCCGAGCAAAGCAACAGCCTCGCGATGTTCCGGGGCGCCGAGTTCCTGGACACGGCCGACTTCCACCGCACACGGTTTGATTCCGTACATCGCTTTCGCGACAGCACGTTCCGCGCGAAAGCTCGCTTCGATCACGCCGTCTTCCACGGCGATGCCGACCTGGACGGCGCGCACATCGCCGAGGCCAACCGCTCGGGCACTTCCCGTGGAGCCCGACCCTCGACCACGAGTCGGTCTAAGGTGGCGATATGACCCGCGTCTCCGGCCAGGAGCTGGTCGTGCACCTCTACGCCCCCGTCGACGGGCCGCGGGCGGCCGCCGGGTGGGTGGCGTTGCGCGAGGTGTGGTCGCGGTGCGGGCGGTTGCTCGGCACCACCGACCCGATCACCGAAACCGGACTTCCCACCGCCTTCCCGGACACTCCCGGGCAGGCCGCGATGGCCGCCGCCGAGGGGCGGGGTGGGGACTTCCAGGTCGTGCTGCGCCGGTATCACGAGGAGGTCAACCTCTCGGTCGCGATGGCGCCAGCCGACGCCGGGTGGGTGGAGGCGCATCGGTGGTGGGCCGAGGTTCGGGCGGATGCCACCGAACCGCTCACCGCCGAGGTCGTTGTCTCGCAGGGGCGGGTCGCCGAGCTGGCGCGGACGGCGCCCGCCGAGGTCGCGGCCGCCGCTCTGCTGGCGCTGCCCCGGGACGCGCGGCGCGCGCGGTGGCCAGAGGCCGCCGCGCACGGTACGGGGTTTCTCGTGTGGGAGCCCGACGCCACCGTTCTCCCGGACCGCCACCTGGTCGTCGTCGCCGACGAGACCCAGGACCGCGACCTGAGCACCTGGACGTGGAGCGACGGCGGCACCACCCTGCCGCCGCTCGCCCGCTACCTGCTGCACGCCGGGAATCTCCGCCACCACGCCCGCGTCTGGGACCGGGAGCGCCGGTCGCTCGCTCAGCTCCGCGGCGCCGTCGACACTACCGCTTCCCAGGCACGGCAAGGGTTCTCCGCGTCGGTCCTGGCCCGATTGCGTGATCTCGAAGCGGAGCTGCTGTTCTGCGGGACCCGCGCGCGACGCATGTCCCGGGCCGTCTCAACCGAAGCGGCCCTCATGGGCGTGCCGCTACCCGGCGACCGCGGCCGCGCGGACTGGTTGCTGGCCGAACTGTCCGCCACCATCGCCGCGCTCGCCGAGTCCGCCGCCCTGGCCAAGGGAACCCGCGAACTGGGCCACGACTTCACCGCCCCGCCGCCCCTCGACCACCCGGAAGCACCGACCAAGGTCCGCGCCACACCGCGGAAACCGACCACCGCGACCAGGATCGGCTTCGCCCTGGACATCGTCGGCTACGGCACCCGCCCGCCGGAACGCCGGTCACGCTTGCAAGACCGCCTCCTCGCCATCGTCCAGGACGTCCTCGCCCACCTCGACCTCGACATCTCCGACACCGACCACCAAGGCGCGGGCGACGGCCTCTTCGCCTTCCTACCGCCCTCCGTCGACGCCACCAAAGCCCTGAACGTCTTCTTGCGACAAACAACGGCCAGACTCGAAGAGGACAACGACGAATTCCGCGACCCGATCCGCCTCCGCTTGGCCGCCACCACCGGTCCGGTAGGCCTGGCCGCCCTCGGTTTCGCAGGCGACACCCCCACCGTCCTGGGCCGCCTGCTCGACTCGCCTCCCGTGCGCGCCGAAGCGAGAACCCGGGACCTGGCCGCGATCATCGCCGATCGCCTCTACCACCTCGCGGTCGACGAACCCTGGAGACCCGACTTCACCAAGCACACGGTCCAGGTCAAGGACTTCACCGCCGACGCCTGGCTCTGGCGGCCCGCTCAGCCGTAGTGGACGTACCCGGCCCAGCACCAAGGCTTGTCGGGCAACAACTCCCGCACCCGCACCGCGGCCCGCCGCACGGCCCCCGCCGCCAAGTCCGAATCCTCCCCCATGTCCCGGTAGACCAACCGCGTGACCCGGTGCGCGATCCGGTCGGGCACGGGCCACAGGGTCGCGATGACGTGCCGGTACCCGAGCAGTTGGAACACCGACGCCAAGTGCACCGCCTCGTCCGGCAGCGCGGTCCCCGGCCTGCTGGTCGAACACGCCGCCAGGAACGCCAGTTCCGCGTCGGGCAGGCGAACCCCGGCCAACACCGACACCGGCAGCGGCTCGTCGGCGATCAACGCGCTGGCCCACGGATCGGCCAGATCACTGTGCGCGTGGCAGGCGAAGTGCGCCCACGGGTGCCGCCCGAGCGCGGCCACGACACCGTCCGCCACGAACTCCGCGGCGCCGAAATGCGCGCGCAGCCAGGTTTCGGAGTCCATGGCCGCGGGCAACTCAGCCGCCCCTCCGGTCACCGGCATCGTCACCACCGCCGCCGACCAGGGCCGCCGGGTCCGCGCGCGCGAGGTCACCGGCATCACGCGATACGAACTGTCGACCTGGTCCAGCACCGACTCCCCACCTCGGTGCCCGGCCGCGTGCAGCGGCAGGAACGCGAGGAACCCCGACGGACTCCACCGGATCGGCCGGTCCGTCCCGGTCACGGCCAGCACGGGCGCCGCGATCGCGTCCCACAACCAGGCCAGCAACCCGAACAGCCACTCGTCGTCCCGGTCGCCCGCGAGCAGCCCGGTCACCCACTCGGCCACCTGCTCGGCGCGGGCATCGGGCAGCGGCACCAACTCGATCCCGGAATGCCGCAGCACCAACGCATCGGAACGCAGGGTGCTCACGTTGAGCAGAACCAGGGGACCCTCGTCGGCCGCGGGCAGGGGCTCGCGTGGTGTCCGCAGCAGATCCCCTTGCCGGGAATGGATTTCCGCCAGCACGGACTCCCGTTCCCGCACCGCCGCCCGCCGGCGCTCCACGACATCACCCGCGGACTCGTAGTAGTCCACTGTGTCCAGTTCGCGGGACAGCGCCGCCAACCGGTCCGCCAACGCGGGATCGACCCGCCGCAGCCGCGCGAGGTCACGGCCGCGCGAGAGCGCCCGCCCCAGCAGCACGGCCCGGGCCCGGTGCCACACCTCGACCGCGCCCTCCAGGTCCCCGGCCAGCACCGCGGTCGCCACGGCGTCCACGGCCAGACCCGCGTACGGCGTCAACCGCGTCGTGGCGTCGACCCGGTCCAACTCGGCGGGAACCGTCCGGTCGAGCAGGTCGACGACCATCCGCAGCGCCCGTGCCGCGCCCGCCCAGTCCCCCAGCGCCGCCGCCTCCCCCGACGCCCGCCGGGCCGCCGCGGCGCGGACCCCGGGTGGGGCCACGTCGAGCGCCGCGGCCCGTTCAGCGAACGCACGGGCCTCTTCCCCGTCCGCCGAGGCGGCGGAACGCAGCAGCAGCGACTGCCCGAGCAGGGGGTGGTCCGGCTCGGTGGCGGTGATCGCCCGGTCGGCGGCCGCCGCCGCGGCCGTGCGGTCGGCCGGGTCCTCGGTGCGGCCATACCGGGTGAGCAGCGCGTTCGCCAGCGCGGTCAGCGGGACGGCCGCGTTCGGTCCACGCACGTTCACCGCGCCCAGGATCTCGATGGCCCGGTCCGGCTCCGCCTCGCCGAACAGGCCCGCGTAGTTGACGAGCAGGCTCACCGCGGCAGGATCCCCCGGGTCCACGCCGTCGATCGAGGCACGGGAGTGTTCCAGCGCGGCGATCCGGTCGCGCTCGTCGCCCGTCGACAACCAACGACGATGGCGGTCCAGCGCCACCGAGCCGCGCAGGTGGCGGTAGTGCGCGTGGCTCGGCGGCGTCCGGGCGATGGCCTGCTCGGCGGTCGCGATGGCGTCGTCGAGGTCGGCCCGGGCACCGGAGTGCCGGTGGCGGGTCGACAGCAGGGTGGACAGGTTGGCGAGGCCACCGGCCCGCCAGAGGTCGTCCGGCCCGGTCTCGGCGAGCACGGCGCGGAACAGGTCGATCGCCTCGTCCGCCAGGTCGGGCCGGTGGTGGCGCTCGGACGACTCGGCGAGCGCCATGGCCAGGGCCGCGCGGGTACCGGGGTCGACCGCCACCGACCGGGCCAGGTCCAGCGCCTCGGCCAGGTCGCGGGCGTCCCCGGTGTCGTCGGCGCGGGTCACCAGCGTGGACACCAGGTTCGCCACGGCCGACGGCCGGAACGGCCCGGTCCCGTCGGCGGCGGACCGGAGCGCGGCCACGGCGTCGTCGAGGTCCGCCGGGTCGCGGGTCAACCCGTGCCGGGCCAGGAGCGCTGTGCCGAGGTTGGACCAGGCCTGGGCCGACGCGCCTGCCCGCGCGACCCGCCGGGCGACCTCGACGGCGGTGTCGAGGTCTTGGCGGTCGGCGCGCCGCTCTCCCCTGGCCCGCAACGGGTTCACCAGGTTCGTCAGGCAACTCGCGGCCAGGCCCGCGTTGTCGCCCGCGGCCCGCACGGCCGCCCACCCGACCTCCACCGACGCGTCGAGGTCGGCTTCGGCGGAGGCCCGTTCGAACCGCGCGTAGTAGGCGCAGCAGAGCGTCATGAGGCCGGTCGCGAGTTCGACGGCGTCGAGCCGCTCGACGAGCGCGCCCCGCAGCAGGTCGATGACGCGGTCGACGTCCGCGCGGTCGCCTCGGACATCGGCCCTGGTGAACAGGACCGTGGCCCAGGCCAACCGGTACCGGACGCCGCGCGGCGCGATCGACTCGGCCACCGCGCACGCCTCGTCCAGCGCCGCCGCGTCGCCGCTGCACTGGTGGAGTTCGCGCAACGCGACCGCGCGGATGAACCGATCACCCGGTTTGCGCGATCCCCGCAGCCCGTCGGCGACCCGGGCCAGGCGCGCGGGATCCCGCGCCGCGGCCGCGGCCTGGACCTCCCGTCGGAGGCTGGACCCGCGCATGACCGCCACCGTACCGCGCGGTGATCACCAGGGCACGGGCCCGGAATCGTTGAAGTACCCGCCGGTCGGGCCGTCCGGGGGAAGGGTGGCGAGCTTGACGATGATGGCGGCGCCTTCGTCGGCGGTGCGGGTGATGCCGGGGATGTCCCGGGTGAAGTCGGTGTCGCAGGCGCCGGGGTCGGCGGCGTTGACGAGGACCCCTTCGGCGCGCAACGCCTTGGCGTACTGGACGGTCAGGGAGTTGACCGCGCTCTTGGACGGCGCGTAGGCGGCGAAGGGCGGCAGGGCGGCGAGGCCGCCGTCCGGGTCGGACATCCGGGCCATCGAGGCCAGTCCACTGGAGACGTTGACCACGCGCGGCGCGGCGGACCGGCGCAGCAGCGGCAGGAGGGCGTCGGTCACCGCGATCACGCCGAAGACGTTGGTGGCGAACACTTCCCGGTACGCCACGAGGTCCACCGCCCCCGGCGGCTGCGCGGCGAAACCGCCGGAGATCCCGGCGTTGTTGACCAGCACGTCGAGGCGGCCGAACCGCTCGTCCAGCTCCTTCGCCGCAGCGGCGATCGAGTCGTCGGAGGTGACGTCCAGTTCGACCGACTCGACCCCGAGCTCCGCCGCGGCGTCGACGCCCCGGGACCGGTCCCGGCTGCCCAGCACGACGGTCATCCCCCGGTCGGCCAACCCGGCCACCACCGCCCGACCGATCCCCCGGTTGCCCCCGGTGACCAGCGCGATTGTCTGTTCGTTCATGACACCGAGTCCACCAGCGGTGTGCGCGCGGGGCCAACACCGATCCCGACCCGACCGATACCCTGGAGGTATGGATCTGCCGGAGACCCGGGAGCTGACCTACTTCGTCGCCGTCGCCGAGGAACTGCACTTCGGCCGCGCCGCCGAGCGGCTGGGCATGACCCAGCCGCCGCTGTCGCGCGCCATCCGGCAGCTGGAGCGGCGAACCGGGACGGAGCTGTTCGAACGCACCAGCCGCCGCGTCGAGCTGACCCCGGCGGGCGCCGCCCTGCTCGACGAGGCCCGGGTGGCCCTGGCGGCGGTCGCCGCCGCCGTGCGCCGGGCCCGCCGGGCCGGTCAGCCGCGCCGAACCCTGACCGTGGCGATGAAACCGGGCGGCGACGGGGGCCTGCTGCCGGGGCTCGTCGAGGCGTACCGGGCGCACCCGGACTCGGTGCCGGTGGACGTGGTCTGCCGCGTCCAGGAGCGGGCCGACCTGGTCCGCCAGGGGGTGGCCGACCTCGCGCTGCTGCACCGCCCCGGCGACGACTTCACGGGCCTGGCCGGGGAGGACCTGGTCACCGAGCGGCAGATCGCGGTGCTGTCGGCGGACCACCCGCTCGCGGCGGCGCGGAGCGTGCGCCTGGCCGACCTCCCCCGCCCGCTGTGGCCGCCCAAACACGACCCGAACGCCCCCGCCGTCTCCGACATCGGCCAACTCATGCAACTGACAGCCATGCGCCGCCTGTCCGCCGTCGTCCCCGAGTCGGCGGCGGGCCACCTGCGCCACGACCTGCGGGCGGTCCCGGTGGTCGACGCACCGCCGACCACCCTGGTCCTGGCCTGGCCGGAACACTCCCGCTGCCCCCACACCGCGCTCTTCGTCCACCTGGCGACCAGCCGGTCCGCGTAACCGCGCTCCTGGCTCAGAGGGTGGCGGGGGTAGGGGTCGCCCGGGTGCGCGGTGTGCGGAGCACGCCGCGGATGGCGCATTCGGCCACCGCCAGGTTGATGCCCCAGGCCGCGCCCAGCAGGAGGGCTCGGGGGACCTCTCCCGGCTGCCCCGCGACCAGCACCCAGGGCAGGGTGGTCAACGCCTGGGTACCGGCGGCGACGCCGATGGCGTAGGCGCGGGTCAGCCAGGCGCGGTGGGCGGCGACGTGGCCGCGGCGGATCGCGAGGAAGCCGAGTACCAGGGCGACCGCCATGCCCGTGCCGAAAATGACGCGGAACGCGGCGAGCAACGGGCCGTCGTGGGCGGGGAGGTCGTAGGTCGCGGTCATCCACAGGCCGGAGAGGGCGGCGATCAGTCCACAAGGGAGGATCACGCGGCCCGCGCGGCGGTGCCATCCCGTCCGGCGTAACCCGGGCATGAACTGGAAGGCACCCCCCACGCAGAACACGGTGGCGCCGACGATGTGCAGCGCCACCGGGATCGGGGCGGCGAAGAACCGGGCGTTCTCCGTCGTGACCGCCGCCCCACCGGCCAGTTGGGACAGTCGGAACGCGCCCGCGGCGACGGGGATGAGGCTGAGGGCGACCAAGGCCAGGGGTAACCGGAGGCGGCGGAGCGGGGTTGGGGTCATGCCGTGAATGGTGTCGGGGCGCGGGGGTCAGGCACATCGGGGGAAAGTCCGACTTCGGGGGTGGCCGGAAGTCCGACTCCGCGACCGGACTTCCGGCTACCCCAACCGGTTCGTCTCGTGCGCCCACATCGCGACCTCCACGCGGTTGCGGGCGCCGAGCTTGGTCATGAGGCTGGTGATGTGCGACTTGACCGTGCTGAGCGTGATGTGGAACTGCTCGGCGATCTCGTTGTTGGTCCGGCCGCGCGCGACGGCGGTGAGGATCTGCTCCTCCCGCTCGGTCAGCGGGTCCAGCGGTTGCGCGCGGGTCCCCGGTTCCTGGGCGGCGAACGCGGCCAGCAACCGGGCGGTGACGCTGGGCGCGATGAGCGCGTCCCCCCGCGCGGCGGCGTGCACGGCCTGGGAGAGCATGTCCGCGCCCGCGTTCTTGAGCAGGAACCCGCGGGCGCCCGCCCGTAGCGCCGCGTAGACGTGCTCGTCGAGGTCGAAGGTGGTGATGACCACGACGGGGATCGGGTCCGGCACCCCCGGCCCGGCCAGCGACCGGGTGGCCTCGATGCCGTCGAGGACCGGCATGCGGATGTCGAGCAGGCACACGTCCGGGCGCAGCGCCCGCGCCAGGTCGACGGCCTCGCGGCCGTCCGCCGCCTGGCCGACGACCTCGATGCCCGGCTGCGCGCCGAGGATCATGGCCAGCCCGGTGCGCACGATCTCCTGGTCGTCGGCGACCAGCACGCGCAGGCTCATCCGGGCAGCACCGCGGTGACCGTCCACCCGCGACCCTCGTTCGGCCCCGCCTGGCAGGTGCCGCCGAGCAGCGCGGCGCGCTCGATCATGCCGGTGAGCCCGAACCCGGCCGGTCGCGCGGCGGCGGGTTCGCCGTCGTCGCTGACCTTCAGCCGCACCTCGCTCCGCGCCACGACGACCCGGACGTCGACGCGGGTGGCGTGCCGGGCGTGGCGGCGCGCGTTGGTGACGGCCTCCTGCGCGAGCCGGTAGAGCGCGGCGCCGACGGGCGACGGCAGCCTGCCCGCGTCCCCGATCACCTCGACGGCGACCTCGGGACGCCCACCCGAGGACAGCGCCTCGATGTCGCCCGCGCACGGCCCGGGGGTCCGGTCGGGTTCGTCGGCGGCCCGGAGGATGCGGACGATGCCGCGCATCTCGTCGAGCGCCCGGGCGGCCTCGGCCTCGATCAGGCGCAGCGCGTCGACCGCGGCGTCGGGGTCGGCGGGCGCGATCGCGATGCCCGCCTGGGCGCGGATGGCCATGGCGGACACGTGGTGCGCGACGGTGTCGTGCAGGTCGCGCGCGAGCCGTTCGCGCTCCAGGAGCGTGACCTGGTCGAGTTCACGGGTGCGCGCGCGGTGGCGGTACCGGACGGCGGCACCGGTCGCCATGGCGGCGAAGAGGATCACGACCCCGGCGACGGCGTCGGCGGGGCGCAGGTAGCCCAGCGCGACGGCCAGCCCGACCTTGGCCGTCACGGCACCCGCCCCGATGACGGCCGCGCGACCGGAGCCCCACCGGACGAGCGCGAACGGGAGGAACAGCAGGTAGAGCAGCACGTGCTGCTCGGGGTACTCCCGGTCCGTCACGAGCGACACCGCCGCGCAGACCCCGAAGGCCAGGAGCACCGCGACCAGCGGAGACGACCGGCGGATGAGCAGCGTTCCGGTCAGCCCCGCGGAGACCACGGCGGAGAGGATGGGCGCGGTCAGGCCGGGCCGGAAGATCGCTTCCAGGACGGCGGTGGCGGCGAGCGCGAGCACGAGCGCCCAGTCCCAGCCACTACGGCCGGGCACCGGGACGGGACGCGGTTCGCGCCAGAAGGACTGGAGCACGCCGTAGTGTACGAACCCGCCCGACCTCGCCGGATCATCCGAAAGTACGACGCCCCCTCACCGTCCGGACGACCGGTTCGCGACCAGGAGTTCGATGCCGTCGAGGACCCGGTCGAGACCGAAGTCGAGGGCCTGCCCCTGCCCGCCGGGGTCGGCGAGCGCCCGCGCGAGGGCGGGGAAGCGGTCCTCCCGGCCCTCGACGAGCTGGGCGAACGAGCGGTGGATCGCCGCCTCTGGGTTCGTCGCGGCGGCCCACTGCTGGGCGATGGCCCGGGCGTGGCCCGCCAGGGTGGCGACGGTGTCGAGGGCCTCGGAGCCCGCCAGCGGGGTGTCGGCGAGGGCGACGAGGGCGCGTTCGAGCCAGGTGAGTTCGTTCGGGCCGATGGGTCGGGGTCCGACGGTGGCCTCGGTGGTCCACGGATGGGTGGTGAACCGGTCGTAGATGGCGTGGGTCCACCGCCGCAGGCACGCGCGCCACCCGTCGGCGCACGGTTCGGGTGCCTCGCCCAGCGCGGTGTCGATCATGACGGCGACCAGCTCGTCCTTGCCCGGCACGTACCGGTAGAGCGCCATCTTCGTCACCCCCAGTCGTTCCGCGACGCGCTGCATGGTCGCCGCGGGCAGCCCGTCGGCGTCGGCCACGGCGATGGCCGCGCCCGCGATGTCGGCGACGGTCAGCGTCGGCCGCGGCCCCCGCGTCGCGGTGGGGCGGGCACCCCAGAGCAGGTCCGTGGTCGGGTCGGGCATCGGCGCTCCCTTGCGAAGTCGACTGTGTCCATCATAAACTGTTTCCGACGGACACAGATACCTGAGGAGGACCGATGTCGCTGTCGGGAGTGCGCGTGCTGGTGTCGGGGGCGGGCGTGGCGGGTCCCGCCCTGGCGTGGTGGCTGGGCGAGTACGGCGCGGAGGTGACCGTCGTCGAGGTCGCGCCGACCCTGCGGGCGAGCGGGTTCGCGATCGACTTCCGCGGCCCAACCCACTTCGACGTCCTGCGCCGCATGGACGTGCTGGACGAACTGACCGCCCTGCAGACCCACGGCGGCGCGATGACCTGCGTGGACGAGGACGACCGCGAGGTGTTCACCCTGCCCGCCGAGTTCGCGGGCGGCGACCTGGAGATCCGCCGCGCCGACCTGTCCCGGGTCCTCTACGAGCGGTCGCTCCCCCGCGCGGAGTACCTGTTCGGCGACCGGGTCACCGCCATGGCCGACCGCCCGGACGGCGTCACGGTCGACTTCGCGCGCGCAGGGACCCGGACCTTCGACCTCGTGGTCGGCGCCGACGGCCTGCACTCGACCGTCCGCCGGTTGACGTTCGGCCCGGAGTCCGACTTCGTCCGCCACCTGGACTACTACATCGCGGGATGGGACCTACCCAACGACCGCGACTACAAGACGACACCACACCAGTACAACGAGCCCGGTCGCATGGTGAGCGTGTCCGCGCACCAACACGACCCGCAACTCGCCGGCGCTCTTACCGTCTTCGCCTCACCACGCCTGGACAACGACTGGGACGACGTGGAGGGTCAGAAGAAGGTCATCCAGAAGGCGTTGTCCGGCCTGGGTTGGCACACTCCCCACCTCTTGGCGCACCTCGACGCGGTAGACGACCTCTACTTCGACTCGATCAGCCGCGTCCACGCCCCGAAGTGGACGTCGGCTCGGGTGGCCCTGCTCGGCGACGCCGCCTGGGGTGTGACCTTGGGCGGGATGGGCGTCGGCACGGCGGTCGTCGGCGCGTACGTGCTGGCCGGTGAACTCGCGCGCACCGGCGGGGATCCGTCGGCGTTGGTGGCGTACGAGGAGTTGATGCGGCCGTACGCGAGCAAGTGGCAGAAGGGCGCGAACCCGGGCAAGTTCATGGCCCCGGCGACGGCGCCGGGGCTGTGGTTCCGCAACAAGCTGTTCAACACCAAGGCGTTCCAGAACACGCTGGTCAAAGCGACCCAGAAGTTCGCCACTTCCCCGGAACTGCCCGACTACCCGGCCCTGCTCGGCCGTGCCTGACCGCCACGGCGAGGATCAGCCGAGGTCGGCAACCCGCTGGAGAACCCCGGTTTCTCCCTTAACCGCCCGGAACGCGTGGCCGGTCGAGGTGGGGCCGGTCGGGTGTCCCGACCGACCCCACCGGTCACTCGCGGACGCCGATGGCGTCGATGGGGCGCGGGCGGAGGGCGACGCGGGTCGGGATGACGACCGAGAGGAGGCCCAGCAGCGCCGCGGCGCCGATGATGCCCAGGTAGACGGTCACCGGCCCGGCCGGGAGCGGGCTCCCCGACACCCCGATGCCGAGCAGCGCCAAGGGGATCACCGGGATCAGGGACCCGATGACGATCGCGATGCCCGCCGACACCACCGCCTCCGTGAGCATCATCCGGCGGACCTGGCGGCGGGTGGCGCCGACGAGGCGGAGCAGGGCGAACTCGCGGGCGCGCTGGGTCGTGGTCATCACCAGGGTGTTGGCCACGGAGATCACGATGTAGCCCAGGATGACGCCGAGCGCCACCATGTTGACCCAGAACTGCTGGTCGCGCAGCGCGCTCCCGGCCGCCTCCATGGCCGCGCGGTCGGCGACGGTCAGGGTCGGGAAGCGGGCCGTCAACCCGCGCAGGGCGGCGGTCACGGCGGCCGGGTCGGCGGTGGGTTCCCGGCGGACCAGGACCGACGTGTCCAACTGGTCGGTGGTGTGCGCGCGGGCCAGGGTCGCGGGCAGCACGTAGTCGCCGAAGGCCTGGTCGTGGGTGTAGGTCGCGACCACGCGCAGGGTGATGGGGGTTCCGTCGCCGAGGTGCACGGCGAGTTGGTCGCCGATGGCCTTCTCCTGCCAGTCGGCCTCGGCCTGGCTCAACGCCACCGCGTCACCGGTGAGCGCGCCCAGGTCGCCGCGCACGTCGCCCAGGTCGAGGGCGCCGCGGACCTGCGCGCCGTCCACGCCGAGGGCCGCAACGGTGTGGACCTCGACCTGGCCCGCCACGTCGGTCGCGGTGATCACCTGGGTGCGCACCAGCGGTGTCACCGCGGCCACCCCCGGGACCTCGCGGACGGCGGCGGTCACGGCGGGCGGGAGACCGCCGATCTGGCCGGTCAGCACGTGGTCGGCGACGGTGGCCCGGTCGGTCTCCCGCTGGGCCGCCTCGTCGACCACCGCGGCGCTGAAGAACTGGGCGATGGCGAACCCGACCGCCAGCATCAGCGGGGTCACCGCGGCGGCGAGCCTGCGGGTGTTGGCGACGCTGTTGGCCGCCGCGAGGTAGCCGCCGACCCGGGAGAACCGGCTCAGCGGACCGGCCACGAGCCGGATGGCCCGGCCGACCACCAGCGGCCCGAGCACGGCCAGCCCGATGACGATCAGCAGCGCCGACATCACGCTCACCCCGGCCGCCACCGGTCCGCGCAGGAACAGCGGCGCGGTCGCCGCGCCGAGGCCCAGCACCAGCACGACCACGCCGATCGACGTCCGCGTCCGGCCCAGCCCGCGCGGCTCGATGGCCGCCTCGCCCAGCGCCTCCACCGGCGAGATCCGCGACGGCCTGCGCGCGGCCGACCAGGCCGCGAGCCGGGCGGCACCCAGCCCCAGCAGCACGGCGCCCACCGGCGGCAGCGGTCCGAGGGTCAGCTCGAAGTCACCCGGCAGCACGCCGATCGAGGCGAACGCGTCCCGCAGCCACCCGGCCACGAACAGCCCGCCGACACCGCCGAGCACCCCCGCCACCACGGCGACCAGCGTCGTCTCGGCGGCGATCAGCGAGCGGATCTGCCGGGGCGTGGCCGCGATGGCGCGCAGCAGGGCGAACTCGCGGCGGCGCTGGGCCACCGACAGGGCCAGCGTGCTGCTCACCACGAACATCATCACCAGCAGCGCGACGCCCGCGAACGACCCGGAGATCGCCAGCAGGATGGTCCGGCCCTGGCCGACGTCGCTAAACTCGATCATGCCCCGGTCGACGCCGGTGGTCACGGTGACCGCGTCGCCCAGCGCGGACTCCAGCCGCTCGGCGACCGCGTCGGCATCGCCGTCGGTGAGGACGGCGACCGCGTGCAGCCTGCCCGGCCTGCCGAACAGCTCGGCCGCGCGCTCGGTCGTGAAGAACACGGCCGTCTGCCGGGACAGGCCGGGCGAGGTGAGGCCGGTGACCCGGTACTCGCGGGTGCCCGCCGAGGTCTCGATCCGGACCTGGTCGCCGGTCCGGACACCGGCCCGCTCGGCCAGGGCCTGGTCGAGCACGACCTGGTCCGGTCCGGCGGGGGCGTCCCCGGCCAGGGTGAACGGGGCCAGCGCGACCGATTCCCAGCCGTGGCCGCGCACCGGCGGCCCGGCGGGGACGCGGCCGTCGGGGGTGATCACGGCGGCCGCGAAGTCGACGTCACCGACCGCCGACCGCACGCCGGGGACGGCCGCGACCCGCGCGACCAAGTCGGCGGGGACGGTCGGCTGCTCGGCAACGGACTGCGCCGAGAGCACGTCCGCGCCCTCCGGCCGCACTGACTGCTTGCCGCCCACTACAACGGGCGCGGCGGCGTAGCGCTCGGTGGGTACACCGGAGCTGATGCCGGATTCGATAAGGACACCGCAGGCCGCCACTACGGCCGTACCACAGAGGACAGCGAGAAACGCGCCGACGAACCCGCCTAGTCGCGACTTGACCGTTTGCCAGGACAACGCGAGCACGGTCACCACTCCCCGAGGTGGGTCATGCGGTCGGCGACCTTCTCCGGCGTCGGGGAGACCAGCGAGCCCGCCAGCCTGCCGTCGGCCAGGAACAGGACGCTGTGCGCGTAAGAGGCGGCCACCGGGTCGTGCGTGACCATGAGCACGGTCTGCCCTGTCGTGTCCACCAGGCCCCGTAGTAGCTCCAGCACCTGCTTGCCAGTACGTGTGTCGAGCGCGCCGGTGGGCTCGTCGGCCAGCAGCACCTCCGGCCGGGTGACCAACGCGCGCGCGATGGCCACCCGCTGCTGCTGACCACCGGACAGCTCCGCCGGGCGGTGCCCGAGGCGGTCGGTGATGCCGACCCGCGTGGCGACCTCCCGCAGCCAGCCGGGGTCGGCCTCGCGGCCCGCGAGTCGCAACGGGAGCGTGATGTTGCGCACCACGTCCAGCGACGGCACCAGGTTGTACGCCTGGAAGATGAACCCGATCCGGTCACGGCGCAGCGCGGTCAGCGCGTTCTCGTTGAGCCCGCCGAGGTCGGTGTCGCCGAGCAGGACCCGGCCGGACGTCGGCTTGTCCAGCCCGGCGGCGCAGTGCAGGAAGGTGCTCTTGCCGCTGCCGGAGGGCCCCATGACCGCCGTGAAACTGCCTTTCTCCAGCCCGACCGTGACCCCGTCGAGTGCCGTGACGGCGCCCCCACCACGGCCGTAGACCTTGCGCACCGCCTCTAGTCCGAGCGCCCGCATCCCCTTGTCCTCCCCTTGCTGTCCGATGAGGACAAAGGTACGAGGCGGCGGCGGTGGCCACGATCCCGCGGGCGGGCGGATCGGGGGTAGCGCCAGCACCACCACGGACCGGGGGTCGCCCCGATGCCGCACAATCGCGGCCATGCGCTCCGCACTGGCCCGGGTCTGGGCCGCGATCAAGTACCTGGCCGTCGGCGGCGGCACGGCGCTGCTCGGGTTCGTCGCCCTGGTCGGACTCGCCGTGGTCGCCGCGCTGAGCCTGGTCGGCATCGGCCTGCCCGCCCTGCCCGAGGCCGCCCGGGTGCTGCGGGTGCTGGCGAACCGGGAGCGGCGGCGCGCGGGCGCGGCGCTGGGCGAGGCGATCCCCGAGGCGTACCGGCCGGTCACCGGCCCGCTGCCCACCCAGGTCCGGACCGTGCTCACTGACCCGGCGACGCGGCGCGACCTGGCGTGGCTGGTGCCGCACGCGCCCATCGGCATCCTGCTGGGCAGCGTCGCGATCGGCCTGCTCCCCGCCGCGGTCAACCAGTGGGCGATCCCGTTCTACTGGTACCTGGTCCCCGGCGGCGCGCCCAGCGGGTTCGACTACCGGGTGACGTCGTGGCCGCAGGCGGGGTTCGCCGTGGTCGTCGGGTTCCTCTACGCCTCGCTCACCCTGGCGCTGCCCCGTCTCGCCCGTGCGCAGGCCCGGTACGCCCGGTGGCTGCTGCGGCCCGCGCCGGGCGTGGCGCTGTCGGACCGGGTGGCCGAGCTGACCGCGACCCGGGCCGCGGCGCTGGACGCGCACGGCGCCGAGCTGCGCCGCATCGAGCGGGACCTGCACGACGGCACCCAGGCCAGGATCGCGGCGGTGATCATGCAGCTGGGCATCGCCGGGCAGCTGCGGTCACGGGACGCGGACGCGGCGTTCGACCTGGTCCGCAAGGCGCAGGAGACCGCGGAGTCGGCGCTGGTCGAGCTGCGGGACGTGGTGCGCAGCATCTACCCGCCGGTGCTGTCCGACCGCGGCCTCGACGGCGCGGTCACCGCGCTGGCCGCGCGCTGCCCGATCCCCTGTGAGCTGGACCTCGCCCTGGCCGGGCGGCCACCGGCGGCGGTGGAGGCGGCGGCATACTTCATCATCGCCGAGGCGCTGACCAACGTCACCAAGCACTCGGGCGCGGAACGGGCCAGGATCCGACTGGGGACGGCAGAGGACAGGGTGCAGATCACGGTGGTCGACGACGGCCGCGGCGGTGCCGACGAGGCGCGGGGCAGCGGCCTGGCGGGCATCCGCCGCCGGGTGGCGGCGCTGGACGGGACCGCGGCCCTGACCAGTCCGGCGGGCGGACCGACCGAATTGCGGGTGGAGCTGCCATGCGGGTTGTGATCGCGGAGGACGACGCCCTGCTGCGCGAGGGCCTGGTGCTGCTGCTGAGCACGGCGGGCATCGAGGTGGTCGCGGCCGTGGACAACGCCACCGACTTCCGCGCCGCGGTCGAGGCGGAACAACCGGACGCGGTGGTCGTCGACGTGCGGCTCCCACCGACCTTCACCGACGACGGCCTGCGCGCGGCGGTCGAGGCGCGGCGGGCCCGGCCGGGGCTGCCGGTGCTGGTGCTGTCGGCGTTCGTGGAGGACAGCTACGCGGCCGAACTGCTCGCCGACGGCGCCGGGGCGGTCGGCTACCTGCTCAAGGAACGGGTCGGCCGGGTCGACCAGTTCCTCGACGCCCTGCGCCGGGTCGCGGCGGGCGGCACCGCGATGGACCCCGAGGTGATCGCGCAGTTGCTGGTGCGCCGCAAGCCGGACGACCCACTGGCGACCCTCACCGCGCGCGAACGGGAAGTGCTGTCCCTGATGGCCGAAGGCCACGGCAACGGCACGATCGGCCAACTCCTGGTGATCAGCGACGGCGCCGTGCACAAGCACATCCGCAACATCTTCGGCAAACTCAACCTCCCCAGCGATGACGCGGGCCACCGCCGAGTCCTCGCGGTCCTGGCCTACCTCAACGCTTCCTGACCACCCCGGGGCTAGTCCGTGCCCGACTCCTTGAACGCCGCCACGGCCGTGGGCAACGTGGCGAAGACGCGGTCCTCGCCGATGCGGTCGAGGAAGCCCGCGCGGTGGAGGTCGGCGCGGAGTTCGTGTTTGACGTGGGCCATGGCGAGGGTGACGCCGTGGTGGGCCAGTTCGGCGCGGAGGTCTTCCAGGGCGTCCACGGCGGTGAGGTCGATCTCGATGTTGGCCTCCGCGTTGAGCAGCAGCCAGCGGGGTGGGGTTCGGGCGGCGGTGACGGCGGCGAGGGCGCGTTGGCGGAAGTCCTCGGCGTTGGCGAAGAACAGCGGGGCGTCGTAGCGGTAGACGACCAGTCCCGGGACCTGCTCCGCGTCGGGGTGGTCGTCGACGTCGTGCATGCCCGCGAGGCCGGGGACGTAGCCGAGGATGCCGTCGTGCGGCCGGGCCACGCGCCGCAGGACGTCCACAAGGGACATCGCGATGGCGGCGAGGACGCCGTGCAGGACGCCGAGTGCGAGGACGGCCACCACCGTGGTGAGGGCGATCAGCAGTTCACCGCGGCGGAAGCGGGCCAGGCGGGCGAACTCGCCGACGTCCACCAGCCGGACGGCGGCGAAGATGACCAGGGCGCCCAGGGCGGCGGCCGGGAAGGACGCCAGCAGCGGTCGACCGGCCAGCAGGATCACCGCCACCGCCGCCAGGGCCACCAGCGAGTGCAGCTGGGTGCGGCTGCCCACCGCCACCCCGATCGACGTCCGGCTCGCGCTGCTGCTGACCGGGAACCCGCGCAGCAGACCGCTCGCCGCGTTGGCCGCGCCCAGCGCCAGCAGCTCGGCGTTGGCGTCGATCCGGTGCCCGGCGCGAGCCGCGAAGGACCGCGCGGTCAGCACGTTGTCCGAGTAGCCGACCAGGGCCACCCCCAGCGCGGGCAGGAGCAGCGCGCCCAGGTCCGCGAACGAGACCGCGGGCAAGGACGGCAGGGGAAACCCCGCCTGCACCGCCCCGACCACCCGTACGCCGATCTCGTCCAGGGAGAACAGCACCGTCGCCGCCGTCGCCAGCAGGACGGCGATCAGCTGCGCAGGCAACCTCGGCCACCGCCGCGCCACGACAACCAGGAACGCCAGCACCGAACACGACAACACCACCGTCGGCCCGTGCGCCTCAGGCACCGCGCGGACGAACGACACCACCTCGTCCCACGCGGACTCACCGCCGACCCGGACGCCGATGACCTTGCCCAGTTGCCCCAGCACCATCAGCGCCGCGATCCCGGCCATGTACCCGACCAGCACCGGCTTCGACAGCAGCGACGCCAGGAAACCCAGCCGCGCCAACCACCCCACGACACACAGACCCGCGACCACCAACGCCAGCGCCGCCGCCAGCACCGCGTGCCGACCCGGGTCGCCCCCGGCGAGCGGCGCCACGGCGACCGCCGTCATCAACGCCGTCGACGACTCGGGCCCCACCGAGATCTGCCGCGAGGTCCCCACCAGCGCGTACACCGCCAGCGCCCCGACGGCCGCCCACAGCCCGGCGACCGGCGCGACGCCCGCGACCTCGGCGTACGCCATGACCTGCGGCACCAGGAACGCCGCCACCGTCACCCCGGCGACCACGTCGCCCCGCAGCCACGGCCGCTCGTACCGCCGCAGAACCGCGAACCCGCGCGAAGCCATGACCGGCATCGTACGGCGGTCCGTCCACAGCGGGTCCCCGTCCACCGGTGCCGTTGGTCCCCGCCCGACCGCGACCGCGGTCCCTGTCCCGGCGCCCCGGCGCGGTGGCATCGTCGCGAGTGGACAGGAAAGGGGAAGTCATGGACACCGACCAACTCGACCCGACCCCGGTCACCCAGGTGCTGGTGCGCGGCGTCGCCGGTGACGGCATCGAGGACTACGCGCTGGACAAGATCGAGTCGACCCTGCGCCGCCTGGGCACCCCGCCGCGCCGCGTCCGGGTCACCGTCACGGTCGCCGCGGACCCCGCGGTCGCCGAGCCCGTCACCGCGCACGCCGACGTGGACCACGACCACCTGTCCCCCGTGCACGTCACCGCGCACGCCGCGACACCGAGGGCGGCCGTCGACCGCCTCCGCCACACCCTGATCCGCCGTCTCTCCTCAGCCTGACGAGCACCCCCTCCGACGGACGGCGGCAACCGACCGCGTGCCGAGGACGCCACCCCCAGCGCCCTCGGCACGCCCCTCCGCCTCGGGTCGCCGAGCGCGACCCGAGGGCGCACGATCGGAGGGGATCCGCTCACGTGGGGTTCATCCCGAGTTGACCCGGATCTTGCTATCATTGGTCTAAACCACCTAGCGGTCCGGTACCTAGACGACGGGGAGCCCATGGAGATCGTGATCGTGCCCGACCGCGCCGCGGTGGGAGAGCTGGCGGCGGGCGTCATCGCCGACCTGGTGACCCGCAAGCCGGACGCGCTGGTCGGGGTGGCCACCGGGTCCAGCCCGCTGCCGGTCTACGCGGCGCTGGCCCAGCGGGTGCGCGACGGGGTCACCGACGTCGGCCGGATGCGCGTGTGCCAGCTCGACGAGTACGTCGGCCTCCCGCCCGAGCACCCGCAGACCTACCGCGCGGTGATCGAGGAAGAGGTCCTGCGACCGCTGGGCCTGTCCGCCGAGTCCTTCCTCGGGCCGGACGGCACCGCCGACGACCTGCCCCGCGCGTGCGCGGACTACGAGCTCGCCCTGCGCGACGCGGGCGGGGTGGACCTCCAGCTGCTCGGCATCGGCTCCGACGGGCACATCGGCTTCAACGAGCCGTGCTCGTCCTTCGGCTCCCGCACCCGGGTCAAGACGCTGACCCAGCAGACGCGGGTCGACAACGCCCGGTTCTTCGACAGCCTCGACGAGGTGCCCTGGCACGTGGTCACCCAGGGCATCGCCACCATCAGCGAGGCCCGGCACCTGGTGCTGGTCGCCGCGGGCGAGTCCAAGGCCGAGGCCATCGCGCTGGCCGTGGAGGGACCGCTGGCCGCCATCGTCCCGGCCTCGGCCCTGCAGCTGCACCCGCACGCCACGGTCATCGTCGACGAGGCCGCCGCGAGTCACCTCAAGCTCGCCGACTACTACCGCACCACCTACGCCGCCAAGCCGGACTGGCAGCGCCTCTGACCACTCGGGGTCGAATTTTGCGGGGCACGCATATTTGCGTGCCCCGCACTTTTGTGTACAGTGGATCTCGTGGGACTGCGGGAGAGCAAGAAGCAGCGGACGAGGGAGGCGTTGAGCTGGGCGGCGATCCGGCTGGCCGTCGAGCGGGGGTTCGACAACGTCCTCGTCGAGGACATCGCGGCCGCGGCGGGGGTGTCCCCCCGCACGTTCAACAACTACTTCTCCAGCAAGGCCGAGGCGATCGCCACCCGGCACCTCGACCGGGGCAGGCGGATCGCGGCGGAGCTGCGGGCCCGACCGGCCGACGAGCCGCTGTGGCCCGCCGTCGCCGAGTCGGTGGCGGCGGCGTTCCTCGCCATGGCGGGCGAGGACGACACCAGCGACCACTGGCAGGCGGGGGTGCGGGCGATGCTCGAACACCCCGCGCTCCAGGGCGAGGTGCTGCGGGTCAACGCCCGCGCGGACGCCGAGTTGGCCGAGGTCATCGCCGAGCGCACCGGTACCGACCCCGCGGGCATGTACCCGCGGCTGGTGGCGGGCGCGGTCGGCGCGACCATCCTGGTGGCCACCGACCACTGGCGGCGCGCGACGCCGTCCGTGCCGTTCGAGACCGTGCTGCGCGAGGCGCTGCGCCACCTGGCCAACGGCCTTTCCACACCCTGACCCGGTCCGTCCGGCCGGGGTTTCGACGGAACACACCCGCACACCGGAGGGATCAACCATGTCTCATGACGTCGTCATCGCGGGCGGCGGCCCCAACGGGCTGATGCTGGCCTGCGAGCTCAGCCTCGCGGGCAGCCACCCGATCGTGCTGGAACGGCTGCCCGAGGTCACCGAGCGGTACCGGGCCAACGGCCTGATCGGGCAGGTGGTCCGGCTGCTCGACCACCGCGGCCTGTACCAGCGGATAACCGGCACACCGGAGCCACCGCGGCCCGTGCCCGCCTTCACCTTCGGCGCGCTGCCGCTCCCGCTGGAGGACGTCCCCGACAACCCGCTGCACATCCTGCCGGTGCCGCAGCGGCGGTTGGAGGAGGTGCTGGAGCAGCGCGCGGCGGAGCTGGGCGTGGAGGTCCGCCGGGGGCACGAGCTGACCGGGTTCACCCAGGACGGCGCCGGGGTCGACGTCGACGTCGCCGGGCCCGACGGCGCCTACCGGGTGCGCGCCGACTACCTCGTCGGCGCCGACGGCGGCCACAGCCTCACCCGCAAGCTGGCGGGCATCGACTTCCCCGGCGTCACCAACGACGTCACCGTGACGCGCACGGCCCACGTCACCGTGCCCGCCGGGATCAGGGACCCGTTGACCGGCGGGCTGACCGTGCCGGGGTACGGGCACATCCCGCCGTTCCTGCACCACCGCACCGAACGCGGCCTGATCGGCTACGCACCCTTCCGGGACCGTCCCGCGCTGCTGTTCACCATCGAGTGGGACGGGTCCGCGGTCAGCGACGAGCCCATGGCGCTGGCCGAGCTGCGGGAGAGCGCCCACCGGGTACTCGGCGTCGACCTCCCGCTGACCCCACCGGACGGCGAAGGCCCCCACATGCTCCGCCGCGTCCTCGGCGGCAACACCCGGGTGGCCGAGCGCTACCGGGACGGCCGGGTGCTGCTCGTCGGCGACGCCGCCCACGTGCACGCCGCGCTCGGCGGCCCCGGCCTCAACCTGGGCTTGCAGGACGCCGCGAACCTCGGGTGGAAGCTCGCCGCCGTCCTGCGCGGCACGGTGGGCCCTGATCTGCTGGACACCTACGAGGCCGAGCGCCGCCAGGCCAGCGAGCGGGTGGTCATGCACACCGAGGCCCAGAGCGTCCTCATCTCCCCCGGACCCGCGGTCACCGCCCTGCGCACCCTCTTCGGCGAGTTCCTCGCCACCCCGACCAACCGAGCCCACGTCGCCGCGACGATGGCGGGTTCCGACATCCGCTACACCGACTCCCCCAACCCCCTGACCGGTTACTTCCTCCGCGACCTCCCACTGTCCACAGCGGACGGACCGGTGCGACTGGCCGAGTTGGCCCGCCCCGCGCGCCCCCTGCTCCTCAACCTGGTGGGCGACCCGATCATCACCAAGGCCGCGGCCCCGTGGTCCGACCGCGTGACGCTGGTCGACGCCAAGGCCGACATCCCGGTCACCGCGATCCTCATCCGCCCGGACGGCTACGTGGCCTGGGCCACCGACACGCCCACGGTGGACGGGCTCCAGGAAGCCCTCACCCGGTGGTTCGGGGCGCCCGCGTAGCCGAGAGTCTTTCTGCGCCAACAAAGTCCGGACACATGGACTGATATGTCCGACAGTTGTCAACACGGGCATCTGGGGAAACCGCAAACCCTTGTCATGGAGGGGAAGCACTTGATCGGCACCGGTGCAGGGCGGTGCGCCCTGTGGCAGCCGGAGCGGTTCGCGGGGATCAGCCTGCCCGCCGGGCACCGGCCCGATCGAGCGGGCCACAACGCGATCCAGGGCACCGTCGACCGACGCGTGCTGCCGACCGCGGGGGTGTCGGGCACCGACCGGTACCGCACGGCCGCCTCCGGCAGCGGCTTCAGCAGCAGCCAGACGATCGCGACCCGGGTGCGTTCGACTCGTCCTCCAGCCGGTCGAGGTGGGCGAGCAGGACCCGGTCGCGGCCGGCCGCCCCGGGGCGTCCGGCAGCGCCCTAATGTCGGCCAAGGGCATGTCCAGCTCACGCGGCCGCCGGTGCGCCGGTCGACGTGGCTCGGTTCGAGCAGGCCCAGCCGGTGGCGGTGGCGCGGCGCCTTGACGGTCAGGTGCGTCATCTTGGCGAACTCCCCGATGGGAATGGTGCCGGTCACGGGGTGAACATCCCGACTCCCCTCGGGGAAGGCACAAGTGGACACCGGCTGTCGGTGGCAGCCGGTAACGTCCACGCCGTGAACGTGGAGGAACGGATCCGGGAGCTCGCCGATCAGGTCGTCGTGCTGCGCGACGCCTACTACCGGGGCTCGCCGCTGGTGGCCGACGCCGAGTACGACGCCGTCGAGGACGAGCTGCGCGGGCTGATAGCGGACAACCCGGAGCTGACACCGGACCCGAACCCGCTGGACCAGGTGGGCGCGCCCGCGGTGCTGCACGCGCCGGTGCGGCACTCGCGGCCGATGCTGTCGCTGGAGAAGTCGACGACCCCGGAGCAGGTCGAGGCGTTCTTCGCGCGGTTCCCCGGTCAGCCGGTGGTGGTGATGCCGAAGCTGGACGGGCTGTCGCTGGCGCTGGTCTACGAGAACGGGCGGCTGGCCCGGGCGGTCACGCGCGGTGACGGCACGACCGGCGACGACGTCACCCCTCTGGTGCGCGCGCTCACGGCCGGGGTACCCGCGCGGATCGACGCGCCGGGCCGGGTGGAGGTGCGCGGTGAGGCGGTCATGCTGCGTTCGACCTTCGCCGCCTACAACGCCGCGCACGCCGACAAGCCGCTGATCAACCCGCGCAACGCCGCCGCCGGGACCCTGCGGGCGAAGGACCCGGCCACGGTCGCGGGCCGTGACCTGTTCTTCTTCGCCTTCGACCTCGACACCTCGGACGCGGACAGCGCCGCGGCCGACCTGGAGCAGGGCCTGAGCACGCTCGGCTTCAGCGTCGCCGACATGCGCCACTGCACCGACGCGGCCGCCGCGCAGGAGGTCATCACCACCATCGAGACCCAGCGCGACCAGTTGGACTACGACCTCGACGGCGCCGTCCTGCGGCTGGCGGACCGGGTCGCGTACGGCGCCGCCGGGACCAGGTCGAACTCCCCGCGCGGGGCGCTGGCGTACAAGTTCGCCGCCGAGGAGCGCACGACGGTGTTGAAGGCCGTGGTGTGGGACGTGGGCAAGACGGGCAAGATCGCCCCGGTCGCGCACCTGGAGCCGGTGTTCGTCGGCGGCACCACGGTCACCAGGGCGACGCTGGCCAACCAGGAAGTGATCAAGGCGCGCGGCATCCGGATCGGCGACGTGGTCCTGGTCCGCCGGGCCGGTGACGTCATCCCGTTCGTCGCGGGCGTGCTGGACGAGTCCCAGCGCACGGGCGCGGAGGAGGAGATCGTCCCGCCGGTGACGTGCCCGTCCTGCGGCCAGGCACTCGTCGAGCAGGGCAACAGCCGAGAACTGTTCTGCGTCAACGTCGCCTGCCCCGCCCAAACCGTCCGCCGGTTGATCCACTGGGCCTCCCGCGCGGCGGCCGACATCGACGCCATCGGCCAGGTCTGGATCGAACGCCTCGCGGAAGCGGGCCTGCTCGAGAACCCGTCCGACTTCTACACCCTCACCAAAGAGCAGTTGCTGGAGTTCGACCGCGTCGGCGAGGTCTCCGCCACCCGCATGATCGACTCCATCGCCACCAGCCGCGCCGTCGGCCTCCGCCGCGCCCTCATCGGCCTGGCCATCCCCATGGCGTCGGAAGGCACGGCCACCCGCCTCTGCCGCGCCGGTTTCGGCTCCCTGGAAGAGGTGGCCGACGCGGGCGAGGAGCGGCTGGTCGCCGTCGAGGACATCGGCCCCAAGGTCGCCGCCTCCCTCACCGAACACCTCACCCGCCTCCGCCCCGAACTGGAACGCCTCCGAGAGCGAGGCGTGTCCCTCGACGTCCGCGAGGAAGACCTCCCCCCGGTCGTGTCCTCGGACGCGCCCTTGGCGGGCAAGACGGTCGTGGTCACCGGTGCCATCAACGACCCCCGCTCGGGCGAGAAGGTCGCCCGCCCCACCTTCCAGCGCCTGTGCGAACAGGCCGGGGCGACCACCGCGACGTCCGTCTCCACCAACACCGACTACCTCATCACCGGGGCGGACGTGGGCGCGAGCAAGCTGACGAAGGCGGAGAAACTGGGCGTCGAGGTCGTGGACCAGAGCGAGATCTGGCAACAACTCATCGCCGCCAAGATCGTGTAGCACCCACCACCACAGTCCACATCGGACCAGTCAGTGTTCGCGCGCCTGTTGGTGCGGTACTCCACCGCACCAACAGGTTCAGCAGGCAGGGTGAACACGCCTCATATCCAGGCCAACGCGCGAACACTCGACCGCCGCCACGTTTCGAGACGAATGGCGGCGGCCCTGTCCAGCCGCCTAGTGGCATCCTCCAGCGCACAGCACTGAGGTGGTCACACCACCCGGCGAAGCCATCACGCGCACGGAAACGGTTCGGTAGAAACGGTTTGACCGACCCAGGTTCCGCCCCGCCGCGCACTTCGTCACGGAACGCCCGGCCTCCCAGCGGCAAGCGGTCTCCTTGGCCGAAGCCGCCAGACGCGGCCTTGCGGACCGGCCCGGGGCTTGAGCCGCCCGGCCATGTGCCTGCGGCGACCGCGAACCACGTCACGGCTGGGCGCCGATGAAGAAGTCGACCATCACGCGGGCGGCGTTTGGGCCGAACACCAGGGCCACGTTCGCCGGCAAGTCCACCTGGCAGGCCGCATCAGCCCAGGACTTGAACCACCCGGTCACGCGCCGACGACAGCCGCGAACCGCGTCTCGGCTGGGCGCCTGCGAAGAAGTCCACCATCACCGCACAGCGTTCGAACCGAACAACAGCGCCACGTTCGCGGCCTAATCGGCCCGACAGACCGCGCCAATCCAAGACTCGCACCGCCCGATCATGCGCCGACGACGACCGCGAACCACGTCATGACTGGGCGCCGGCGAAGAAGTCCACCATCGCCCGGGCGACATTCAAGCCGAACAAACAAAGCCACGTTCGCGGCCAAGTCGGCCTGGCAGGCCCGGCCAGCCCAGAGCTTGAGCCGCCCGGTCATGTGCAGGCGGCGACCGCGAACCGCGCCATGACTGGATGCCCGCGAAGAAGTCGGCGACAGTCCGGTCGGCGTTCGGGCCGAACAACAGCATCACGTTCGCGGCCGAGCCGGCCTGGCACAACGCCAGCCCAGGTTTGAACCGCCCGATCATGTGCGGGCGACGGCCGCGTCACGGCCGGGCGCCGGTGAAGAAGTCGGCCATCACGCGGGCGGCGTTCGGGCCGAACATCAGGGCCATGTTCGCCGCGGAGTCCGCCGCCGCGGCTCGGCTGCGTGGGAAGAGGTCGGACTCGTACGCCGCCAGTGCCGCCTCCGTGTCGTCGGGGTGCTCGACCAGTGCCCGCGCCAACTCCGCGGCGTCGTGCATGGCGAGGTTCGCGCCCTCGCCCGCGAATGGGGACATCAGGTGGACCGCGTCGCCGAGCAGGGTCACGCCGGGTTCGCGCGGCCAGCCGTGGTCGACGGGGAGGGCGTGGATCAGTCGGGGCACCAGTGGGCCGTCGGCGTCGCGCACCCGGTCGCGCAGGTCTTCGGACCAGCCGTCGAACTCTCGGAGGACGGCGCTGCGGGAGGTGGCCGGGTCGGCGAAGTCGATGGTGGCCAGCCATCCCACCTCGGCCGGTACGGCGACGTAGACGTGCAGGCTGCCGTCGGTTTCCCGGTGCGCGAGCATCGCCCGCCCCGTGCCCAGCGCGAAGAACATGCCGCCGCCGACCAGGGTGGCGGCGGTCGGGTGGGCGCGGTCGGCGTCGAGGAGGTCCACCTCGACGAAGCTGATGCCGGTGTACGCGGGCACGGCCGGGGTGAGCAGCGGCCGGATCCGCGACCAGGCGCCGTCCGCGCCGATCAGCAGGTCGGCCTCCACCGTCCCGCCGTCGGCCAGGGCGACCGCGTGCCGCCCGTCGCCGAGAGACGTGGCGCCGACGACCTTGCCGCCCCAGCGCACCGTGCCCTCGGCGAGTGACCCGAGCAGCAGCGCGCGCAGGTCGCCGCGATCGATCTCGGGTCTGCCGCCCGCGCTGTCGTCGGTCTCCTCGTGCAGCACGGTGGCGCGTTCGTCGAGCACCCGCATGGCCTGGCCGCCCGTGTGCACCTTGGTCAGGAACCGCTCGTACAGTCCCGCCGCGCGCAGCGCCACCTGCCCGGACTCCTCGTGGATGTCCAGCATCCCGCCCTGGGTCCGCGCCGCCGCCGACGGCTCGGCCTCCAGCACCTCGACCGCGACGCCGTGCACCTGCAACACCCTGGCCAGCGTCACCCCGCCGAGCCCGGCCCCGACCACGACCACCCGTCGCTTCGTCACTCCCCCAGCGTCCTGCCGCGACGCGAAGTCGGCAAACCCGGCTCAGGCCTGGACCATCGCGATCGCCGCGGCGGCCACCCGGTCGAAGGCGGCGACGTCGTCCTGCGCCCTGGCCACCAGCACCGCGCCCTCCAAGACGGCCAGCACGGTGGCGGCGCGGTCACCCGCCGCCCCCACCGATAACCCGCCGCGCTCGATCACCTCGGTCAACCACGCCTGGTTGACGCGGAAGAACTCCGCCACGCCCGCGGCGACCGCCGGTGGCACCGCGTCGGTCTCGGCGGCGAGCACCCCGCACAGGCAGGCCTCCCCGTCGAGCAGCCCTTCCCGGTACAGCGCGGCGTACCGCTCGAGGGCGTCGACCGGCCCGGCGCCGACCCGGTCGATCTCGGCCAGCCGAGCCACGAACCGCTCGGTGTAGCGGGCCACGAGCGCGACGCCGAGCTCCTCCTTGGTCGAGAAGTGGTGGTGGACGCTGGCCTTGCGGATGCCGACGGCGGCCGCGAGGTCGGCGTAGCTGAACGCGGAGTA
Source organism: Actinokineospora auranticolor (assembly GCF_041897805.1). Taxonomy (GTDB): domain Bacteria; phylum Actinomycetota; class Actinomycetes; order Mycobacteriales; family Pseudonocardiaceae; genus Actinokineospora; species Actinokineospora auranticolor. The sequence goes on from NZ_CP154825.1 coordinate 5,319,844, forward strand.
GCCGCGGGTCCGCACGAGGTGGGTCGCGTGGTCCAGCAGGGCACCTCGGGTGTCGACACGGTCCATGACGACACCCTACCTGCCGACAGGTAGGCGTGACCCCGATCTCACCGCCTTGACGGCGTCGATCTCCACGAACCAAGCTCTCCCTATCTACTAGTAGGTAGAGCAACCGAAGGAGTCACCATGCCCCGACCACGACGGATCCTCGTCACCCTGTCCTCGCACGCCGACCTCGGTGTCAGCGGCAAGAAGACCGGCACCTGGTTCGAAGAGGTCGCCACCCCGTACTACGCGTTCGTCGAAGCGGGCTTCCAGGTCGTCTTCGCCTCCCCGCGCGGCGGCGCGGCCCCCATCGACCACCTCAGCCTCCAGGCGCCGTTCACCACCGCCAACACCGACCGGTTCCTCGACGACCCGGCGGGCATGCGGGCCATCGCCGAGACCGCCGCGCTGGCCGACGTCGACCACGGCGACTTCGACGCGCTGTTCTTCCCCGGCGGCTACGGCCTGCTGTGGGACCTCGCCGTCGACTCGCGGGTGATCCGGGTCGTCGAGCACGCCCTGGGCACCGACACACCGGTCGCGATGGTCTGCCACGCGCCGGGGATCCTGCGGGACGTCAAGGCCGCCGACGGGAGCCCGTACGTGCGCGGGCGCACGGTCACGGGCTTCTCCAACACCGAGGACGACGAACTGGACCTGTCCCGCCACCTGCTGTTCTCGCTGGAGGACGACCTCACCGCGCGGGGCGCGAACTTCACCAGGTCGGCCGCCAACTGGCTGCCCAACGTCGTGCAGGACGGCCCGCTGATCACCGGGCAGAACCCTGCCAGCGCCCCGGTGATCGCCAAGGCGCTCGTCGACCGGCTCAGCTGACCGAGATCCCGAACGGCAGGCGCTCCACCGAGCGCCTGCCGTTCCCTTCACGCGAGAAGCGCGGCAACGGCGTCGAGGCCGCGGCGCGGGTGGGGGTCGGCAACGCGGAGGACGACGTGGCGGACACCGGCTTCGAGGTAGGGCGCCAGCCAAGCTCGCAGGCCGGGGAGGGTGCCCGCGTACATCGCCTGGAGGGTGGACACCGCCTCGAACGGGTAGCCGTACCACTGCTCGACCACGGTCCGGAGTCGTTGGTGGGCGGCGTCTTCCGACTTGTCGATCGCGGCCGTCGCGTAGAGAGCGGGGGTCGGAGTGGGGCGTCCGGCTTGGGCGGCGGCGTGTTCGACGTGGCTCAGGCTCGCTCGATAACCGTCCACTGTGGGCAGATACGGCAGCCAACCGTCGGCCAGCTCGCCGACCCGCCGCTCGGCCGCGGCGCCGGTGCCCGCGAGCCAGATCGGCGGTCCCCCCGGCGTGTGGGGCTTCGGGGCGGGGGTGACGTCGTGGAAGGTGAAGTGGCGGCCCTGGTGGCTGGTCGCGCCGGACCAGAGGGCGCGCAGGACGGTGATCGTCTCGGTGAGCCTGCCGCCGCGCCCCCGGAACGGCACGCCGACGGCGGTGAACTGGCGCTCGGTCTGCGGGTCGGTGAAGCCGGAGCCGAGCCCGACGACCAGCCGTCCCCCGGCCAGCCGGTCCAGGGTGGCCAGGTGTGCGCGAGCAGCACGGGGTGGCGGAGGGCGCCGAGCAGGACGCCGGTGGCGAGGGTGACCCGCCGGGTGGTCGCGGCCAGCGCGGACAGCAGCGGCAGCGGGTCGGGCAGGCCGCAGACCAGTGGGCTGTCGGGCGCCCAGACGGCGTCGAACCCCGCCTCCTCCGCCAACCCGCCCAGCTCGACCAGGGACTCCGGCTCGGCGGCGAAGGTGGGCAGCAGGTAGCCGAAGGACACGGGCTCAGCCCTCGATGAACTGGTAGTCGGCGACGATCCGGCCGTCGGCGTCGAGCAGCAGGAACTCGGTGCCGACCCCGGCGACCTCGCCGTCGGCGGACACCATCTCCCAGCTGAACTTGACGGCGTCCCGCAGCCGCGCGACGTCGTCGCGGCGCCGGAAGGTGTACTCGCCCGGGGCGACGAACTCCTCGTGGGCCAGCCGCACCCGCCGCGTCAGCTCGGCGTGCCCCCTGGCCTCGAACACCGTGGTGAGCCCCAAGTCGTCGGCCGCCTTCACCACCTCACCCGGTGGTTGCAGGATGTGCCTGCCGTCCCGGGCCCACAAATCGCCGACAGCCGCCCGCCGCGCGTCGGCGTCCGGCTCGTTCCACACCGCCACGTAGCGGTCGGCCAGCTCGATCGGATCGGACATGTTCCCCCCCAGTCGTCGTTCGGTGCGGCAACGGTGCCGGTGCACCGGGTGGCCCGGCAATTCCCGGCGGGGAATAGCCGAGCCGCACCGGATGGGCTACACAGGACCCGTGCCCCTCCCCGACGACCTGCGCGCCTGGCGCCAACGCCGCAAGGTCAGCCAGATCGAGCTGGCGCTGCGCGCGGGCACCACCCAGCGACACGTGAGCTTCATCGAGAGCGGCCGCTCCACCCCCGGCCGGGCGATGATCATCCGGCTGGCCGAGTCGCTCGACGTGCCGCTGCGCGAGCGCAACGCCCTGCTGCTGGCCGCGGGCTACGCCCCCGCCTACCCCGAGACCCCGTGGGACGACGGCCAACTGTCCCCCGTGCGCGCCGCCGTCGAGCAGGTGCTCCGCGCCCACAACCCCTATCCGGCGATCGTCATCGACCGGCACGGCACCCTGGTCTCCGCCAACACCGCCTTCCACCGGCTGATGACCGGGGTCGCCCCGGAACTGCTGGCTCCCCCGGTCAACGTCGCCCGGCTCGTGCTGCACCCCACCGGCCTGGCGCCCCGGATCGCGAACTTCGACGAATGGGCCTGCCACGTGGTCGACGCCCTCCGCGGCCAGGCCGCCCGGACCCCGGACCCCGCGCTCACCGACCTGATCGCCGAACTCTCCGAGTACACCCCCGCGCGCCCACTCGCCCCGACCCACCTCGGTTTCGCCGTCCCGCTGCGCCTGCGCACCCCCACGGGCGAACTCCACCTGCTCACCACCCTCACCCACTTCGCGACCGCCCTGGACGTCACGGTCGCCGAGCTCCGGCTGGAGGCCTTCCTCCCCGCCGACGAGCCCACCGCGACCGCGCTGGCAGCCATGGCCGAGGAGGGCCCGCGATCCACGGTGTGACACCCACGGCCGCGGTCCGCGCGACCGGCGTTGGCTTCGCACCGTGACACGAGCCTCAGAACAGCGCGACGATCGCCTCCGACGTGACCAGACGGGCACCCAGGCATTCGTCGCCCTTCACGGAATCCCGGCTGAACCGGACGCGGAGCGTGCGGCCCGGCGCGATCTCCGTCGCGATGGCGCAGGTCTTGCCGACGATCTCCTGACGGGCGGGCAGCACTCCCAGCCTCAACTCCTCGACCTCGGCGCCGTCCGGCGCCGGAACCCGCGCCAGCCCCTGGTCCGGCCCGGCGGTCAGGACGCTCGCGATCTCCGCGCCCTTCTTGGACACCACGCAGGTGGAGCCGAGCTCGGTGGTGCCCTTCTTGGCTTCGCCCTCCTTGAAGGGCAGGCCGACGCCGATGGTCGCGGTCGTGCCGACGGCCGCGCAGGCCTCCACTGGGACCACCGCCGGGTCCGGCGCCTGGGTGTCGGTTCCCACACTTTCCCGCCCGCCAACGGAATCCGGGCTCTCGCGACGAGTTCGGCGACTCGGCGGGCCATCGCGCAACTGCCGTCGCGGTCGATGGGCGAGTTCGCGGCTTCGCGGGAGTACAGGACGCCGAGTTGGTGCGGGGAGCCGGTGTTGAGGCGGATCTGGCAGGTGACGGGGTACTCGTCCTGGTTGTTGGCCAGGTCGTACTGCCGGGCCGGGAGTCCGGCGATCTCGACCCGGGAGGTGAAGGCGAGTCGGTCGTAGAGGGCCGGGCCGTCGCTCATCCCCCAGGTGAGCTGGACGAAGGTGCCGTCGGCGGTGGCGAACACGCAGGCCGGGCCGCTGGAGGTAAGGGGGCCGGTGCTGATGCCGTCGAAGAGGCCGTCGGGGACCCAGGCGCAGTTGCGGTTCGGGTAGTCGGACCAACCGTCCCAACCGTACGGGGGCGCGGGCATGGGCTGGTCGGTGCGCAGGCGAGGTAGCCGCTGCCGTCCGGTGGTGGCTGTTACCCCCTGACTTGTGATGCCGGTCACCGCATTTCACGGTCGGCTGCCGCGCACCCGTCTCGTGGTCGGCAGTCATCGAGGAAAAGGAGGGGGCAATGCACAAGATCGTGGTTCTGGGGGCGGGTTACGCGGGGATGGCGGCGGCGGTCAACCTGGCCGGGCGGACCAGGCGGCGCGCGGACGTGGAGATCACCGTGGTCAACGCGACCGCGCGGTTCACCGAACGGTTGCGGCTGCACCAGGCGGCGGCCGGACAGGAATTGGCGGACCTGCGGATCGCGGATGTGTTGGGGGACAACGGGATCACGCTGGTCTACGGCTGGGTCACCGCTGTCGACGCCGCGGCGCGCACGGTCCGGATCGACGACGAGCGTGTCCTGCACTACGACACCCTCGTCTACGCGCTGGGTGGTGTCAGCGACACGGGCGCGGTGCCGGGTGCCGCCGACCACGCGCACACGTTCGACAGCGCGCACGACGCCGAGGCCCTCGCGCGGCGGCTAGCGACGCTGGGCACCGGGACGGTCGCGGTGTGCGGCGGCGGGTTGACCGGGGTGGAGGCCGCCGCCGAGATCGCCGAGGCGCACCCGGGGCTCGACGTCGTGCTGCTGGGGCGCGCGGAGCCGGGGGTGGGCCTGGCCCCCAAGGCCAAGGCGTACGTGGACGCGGCGCTGGCCCGGCTCGGGGTGCGGGTGCGGTCGGGGGTGGAGATCGTCAAGGTGCTGCCCGACTCGGTGGTGCTGGACGACGACGCCGTGCCCGCGGACGTCGTGCTGTGGACCAGCGGTGTGCGCGTGTCACCGCTGGCCGCCGAGGCCGGGCTGGCGGTGGACGAGCGGGGCCGCGTCGTCACGGACGAGTCGTTGCGCTCGGTGTCGCACCCGGACGTGTACGTGGTCGGCGACGCCGCGGCGGTCCGGCAGGGGTACGGGACGCTGACCGGCACGTGCCAGAGCGGCATGCCGACCGGCGTGCACGCGGCGATATCGATCGTGCGCGAGCTGGAAGGCAAGCGGCCCAAGGCGTTCCGGTTCGGCTACCTGCACTGCCCGGTGAGCCTGGGCCGCGGTGACGCAGTCGTGCAGTTCACCCGTCCGGACAACTCGCCGAAGCGGTCGCACCTGACCGGGCGACGGGCGGTGTGGTACAAGGAAACGGTGAGTGCGGGCGGGTGGGCGTCGTTCGGGCGGATGTCGCGTTTCCCGGTCCTGGGCACCCTCGGGTGGCGCCGCGGCGGCCGGTACACGCGATGAGCGAGCGGGTCTTCGCCGAGCACCGGAACCTGTTGTTCTCGGTGGCCTACCGCGTCCTCGGTTCGGCGGCCGACGCCGAGGACGCGGTGCAGGACGCGTGGGTGAAGTGGTCGTCCGCCGACCGGTCCCGGGTGGCCGCCCCCAAGGCGTACCTGGTGCGGATCGTGACCACGGTGGCCATCGACCGCCTGCGCGCGGCCCAGGCCCGCCGCGAGACGTACGTCGGCCCGTGGCTGCCGGAACCGGTGCGCACCGACACCGCGGACACCGCCGACGCCGACTCGGTGTCGCTGGCCCTCCTGGTGGTCCTGGAGTCCCTGAGCCCCCTGGAGCGCGCGGTGTTCGTGCTCAAGGAGGCCTTCGGCTTCAGCTACGGCGAGATCGGCACGGCCGTCGACCGCTCGGAGGACACGGTCCGCCAAGCCGCCCACCGAGCCCGCGACCACGTCCGTTCCCGCCGCCCCCGCTTCCCCGCCGACCAAGCCCGCCAACGCCAGGTGACCGAACGCTTCTTCGCCGCGGCCTCCGGCGGCGACATCAACACCCTGATGACCCTGCTCGCCCCGGACGTGACACTGTGGACGGACGGGGGCGGCAAGGTCCGCCAGGCCCTGCGCCCCATCACCGGCGCCGACCGCGTCGCCACCTGGTTCGCGGGCATCGCGACACGGCCGTACGAGGGCGTGGACCCGGCGGACATGAGCGCCGAGATCACCGAGCTCAACGGCACCCCCACCATCGTCTTCACCGCCCCGGGCCGCGTGCTGGCCACCCTCAGCCTGGACCTGGACGCGCACGGCCGGGTCACGGCCATCCACAACATCGCCAACCCCGAGAAACTCCGAGCCGTCACCTCGGGCCTCATCCTCCACATCGGACCCGACCCCACACCCCACTAGCCACGCGCCAACACACCCGGCCCCAACCAGGCCGACCCACACCTCACCAGCCGCGCACCGGCACACCGCCCGCCCAACCCGGCCACCACCGCCCCAAACCCCACCGCCCCTACCCAAGCCCGAGTTGTCCACAGGCTTGATCGTCTTCGGCCGGAGCTGTCGGCCCCCGCCGGTAGAATGGATACCGGGGCCGGAGGCGTATGTTGATCACGCGCCGGAAACGCCACCGCGGGCGAACGGCCCGCAAGCGGGTGGCGCCGAAGAGCGCGAGACCTCCGACGAACCCGTTCGGACCGTTCGGACTCCAGCGGCCACGCGACAGACGCCCCTCTGCCAAGGGCGCAAGACCGACCGCGCGACTTCCCCGAAAAGGTGTGTCAGGCCACCAAAGCCCCAGCGACGACCGTCGCGACCATGCGGCGGACATCCTCCGGGGTGGGGGCGACACCGAGGCGGTCGGCGTACAGGAGGTGGGCGGCGCCGATCAGCGTCGCGCCCAGCACCTCCACATCGGCCCGCCCCGACACCCGTCCCCGCTCCCGCTCCGCGGCGAGGTAGCGGGACACCATGATCGCGCCCTCCGTCAGCACCGGCACCCCCGCGGGCCACGCGTCCCGCAGCCGGGCCCGGAGCTCGTCACGGAACGTGATCAGGGCGACCATCGCGACCGCCACCGACTCGAACAGGGCGGTCAGGGCGTCGGTCAGGTTGTCCACCACGTCGCCCGTCCCCACGGCCTCCCGCAGCGCGGCCGCGCGGGCGTCGACCCGGTTGACGCGGTCCAGCACCAGGTCGGCGAGGAAGGCGTCGAAGTCCGCGAAGTGCCGGTGCAGCACCCCCTTGGCGCACCCCGCCTCCTCCGTCACCGCCCTGCTGGTCAGCCCGCTCGGCCCGGCGCGCAGCAGGACCCGCTCGGCGGCGTCGAACAGCTGCCTGCGCACCTCGCGGATGGCCACCCCTGTCGGCATGCCGCCATTCTCGCACCTGGCCCAGTGGGCGACCGCCCACTAGAGTGGGCACATGCCCACTCCGCACCGGCACCGCGCCATGGCCGAGTCCTTCGGCACCGACGCCGACCGCTACGACCGCGCCCGCCCCGCCTACCCCGACGCCCTCATCACCCGGATCGTCGAGGCGAGCCCCGGCCGTGCGGTCGTCGACGTCGGCTGCGGCACCGGCATCGCGGCCCGCCAGTTCCAGGCCCGGGGCTGCACGGTCCTCGGCGTCGAACCCGACCGGCGCATGGCCGAGATCGCCCGCCGCCACCTCCCGGTCGAGGTCTCGACCATCGAGGACTGGGACCCGGCGGACCGCCGGTTCGACGCCATGACCGCTGCCCAGTCCTGGCACTGGGTCGACCCGACCGCGGGTGCCGCCAAAGCCGCGCAAGCCTTACGCCCCACCGGTCTCTTCGCCGCCTTCTGGCACGTCTTCGACCCACCCGAGAACATCAGCCGAGCACTCGCTACCGCCTACCGCCGCGTCGTCCCCGACTCCCCCATCGACTTCGACGCCATCGCGAAGACACCCCGCGAAGACCGCTACCGCCCCATCTTCGACAAGACCGCTGACGGCCTCCACCACACCAACGCCTTCGCCACCCCCGAAACGTGGCACGTCACCTGGGAACACCCCTACACCCGCGACGAATGGCTCGACCAACTCCCCACCACCGGCGCGATGACCCAGCTCCCACCGGACGCCCTCGCCGAGATCCTCGACGACGTGGGCACCGCCATCGACAAGCTGGGCGGCCGTTTCACCATGCACTACACCACGGTCGCCATCACCGCCGCCCGCAACCGATAGACTGTCCCAAGTGGTCAGTCGGTTTCCGCCAGCTGCCGCCGCTTCGCACGCTCGACGCGGTCCATGACCTCCGGGGTCACGGTACGCAGGAACGGGATGACGATCGCGACGACGGCGATGGCGAAGAACAGGAACGCCGTCTGGATCCCGAACCACTCGGCGAGCACGCCCACCAAGCCCGCGCCGATGGGCATGGCGCCCCAGCTGAACAGCCGGGCCACCGCGCTGTAGCGGCCCATCAGCTCGGCCGGGACCAGGTACTGGGCGATGGTGCGGGCGTTGACCGCCCACAGCGTGCCGCCCATGCCGCCGAGGAAGGCGCCGACCGCGATCAGCCAGGCGTTGGTGGTCAAGGCGGGGGCCGCGACCATCGCGAGGGTGCCGACCAGGTCGGCGAACAGCGCCCAGCGGCGGCCGATGAGCCGGTTGACGGAGGTGACGGTGACGGCGCCGACCAGGCCGCCGATGCCGAGCGCGCTGAGCACCACGCCGTACTCGCCGGGGCTCAGGCGCATGACCGAGGTCGCCATCAGCGGCATGATCGCCAGCCAGGCGCCCCAGCAGAGGCAGAGGACGGTGAGCACGAGCGCCATCAGGCGCAGCAGGCGCTCCCGCCAGAGGTACCGGAGGCCGTCGCGGATCTGGGCGCTGACGCTCTGCTTGTCCTGGACCCGCTCTGGCTGCTCGGCGCGGCGGACGCGGAAGGTGCCGACGAGCAGGACGAGGATCACCGTGGACACGGCGTAGCCGACGGCGGTGGTGCCGAGCGCGGCGGCGGTGCCGATGCTGACCAGCAGGCCACCGACGAAGGGGCCGCAGAACTCGTTGCAGACCGTCTCGGCGCCGGTCACCCAGGCGTTGGCGCGTTCGCGCCAGCGCGGGCCGACGGCGGCCGGGGTCAGGGCCATCGCCGAGGTGAGGGCGATGACCTCCGCCACGCCGAGTACCGCGCCGCCCGCGTAGAGCAGGGGCAGGGTGACCGCGTCGGCGGCGTAGGCGCCGAGCAGGCCGCCGAGGACCAGCAGGCGCAGGGCGTTGGCCAGCCAGAGCAGGCGGCGTCGGTCGACGCGGTCGACGAGCACGCCGACGTGCAGGGCGGTCAGCAGCCAGGGCAGCGTGAGTGTCAGCGACACCGCGGCGACCGCGGCGGGCGACGAGGTCAGCCGGGTGGCCAGCAGCGGTAGCGCGATCTTCGTGACGCCGTCGGCGAGGTTGGTGACGGCGGTGAAGGACACCAGCACGACGGTGTTGCGGGCGCTGGGATCCGCCGCCGGGGTCGGCTGGGCCCGGGTCGCGGGCTCGGTCACCTGCTCGGTCATCGTCATCAGTTCCCTTGAGTCGCCAGTCCTCGTGGATAACCGGTGAAGAGCATCGGTTCGGAGCGTAGGCGTTGCTCACTCGTCCGGCCGCGCGTAACCTATGTTTAAGTTTTACCGGTTATCTCGACGGGAGGCAACTCGGTGACCGAACCGCCCGCGCCCGCCACGGCCCTGCTCGAGTTCGCCAACACCCTCGACCTGGAGACCGGCGCCGACGCCCTGACCACCCCGGCCGCGCTCGGCCGGTGGCTGCTGGAGTCCGGGCTGCTGCGCGAACCGCACGCGGCGCACCCGCGCGATCACGCCACGGCGCTGCGGTTGCGGGCCGGGATCCGGGAACTGGCGGGCGGCGGGGGCACGGCGGGCCTGGAGGGCGCGCTGCGCGATCTGCCGCTGCGCGCCTCGACGGCACCGGGAGTGCTGGTGCCGCACGGGAACCCGCCGCCGGTCCGCGCGGCGCTGGCCCGGCTCGCCGCGGACCTGGCCACCGTCCTGATCACCGGCGAGGCGGCGCGGGTCAAGCGCTGCGACGCGCGGGAGTGCGGCTGGCTGTACTGGGACTCGTCGCGCAACACCAGTCGCCGCTGGTGCTCCATGCGGGTGTGCGGCAACCGCGCCAAGGCCCGGCGCCACCGCGCGCTGAGCCCCCGGGTCGGGAGCATCTAGGCTGACGCCCGTGACGGACGAACCCGGTTTCTTCTGCTCCTCCTGCGGAGTGCGCCACGACGAGCTGCCGCTGGCCTACTCCGCGCCCGCGCCCGCGTTCTGGGAGCCGGACATGGAGGGCAGGCCCAACACCGGGCTCAGCGACGAGCTGTGCGTCATCGACGGGGAGAACTTCTTCATCCGCGCCCGGATCGTGCTGCCGGTGGTCGACGCCGAGGACCCCTTCGAGTGGGGCGTCTGGGTCTCGCTGAGCGAGGCCAACTTCCGCCGGGCCACCGACCTCTGGGAAGACCCGGCCCGCGTCGACGAACCCGCCTACTTCGGCTGGCTCTCCACCGAGGTCCCCCTCTACGAGCCGACGACGCTGAACCTCAAGACCCGCGTGCACAGCCAGCCCCTCGGTGTCCGCCCGCTGGTGGAGCTGGAGCCGACCGACCACCCGCTGGCCGTGGAACAGCGCGACGGCATCCCGCTGAGCCGGGTCCGCGAGATCGCCGAGCAGCTGCTGCACCCGAAGGGCTAGTCGCGGAGGACCAGCGTCGCGTGGGGGCGGTGGAGCAGGAGCAGGTTGCCGTCGTGGGAGCGCAGGACGGCGGTCGCGTCGCGGGCGATGGCGAGGTGGGTGGCGTCCGGCTCGATCTCCGTGAAATCGGCGTTGGCGACCTTCGGCGGGTAGCGGGTGTGCGCGGAGATCAGCAAGGCGATCTCGTCGTCCTCGAGGTCGTCGTCGGTCACGGTGAAGGTCAGCCGGTTCCCGTCCGCCGACCGCAGCGGCAGGATCGTGTCCGCGAAGTGGGCCAGGCCGTGGCTTCGCTGCCCGTCGAACTCGGCCCGTTCCCCGGCGAAGTACTCCACGGCGGGATCGAACTCCAGGCCCAACCGCCGCGCCAGCTCGACCTTCATCGGCTCGGTCAGCTCGTACTCGTACCCGTCGTAGTAGGTCCGTTCGTCGAACCCCAGCACCCGCGCGAACTCCGCGGGCGACATGCCGTCGAGGTAGTAGTCGAAGACGAGCTTGTCCGAGTCGTCGAATCCTACGATTTTCCACATACCTGACCTGTCCCCCTGACACAACCACGGAGAGTGTGCCACCGGGTGGGTCAGATCCGGAGGGAATTGGCGGTCAGGTAGTCGGCCAGGCTCTGCTCCTCCAACGCGAACTCACGCGCCTTCGGGTCCAGACGCCGGAGGAGGGCCATCAGGCGGTCGCCGCGGAGGTTGAAGTCGAACAGCTCCAAGGCCCGGAAGGCAGCCGCCCACGAGGCGATGACCGGGGTGGTCATCCAGCGGGCCTGGTCCTCCAGCGGCAGGTCCAGCCAGTCGCCGACCTTGGTCTGGAACGGGGACTCGGCGAAGGCCCGGATCCGCTGGCCCTCCTGCTCGGTCAGCGCCGGCTTCGCCTGGACCAGGTGGCGGTGTTGGGGGTAGTCGCGGAGCAGGCGGAACCTGACGGCGGCGGGGGCGGACCCCACCGCGGTGGGGTCGGCGGTGATCCGGGTGCGCAGGTCGAGGCAGTCCGCCCACTCGCGGAGTTCGTCGTCGTCCACTTCTCGCGGTTCGCGTGACCGAAGACACCCGCGCACTTGTGCTCGCCCGCCTTGGCGCACTTCTCGGGGTCGGCGCAGAGCCGGACCGTGTTCGGGTGGGCCGGGGTGCCGACCGTGGTGTGCGGCACGTCGAGCTGGTCGAACTCGGCGACCGCGCGCAGTTCGTGCGGCTTGAACGGTTCGTACCGGTAGTTCGGCACGGGGTCCCCGCCTTGAAGACGTGCATGGGGACCCGCGGGTTGTCGCGCTTGAGCAGTTCCAGCAGGTTGACGATCAGCAGCGGCGACCCCTCGTCGGTGAAGAAGCGCACCTCCAGGCCCTTCGGCACCCTCATCGTCGCCGTCCCGTGCCCGATCACCGCACCCACCACTGCCGTCCTCCTCATCGCCCGTGCCGACGATCAATCGCCGGCACGGGCGGGGGCGTAACGGGGTCGCTACGGACTCGCGGGGACCGGGGCGGGCTGGGCCGCGGGCGGCAGGTCCGGAACCTTGTCTTCGCGGCGGGTGAGCAGCGGCGCGACGACCGGTACCGCCAGGCTGGCGATGGCGAAGGCGAAGAAGCCGTTCTCCAGCACCGGGACACCCCACCAGTGCGGCGCGAGCACGAACACCCCCAGCCCGATCCCGGCGAGCACCCGGTGGCCCTGCGCGGCGAAGGCGACGATCACGGGCAGGCACCAGACCCAGTGGTGCGACCACGAGATCGGCGAGACCAGCAGCATGGCCAGCGCGTTGAGCGAGAACGCGGTGGCGGGCGCCGAGCGGCGCATGGCGGGGATGGTGAGCGCGAGGACGCCGACCGCGAGCAGCGGCCACAGCCAGGTCGCGTCCGCACGGGTGAGCACGCCCAGGATGGATTGGTTCGATATGTACCCGACGCCGACTTTGTCGCCGGTCGCGAAGACCTCGGTCGTCCAGAACCGCACGGATTCGTCCCAGGCGGCCACGAACCCGATCGCGGTGGCGGCGGCGAACGAAACGCCCGCGGTGACCAGCGATTTCCAGTCACGGCGAAGCAGGAAGAAAAGGACAAACGCGGCAGGGGTCAGTTTCAGCGCCGCGGCTAAGCCGACCAGCAGACCGCGCGGCCACCGCGTGGTGGGCGCCAGGCAGTCGACCGCGACCAGCACCATCAGCACGATGTTGACCTGGCCGTAGTCCAGCGTGGCGCGGAACGGCTCCAGCAACAGCACCAGCGGGATGACCACCAGCCAGTTCTTGGACAGTTTCACCGAGGTCAACGTCACAGCCAGGGTGATGCCCGCGCACACCACGGACAGGAACACGAGCACCGCGCTGGCCGCCGGGAAGGGGATCGCCGTGAGCGGGACCATGGCCACCGCCGAGATCGGCGGGTAGATGAAGGGCAGTGTGATCCCGGCCAACGTCGGTGGCAGCGTCCCGTAGATATCACCGCCGGAGAGCCAGACGTTCACCCCGATCCGGTAGACGTCCAGATCCAGGTGGTACTGCCGTGCCAGGAAAACTATCCACGCCCCTGTGAGCAGGGCAGCCGAAACGGCCAGAGCTCGCATGCGGATATTCATACCGAATCGGGTGAGAGGCGTGGGTAAGAACCACCTTTATCCGGTTTTTATCACGGCTGCGGTAGACCACCGCTCGATCCGGGGGACGGGGTGTGACGTGCGCGTACTGGTCGTCGAGGACGAGGAACTGCTGGCCGCGGCCATCGCCGAGGGGCTGCGGCACATGCACATGGCCGTCGACGTCTGCCACGATGGCGACGCGGCGCTGGAGCGGGTGGCCGTGCACCGCTACGACGTGGTCGTCCTCGACCGCGACCTGCCGAAGGTGCACGGCGACGAGGTGTGCAGGCGCGTGGTGGCGGCGGGCGGGGAGACCAGGGTGCTGATGCTCACCGCCGCCGCGAGCATCCGGGAGCGGGTCGGCGGCCTGGGCATCGGCGCCGACGACTACCTCACCAAGCCGTTCGCGTTCGCCGAGCTGGTCGCGCGGGTCGAGGCGCTGAGCAGGCGCGCGCACCGCGCGCTGCCGCCGGTGCTCGACCGCGCCGGGATCGAGCTGGACCCGGCCCGCAGGCACGCGACCCGCGAGGGCAGGCCGCTGGCGCTGTCGCCCAAGGAGTTCGCGGTGCTTAGAGTGCTCCTGCGCGCCGAGGCCGGAACCGTGGTCAGCGCCGAGGAGCTGCTGGAGAAGGCATGGGACGAGCACACGGGCCCGTTCACCAACACGGTGCGGGTGACGGTGATGACGCTGCGCCGCGAGCTGGGCGAGCCGGCCGTGATCCACACCGTGCCCGGCGTCGGGTACCGGCTCGGTTCGTGACGCCGCTCTCCCTGCGCGCGCGGTTGACCGTGACGAACGCCGCGATGGTCGTCGTCGGGGTGCTGCTGGGCAGGGCCACGTTCGGGCAGTTCCGCGACGGCTACACCTCGCTCGTCGGCGAGTGCCTGTACTACGGGTGTGACCAGCTCAACACCCTGCAGAACGTCCTGTGGGTGCTGGAGATGGTCGCGCTGCCGGTCGCCGCCGTCGGGTTGGCCCGGTACGCGGCGACCCGGTCGCTGGCGCCGCTGCGCGCGATGGCGTGGACCGTGCGGCAGCTCGGCCCGCAGAACCTGGGCCAGCGCATCCGCCGCGGCGGCACCCGCGACGACCTGCGGGCGCTGGCCGACGCGGTCGACGGGATGCTCGACCGCATGGTGATCAGCTTCGAGAGCCAGCGGCGGTTCGCGTCCAACGCCTCGCACGAGCTGCGCACCCCGCTGGCGGTGCAGGGCGTGGCCCTGCGCCGGGACGTCGTGGCGCGAACGGTCGCGGGCGACCCGGTCCTGCTGGAGCGGCTGATCGGCAACCTGCTGCACAACGCGATCAAGTACAACGCGCCGGGGGGTTGGGTGGAGGTCGTCGTGGCCGGGCACCCCGTGCTGTCGGTGCGCAACAGCGGGCAGGTGGTCCCCGCCGAGGCGGTGTCGTCGCTGTTCGAACCGTTCCGACGCCTGACGGGCGACCGCGTCAACCACCGCGACGGCGCGGGCCTGGGCCTGTCGATCGTCCGCTCCATCGTCGCCGCCCACGACGGCGGCGTGTCGGCCGAACCTGGCACACAGGGCGGACTCCGCGTCGACGTGACGCTGCCGTCGGCCGAGGTGACCGGGCACACAAGGTGATCTGGGGCGCACGCCACACTGACCGGAACCCGCCCTTGTCCCGCTGAACGGACCCCTACCATCCAAGACCGGCTGGGAGGTTCGCGGTGGATGAGGGCAAGTACGCCGAGTCGATGCGGCGGTTCGAGGAGCAGGCGGCGCGGGTGTCCGGGCTGCGCGAGAGCATCGCGCGGCTCAAGGGCAGCGCGCGCAACCCCGACGGGTCGGTGGCGGTCACTGTCGCGCCGTCGGGGGCGGTGCTGGGGTTGCAGCTGTCGCCCGCCGCGATGAACCGGTCGCACACGCAGCTCACGCAGGAGATCCTGGCGACCATCCGGGCCGCGCAGCACGAGGCGGCGGCGCGGATGGCGGAGACGGTCCGCCCGGTCGTCGGCGAGGCTCGGTACGAGCAGTTCCAGGCCGCGTTCCGCGCGCACTCCCCCGCTGTCGAACCGCTGGGCCCGACCGCTCCCCCGCCTGCGTCCAGCCTGCCCATCGACCCGCCGCGCCGACCCGCGGCGCCGACCCGGCCCGACGACGACGAGTTCCCCGACGAGAGCATCTACAAAGGACGGCGATGACCGGCGCCCTGGACGTCGACGGTGGGCTGCTCCTCGCCCACGCCAAGGGATCACGCGCCCAGGCGGACAACTTCACCGGCCTGGCCAGGCTCCTCGAACAGGCCCGCATGCACGACGAGTGCTTCGGCCCCTTGGGGCGGGTGGCCGCGCAGTGCTACTTCACCGCGCTGGAGGAGTGCCAGACCACGGCGGGCAAGGCGTCGTCGTACCTGGCGGAGATCGCCGACGCCCTCGACGCGACCGCGAAGGCGTACGGCGCGACCGACGCCGACAACGCCACCGGGCTGACCTCGGCGGGCAAGGGCGTCGGTTCCCTGGGCGACCTGAACGGCGCGGGCAACGACGAGCGGGACAGCGACTTCCACCAGGTCGCCAAGTACGGTATGTCCACTGTTGACAGTTATGACAAGGTCGCCGACACGGGTGTGGACGAGCCCGCCCAGGGCGCGTTCGCGGTGTTCAACGCGCGGATGGAGCAGCTGAGCATCATCGCGAGCCCCGGCAAGGCGCTGGTGGACAACGGACTGGGTTTCCTGGTGTCGCTGGCGATCAGCCCGCTGGTCAACTTCGTGTTGGAACCGGCCGTCGGTGACCCGGAGCAGATGCGCAGCACCGCCAAGGGCTGGGAGAAGGTCGGCGAGTGGCTCGACAAGGTCGCCGACCACGAGAGCGACCGGGCGCGCGCGACCGAGACGGGCTGGCAGGGCGAGGCGGGCGACGCGTTCCGGGTGGAGATGGCGGAGTTCGCCGAGGGCGCCCGTGCGCTGGGCGGCGACGTCGGGGAACTCCAAGGCATCCTGGAGACGGCCGCCGACATCTTCGACACGTTCGTCCAAGTGGTCGTGGACATCATCCAGGAGTTCGTGATCGGCCTGATCATCGAGTGGCTGGCCGCCCTGGCCGCCTCGTGGATCACCGCGGGCGCCTCGACCGTGGCGGCGACCGGGCTGACCGCCTCGCAGGTCGCCATCACCACCAGTCGCCTCGGCACGAAAGTCGCGACCCTGATGCACCGGCTGAAGCCGCTGATCACCAACCTGGAGAAGGTGCTCAGGCGGGTCCGCCAGAACAAGATCGTCGAGGGCGCTGTCAGCAAGGCCGACCGGATCGACAACATACCGCTGATCGGCAAACCCATCGGCCGGGGACTCGACAACCTGAACCCGGTGGCGGGCATGACCCGTCACCACACCGGCGACGTGGACGAAGCGGTGAAAGGCGTCTCGAAGTACGCCACCACGAGCCCGAACAACTTCATCGGCAGCAAAGTCCCCAGGAAACCGATCCGCCCGAACGATCCACCCCTGCCCGACCATGCGCGACCGAGCGATCTCGTGGACCTGGCCGGTGAACAGGCCTTGGCCCAGCGGGTGGTCAGGACCGGACTGGGTTTCGCGGGTCTCAGCGGCACCACCGACATCGGCCGCGTGGTCGTGCGCGGCACCCTGGAGAATGTGCCGGGCGCGGTCGTGGAATGGGGTCTGAAGCAGATCGACGAGCACGCTCAAGATCCATCGTCGGACGAGGAGCGCGCAGCGGTCGAGAAGCGCGGGTTCGCGGTCGACTGAGGCGTTCCCGTGGTTGGGGGCATGGAGAGGTGACTGGGCGATGATCAGCGAGACCGCGGGGCCCGTGGCCCACGCGCGGGAGTGGCTGCCCGGCGAGCGCCTGCGGTGGGCGGGCGAGATCGGGCTCGCCGGGTACGACGCGAAGGCACGGCGGGAGGAGGATGGCCCCACGAAGGAGGCCAGCCTGATCCTGCACGGCAAGAAGAAGCGGTGCGCGGCGTGGCGGTACTTCGAGCCGCTCATCGCCGTGGAAGCGCTCACCCTGTGGGTGCTCACCGACACCGGGCTGCACGCGGCGCGGTACGACTTCGGCCACACCAGCGTGGGGGACATCGCGCAGTCCGTGAAGGAGCTGTTCGTGCCGAGTGCGCGCGTACGGCCCAAGACGACTCTCGCTCGGCTCACACCGCTGTTCGTGATCGGCCGGGCGGAGATCCGGGACTTCGGGATCGCGGAAACTCCGGCGGGGATGCGCAAGACCAAACCATCGCTGCGCATGACCCTCACCGATGGGTCCGGCCTCGACTTCCGCTTCGGGTTGACCGGGGACGCGCGCGTCTACCAACGACTCCTCGACCTCACCCACGATCGGTAACCCGCATGCCCCTGTACGAAGAGACCGTCGCGAGCCAGTGGTGCGCGCCCGGTGAACGACTGCTGGTGCTGCTCGGCCCCCGCGAAGGCAACATCGCCTCGCGCATCGGTGGACAACCCCGGTTCCCGCACCCGCCCGCGGACGACGTGCCGGAGCTGGTGCCGATCAAGGACGACTGGCCCGAGCTGTCGGACTTCGCGGTGCGCCTCCCCGACGACGAGTGGGTGGACGAGCCGAGTCTCGCTTGGTTCGCGGAGGCGCCGACCGCCGGGCATGACGCTGTCGTGGCTGCGGGCTATCTGGCGGCGGGGAACGGTCAGGTCGGCCTCGCGATCACCGACCGCAGGGTGGCGGTGCTGTTCCCCGAGCGGCTCCTCGTCACGGAACAGCTGCGCCGCAAGGGCTCGGCGCCCAAGAAGCCGGGGCTGCTCGGCCGGGCCGCGAAGGCTTTCGACAACTGGCTCGACACCACCGCCGAGTGGCGCGTCGACGACGCGGTGATCTCGTTCTGGGAGACCGATCGCGTGCCGCAGTGGGACACCGCCCTCGTGGGCCGGGGCGCGCCGTTCACCTGGCTGGTCCGCGTGCGCTTCGCGGACGGCTCCCGCCTGTCGGCCAGGGCGGGGAACCACGACCACCTCGCGGGCTAGTCCGGTCCGCCCTGGCGGAAGCGGTCCAGGACGCGGCGTTCGCGTTTGGTGGGGCGGCCGGTGCCTCGGGAGCGGGTGGCGACGGGGGCGGGGGCGTCCGGGGGTGGGGCGGGGGTGCGGTCTATGAGGCACAGGCTGGCTTCGGGGGCGCCGACGCGTTTTTGGATGGTGCGGGTCACCTCCACGACACGGGTCGTGCCGTTGACGCGGACGCGGATCTCGTCGCCCGGGACGACGACCGTGGCGGGCTTGGCGGGGCGGTCGTTGACCTTGACGTGGCCCGCGCGGCAGGCCGCGGCGGCGTCGGGGCGGGTCTTCATCAGCCGGACCGCCCACAGCCACCGGTCGACGCGGGTGGACTCCATCACGGGCCCATCGTGAGGCGGACGGTGAAACCCGTGCTGTCACCGGCGAACGTCACGTGGTGGCAGAGCTGGTGCGCCAGCCACAGCCCGTAGCCGCCCCCTTCGGGGCGCGGGGCGGGGAGCAGCCCGGCGAAGGGGTCCGCCGGGCCGGGGCCGCGGTCGTGGACGGTGACGGTCATGTGGTCGGCGGCGGTCCAGACCCGGATCCGGATGGGCGGGGTGCCGTACTTGATGGCGTTGGTGACGACCTCGCTGACCGACATGACCACGTCGTCGAGTTCGCGCGGGGCGAGGCTGTCGCGGTTCGCGGTCCGCACGGCGGAGCGCGCGGCCCCGGGCGTGGTCACGACCAGGTCGACGACGGGCGGGGTGTCCTGGATCGGGTACGGCACCATCGGGCGCGGGCTCGACAGGAACAGCGGCGGTTCCACATACCGGGAGTTGCGGACCGGCACCCCTTCGGCGCTCACCACCAGGGAGTGCGTCTTGGCGACGTCGTCGAGGACCCACGACGACGTGGTGCGGGTGTCGTAGGCGCACATGCTGCGCAGCGGGAACCGGTCCCACGCGTAGTTGACCGCCGACTCGTAGCGGCCCCAGACGTCCCACGCGGTGGTCAGCGCCCGGTCGGGGATCTCGCCCAGCAGCCGCACGGCGCGGGCGCCACCGTCGAGGAGCCGGGTGTAGAGGTCGCCGTAGGACTTGATGACGACGGCAGGCCGCCAGTGCAGGTCGCCGGTCGCGAGCACGGTCACCGCGCCGGGGTCGGCCAGCGCGGCGAGGACCAGGTCGGCCCGGGGCCGGTCCAGCGCGACGACCAGGGCCTCGCCGCCGTCGAGGCCGTCGGTCAGGAACGCCGTCGCCGCGTCGACCAGTTCGCGGTCGGTGGCGTAGCAGAGTGCGGCGTGGTCGTAGCCGCGCTTGATCGAGTCGACGTCCGCGCTCACGCCGCCCGCTCCACGCGAACCCCGTCGAGGCGCAGTGCCTCGACGACCCGGGCCGGGCTGAACCGGCTGGTGCGCAGCACGATCGTCAGCCCCCGACGACCCGCCAGCTCCGCCAGCCGCAGCAGCCCGTGGTGGTCGATGAACTCCAGGCCACGGGCGTCGATCACGACCTCGCCTGGTCCCCAGTGCGCGGCGGCGCGGTCGAGCGCCCACGGGAACAGGTCGTGGGCGGCCAGGTCGACGTCCCCGTCGAGGACGACCGCGCCCCCGTCGCCCCAGCCGTGCAGGTGGAACGGGACGGTGTCGACGTTGCCGCGCGGGTGCAGCGCGGCGAGTCGCTCGACGGCGGCGGCACCCAGCCGCGGCGCGTCGTAGGCACACAGGGCGTCGAAGCCGCTCACCGCCATGTAGCGGTCGACGATGTGCTCGTACTCGGCGAACGCGTCGAGCCGGGCCGGGGTGTCGACCAGGTGGGACACCTCGGCGGCGACGCGCAGGCCGGTGAACCCGGCGGCGACGGCCGCGTCGGTCTCGGCGGAGTAGGCGCGCACCTGCTCGACGGGGTCGACGGCGTCGGCGCCGTACATGCCGTCGGGCGACCGCACGTGCACCGCGCCGCGTTCGCGGAGCGCGTCGAAACCGGGGAGCGCGCGCAGGTGGTCGGTCAGCTCGTCGACGCCGCCGGGCGCGATCAGGCACACGCGTTTGCCGTCGGCGAGGCCCTCGGCGAGGAACGCGCGGGCCTTGGCGGCGAACTCGCCGATCTCGGTGAACGACCAGCACAGGTGGGAACGGCCGCGTCCCGTGGACACGTCGCCTAACCCGGTGGTCGGTTTCACTGCCTCACCATACGCGTCTCCGCGCCAACACTAGGAATGGCACGGAAACACCGGTGTGGGAAAGGCCCTGGAATGCCAGCGAGCCCTCCCGGTGGGGAGGGCTCACAAGGGCTGTGGTGGGGATGTGGGCCGGGGGGTTAGTTGGTGGTGGTGGTGAGGGTTTTGAGGCCGGCGTAGTCGCCTGCGCCGAGGAGGCGGCGGGTGGTGTCGCAGGGGCCGGAGGCGGGGGTCATGGTCTGGGTGGCGTTGGCGGTCTGGTCGACGTGGCCGAGGCCGGCGGTGTGGAGGCGTTCGTGGGTGAGGGTGGTCTGCAGGTCGTACTGGGCGCCGGTGCAGTTGGCGGGCAGGGTGGTGAACCAGGTGTAGCCGGTGTTGGCGATCAACGTGTCGCTGGAGACGACGACGCCGCGGGAGTTGAAGTAGGTGCAGGTGTAGGCGAGGACCTTGGCGGGGAGGGTGCCCCAGCCGGTGACGGACTTGCCGTCGTTGCCGGTGCAGGTGGCCTGGGGGGTGACCTGGGGGGCGACGGTGGTGGTGCCGCCGTAGGTGTAGGTGGAGGCGGTGATGGGGGCCAGGCCGCAGCGGTTGGCGCCCTTGGCGACGGTGTCGGTGGAGGCGGTGATCGACGCGAGCGCGGTGGAGGCGATGTTCGCGGGGGCGCCGGCGGGGTTGTAGACCCAGTTGAGGGTGGCGACCTTCCAGGACTTGAGCGCGTAGGTGGTGTCGGAGCAGGCGGTGGTGGCCGCGGTGGTGGTGGCGGTGGCGGTGACGGCGTCGCCCTCGTCGAAGGTGAACGCCTCGGCGACCAGCGTCAACTGCTCCGAGTCGGCGGCCTGGGCGGTGGTGGTGGTGCCGGTGGTGGGCTGGCCGGCGACGATCACCGCGACGGCGGCCAGGGCGGTGGCGGCGAGGGTGGTGATCGAGCGGCGCATCTGGAGACTCCCTGTTCGGTACTGCCGGTCTGGCCTGGTGACACAAGAATCCGAACCGGCGGGAGCGGAACAGGTACGCCAACGGGAGCGGCACGGGTACGCACCTCACCGTTCACACACCGCAGCCGATATTGCGGGGTTTGACCCAAAAGCGGGTCCCCCACAAAGGATCAATTCGGACGTTGCCGAGTCCACACGACACACCCCGCTCGAACCGACACGGAAGTGGCCGGGGCTGTCACCCGGCGGCCCACGTCATGGCGTTGTCAGCCCGAACCGGCCCCTCGGGTCTGGTCGCGGAAGGTGCGGCGGTAAGCGTCCGGGGACACTCCGACGGTGCGGTTGAAGTGCCTGCGCAGGGACGCGGCGGTGCCCAGGCCGGTGGCGGTCGCGATGGACTCCACGCTGTCGTCACCGGTTTCCAGCAGTTCCTGCGCACGGCGAACCCTCTGGTTAAGCAGCCACCGCAACGGGGTCGTGCCGGTCGCGGCGTGGAAGTGGCGGGCCAGGTTGCGCGAGCTCATGGCGGCCCGCCGGGCCAGGTCCTCGACGGTCAACGGCTGGTCCAGCCGCGCGGTCCCAGGGCAGGAGCGCGGTCAGCGGGTGGTCGTCGCGCGCGGGAACGGGCGCGGTGACGAACTGGGCCTGGCCGCCTGCCCGGTGCGGCGGCACGACCAGGTTGCGGGCGAGCCGGTTCGCCACGGCCGAGCCGTGGTCGGCGCGGACCAGGTGCAGGCACAGGTCCATGGCCGCCGCCTTGCCCGCCGAGGTGAGCACGCTGCCGCTGTCGACGTAGAGGACGTCCGGGTCCACGCGGACGTTCGGGTACCGCGCGGCGAGCGCGCCCGCGTGCGCCCAGTGCGTGGTCGCGGTCCGCCCGTCCAGCAGCCCGGCGGCGGCCAGCACGAACGCCCCCGTGCACAGCGACGCCACCCGGGCCCCGGCGTCGTGCGCCACCCGCACCGCGTCGACCAGGTCGGCGGGCGGCGGCACGTCGACGTCGGCCCAGCCGGGAACGATGACCGTGTCCGCGTGGGCCAGGAAGTCGAGCCCGCGGTCGGGCACCAGGTGGAACCGGCCGAGCCGCACGGGCGCCGCGCCGCAGACGGTGAAGTCGTACCAGTCGACGCCGCGCAGGTCGGTGCCGAAGACCTCGCAGGCCAGGGACAGCTCGAACGGGAGCATCCCCTCGGTGGCGACCAACGCGACGCGCATGTCCGAAACTGTACGTCGCTTGTCGTTCCGGACACTGGTCCCGGCCAGGGGCGCGTTGCGAGCATGTCCGCATGAGCGAGAACGTGCTGGTCTACGGCGCCTACGGGCACACCGGGAAGTTCGTGGTGGCGGAACTGCTGGACCGGGGATTCACCCCGCTGCCCTCGGGCCGGGACAAGGACCGCCTCCACTTCCCCGGCCTCGACCCGCGCCCCGCGACCGTCGACGACCCGGCGTCCCTCGACCGGGCCCTGGAGGGCGCCGCCGCGGTCGTCAACTGCGCGGGCCCGTTCGCCACGACGGCCGCCCCGCTGATCTCGGCGGCGCTGCGCGCGGGCATCCCGTACGTCGACGTCGCCGCCGAGATCGAGGCCAACGTCGACACGTTCGCCGAGTTCGCCGACGCGCGCACCCCGGTCATCCCGGCCATGGCGTTCTTCGGCGGACTGGGCGACCTGCTGGTCACCGCCCTGCTCGACGGCGAGACCGCGGCCGACGAGGTGCACATCGCCTACGGCCTGGACAGCTGGCACCCCACGGCGGGCAGCCTCGACGCGGGCGCGGTCTCCCACCGGCGCCGAGCGGGCAGGCGCGTCCGGTACTCCGGCGGCGGCCTCCAGTACCACGACGACCCGCTGCCGACGGTCCGCTGGCCGTTCCCGGACGGCCCGCTGCCGGTGCTCGCCGAGTTCACCATGGCCGACGTCGTCACGATCCCCAGCCACGTCGAGGTCGCCGAGGTCCGCACCTACATGGCGACCCGGGCCGCCGCCGACCTCACCGCGACGACCCCGACCGCCCCCGAGCCCGTCGACGCCCGTGGCCGCTCGGCGCAGACCTTCGTGGTCGACGCCGTCGTCCACATCGGCGACACCAAGCGCCGCGCGGTCGCCACCGGCCAGGACATCTACGCCGTCAGCGCGCCCTTGGCCGTCGAGGCCGTCCACCGCCTCCTCACCGGCCGGACCAGGGCCACCGGGGTCGCCTCGGCGGGCACGGCCTTCGACGCGGCGGACTTCCTCCGCGCCTTGGCCCCGCACATCGCTATCAGCTAGTCGTCCACCAGCAGGAACGCGGGCGGGTCGGCGCGCCACTCGGGGACGTCGAGTGCGTTGAGCGCGGCGACGATCTTCTTCTCCTCGTAGATGAAGTGCGTCAGCATCACCGCCGACAGCGCCGTGATCTCCTGGCGCGCCTTGGCCGAGGTCGCCGGGTCGGGCTCGTCCGGGAGGGCGTCGAGGACCTTGCGCAGGCCCTGCATCAGCCAGTCGAGCTGGTTGTGGTCGGTGCGCAGGGTGGCGAGCACGCCACGCAGTTCGGGGTAGTCGTGAGCGATCGCGGGGAACGCGACGGCGTCCTCGCCCTTGTGGTGGCGGTCGAGTGCGGTGCAGAAGGTCAGGCAGTGCGCGCGGAGGTCGCGTGGTGGCAGGCCCTTGCCGTCGATGTAGTCGTCGACGGCGTCACTCAGGTCCTCCAGCATCTCCCGCAGCCAGATGTGCGCCTCCAGCAACTGGGTGCCGAAGGCGGTGAGGCGATCGCTCGCCCCGGAACGTGCGTCCATGGATTCCTCTCGGGTGCACCACCAGTAATACCCGAGAGGTGGACTCAGCGGATCGGGCGCCAGATCGCGGCGGGGCCGTCGAAACTGTGCGAGAACTGCCCCAGGACCAGGCCGGACCTGGTCATCCCCTCGACGGTGGAGGAGGTCAGCCACTCCGGATCCGGGTTGGGCAGCTCGGCGAGGTGGCCGTCGCGGTCCCACACCACGGCCTCGCTGGTGGTCCACACCCCGTGCTTGGTGCCGAACACGACGCCGTGCTCGTCCACGGCGGCGGTGAAGCCCTCGAGCCGGTCGGCGGGCACGTCCAGCCGGTGCGCGGTGCCGTCCGGGTCCCAGCGGACCGGTGACTGGAACCTGGGGTCCGCGCTGCCGACGGTGCCCGCGACGTAGCCGTTCTCGCTGATCGCGCTCGCGGTCCCGGTCGGGCTGTCACCGACCGGGGCCAGCCGGGTGAGGGTGCCGTCGAGGTTCCAGCGGACCGGGACCCCGGGGGTCCCGCTGCTGCCGACGATCACGCCGCGCTCGTTGGCGTCGGCGTACACGTCGACGCCGCCGAGGGTGGTCAGCACCCGGGGCGTGCCGTCGCGCGACCAGCGCACGACTCGCGTGGTCCCGTCGGGGAACGCGCAGGTGCCGTAGGGCAGGCCCCTGGACGTGACGTTGAACTGCCGGACCGCGCACCCGGCGGGCACCGGCACCGCGACGGGCGCGTCGTCCCCGGTCCACCGCACCAGCGTCTCGCCGGACTGGCCGTACACGACGCCCGCGTCGGTGATCGCCCACGCGGAGCCGGTCCCGTCGCCGGGCAGGACGGGGAGTTCGCGGAGCACCCCGCGGTCCCAGCGGACCGGGTGGGAGGTGCCGTCCGGGGTCTGGGACCAGCCGACGACGGCGCCCCGGTTGTCGATCCCCAGCGGCAGGCTCTGCTCACCGCCCAGGGTGGGCAGGGCGTGGACCCGGCCATCCCGGTCCCAGCGGACGGGGTGGTCGGGCAAGGTGAAGGAGGTCCGGGAGGATCCCACCGCGATGCCCTCGTCGTTGACGGCGTTGAAGTAGACGCTGTCGTCGTCCGGCAGGGGTGGCAGCAGGGTGACGCGGTAGCTCGGCGGGTGGCCACCCCCGAGTGGTGCCGCGGCGGCGGGCGTCGCGCCCGCGATCACCAGGAGGGCCACACAGGCAAGCACGGACTTGGTCGCCATCGAGAAGATCCCCCCATCCGATGACCGGGTTCCCTTCAGGGTTCTCCCGGGTTCCGTTGCCGGTAAAGGGGAGTTCGGCCTGTGAACACGCCACCGCCGCGGGTTCCTCCGGTGGCGAGGCGGCGTCAGTGGTTCGGCCGCCAGACCGCGGCGAACCCCTTGAACTCCGCCGTGGCGAAGAACGAACCCAGGACCAGCCCGGATCCGGTGATGGTGTCGACGCCAGAGGCGGTGAAGCGCTCCGCGTCCGGGTTGGGCAGCGCGGTGGTGTGGCCGTCGCGGTCCCAGACCACCGCGTCGCTGACGAACAGGGGCGCGGTCACCGAGCCGTACACGCGGCCGTGCCCGTCGACGGCGGCGGGGACGGCCTCAACCCGGTTGGGCGGCAGGTCGAGCCGGTGCGCGGTGCCGTCCGGGTCCCAGCGGACCGGAGTACCCGACCAGGGGTACTGGGAGTAGCCGAAACCCGCGATGTAGCCGTTCTCGCTGATCGCGCTCGCGACGGTCGAGGGGCTGCCGACGACCGGGGAGAGCCGTGTGAGCGTGTCGTCGCGGTTCCAGCGGACCGGGACCTTGGTGCCCACACCGCTGGCCCCGACCAGCACACCGCGCTCGGTGGCGGCCCGGACGATGTCGCCGCCGAGGGTCGGTAGGAGCACGGGTGTGCCGTCGCGTGACCAGCGCGTGGCCCGCGAGGTCCCGTCCGCCAGTGCGCAACCGCCGTACTCAACGCCGCCTGCGGTGGCCGACACCGCGCAGCGCACGTACCCGGGCGGGACCGCCACGGGGGTCGGGCCGTCCTTCCCGGTCCAGCGCACAGCGGTCCACGGTCCGTCGAGTTCGGGCCCGGACCTGCCGTAGACGACGCCCGCGTCGGTGATCCACTGCGCGGAGCTGTACCCGTCCCCCGGGAGGGCGCCGAGGTCGCGGACGCGCCCCCGGTCCCAGCGGACGGCGTGCACGGTCTCGTCCGGGGTCTGGGACTCGCCGACGATCACCCCGGAGCCGTTGACGCCGTACGCCCGGCTGTTGTCCCCGCCCAGCGTCGGCAGGGCGTGGGCCGTGCCGTCGCGGTCCCAGCGGACCGCGCGTTCCGGGCCGACGTCCAGGTTCGTGGAGGCGCCCACGACGAGGCCGTGCTCGTTGATGGCCTCGGCGCGGTCCTCCAGGTCCCCCGGCAACGGCTGGAGCACGGTGACGCCGTACTCCGGCGCGGTCCCGTCCGGCGCGGCGGTCGCGGGTGTCGCGCCCACGGTCAGCAGGAAGGCCAGGGAGGCGAGGACCGGATTCTTCGCCATCGCGGAGATCCTCTCGTCCGATGAACGGGTGCCCTCGATGGTTCTCCCGGATTCCGTTGCCGGTAAAGGGGAATTCGTCCTGTGAACGCGCACGCCACCGCCGCCGGGGTTTCCGGCGGCGGTGGCGGTGGCGTCACTGGTTGAGGGTGGCGTAGGAGCCGCGGTGGAACAGCAGGGGTTGCTCGTCGGCGTTGCCGAGGTGGATTGTGTTCACCCGCCCCAGGAACAGGACGTGGTCGCCCGCCACGTGCTCGGTGTCCACATCGCACTCCAGGCAGGTGACCGCGCCGCGCACCAGGACGTTGCCGGAGGCGTCGACCGGGCCGCCGAGGACCCGTTGGGCGTCGAGGCCGCGGGGGCGGTCGCGCTTGGCGAAGCGGGTGGACAGCTCCTCCTGGTCGGCGCCCAGGACGTTGACCGTGAAGCTGCCGCGTGCGGAGATCAGCGATCGCATGCGGCCCTCCGTGCGGATGCTGATCAGCACCAGCATCGGGTCCAGCGACACCGACACCAGGGAGTTGACCGTGATCACCTCGGTGTCGGGGCCGTGACCGCGCGAGATGAGCGCGACACCGGTCGGGAACAGGCCCATGGCGCGGCGGAACGCGGTGCTGTCGGGCAGGCGTTCGACGACGTTGGTCATCACCGCACCGCCCCGGCGAGAGTGGCGCCGAGCGCCTTGCGGTCGACCTTGCCGTTCTGGTTGAGCGGCAACAGGTCGAACGCGGCGACCGTGCGCGGCACCATGTACGCGGGCAACCGGGCGCTCAGCGCGGTGAGCACCTCGTCGGTGTCGCCGACCTCGCCCGTGCAGGCGGCGACCAGCTCGACCTCGCCGTCGTCGCCCGGGATCGCGAGCACGACCGCGTCGACCACGCCCGGGTGGGCCCGCAGAGCGGCCTCGATCTCGCCGAGTTCGACGCGGTAGCCGCGCACCTTCACCTGGTGGTCGAGACGACCCAGGTGAACCATGGCGCCATCCAAGAAGGACACTCGGTCGCCGGTGCGGTACCAGTGCGGTGGACGGCGGCGCGGAGTCCCAGATGGCGTCGATCAGCTCCTCGACCGGCACGACGTGGTCGACCCGCATCAGCAGCAGGCCGAGGATGGTCTGCTGGCGGTGCGCGGTGAACCGCCGGGTCCGCCCGCCCGCCGTCACCTCGACCACACCGAGGACGTTGAACTCGGGCGCGGTCCCCTCCGCGTCACGCATGGTTCCCCTTCGGCAGGCGTCGGGCGGCAGCGACACGGTTCCGCGCGGACAAGTCCGGACCCTCACGGCGACCGGCGCGCGACTCCCACGCGGCGGACCACCACGATCCACTATGCAGTGGGGGCCAACTTCCCGCCACATGTGACCACCACGCACAGTGTGCCCGGAAACGGCGTTTGCCCGCGCGCCCTCGCCCGTTCAGCGCAACCGCAGGGGTAGCAACGCGGTGCTCCGGTTCGCCCAGCACAACGGTCGCCCCCGACGCCGTCCGTCCACAAAGGTCTCAGGCGTCCACGAGGCCGACCAGCAGGCGAGCCGCCTTGGGGCTGCCCATCCGCTCGTAGGCCGCGGCGGCGGCCGCGAGGTGTGCCTCCCGCGCGGCGGGGTCCCCTTGGGAGAGCGCGATTTCCGCGCGCAGCAGGTGGATCTCGGCGCGCAGCGCGCTGTTGTCGAGTCGGACGGCGATCTCCTCGGCACGCGCGGCGGCACCCTCGGCTTCATCGGGTCGACCACCGGCGGCGTACGCGGTCGCGGTGGCCAGCAACGACTTCGCGACCACGCTGTCCGCGCCCGCCGCGACCGCGAGCCGGGCCGCCTCGTCGAAGGCCGCCAGCGCCTCGGGAGCGCGACCAAGACCCGCGAGAGCGCGACCGACGAACAAGGTCTGCATCGCCGTACCCCGCGCGCGGCCGAGACGGACGTTGATGTCCAAGGCTTCCCGGAACCAACGCAGCGCCTCGTCGAAGTGGCCGGTGCGCAGGGCGAGGTTGCCGGTGAAGTCGTGGACGGAACCGCGCAACCGCTCGTCCTGGGCCACTTCACGAGCCCGGTCGAGCTCGGCCGCGGCGGCGTCGAACCGCTCGAGTTCCTGGTACGCCTTGGCGAGCAGGCACCGGCACCGCGCCTCGGCCGCCACCGCGCCGTCGAGCGCGGCGGCCTCGACGGCGAGGCGTCCGGTCTCGACCCAGGCCGCAAGGGGGCGACGGGCGTCGTAGTAGGCGAAGGTCGCTTCGAACAGTTGCCAGATGGGCGTGTGCCAACCACGTTCGGCGCAAGCCCGCATCGCGGCGGCGATGTTGGCGTGCTCCCGGTCGAACCACGCCAGCGCCGCGCCGGCACTCATCGTCAGCTCGACGTCGGCCAGCAGCCGCTTCGGGTCCGCGACCCGCAACCGCTCCCACCCCGTCGCCGCCACATCGGCGGCGGTGGCGCCGAGCAACCACCAGTCCACGGCCCGCCGCAACTGCCCGGCCCGCTCCGCCTCGGTCGTCTCCTCGGCCGCCACCCGCAGCGCGTGCGCGCGGATGAGGCGGTGCATGGCGTACTGGCCGTTGTCGCGCTCCTCGATGAGCGCGGCCGCGGCGAGGTGGTCGAGGTGGCCGCGCACCTCGTTGGTCGGCGCGCCGACCATGGCGCCCAAGACCTCGTCGCCGAACTCGGGGCCGACGAGCAGCCCCACCGCGCGGTAGACGGCGCGGGCGGGCTCGGGCAGCTCGGCGTGCACAGCGTCGGCCACCTTCGTGACCCGGTCGAGCACGAGGTCGGTGTCCCGCAGGTCGTCGATGAGCCGCGCGATGGTCCAGCGCGGGCGCACGGGCAGGCGGGCGCCGATCACGCAGATGGCGAGCGGGAGGCGCCCGCACAGCTCCACCAGCTCGGCCGCGGCCGCGGGCTCGGCGTCGACCCGGCCATCCCCGCAGACAGCGCGCAGCAGGTCGATGGCGTCCGGCGGGTCGAGGGGTTCGAGCACTATCGGGACGGCGCCGTCGACGTGCAGCTCCTCCAGCGCGGTGTTGCCCGCGACCAGCACGAGACCCGCGGCGGAGTTCGGCAGCAACGCCTCGACCTGGGCGGCGTCGGTGACGTCGTCGAGCACGGTGATCAGGCGGGTGCGGGCGGTCCGCGACCGGTAGAGGTCGCGACGGCCCGCGAGGTCGGCGGGGATCTTGACGTCGGGAATGCCCAGGCCCCTGAGGAGCCTGCCGAGCGCCGCGGCGGTCGACTCGCCGTCGGCACCGAAGGCGGCGTACAGGGCGCCGTCGGGGTACTCGCCCGCCAGCTCGGTCGCGGCCCGGCGCAGGAGCGCGGACTTGCCGACCCCCGGCATCCCCCGCACGGCGACCACCACGGGCCTGCCCAACTCGGGTTCGCCGCCGACCAGCGCGCGCAACGCCGCGAGCTGCCCGACCCGGTCGACGAACCGGGACGGCCCGGCGGGGACCTGCGCGGGCACCAGGTCCAGCGGCGGCTCCGGGGCGAACGTCACAGTCCCGATCGACCCCGCCTGCACGACCTGCCCGGCGACCCCCGCGAGCACGTTGCGCACCCCGTCAGCACCCACTGCACCAACCCCCCGCGGCGATCCGTGAACAGCCACGGTACTGCACGCGACCGCGCGGCGCGGGCACACCGGCCGAGGGGTTGCTACGGTGCGCGTACCACCGCACGGCCAGCCCGCCGACCTCCCCACCGGACCGAGACCACCCCGCCGCCCATGGCAATGCGAACCCCAAATGATCATGGTAAAACTCGAGCCGGGAGCCGGGAGCCGGGAGCCGGGAGCCGGGAGCCGGGAGCCGGGAGCCGGGAGCCGGGAGCCGGGAGCCGGGAGCCGGGAGCCGGGAGCCGGGAGCCGGGAGCCGGGAGCCGGGAGCCGGGAGCCGGGAGCCGGGAGCCGGGAGCCGGGAGCCGGGAGCCGGGAGCCGGGAGCCGGGAGCCGGGAGCCGGGAGCCGGGAGCCGGGAGCCGGAGCCGGGAGCCGGGAGCCGGAGCCGGGAGCCGGAGCCGGGAGCCGGGAGCCGGGAGCCCTTCGAACCACCACCTCGACCGTGCCCACGAGTGAGTGGGACACCATCCGCCCGTTGCGCCGGGTGCTGGTCGTCGTCCGCACGCCCGCGACGTTGCGCAGGCTCCAGGACGTGGTGCAGGGCCTGCTCGGCGACCACCGCGTCGAGGTGCGCTTCACCGTCGACAAGGGATCGGAGTTCTCCGGCGGCCTCCCAGACCGGCTGACCGGCGCAGGCGCGCTGCTGATGCCGTGGCAGGAGGCGTGCCGCGCGCGCTTCGACCTGGCACTGGCCGCCAGCGACAAAAGCGCCCTGCACCTCATCGACGCCCCCGTCGTGCTGATGCCCCACGGCGCCGGCTACCACCGCCGATCGACAACCGACCCCGACGACGTGTCCGGACTCCGAAGATCCGCGTTCATCGCCGACGACTCCGTACTCCCCCACACCGTCGTAGTCGCACACGAACACCAGGTCGCCACGCTCGCCACGGTGGACCCACGGCTGGCCAAGCACGCGATGGTCACCGCCGACCCGTGCCTGGACCGCGTCGTCGCCAGCGAGTCCCTACGCCTCCCCCACCGCCGCTCCTTCGCCGCGGGCAACCGCCGGATGGTCCTGCTGTGCTCGACCTGGGGCCCCAACTCCCTGTTCGGCACCGACCTCCGCCTGGCGGAACGCCTGGTCACCACCCTCCCCGCCGACGAGTTCCGCGTGGCGATGACGTTGCACCCCAACATCTGGCGCCGCCACGGCCGGATGCAGGTGCTCGCCTGGCTCCGCCCCGCCATCGCGGCGGGCCTGGCACTACTCCCCCAAGACGAGGACTGGCGACCAGGCCTACTCGCCGCCGACGTCGTCGTATCCGACCACGGCTCCCTGACCTGCTACGCCGCCGCCGCGGGCAGACCCGTACTACTGGCCACCAACGGCGGCCCCGAGGTCGTCCCCGGCTCCCCCCTGGCCGGCCTACTGGCCGCGTTACCCACCCTCCACCCCGGCACCCTCACCGGCCCACTCCCAACCCCCGTAGCCGACGAGGTGACGGCAGCGGTGTTCCGTGAGCGCGGAACGTCGGCAACCGCCCTGAACCAGCTGTTCTACCGAATCATGAACCTGCCCGACCCACCGACGCGCGCGGTCCCGGAACCGGTACCACCCGCGGAGATCGAGATCGCCGAACCCACCCACTACCGGACAACGGTGCGCCACACCCTCTTCGCCGCAGACCACGTCCACCTCTCCAT
Source organism: Actinokineospora auranticolor (assembly GCF_041897805.1). Lineage (GTDB taxonomy): Bacteria > Actinomycetota > Actinomycetes > Mycobacteriales > Pseudonocardiaceae > Actinokineospora > Actinokineospora auranticolor. The sequence goes on from NZ_CP154825.1 coordinate 5,351,581, forward strand.
CGAGCGCACCACAGCCCGCTGGCCGGAGCCGTCCGCACCCCTGTCGGCCGAGGAGACAACACCGGACCTGGCCATCCTGGAGAGCGCGACGTCGGTGTGGACCAACACCCCGTTCCCCGACACGGAAACCGCAACCGACTACGCACGCGGAATGCTCCACCGCTTCCCCGGCACCCGCCTTACAACAGCCGCAACACAAGACCAAACCATCGCCACCCTGCGCGACGGCACAGTCATCACCGCCCACACCACAACCACCCTGTCGGCAACCACAGCCGCCCTCCACTGGTGGTCCACAGCGCCCCGGCGACCACACCACATCACCCTCGAAGCAGGCGCGTCGAGCGGCGTCATCCGCCTCTGACCCCGAACTCCCCGCGCCACGCGGGAACTCCCTCCCAGTCCTCGCGCCACGGGGACCCACCACCTACGCCACCACACTGTGGCAACGACCTCTCTGCGACCGGGCTGACACAACCAGGCGGCGGTCGTCCACTCAACGCGAGCAGGCCAGTCCCGCCAACCCGGTCGACCTTCGCCGCCAACCCCACGTCGCCACGACCGCCCAGCCACCACCCGCCGCGGTCCGCGGCCACCTGAGCCCGAGCCCCCACAGCGCCCTGCCCATCAGCACAATCGGGCGGCGGGTGTCCCTCAGCGCAGGCGGACCAGTTCCGCCAGGGCCTCGTCCGACAGTTCGGTCAGGGCCGCCTCCCCGTGGCCCAAGACGGTGTCGGCGAGTTCGCGTTTGGCGGCGACCAGGGTGGCGACGCGTTCCTCCACGGTGCCCTCGGCCATGATCCGGTGGACCTGGACCGCCTTGGTCTGGCCGATTCGGTGGGCGCGGTCCGTGGCCTGGTCCTCGACCGCCGGGTTCCACCAGCGGTCGTAGTGCACGACGTGGTCGGCCCGGGTCAGGTTGAGGCCGGTCCCGGCCGCCTTCAGCGACAGCAGGAACACCGGGAACTCCCCCGCGTCGAAGCGGGACACCAGTCGATCCCGTTGGGGTACCGGGGTTCCGCCGTGCAGCAGGCCCACCGGGATGCCCCGGCTCGTCAGGTGTTGTTCCAGCAGACGGGCCATGACTACGTACTGGGTGAAGACCAGGGCGGCGCCGTCTTCGGCGACCACGGTGTCGAGCAGGTCGTCGAGCAGCGCCAGTTTGCCGGACCGCCCGGTCATGCGGGGTTCCGCCTCACCCAGGTACTGGGCCGGGTGGTTGCAGATCTGCTTCAGCGCGGTCAGCAGCTTCAGCACGTGCCCACGCCGCGAAATGCCCTCGGCGCCCCGGATCGTCGCCATGGCTTCGCGCACGGCCGCCGTGTAGAGGCCCGCCTGTTCCCTCGTCAGGGGCACGGTGTGGTCGGTCTCGGTCTTCGGGGGCAGTTCCGGGGCCACGCCCGGGTCGGACTTGCGGCGCCGCAGCACGAAGGGCCGCACCAGTCGGGAGAAGCGGGACGCCGCCTCGGGGTCGCGGCCGGACTCGATCGGGGCGGCCCAGCGGGCCTTGAAGGCGGCGGCCGAGCCGAGCAGGCCCGGGGTGGTCCAGTCGAGGATGGCCCAGAGGTCGGCGAGCGAGTTCTCCACCGGGGTGCCGGTCAGCGCGATGCGGGCGTCGGCGGGGATGGTGCGCAGGGCCTTGGCGGTGGCGGAGGACGCGTTCTTGACGTGCTGGGCCTCGTCGGCGACGACCATGGACCACGGGTGGGCGGCCAGGGTCGCGGCGTCGCGGCGCATGGTGGGGTAGGTGGTGAGGGTGAACCCCGCTGCGGCCGGGGTGCGGTCGCGGCCGTGGAAGCGGTGCACCGGGACACCCGGGGCGAAGCGGGCGATCTCCCGGGCCCAGTTGCCCAGCAGCGACGCGGGGCACACCACCAGCGTCGGGCCGGGGCCGCGGTGCAGGTGCAGGGCGATGACCGTGATCGTCTTGCCCAGCCCCATGTCGTCGGCGAGGCACGCCCCCAGGCCGAGGCCCGTCATCCGGGCGAGCCAGCGCAGACCGCGCAGCTGGTAGTCGCGCAGGGTCGCGGTCAACACCGCCGGTTGCGCGACCGGCTCCGCGCCCGCCTCCGGGTCGGCGATCCGGGCGCGCAGCGCCTCCAGCGCGCCCGCGGCGGCCACCGCGGCGGGCCCTCCGTCCACTGTGTACTCACCGGCCAGCACCGAGCCCAGGGCCTCGGACACGCCCATGGGCGCGAGGGCGCGGGGCACCAGTCCCGGTCGGACCAGCACCCAGCGGTCGCGCAGGCGGACGGCGCCGCGGTGGGTCGCGGCGAGGGCGTCGACCTCGGCCCTGGTCAGTTCCGCGCCGTCGAGGGTCAGCTCCCAGTCGGCGGAGAACAGGCCGCGCGACTCGGTGCGGCCGACCAGCACCCGGCGTTCGACCGTGCCGACGAGGTCGCGCGGCCAGTGCACGTCGATGTCCATGCGGTGGGCGTTGACGAGCAGGTCGCCGACCTCCGCCTCGGTCAGGGCCAAGCGGTCCGGCACCTCCTGGTCGACGAGTCGGCGCAGGGGCGGCCACCGGCGGGACGCGCGGACGATGGCGTCGACGAACCGCTCGCGGCCGTGGTCGTCGCCGCGCGCCCACAGCTCCGCCCCGTCCAGCACGAGGGCGGGCTCGAACACCGCGTGCGCCTGGGGCACACACGTCCCGTCCGGCTCCAGCCGCAGGGACAGCCGCACGCCGCCGGGCATCGCCTGGCGCGGTGGCGGGCCGACGATCGCGTCGACGAACGCCAGCACGGCCGCCTCGGAGGTGGCGTCGGTGTTGTGCGCGTCCGCGGGCATCCGCCCGGCCAGCTCACCGAGCCGGGTGGCGTCCTCCGCGCTCAGCGCGCCCCGCGCGATGCACCGGATGGCGATGACCACCACCGCGCCCCAGAACGCCGCCGTCGGGTGACCGCCCGGCTCGCGGCGGGCGCGGCTGAGGATCGGCACGGCCTCGGGCAGCGGCAGCCGCACCGTGGCCACCGTGCGGTCGGCCAGGACCAGCTCACCCAGGTCCGACCCGTCCGGCAGCCCGTCGCCGTGGAACGCGACCGTCCCGGCCTCCACGGTCGCCGCGCACCGGGCGAGTTCGGTCCTCACGGCGCCAACCAGTCCAGGACCTCGTCCACGGCGCCCACCACGGGCACGTCCGGCGCGGGCGGCCTGCGCACGACCACCACCGGGACGCCCATCTCCTGGGCAGCGTCCACCTTGGCGACGGTCAGCGGTCCCCCGCTGTCCTTCGTCACCAGAACGTCGACCCCATGTCCCCGAAGCAACGCCAGCTCGGTGTCCACAGTGTACGGGCCGCGGTCGAGGAGCACCAACCGCTTTGCCGGCAACGGTTCCTCCGGCGGGTCGACGCACCGGATCAGGAACCACCGCGCCGAGTCGGCGAAGGCGGACAGCCCCTGCCTGCCCGTGGTGAGGAAGATCCGCTCCCCCAAGCCGTCCGCGACCGCCGCGGCCTCGGCCAGATCGGACACCCAGTGCCACCCCGGCCGCGCAGGCCAGCCGGGCCGGCGCAGCATCAGCAGCGGCACACCGGCTTTCCCCGCTGCTTCGGCCGCCGACGCGCTGATCCGCGCGGCGAACGGGTGCGTGGCATCGACGACCGCGTCGATCCCCGCGCCCGCCAGCCACTCGGCCAGCTTGTCCGGCCCGCCGAACCCGCCGACCCGCACCTCCCCCACGGGCAGCCGCGGATCGCGCACCCGTCCCGCGAGCGACGAGACCACCGCGAACCCGGGTCGCCCGTGCAGCGCGGACGCGAGCGCGCGCGCCTCACCGGTCCCGCCCAGCACCAACACCTTCACGGACGCTCCCGCCCGACCGAACACAAGCCGCCACCGGACACCCCGAGGACCTTCACGGGCGTTCCCGCGCGGCCGAGTACAGGTGGCTGTCGCAGAAGCCGCCCGGGTCCAGGACCCGGCCGACGATGATCACGGCTGTGCGCCGGATACCCGCCGACGCCACCTGTTCGGCGATGTCGGCGAGGGTCCCGCGCAGCACCACCTCGTCGGCGCGCGACGCGTACGCCACCACCGCGACGGGGCAGTGCGCGCCGTAGTTGGGCACCAGTTCCGCGACCACTTCCCCGATCCGCTGGACGGCGAGGTGCAGCACCATCGTCGCGCCGGACTTGCCGAGCGTGTCGAGGTCCTCCCCAGCCGGCATCGGCGTGGCGCGGGCCGACGTCCGGGTCAGGATCACCGTCTGGCCGACGGCGGGCACCGTCAGCTCGCGGCGCAGCGCCGCGGCGGCGGCGGCGAACGCGGGCACGCCGGGCGTCACGTCATAGGGCACGCCCGCCGCGTCGAGCCTGCGCATCTGCTCGGCCATGGCGCTGAACACCGACGGGTCACCGGAGTGCAGTCGCGCCACGTCGTGCCCCGAGGCGTGCGCGGCCAGCATCTCCGCGACGATCTCGTCCAGCGTCAGGTTGGCCGTGTCGACCTTGCGCGCGTCCGGAGGGCACACCGCGAGCAGGTCCGCCGGGACCAGCGCGCCCGCGTACAGGCACACCGGCGCGGCGGCGACGAGGTCCCGGCCGCGCACGGTGATCAGGTCGGCCGCGCCCGGCCCGGCGCCGATGAAGTGGACTGTCACGCGTCCTCCCGGGGTTTGACCGCGACCCACTGGGTCACCGGCATCGCGGGTCGCCAACCGGTGAAGCCGCCGATCGGCGCGGCGCGGCTCACCGACAGCCGGGTCAGCGCGCCGCCGACCTCGCCGTGCCACCGGGTCACGAGCGCCTCGGACTCCAACGTCACCGCGTTGACCACGATCCGCCCGCCCGGCCGCAGCGCCGCCCAGCAGGCCGGGAGCACGCCGTCCGCGGTGACCCCGCCGCCCACGAACACCGCGTCGGGCGCGTCCAACCCGTCCAGTGCCGAGGGCGCCGAGCCGCGCACGAGCCGCAGCCCGGGCACGCCGAGGGACGCCGCGTTGCGCAGCACCCGGTCGGCCCGGTCCGCCCGCGGTTCCACCGCCACCGCCCGGCACGCGGGGTGCGTCCGCAGCCACTCGATGCCGACGCTCCCCGAGCCCGCGCCCACGTCCCAGAGCAACTCCCCCGGCTCCGGCGCCAGGGCCGCCAGGGTCACCGCGCGCACCTCCCGCTTGGTGATCTGGCCGTCGTGCTCGTAGACGTCGTCGGGCAGCCCCGGGACGCGCGGCAGCCGCCGAGCACCCGGCTCGGCCACGCACTCGATCGCCACCACGTTCAGCGGCGCGTTGCCCGTCAACGCCGCCGTGACCCGTTCGTCCGGTCCGCCGAGGTTCTCCAGGACCCGGACCAGACTGGCACCGAAGCCGCGGGCGCGCAGCAAGTTGTCCACAGCCCCCGGCGTCGACGAGTTCTCGCTGAGCACGAGCACCCGCCGCCCCGGGTGCAGGGCCGCGTGCAGGCGCTCGACAGGCCGGTTGACCGCGCTGACGACCTGCACGTCCTGCACGGGCCACCCGAGCCGCGCGCACGCCAACGACACCGAGGAGGGGTGCGGCAGCACGCGCACCTCGGTGAACCGGCTCAGCGTCGTCCCGATCCCGTGGAACATGGGGTCGCCGCTGGCGAGCACGCACACGGCCCGGCCCGCGTGCTCGGCCAGCACGCGCGGGATCGCGGGCACCAGCGGGGTCGGCCACACGACCCGCTCCGCCACCATGTCCTGGGGCACCAAGTCTACCTGCCGCGCCGACCCGATGACCACGTCCGCTGAGGTCAAGGCCGCGAGGGCGGACGGGGACAGCCCGTCGACGCCGTCCGCACCGATTCCCACCACCGTCACCGCCACGGCCGCTGACCCTAACCCCCGAGATCCCCGCCACGTGTCTTGGCCCGCGCCCGACCGGTCTGCGACGATGCGAGGCGACCAAGCAGGGTGCGCGAGGAAGCCGGTGCGATTCCGGCGCGGTCCCGCCACTGTGACCGGGGAGCGACCCCTGACGACGCCACGGCAGCCGCCGGAAGGCCAGGGCGAGCACTGATCCGGGAGCCAGGACACTCCGCCCTGCCGACGACCGACCCGGGCGCGGACCCGGAGTGAGGATCACTGGCGTGTCATCAGGCGTGTCTGCCGCCCCGGGCGTGTCGCACCCCGGCTACCCGTTCTCCGCCGTCGTCGGGCACGCCGACCTACGGCTGTCGCTGCTGCTCAACGCGGTGCACCCCGGTATCGGCGGTGTGCTGGTGCGCGGCGAGAAGGGCACCGCGAAGTCGACGGTGGTGCGCGCGCTGGCCGCGTTGCTGCCCGTGGCCGGGGTGGTCGCGGGGTGCCGCTTCTCCTGCGACCCCGCCGGTCCGGACCCCCGCTGCCCCGACGGCCCGCACGCCGCGCCGGTGCCCGACACCCGCCCCGCGCGGCTGGTGGAGCTGCCGGTCGGCGCTACCGAGGACCGGTTGATCGGGTCCCTCGACCTCGAACGCGCCCTGACCGAGGGCGTGCGCGCGTACCAGCCGGGTCTGCTCGCCGCCGCGCACCGGGGCGTGCTGTACGTCGACGAGGTCAACCTGCTGCACGACCACCTGGTCGACCTGCTGCTCGACGCCGCCGCGATGGGCCGCGCGCACGTGGAGCGCGAGGGCGTGTCGGTGTCGCACGCGGCGTCGTTCCTGCTGGTCGGGACCATGAACCCGGAGGAAGGCGAGCTGCGGCCGCAGCTGCTGGACCGGTTCGGGCTGACCGTGGAGGTGCGCGCGGCGCGCGATGTGGACACCCGCACGGAGGTGGTGCGGCGCAGGCTGGCGTTCGAGGCGGACCCCGCCGGGTTCGCGGCGACGTGGGCGGACGCGGACGCGGAGTTGGCGGCGAGGATCGTGGCCGCGCGGTCGGCGTTGCCGTCGGTGGTGCTGCCGGACGCGGAGCTACGGCGGATCGCCGCGGTGTGCGCGGCGTTCGACGTCGACGGTATGCGAGCCGACCTGGTGTTGGCGCGCACCGCGGTGGCGCACGCCGCGTGGCGGGGCGCGGCAGCGGTCGAAGAAGAAGACGTCGCGGTGGCCGCGCGGTTGGCGCTACCGCACCGGCGGCGCCGGGATCCGTTCGACGAGCCGGGTATCGAACAGGACCAGTTGGAGCAGGCGCTGCGGGACGCGGCCGAGCAGACCGAACCGGACGACGACCCGACCCCCGACGGCCCTGGTGGCGGGGCCCCGGATGCGGCGGACGCACCGGACAGTTCCGGTCCGGACAGCTCTGGCCAGAGCCCGGAGGGGACTGGCGAGGCGCCGCGGGGTGGCGACCAGTCGCGGCCGCCGGTGCGGCCCGACGAGGGGTTCCGAGCGCGGGTGCTGGAGATCGCGGGTGTCGGCGAGGGGGCGCCGGGTCGGCGGTCCCGGTCGCGCGCGGGCGCGGGTCGGGCGTTGCGCTCCTCGCAGTCGCAGGGGGCGGGAATCCACGTCGTAGGCACTTTGACGGCCGCTGCACCGTTCCAGCGGGACCGGGGTCGTAGTGGGCCGGGGTTGGTTGTGCGGTCCGGGGACGTGCGTCGGGCGGTGCGGGAGGGGCGGGAGTCCAACCTGGTGCTGTTCGCGGTGGACGCGTCCGGGTCGATGGCGGCGCGCAAGCGCATGTCGGCGGTGACCGGTGCGGTGGTGTCGTTGTTGCGCGACGCCTACCAGCGACGCGACAAGGTCGGCTTGGTGACGTTCCGGGGTGGTGCGGCCGAGTTGGCGCTACCGCCCACCTCTTCGGTTGAGGCCGCCGTTGCGCGACTACGCGATTTGCGGACCGGTGGACGTACACCGCTCGCCGACGGCTTGCTGCGGGCGCGGAAAACGCTGACCACGGAAAAGCTCCGCGATCCGCGTAGGCGCGCGTTGTTGGTCGTAGTGACCGACGGTCGCGCCACGGTCGCGGTCAACCGGAACGGCCGCACGTCCAACGACCCCCTCGCGGACGCGCTGCGCGCCGCGTCGGTCATCGCCGCGGACGGTGTGGCCAGCGTGGTGGTGGACTGCGAGAGCGGGCCGGTGCGGCTCGGGCTCGCCGACCGGCTCGCCGTCGCGCTCGGGGCGACCGGGCTGCGGCTCGAGGAACTGTCCGCCGACGCCGTCGCGGGTGTGGTCCGCGCGGTCCGCGCCGCCTAGGAGTCTCGATGCCGCAAGGGAAACCCGATGTCGTCCCGACCGACGGGCTGACCACCCGGCAGCGGCGCAACCGGCCGCTGGTCGTGGTGCACACCGGGGAGATGAAGGGCAAGTCGACCGCCGCGTTCGGACTGGCGCTGCGCGGCTGGAACCAGGGCTGGTCGATCGGGGTGTTCCAGTTCGTGAAGTCGGCGAAGTGGCGCGTCGGCGAGGAGTCGGCGTTCCGGGCGCTGGGCAGGCTGCACGAGGAGACCGGCGAGGGCGGTCCCGTCGAGTGGCACAAGATGGGGTCGGGGTGGTCGTGGTCGCGCAAGGCGGGCACGGAGGAGGACCACGCCGAGGCGGCGCGCGAGGGCTGGGCGGAGATCACGCGGCGACTCGCCGACGAGCGACACGACCTCTACGTGCTCGACGAGTTCACCTATCCGCTAAAGTGGGGGTGGGTTGACATCCAGGACGTGGTTCGCACATTGGCCGATCGGCCGGGGCACCAGCACGTCGTCATCACGGGCCGTGACGCGCCGCAGTCCCTTGTGGACGCGGCGGACCTCGTCACGCACATGACCAAGGTGAAGCACCCGATGGACGCCGGCCACAAGGGCCAGAAGGGCATCGAGTGGTAGCCCGCGTCGTGATCGCGGCGCCCGGTTCCGGGAGCGGCAAGACGACGGTGGCCACGGGGCTGATCGCCGCCCTGCGCGCCCGCGGGCACGTGGTGGCGCCGTTCAAGGTCGGGCCCGACTACATCGATCCCGGCTACCACACGCTGGCCGCCGGGCGGCCGGGCCGCAACCTCGACCCGGTCCTGGTCGGTGAGCACCGGGTCGCGCCGCTGTTCCGGCACGGGACGCGCGGGGCGGACGTCGCGGTGGTCGAGGGCGTGATGGGGCTGTTCGACGGGCGCGTCGGGCAGCACGTGGCGTCCGGCGGGTTCGGGTCCACGGCGCACGTGGCCAGCCTGCTGGGCGCGCCGGTGGTGCTCGTCGTCGACGTGCGCGGGCAGAGCACGAGCCTGGCGGCGCTGCTGCACGGGTTCCGGTCGTACCGGCCCGGGGTGCGGATCGCGGGTGTGGTGCTGAACCAGGTCGGGTCGGACCGGCACGAGCAGGTGCTGCGCGAGGCGTGCGCGGACGTCGGGCTGCCGGTGCTGGGCGCGGTGCGGCGCGCGGGCGAGGTCGACGTGCCGTCGCGGCACCTGGGTCTGGTGCCCGCGGCCGAGCACGGCGCGCCCGCGGTGCGCGCGGTGGCGGCGATGGCGGACCTGGTGGCGGCGTCGGTGGACCTGGACGCGGTGCTGGCGGTGGCGCGGTCGGCGCCCCCGGTCGACGGGCCCGTGTGGGACGCGGCGGACGAGGTCGCGCCGGTGCCGGGGCGCCCGGTGATCGCGGTCGCGGGCGGGTCGGCGTTCACCTTCGGGTACGCCGAGCACGCCGAGCTGCTGCGCGCGGCGGGCGCCGAGGTGGCGGTGGTGGATCCGCTGCGCGACGAGCGGCTGCCCGCGGGGACGGCCGGGCTGGTGCTGCCGGGCGGGTTCCCGGAGGCGCACGCGGAGGCGTTGTCCGCCAACGAGTTCCTCCGCGAGGAGATCGCCCTCCTCGCGCGCTCCGGCGCGCCCGTGCACGCCGAGTGCGGTGGGCTGCTGTACCTGGCGGCGAAGCTGGACGGGCACCCGATGTGCGGTGTGCTGGCGGCGGAGGCGGCGATGTCGCCGCGGCTGCTGCTGGGTTACCGGGACGCGGTGGCGGCGTCGGCCTCGGTGCTGGGCGGAGAGGGCGCCCGCGTGGCCGGGCACGAGTTCCACCGCACCCGGACTCTGCCGGAACACGGCGACCGCCCCGCGTGGGCGTGGCGCGACCACGAGGGCGTGGTCCGCCGGGACGGCTTCGTCCAGGGTCGGGTGCACGCGTCGTACCTGCACACCCACCCGGCCGGGAACCCGGCCGCGGTGCGGGCCTTCGTCGAGGCGTCGGCGGCCCCTGCCTGAGCCGGCGGCTCGGTGTCCGTCGCAGGGTGCTCCCGGATGCGGCCGGTACCGCTTGGCGGGGTGCCCGATGTGGAGCGTGCGGGTCTTGCCGTTGACTCGGTCGCGGTGGGCAGAGGTCGCGAAGGAGCGCGCGGCACTGTGTCGGCCGTTGAGGTGGTGAACCCACCACGGGGTCGCGCGGCCGGTCCCTCGCCGCGGGCTTCCCGCACAAGGTCAGGCGGCGTCGGCCGAGTCGGTCGGGTGGAGTCGGGCGGCCGGGTCGTCGGTGGGCTGTTCGTCCACTGTGGTCGGTTGCTTGCTCGGCTTGCGAGGCGCCCACGAGGTGGCCATGGCGCCGCCGACGATGCCGAGCACGGAACCGATCACCAGGCCGCCCAGGTTGGACAGCGGGAACGCGGCGACCGACACCAGGACGGTGATCAGCCCGGCGATGACGCGGGTCTGCGGGGTGAACCACAGGCTCAGCGCCAGCACGGCCATGATCGAGGCGATCAGCAGGCCGGACACGCCCGCGACCCCGCTGGCCACCAGCACCTTGATCGGCGCCAGCGGCAGCACGAAGATCGGCACGGCGCCGAGCAGGACGAACACCCCGCCCCAGAACGGGCGGGTGCGGCGCCAGTGGGTGAAGGCGCGCCAGTAGCGGGACATCGGGTCCTCCGGTCGAGGTCGGGGGCCTGGCGGCACCGGCCCGCCAGGCCCCACGCGGTCAGCAGCCGTGCGCGCCCGAGGAGACGCTCAGGTCCAGGTTCTCGAGCTGGAAGTCCCCCGCGACCTGGGCGGAGAGCGCGTCGGCGCGCAGCGCGCCGATGTCGGCGGCGTCGGCCTGGAGCCCGAAGTTCCCGGCCTGCTTGCGCACCTCCGCCGGACCCTTGGTCAGCGCGTTGCTCGCGACGCCGAGGTCGAGGCCGTGGAAGGTGCCGTCGCCGGTGAGCTTGCGGGCGTCGAGCAGCAGGTTCCCGGCCCGCAGCTCCTTGGTGGCCGGGTCGGTGTCGCCCGCGGTGATCTTGAACGTGAGCTGGCCGACGATCGGCACGTCGGTCACCACGTTCGCGCAGAGCCCGCTGAGCTGGGCGTCGCCGATGCCCGCGTACAGCACGCCCTGGTCACCCGCGTTGTACACGGTGCCCGCGAACCCCTCGGCGGACAGGCTCTGCGAGGTCAGCGTGATCGGTACGCCGGACACCGCGAACGAGGCCGCGAGCACGCCCTGGGCCATCGCGACGGCGAGGGCGGCGATCGCGCCCACCGCGGGCAGGGCCACCAGGGTCGCGCGGCCCCAGCGGGTCCCGCCCCGGCTGTCTTCGTCTGTCATCGTGCCTCCCTTGCGACGGCGCCGCCCCCGCCGACCGGGCAGCCGCCACCCGCGTTCGTCTCGGCGAACGCCCAGGTCAGAGCTGCGACGGGGAGTCGGTGCGCATCGGAACCAGTGGTTGGTGGGCAGATCGTGCACGGGTGTGCGCCGCGCTACAAGCGGCCGTTCGCGCCGCCGCCCGGCCGGGTCGCGGCGATATGTGACGGCGGGTAACAGGTATCGACCGCGACCGTTGGGGACCACTCGCAATCCGAAGGCGATTCGCCACCGCGGGCACGAACGGGCGGGCGAGCGGGCCGGTTTCCGCTACCCGGAGTTACATAAGACTCCAAGTAACAGTTACGCAACATCGCAGTATTCGCCCGTTCACCTCCGCCACCCGGCCGAGTTAGCTGTCCGGCAGCCGGACGATGGAGGTCCCTTGCCGCGCCGAACCCGCCGCGCACCGCTCGTCGCGGCCATCGCGCTCGCCGCCGCCCTCGCCCTGGTCGTCGTGGCCGGGGTGGCCGCCTACGCGCTCTCGTACCGGATCGATGGCGACAGCATGTCGCCGACGCTCACCGATGGGGACCAGGCAGTGGCCGACCCGTTCGCGGGCGACTACTCCCCCGCCCGACTCGACGTCGTCGTGCTGACGCCACCCGGGCGCGAGGCGCCGGTGGTCAAGCGGGTCGTCGGGGTGCCCGGCGACCGGGTGCGCTCGATGGACGGGCGGATCCAGGTCCAGCCCGCCGGGACCGGGCCGTGGTTCGAGGTCGCACAGGGCGGTTCGGCGGTGTGGGGGCGTCCGCCGCGACAGTGCTGCGCGAGGGACGGGACGGGCGGGGAACGGACCCAGGAGCAGGTCGTGCCACCGGGGCGGTACTGGGTGATCGGCGACAACGCGGCCGTGTCCGAGGACTCCCGGGCGTTCGGCTGGGTCCCGGACGAACGGATCCAGGCTCCGGTGTGGACTCTGCTGTGGACGTTCGGGTCGCCGCGGACGGTCGAGCTGAGACCGTTGGGGTGAAAGGGAAACGGCCCCGGTGCGCCCGGGGCCGTTTCAGTCCGTCGGTCAGCCGGTCTTGCGAGTGAGTCCGCGGTGCAGCAGCGCCGCGAAGACGACACCGATGGTCGCGTACAGCACCGCCGAGGTGCCCAGCGACGCCACCCGGAACTCCCACAGCACGGAGCCGGGGAACGAGTCGGGGACCTCGTTGAACGACGGCAGCGCCTTGGCCACGGCGGTCACCACGACCACGTAGCCCAGCCCGGCGGCCACAGTGGACCACCAGCCGCCCCAGCGCGCGGCGAGCTTGCGCGCCGCGACGATCGCCAGGACCAGGGCCACCAGGGAGATCCCCATGATCCCGAAGAACAGGCCGGTCCGCTCGCCGATCGTCTCGCCCTTGCCGACCGCGGGCGGGTTCGCCGGGTAGGTCAGGAACGGGACGAGGACGAGCGCCAGGTAGCCCAGCCCCGCCACGGCGAGCGCGGTGGCCCGCGCGGTCAGGCGACCGAGCCTGCCGTAGGCGAAGGCGAACGCGAGGCTGTAGAGACCGCCCAGGCCCAGGCCGTACGCGACGGCGCCGATGCCGAGGCCGCCGGTCGACTGGAAGGCCCGGGAGACCTCCTCTTCCTCGGCCGCGGGCTCCGCGCCGTGCGAGTGCCCGCCCGCCTCGGCACCGTGGTCGTGGGCGGCGCCGCCCGCTTCCTCGATGCCGATCGCGGTCTCCACCGACGGCTCACCGAAGGCGGAGGCGAACCCGAAGGCGAGCAACCCGCCGACGAGCCCGGCGAGCAGGCCCCACACGAGCAGCGAGCGCACGGTGAGCGCCGACTGCTCCGTGGTGCGGTCGGGCTCGGTCAGTGGCACGGGAAGCCCAGCAGGTGCCGCGCGTCGTGGACGAGCTCGTGCACGTAGGTACCGTCGAACACGGCCAGCGCGCCTTGCTCGGCGCCCACGAAGTACAGCGCGATCAGCGACAGGACCCCGGCGAACAGGGCGTAGGGCAGGATCTCCCGGATGGGGATCCGCACGGGGATGGGGGCGGGAACGGCGACGGCATGCGTCACGACGACCTCCTCGGGGCTTCACGCGGCCCGGTAGTGGAGCGGTCGACGGGGGGAGGGTCTGACTGCGAGCGCCTCTCGGCACCCGTTCACAGTGGCGCGGCCGTGCCGGGTTCCCACCGGCTTCCTCCACCCATCAGGGTCGATTCGGCAACGTAAGTCAGCCTGACCGGCCGTGTCAACGCGGCCGAATGCGCAGGTGGGCAATGTCATCACCCCGCCTTCCGCGGGTAGTGGACCGTCCGGCCCAGTGGCCGGGCCCGTCGCAGGCGGATCCGCTGGCAGGCGGGTCGTCGGGGTCGGGCGCGGCGGGCCCGGCTGGCCTCGGCACCGGACTCGGCGAGCCAGGTGCCGAACGCGCGCAGGCCCGGGTGGATGACGCGGAGCGCCTCGATGTCGGCGTGCCAGCGCTCGCCCGCCGCCCAGCGCCTGCCGGTCTCGATGATCATCGGGTGCACCCCGGTGGTCACCTGCTCGTACCGGACGGGGCTGCCGGTGGCCGCCGCGATGGCGGCGGCGGCCTCGACCGGGGTGGGCTGGTCGCCCGCCAGCTCCAGCGTGCGGCCCGCGTAGCGCTCCGGGTCGGCGAAGGCGAGGGCCGCGAAGTCGGCGATGTCCTCCAGGGTGATGACCTGCATCGGCTCGTGCGGTGGGAAGAAGTGCCGGTGGACGCCGTCGACGATGCCCTCCAGCCCGAGGTCGCCCGTGAGGAGGTAGTTGGTCACGAAGCGGACCGGGCGCAGCACGGTGGGGCGGGCGACGCGGTCGACCAGGTACCGCTCGATCTCCGCCTTGCCCTTCGCGCTCTGCTCGGACCGCGACATCGAGGCGACGGTGCTCAGCACGACCTGTTCGACGCCCGCCGCCACGGCGGCGTCGACGAGGGCGCGGCCACGGGCGGCCTCGGTCTCGTCGGCGGGTCCGTTGGGGCCGAAGGGCGCGGTCGGCACGGCGAACACGGCGGCCACGCCGTCGAAGGCGGGCCGCAGGCTCGTCGGGTCGTCGAAGTCGCCGGTCACGAGCTCGGCTCCGGCGGTGGCCAGGGCGACGGCCGCGGCGGTGGTCGTGTCGCGGACGAGGGCGCGCACCGGGCGTCCGTCGGCGAGCAGGCGACGCGCGGTGGCGCCGCCCTGCCTGCCGGTGGCGCCGGTGACGAGGATCGGGTCGGTCATGGGTGTCTTATCCCGGGATGATGGGGCTATCCGGGATGATCGACCCGGTTCTGTCAGCGCGGAAAGGGTTGCGTGACATGACGGCGGAACGGGCCGACGCCCGGCGGAACCGGGAGGTCGTGCTGCGGACGGCGGTGCGGCTGTTCGCCGAGGACGGGCCGGAGGTGTCACTCGGTCGGATCGCGCGGCGCGCCGGGGTCGGCGCGGGCACCGTCTACCGGCACTTCCCCAGCAAGGAGATCCTGGTCGAGGCCGTGCTCGCCGAGCACATCACGGGCCTGGCGACCGCGGCGGACGGCTGGGCCACCCGCGCGGCGCCGGGTGCCGCGCTGTTCGGGTTCCTGGTGGAGGTGGTCCAGAAATCCGTTGACCGCCGACACCTCTGCGACGCGCTCACCGCCGACCGGGGCCGGCCGCACGCGGCCGTCGCCCAGGCGTCCCGCCGGTTCCACGAGGCGTTAGAACGGCTGCTGGACAACGCGAAGCGGGCGGGCACGATCCGCGTGGACCTGCGGACCGACGACCTGTCCGCGGTGATCGCGGGCGCCGCCGCGCTGCGCGACGCCCACCGCGACCCCGTCCGCGGCGCCCGCCTGGTCCGGTTGCTGCTGGACGGGCTCCGCGCGGTCACGGAACCCGTCGAGTTCCGTGACGAACCCGGCGGGCCGCGTCACGGAACCTGCGTCGAGTGCGGCGTCCGCCTGCCCGTCCGCGCCACCGGCAGGCCGCCCCGCTACTGCGGCCCCACCTGCCGCCAACGCGCCCACCGGCGTCGCGCGGCGGAGTGAGCCGTCACCCGCGACCCCCGCGCCCGGACACCGCGACCTCGACCCGCGGGACGGTCTCGGCCGCCGGTCCCCACGGGACCTCGGACGGGACATCGGAGTCGACGTGCATCGCGTGCCTCACCAGGCTCCGGATCCGGTACGCGCCGACGCCCACCTCGTCGACGAGGTGGGCGTCGATCACCCCGTGCACCGCCGCTTCGACCCTCGGTCCAGCCCAGCCGAGCGCCACGCCCAGCGCGCGCGGACCGGTCCCCTGGCCCCGCGCGGACTCCGCCCCTGGACCACCTCGGGGTTGCGGGTGGTCACCGAGCGCACGCAGTGGCCACGCCGCGACCGGCCCCGCCGCGGGGGTGTCCAGCTACGGCTACGGCGGCACCATCGCCCACGTCGTGCTCGAGGAGGCACCGGTCGACGACGACGTGTTGCACATCGCGGACGCCCCCGCGGCGGGCCCGCCAATCGCGGCATGCGTTGGGAGCACCAGGTCGAAACTCCTGCGCCCGCGCGGGTAGGTGGAGTACCGGGTGCCGCCGGCGGACGCGGCACCCGGTACTCCACCGCGGCCGTAGGCTCACCCGATCCATACCAGGGAAGGGCCGCGGAATGCGACAACTGGTCATCGTCCTCCTCTTCGGACTCGCGGCGTGCTCCGCCGCCCCGGGCACCGCACAGCCCGTGCCCGCGCGGTCCACGGGCGCGGCGGGCGCCGCCTCGCCCAACCCCTGCGAACTGGTCACCCGCGAGACCCTGGACAGCGCCTTCCCCGACGCCACCGCCATCGCGCCGGTGACCGCCGACGGCGTCGAGCCCGGCAACCCACCCGCGAACGGCGCTTCGGGGGAACGCGACTGCGGCTACGCGGTGACCGTGCCCGGTGTGTTCGGCGACAACCCCGGCACCGACTCCGCCAGCCGGTTCACCGTCATGGTCGCGACCTACGCCGAGGACCGCGACGGAACCACCTGGGACGCGCTGAGCCGGGGCACCGGCACCCGCCCCGCCACCAACATCGGGGACGCGGCCTTCTTCCGCGGCGAAGGCGACCTGACCGCGCACCGGGGGCCGGTGATCGTCCACGTGTGGAGCGCCGACGACGTCGACGGCGTCCTGGACGACCAGCGGGTCACCGGCATCGTGCTGCGGGCGCTCGCGCCCTGACCGACGGAGGCCCACCCGGCATTGGGAGGATTCCACCGGACTGCGACGGCGGAGGGTGGACGGTGAGCGGGCGACTCGTGCTGGTGTGCCATGGCGCGACGGCGGCGACGCGGGGGGTGGTGTTCCCGCGGGACGAGCCGCTGTCGGTCGAGGTGGGGCGCGGCGCCGACCTGGGTCGGGTCGACCTGGTGGTGCGGGGCCCGGAGACGCGGTGCGCGCAGACGGCCGCCGGGTTGGGGCTCGACGCCGTGGTCGACGAGCGGCTGCGCGACGCCGACCACGGGCAGTGGCGGGGCCGGGCCCTGGACGAGGTCGCGGCGGGTGAGCCCGAGGCGGTGACGCGGTGGCTCACCGACCCGAGCGCGGCGCCGCACGGCGGCGAGTCGGTGCTGACCGTGCTGGGCCGGGTGGGCGACTGGCTCGACGAGCACCCGGCGGGCGCGCGCACGGTGGCCATCACCTCGCCGTCGGTCGTGCGGGCGGCGCTGGTGCACGCGATCGGGGCCGACCCGGCCGCGTTCTGGCGGGTCGACGTGGCCCCGTTGTCCCGCACGGTACTGCGCGGCGGGCCGGGCCGGTGGTCGCTGCGCTGGATTGTCCCAGGCGACGCCTGACTCCCCATTTCGGCGAAACACTCGGCGATTCCCCCGAATTGCGCGCGACGAATCGTCTGCGCCATTTGCGCCGAACAGCCCATCAGACCCGCGTACTGTCGATCACGCTTCGGTGCGCGTGGGCGCACCGATCGGCAGGCACGCGACTCGGATGCACCAGCTTCGCACCAACGGCCGGTCAACCGCCGTCGACGCAGCGTGACGAGAGGCCATAAGGTCACGAACTAGTCGCCGTGCGCGCGAGGCGGCAACCGCCTTGGTCATTTAGGGGACATCCGCGCCGCGCCCTTGCGCCGCGCCCGAATGTCGGGGACGCTCAACCCCACCGATCACGTCCGATGATTTTCGACGCGGGTGACGTATCAATCGGACAAAGGTGGACGACGCCATTCCCGTCGACGGTGCGCGGGTCGGCGCGCACGAGACGGAGAAAGCGGTGACGCGGTGGGCGAGGCGGCTGCGGACCAGCCAGGCGGCCCCGCGCGGCCCCCGGGCGGTTCCGCCGACCACACCACCCCGGACGCGGCGGGTGACCCCGAGATAAACACCACGACGACCGGTATCCCCACCCCGGGCGCCGCGCCCGGCGCGGTCGCGCACACCACTCCCGCGCCCGAAACCGCCGAAACGACCGCCCCGCCCGGTATCTTCGCGATTACCCCGCCCGCGGGGCACCCCGCGGACCACACCCGGCAGGCGGGCGACCCCGCCGCCACCACCGAGACGACCGCCATGACCGACGCCGACCCCGTCACCGCGGCCGCCGACGGCACCGCGACAGACGGCACCACCGCGCACGACGACCCGACCCACGGCACCACGACGGACGACACCGACACCGGCGCCACCCCGACCGGTGCCGCGACCACCCGCGCGCCGGGGAGCGACCCGGCCGCCGACGACCTGGACACCCGCCGCCGGAACCTGTTCCGGGGCCTGGTCGACCGGGCCGCCGCGGCCGAGGTGTCCCAGGACCGGATGCGGCACCTGCTGGACGCCGTCCTCTCCGTGGCCAGCGACCTGTCGCTGCCCGCCGTGCTGCGCCGCATCGTCACCGCCGGGTGCGAGCTGGCGGGCGCGCGCTACGGCGCGCTGGGTGTCCTCGGCCAAGACGGCGCCTTCGAGGCGCTGACCCACGCCGGGCTCGACGACCGGACCGGGCGCGAGATCGGGGCGTTACCCGTCGGCAAGGGCATCCTCGGGCTGGTGATCGAGCGGCCCGAACCGCTGCGCGTGCCGGACCTCACCGGGCACGAGGCCGCCGCAGGGTTCCCCGAGAACCACCCGCGGATGGGGTCGTTCCTCGGCGTGCCGATCCGGGTGCGCGGCGAGGTGTTCGGCAACCTGTACCTCACCGAGAAGGTCGGCGGCCGCGGCTTCACCCAGGAGGACGAGGACGTCGTCGTCGCCCTCGCCGCGGCGGCCGGGATGGCAATCGAGAACGCGCGGCACTACGACCGCAGCATCCGGCGCGAGCGGTGGCTGCGCGCCACCACCGAGGTCACCGCCGTGCTGCGCACCAACGTCTGCGACGCCGAGGGCCTCGACCTCATGGTCCGCCGGGCGCGGGAGGTCGCGGGCGCGGTGCTCGCCTTCGTCGCGGTCCCCGCCGGGCCGGAGCACCTGGAGGTGCGCGCGGTCGACGGCACCCTGTCCACCGAACTCGCGGGCTCCCGGATGGCCGCGGGCGACAGCATCACCGGCGACGTGTTCTCCACCGGCCGCGCCCGGGTGCTCGGCGAGGTCGCGCAGGCCACCCTGACCCGGTCGGTGGCGACCTTCCACCAGCTGCCCGAGGGCATCAGCGGGCTCGGCCCCGCCGTGTTCGTCCCGATGAGCACCGGGTCCCGGGCGTCCGGGGTGCTCATGCTCGCCCGGGAGCACGGCGGCACCCGGTTCGACGACGAGGACGTGCGGATGGTGACCGACTTCGCCACGCACGCCGCCCTGGCCATCGAGTTCGCCTACGCCCAGCAGGACCGCCAGCGGCTGGCGCTCTACGAGGAGCGCGACCGCATCGCCCGCGACCTGCACGACCTCGTCATCCAGCGGCTGTTCGCGATCGGTCTGGGCCTGCAGGGCCTGCGGCGGTCCCCGCACAACCCGGACGCGGGCGAGCGGCTCGGCGGCTTCGTCGCCGAGATCGACCAGACCATCCGCGAGATCCGGCGCAGCATCTTCTCCCTGCAGCAGCCCGCCAACGGCCCCTACAGCCTGCGCGGGGAGATCCTGCGGGCGATCTCCGAGGCCACCGTCACCCTGGGGTTCGAGCCGACGGTGCGGCTCGAGGGCCCGCTGGACTCGGTGGTGCCCGCCGACGTCGCCCTCGACCTGATGGCCACGCTGCGCGAGGCGCTGTCCAACGTCGTCCGGCACGCCGGGGCGAGCGGCGTGGCGCTGACCGTCGCGGTGGACCGGCACGCCACCCGCTTGCGGCTGCTGGTCCGCGACGACGGGCGCGGCCTGCCCGCCGACATCACCCACCGCGGCGGGCTGTCGAACATGGTGCAGCGCGCCCGCCGCTGGGAGGGCGACTGCGTGATCGATTCCCCCGCCGTCGGCGGGACCCGGGTCGACTGGGACGTGCCGCTGCGCAGGCCCGCCCCGACCGGACGTGATCAGGACGCGCGAGGCCAGGAGGCACGTGGATGAGCATTTCCGTGTTCGTGCTCGACGACCACGAGGTCGTCCGCCGCGGGCTGCGGCAGTTGTTGGAGGTCGAGCCGGACATCGACGTCGTCGGCGAGGCGGCCACCGCCGCGCAGGCCCTGGCCAGGATCCCCGCGGTGCGCCCGCAGGTGGCCATCCTGGACGTGCGGCTGCCCGACGGCGAGGGCGTGTCGGTGTGCCGGGACGTGCGGTCGTCGGTGACCCCGCCCCCGGCCTGCCTGATGCTCACCTCGTTCTCCGACGACGAGGCGCTCTTCGGCGCCATCATGGCGGGCGCCGCCGGGTACATGCTCAAGCAGGTCAGCGGCGACGACCTGGTCTCGGCCGTGCGCACCCTCGCCGAGGGCGGCTCGCTGCTGGACGCGGGCGTCACCGCGACCGTCCTCGACCGCCTCCGCGCGGGCCGGGTGGAGGACCCGCGCTACGCGACGCTGAGCCCGCAGGAGCGCAAGATCCTCGACCTGATCGCCGAGGGCATGACCAACCGGCAGATCGCGGGCGCCCTGTACCTGGCGGAGAAGACGGTGAAGAACTACGTCTCCACGCTGCTGCACAAGCTCGGCTTCGACCGCCGCACAGAAGCGGCCGTCTACGCCACCCGCCTGCACAACACCCAACGCGGCAGCGCACCCAACCTCTGAGCACCACCCCGCCAACCCCGCACCCGGTTCTCCACCCCTCCCCCGCTCCTCAGCCCTACACGCCGGTCCCACACCTGCGCCGCCGCACCCCGCCCTCATTGCAGCAGGCCGCTCCCCGCCCGGTCCCTCCATCCCCATCTCCCCACACCGCCGCCCCCACGTCCCTGTCCAGCCCTTCACCTCCGCCCTACCCGCCCCCACATCATCCCCACATCACCGCCCGGCCCCACATCCACGCCCCGGCCTCTGCCTCACCCCGGGCCCTGCCGGCCCAGCACGCTGCCAGGCCCCATATCCCCGTCCGGCCGTCACCAACCCACCCCGTACCTCTACCCAGCCCCGCACCACATCCCTGTTCGGCCCTCCATCCCTCTCCGGCCTGACAACCCCAACCCGGCCCCGCATCCCAGCCACACCTCCTATCCCTGCCTGGCTCCGCACCTCCCTGCTCCCGCATTCGCCTGGCCGCGGCCCCGGCGACGACCTCCCACTCCTCGACGCCCGCCCGGTCTGCCAACCGGCCGCCCGCGACCAGCCCGCCCCGCGCCGACCGCTGTGGCCACACGGCCCCGTGATGTCCAAGCCCTGGAAGTCAATCACTGCCGCGGGTCGCCGTGCGCGAAGTTGTCCACAGCCCCGAACGGGTACTTGACCGGTGATCCGTTCGGGCGTGCCGTCACTCCACGCCACCACCGCCCCACCGTTGAGAGAACAGGGAACCGGCCTGCCCGCCGACCAAACTTTCCCGTACTTCCCACAATCCCGGGCGCGTCCACGGCGGAATCCCGCGCCGGGAAGGTCACCCGCCGCCCCGCGCGCCCACACCGGGCCGAGCGGGATCGCTTGTCCGGCGGCCACTTGGTTCACGCCGCGCGTCCACCCGGCCGACGCCGGTCGCCGCGGGTGAGTCCGTTCGCGACTCGCGGCGCGCCACCGGGGCGGGTGGACCGCCGCATCCGCCCGTACGGGTTCGGCGTGTCGTCCGGACCGGGTGCGCGCCATCGGTAACGTGCCCGGCGTCTCGCGCTATACCGCATGCAGGAGAAGGGCATACCGGCGGGTCGCTGTCGCGGCGGGCACCCGGGTCCCGAGGTGGCGGAAGGGGGCGTCGGTGCCGAACACCCTCGTTCCCCTGCCCTGCCCCGGGGCGGGTCGGCGGGTGCCGGAGGTGTGCCTGATCGCGGGCGACGCCGTGGCGGCCACGCGCCTGGCGCCGGTGGTGGGGGCGCTGCGCGGGCGCGGGCGGGTGCGGCCGGTGGTGCTCGCGTGCGGTGACGACGCGGCCGCCGCCACGGAGGTGTTGTCGGGCTTCGGTTTGGCCACCGAGGTCCTGGTCGAGCTGGCGCGCGACGGGCAGCGCACCGGCCGGGCGGCGGCGCAGCTGCTGGCCGGTCTGGACCACGCGTTCGCCGACCTCGCACCGGACGCGGTGGTGGTGCAGGGCGATTCGGCCACCGCGTTCAGCGCCGCCATGGCCGCGTTCTGGCAGCGCGTCCCGGTGGTGCACCTCGACGCGGGTGTGCGCTCGTACGACCTCACCGCCCCGTTCCCGCAGGAGGGCCACCGCAGGCTCATCGCCCAGGTGTCGTCGCTGCACCTGGCCGCCACCCCGGACGCGGCGGCCAACCTCGGCGACGAGTGCCACCGCGGCCCGAAGGTCGTCACGGTCGGGAGCACCGCGGTCGACGCCGGGTTCGACGCCCTCGACCGCTACGTGCGCCACCGCGACGACCGCGTGCAGGCGGTGGAGAACGCGGTGGTGGCGGGCGAGGTCCGGCTGGCCGTGGTCGCCGTCGAGGCGCGCGACTGGTCCACGGCGGCGGCCACGCAGCTGCTGCACGGGATCGCCGACCTCGTGCTGACGTGCCCGGACCTGGAGGTCGTGCTGCCGCTGCCGCGCGGCCCCCTGCGGCACCTGGCCTACGACATGCTCGGCAGGCTCGTGCGGGTGACCATCACCGACCCGATCGCGCAGCCGGAGCTGGTCTGCCTGCTGTCGATCGCGGCGGCGCTGGTGACCGACTCGGCCACGCTGGCCGAGCAGGCGCCCAGCTTCGGCGTGCCCACGCTGGTCCTCGGCGGCGAGCCCGGCACCTGGGCCGAGCCGCGCCACCCCGGCCACCCGTGGACCGCGGGCTCCGACCGCGCGGTCGTCGCCCGGATCGCCGAGAAGCTCGTCCTCAGCCACGTCGAGCGGCAGACCACGGCCCCGACCCCCAACCCGTTCGGCGACGGCTTCGCCGCGACCCGCTGCGAGCAGGCGCTGCAGTGGTTCCTCGGCCTCGACGACCGCCCGGAGGAGTTCGCCCCGCACCGGTAGTGGACCGCCGGTTCCGGCACCTCCCGCGAGTGGGCGCACCACGGTGACCGCGAACGGCTTCCACGGAACGGAACGGGATTCGGGTGACACGGCAAGCGGAAGACCCACGGCGGCACTCCCACCGCCGAGCCCGCCACGACCGCAGTGGCCACCTCGACCGACCGCGGGCAACCGCCGGGAATCGAGACCACGAGCCAGTCGGCTACGCCACGCGCGTCGACAACTCCGGCCCGCCGCTCAAGGAGATCTCCGCGGGCGCGCGGTCCTCGGACCGCACGGTCGTGTCGGTGCTGTCCGGCAACCGGAACCTCGAGGGCCGGATCAACACCCGCGAAAGCCGCGTGCCCCAACCGGCCGAGTACCCCGCCGGGGTTCGGCTCGCGGCCATATGTCCTGGCACCAGCTTACCCGGTCGCACCGGCCGATGAAGAGGCGTCGACCCTTGCCTGTGGACAACTCGGTTGCCCGAGAGGTCACGCCGCCGGGTGGGGTGCGGGCCTGGTGGGTGCTCGCGTTCAGCGGGGCGACGGCGGCGGTGTTCGTTGGCTGGTACGGGCCGCTGCAGGTGCTGCTGGCGCGGCAGGTCGAGGGGATCTCGCCCGACGGCAAGGAAAGCGCGCTGGCGCTGGTGACCGGGGTGGGGGCGGCGTGGTCCATGGTCGCCAATCCGATCTGGGGTGCCTTGTCGGACCGAAGCGGGCGGCGCGGACCTTGGGTACTGGGCGGCGCGGTGGCCGGCGGCGGCGCGCTGGCCGCTCTGGCCACAGTGGACACGGTGCTCGGTGTGGTAGCCTTGTGGTCGGTCGCGCAGATCGCGCTCAATTCCTGCTTCGCGGGGCTGAGCGCGGCGGTCCCGGACCAGGTCCCCGAACACCGTCGTGGCGCGGTGGGTGGCTGGTTCGGTTTCGCCCAGACCGTTGGCGTGATGTCCGGGACAGGGTTGGCACTGGCGGGTGGCTCCGTCTCCAGTGGCTATGTGGCGTGCGCGGTGGTCGTCGTCGTGGGGTCGTTGCCGTTCGCGTTGGCCCGCGAGCGGCGGCGGGTGCCGGTACGGGAACCGGCGCGGAAGCCGTTCGGCCTCCTGCGGCACCGGGACTTCGTCTGGGCCTGGGTGCCCAGGTTCCTGATCAACCTGGGCAACGCCGTCGCGCTGCTCTACCTCTTCTACTACCTCCAGGACGAGGTACGGGTCGGCGACCCGGCGGGTGGCGTGTTCACGTTGACCGCGGTGTACGCCGTCGCGCTGCTGGCGACGGTGCTGGTCGGCGGGGTCTGGTCGGACCGGGTGGGCAAGCGCCGGGTGTTCGTGTGCGTGGCCGGGGTGGTGATGTCGGCGGCGGCGGTGCTGCTGGCGGTGTGGCCGACCTGGACGGGCGCGGTGGTGGCCGCGGCCGTGCTCGGTGTCGGCTACGGCGCCTACACCTCGGTGGACTTCGCGCTCGTGACCCAGGTGTTGCCCGCGGCGGGTGCGCGGGGCAAGGATCTCGGGGTGGTCAACATCGCGAACACGCTGCCGCAGGTGCTCGCCCCGGCGCTGGCCGCGCCGGTGGTGGCGCACCTGGGCGGGTACCCCGTGCTGTACCTGGTCGCCGCGGCGGTCGGGGTGGCGGGGGCGGCCCTCGTGTTCCGCGTCCGGACCGTCCACTGAGGAGGATCCCATGCCGTTTCCCGGGTTACCCGACGATTTCCTGTGGGGTACGGCCTCGGCCGCGTACCAGGTGGAGGGCGCGGTCGCGGAGGGTGGACGCGCGCCGTCGGTCTGGGACACCTTCTGCGCGCGCCCCGGTCGGGTGCGCGACGAGGACACCGGGGCGGTGGCGGCCGACCACTACCACCGGTACCGGGAGGACGTCGCCCTGCTGCGCGACCTGGGCGTAGGCGCCTACCGGTTCTCGGTGTCGTGGCCGCGCGTGCTGCCGGGCGGCCGGGTCAACGCGGAGGGCCTGGGCTTCTACGACCGCCTCGTCGACGAGCTGTGCGAGGCGGGGATCGCCCCTGCCGCCACGCTGTTCCACTGGGACACCCCGCAGGAGCTGGAGGACGCGGGTGGCTGGGTGAACCGGGACACCGCCGCGCGGTTCGCCGAGTACGCCGAGGTGGTCGGGGCGAAGCTGGGCGACCGGGTGCGGATGTGGATGACGATCAACGAGCCGGTCGTGGTCACCCTGTTCGGCTACGCCCTGGACGTGCACGCGCCGGGGCGGGCGCTGGGCTTCGACGCGCTGCCCGTCGCGCACCACCTGCTGCTCGGGCACGGGTTGGCGGCGCGGGCGCTGCGGGCGGCGGGGTGCTCGAACATCGGGATCGCGAGCAACCACGGGCCGGTGTGGGCGGCGTCGGAGTCGGAGGCGGACCGGACGGCGGCGGAGGCGTACGACACGCTGGTGAACTGGCTGTTCGCCGACCCGTTGCTGCGCGGCCGCTACCCGGCGCCGGAGTTGGCGGCGGCGATGCCGGGACCGGTGGCCGAGGACCTGAAGGTGATCTCCGAGCCGCTGGACTTCTTCGGGCTGAACTACTACCAGCCGACCCTGATCGGCGCGGCGGCGCCGGACGAGGAGTCGGCGGTGGCGAGCGCGCCGCTGCCGCCGGGGTTGCCGTTCGCGCCGAAGCCGCTGTCGGGGTACCCGACGACGGACTTCGGGTGGCCGGTGGTCCCGGACGGGCTGCGGGAGACGATCGCGCTGTTCACGGCCCGCTACGGCGACGACCTGCCGCCGATCTACGTGACCGAGAGCGGGTGTTCCTACCACGACGGCGATCCGGTGGCGGGCCGCGTGGCCGATCAGGCTCGGATCGACTACCACGAATCGCACCTCGCGGCGCTGGCGCGGGCGGTGTCCGACGGGGCGGATGTGCGCGGGTACTTCGCGTGGTCGGCGACGGACAACTTCGAATGGGCGGCGGGTTACCGGGAACGGTTCGGGCTCATTCACGTGGATTACGAGACCCAGCGGCGGACACCGAAGGACTCGTATTTCTGGTACCGCGATGTGATTGGTCGGGGGTGAGCGGCGGGCCGCTGTCGGCCTGAGCGGCCGGGGCGGGCCGGGCGGGGCGGGTATTGCCGGGTGCGGTGGGAGGAAGTGCCGAGGGAATTGGCCACCGGCGCGCGCGTCCGGTGCCGGGCGGAGGTGACGTGCCCGAGGCGACGGGCCGATCACCTCGCGATTCGACCGGGGTTCCGTCGCGCCCACGGCAGTTCCGCGAGGTCGGGCGCGAGGGTCCCGTGCCGGATTCTCGGGCGAGTGGGGTCGGTTTCCCGGCGAGGTTCGCGCGCACGGCAATGCCACAAGGTCGTGCGCGAGAGTCCGGTGCCGGATACCCAGGCGAGACGAGTGGGGCCGGTCCTCCAGCACGAGGTTCCGTCGCGACCACGGCAGCGCCTCGAGGTCGGGCGCGAGAGTCCCGTGCCGGATTCCCGGGCGAGTGGGGCCGGTCCTCCAGCACGAGATTCGGTTGCGCCCACGGCAATGCCTTGGGGTCGGGCGCGAGAGTCCCGTGCCGGATACCCAGGCGAGGCGAGTGGGGCCGTTCTCCGGCGCGAGGTTCCGTCGCGCCCACGGCAATGCCTTGGGGCCGGGCACGAGGGGCCCGTGCCGGGTTCGCGGGCGAGTGGGGCCGGTTCTCCGGCGCAAGATTCGGTCGCGGGCACGGCGGTGCCCCGGGGTCGAGCGCGAGAGTCCCGTGCCGGATTCCCGGGCGAGTGGGGCGGTTTCCCAGCACGAGGTTCCATCGCGCCCACGGCGATACCACAGGGTCGAGCGCGAGGTCCCCTGCCGGATTCCCGGGCAAGTGGGGCCGGTTTCCCGGCGCGAGGTTCCGTCGCGCCCACGGCAATGCCTTGGGGCCGGACGCGAGGGTCCGTGCCGGGTTCGCGGGCGAGTGGGGCCGGTTTCCCGGCGCAAGATTCGGTCGCGGGCACGGCGGTGCCCCGGGGTCGAGCGCGAGAGTCCCGTGCCGGATTCCCGGGCGAGTGGGGCCGTTCTCCGGCGCGAGGTTCCGTCGCGCGCACGGCGGCGCCCCGGGTTCGCGGGCAAGTGGGGCCGGTTTCCCGGCGCGAGGTTCCGTCGCAGGCACGGCGGTGCCACAGGGGCGGGCGCGGAAGTCCCGGGCCGGAAACCCAGGTGAGTGGGGCAGGCTTGCCGGTGTGGGTTGCCGAGGCGGGACCTCAGCCTCGTCGAGTCCCCGCGCGGGTACGGGGCTCGTGCCCGGCGGGCCGGTCAGGCGGTGACCGGTGCCGGGACCTTGGTGGGCATGCGGACCACCTGGGCGGCGTAGGTCAGGCCCGCGCCGAAGCCGATGAGGAGGGCGAGGCCGCCCGGGTCCACCAGGCGGTCGACGACCAGGCGGTCCAGGGCCATCGGGATGGAGGCGGCCGAGGTGTTGCCCGACTCGACCACGTCCCTGGCGATCACGGCGTCGGGGGCGTCGATCTTGCGGGCCAGCGCCTCGATGATGCGGAGGTTGGCCTGGTGGGGGACGATCGCGGCGAGGTCGCCGGGGCGGATGCCCGCGCGTTCGCAGGCGAGCAGGGCGATGGGGTGGATCTCGGTGGTCGCCCAGCGGAAGACGGACTGGCCCTGCATGCGCATCTGGCCGCCGACCGGGATCTCGATGAGGTCGGCGGACTCGGCCGCGCCGTCGCTGCCCCAGACGATCGGGCCGATGCCGGGCTCGTCGGCGGCCTCGACCACGGCGGCGCCCGCGCCGTCGGCGAAGATGATGGAGGTGCCCAGGTCGGTCGGGTCGACCCACTCGGACATCTTCTCGGTGCCGATGACCAGGACCCGCCGGGCGGACCCCGCGCGCACCAGGTCGGAGGCCACGGCCATGGCGTAGCAGAAGCCCGCGCACGCGGCGTTGACGTCGAAGGCGGCGGCGCCGGGCGCGCCCAGCGCCTTGGCCACGGTGGCGGCCCGCACCGGGACCGGGCTGCGCACGCTGCACGTCGCCACGATCACCAGGTCGATCTCGCCCGGCCCGTAGCCCGCCCGCGCCAGTGCCTTGGTGCCCGCGGCGACGGCCATGGCCTCCATGGCCTCGTTGCCCGCCGCGAACCGGCGGGACACGATCCCGGTCCGCTCTCTGATCCAGTCGCCCGTCCGGCCGAACCGGGCGGCGATCTCCGCACTGCCGACGGTGGTGTCCGGGCGGTGCGAGCCGAGCCCGACCAGTCGAGCGCCCCCCACGCCTTGGCGCAATGCAATGACGGTCACTGGGATACTGTGGAGAACTACCAATCGGTAGCACTTCCCTTGTGATGAAGTTCTCACCGAAAGTGTTATAAGTCAGTCACTTCCGCGTGATGTTCACTCGCGGGTAGCACTCGCGAGTAACCCCGGTTGGTCTCCTCCGCGCGGCGAACGCCACCACGTGAATTGTTCGCCGAACGGGTGCTACCGACCGGTATTCGGTGGCGCCGGGGCGGTTCGTGGTGACGCGCAGATTAACGGCAGTTGATCACCGGGCGCCGGGTCGATGACGGGATGACCGGCCGGTGCGGACTTCGGCCTGTCCGGCGGGGACGACCCGACTCCGGAAGTCCGAAGGGGACAGTGCGCGCGACCCGGCGAGGTACTGTTTCGCGGACCGCCGCGAAACGAGGTTGTCGAATTGGCCGCGCGCACAATTCGCGACGCGCGAAATGGAGCCGAACGCGCGTCACCGGACTCCGGCACCGACAACACGGCCGTTCGAGACCCTGGGGTCGGCGGCACCGGACCGCCCCGCCGGGGATTCCGGATCCCGAGCCGAAGCGGGTCTGGTCCTTTTGGGACGAGAACAGGAATGTGATGGCGCGTTCGGACCGCCGGTTTGGGCTGCTCGGGCCGGGCGTTTCGGCTATCGCCGGGGCGGTGGAACGAAATGCCCGCGCGGCGAGTCGGAGGGCGGGTGACCGGGGTGGCGCGGGCCGTATGCTTGCGGCACCGCGAGCTCCTCGCTGGTGCGCGGCCGCGCCTTGCCGGGCGGTCGGGCATTCGGTGCGTTCGGGTTCGACGCGGCGGTTTCCGCTGGTTGACGACTTTCGTCGAGTGGTCGGGGGTGGTGCGGTGCTGGACGTGGTGCGCGCGGTCGCGATGACCGCGCGCGGTCGGGTGCGGGACGGGAACGAGGACGCCGTCTCGGTGTTCGGGTGGTTCAGCCAATCCGCGGAGCCGCTGGTGGTGGACCTGCGCGCGGACGGCCGGTCGCCGCTGCTGTGCGCGGTCGCCGACGGGATGGGCGGCCACGCGGCGGGCGAGGTGGCGAGCGCGACGGCGTTGGTGACCGCGGCCGACCGGTACCTGGACTGGACCGGGGCCAAGGAGACCGCCGTGGGGCTGACCGGGATCAGCGCGGAGCTGAACGAGCTGGGCAACCGGGTGGTCGAGACCACCGGGATGGGCACCACCATCGCGGGTGTGGTGATCACGCCGGGTTCGGTGCTGTGCTTCAACATCGGCGACAGCCGCGTCTACCAGGTGGCCGACGACGGCCTGGCACAGCTGACCGTCGACGACGCGATAACCGGCCCCTGCGGCGGCCTCACCCAGGCGATGGGCGACCCGCCGGACCCGGGTCCCCTCCCCCACGTCCTGGATCTGGAGCTGGCGGGCGCGAGTACCCGTTTCCTCCTGTGTTCGGACGGCGTCAGCTCGGTGCTCACCCCGGACGAGATCGCCGACCTGAGCCGGATCCCGGACCCCGTCGACCTGGTGACCGCCATCCGCGACACCGTCTACGACTTCGGCGCCCCGGACAACCTCACGGCCGTGGTGCTGGACATCCCAGGCCGCTGACCCGCGTGGCTTCGCGCTTCGCCCGGAGTTGTCCACAGGCCAACCCCGACCCATTCCTACCGCCCGCCCCAGCGCGTAGAATTAAATATAGGGGTTCTTGACCTCAAGGGGTCATCGCGCCACCGTGTTTGATCAGCAGTTCGTTGAGCTTCTCGACGGGTTTGTACCAGTTCAGGGTCTGTCGGGGGCGGTCGTTGAGTTCGCGGGCGACGTCGTCGAGGTGGGCTTGGGAGTGGACCGAGAGGTCGGTTCCCTTGGGAAATACTGTCGGAGAAGCCGGTGGGTGTTCTCGTTCGTCCTGCGTTGCCAGGGCGAGTGCGGGTCGCGGAAATAGACCGGCATCCCGGTGGCCGTGGTGAACGTGGCGTGGTCGGCCATCTCGCTGCCCTGGTCCCACGTGACCGATTTCCGGAGGAACTCGGGCAAGGTCTTCATCTTGTTCGCCAGCAGCATCGCGACCCGGTCGGCGGACCGGTCGTGCGGGACCCGGATCAGCATCACGAACCGCGTCTGCCGCTCCACCAGGGTCAGGATCTGCGACTTGCACGCGGACCCGAGGATGCGGTCGCCTTCCCAGAACCCCGGAACAGCACGGTCGTCGGCTTCCTTCGGGCGTTCGCTGATGTTGACCATGCCCACGATCAGGTCGTGTCTGGGCCGCTTCGCCGAGGGGGACACCCGCTTCGCCCGGCCCGACCGCAGGGCCTTGTACATCATGGCCCGCAACTCGCCTTTCCCCTGGACGAACAGGGTCTGGCAGATCGTCTCGTGGGACCCGCGCATCTCCGGCTCGGTCGGAAACTCCAGGCGTATTCTGGTCGCGATCTGCTGCGGCGACCATCGGCGATCCAAGCCCGCCATCACATAATCGCGTAGTCGGCCCGATTGTTCCAACTTTCGCGGTTTCGGTCGTTTCCGCATGACCGCGGCACGCGTGCACGACTTCAACGCTCGATAGGCCAATCTCCCGCCATTACGGGCGACCTCACGAGCGACCACCGAATGATGCCGACCCAACACCCTGCCGATAAACCGGAACGACCGCCTCGCCCGCAACTCCCGCAAGATCGTCTCCCGCTCCTCGGCACTCAATATCACCCGACACACCACGACATGATCTCCGATCACCCACCCACGAAGATCATCCCATGCCGGCGCATCGACCAGTTGAGGTCAAGATTCCCCTATTTGCGGGGGACCCCTCGCGGGCGCTGAGGAGCGCGGACACGGGGCGAGTGGCCCCTGGTGGCGGCGGATTTCTCGGCTGGGTTGGGCTTGTCAGGATGGTCGGCGCGCGGCCGGGTTCAGGCCGGGTCGGCGCGGTCGGTCGAGATCGGGCGATGCTTCGTCGAGTGACCGGATGGACATGGCGCGTCTGATCGGAGTTCGGGCGCGAGGCAATTGTCGGCTGAAACCGGAAAATCACTGCCCGACGAGACCGGTGCACCCGTATGAGATCGGAGAGTTCTCCGCGCGGGCCAAGATGGCGTGACCGAAGGGCCGGGTGCGGGGGCTCACCGTCGAAGCCGGCGGGCTCTTGCTCGAGCGGGCTGCGGGACACGTGGCACTGATGAGAGGGGTGTTCCTGGTTGGGACCGGGCGCGAGTCGATGCGCCCGGTCCCAACCAGGAAGCGGTGTTCCCCATCGGGGCCGGTGTGTGGTGGGTCAGCCGGTGAAGTGGCCCAGGGTCACGGCGGCGGGGACCTGGTCGATCTTGGGGGCGCCCGGGTACCAGCGGAACTGGTTGGTGGGGGCGCCGGTCTGGTCGACGATCAGGGAGATCGCCGCGGTGCCTATGCCGTGGCCGTCGACGTTCTTCGGGTTGTTGTTCCGGCTGTCGGCGGGACCGTGGCGGCTTTCGGTGGAGTCGGCGATGGGGACCTGCCACTCGGCGGGGTTGGTGGCGTCCTGGGTGGGGGTGCCTGCCGCGAACATGACGTGGCCGGTGTCCGAGGCGCCCGGGCCCAGGGCGTAGGTGACGACGTCGCCCGGCACCACGTCGGCCACCTTCGCCACCCGGGTCCAGTGGCCGTTGCTCTCGCCGGGTTGGAGCTTGCCCAGCATCTGCGCCCAGTCGACGGCGTAGGGGCCGTGTTCGACCGCGCCGGTCGGCAGGTCGCACGACGTGGCGAAGGACGTCGAGCGGGTCGCGTTGGCCGCGCGGACCAGGTCGCCGTACGCGTCGCAGGCGGCGATGCGCAGGAGCACGTTGCCCCAGCCCGAGCAGTCCACGACGTAGTTGCCCGCGGCGCGGTCGAGCGTGGTGGTGTGCTGGTAGTCCGACTTCTGGTACGTGGCCAGCTCGTGCTCGATCTCGGCCCACACCGCCGGGCTGCCGGGGTCCGCGGCCGGGGCCTCGGCGGCCCGCTTCCAGCCCGGGGTCGCGCGGAAGGACTGCGGGGTCGGGGGCACGGTCGTGGCGCCCCCGGTGGTGAGGCAGCCGATCTGCTCGTCCTCCGCGGCCGTGGGCGCGCCGATCGTCGGCGCGTTCGCGGTGGTCGACGGGCTCGAGCAGGCGACCAGGGCGAGCAGCAGCGCCGCCGCGGGCGCGGCCCGGTGGACACGGGTGTGCATGGCACCAACCCTAGGGCCGGGGCCGGTCGCGGCCGTCGCGATCGGCGCTGGGCCGGTCGCACCTTAACCATGTGGGTGACAAAGTGGACGGCCCTAGCTGTACTTGGTCATGAGGTTGGTGATTGAACGCGGCTGATGGGTGGGTGCCCGGTTGAGTGTGTGGTGACCGTGTTCAGTGTTGTGGTGATCGAGCCGGGGCGCCGGCGCGGTGGCGCGGGCGTCGTTGTCCAGGAAGATCTCGCGGTGGGCCCACCCGGTGTACGGGGTGCGGTTCAGGCGCTCGACGTTGCCGTTCTGCCAGGGGGCAGTGCGGCTTGATGGTCTTGTGGCGGGCGCCGATCGTGGCGAGGGCCGCGGCGAAGTCACGGGAGATCAGGTAGTTCGTGGCGTTGGCGGTCAAGACCCGGTGAACACCGGGGATGCCCTGCTCGGCGAACCAGGCCGCAGCGCGCAGCAGGAACCCCGCGCAGGTGGTGCCGCGCTCGTCGGTAAAGGACTTCGGCGTAGGCGGGCCCGGAGTGGTCGTCGATGGCGGCGTGGACGTAGTCATAGCCCAAGCCTCGGCGGGACGCGGCCCGCGGCCGTGGGCGCGCCGGCCGCCCCCCGGGCGGGATCTTGCCGATCTTCTTGACGTCGAGGTGGATCAGGTCGCCGGGGTGCGGGTGTTCGCAGCGGCGGGTGGTGTGGCGGGTGGCGCGGACGCGGTGCCCGGTCAGCGGATCACACTCGGCCGGCCCCGGCACGCCATACCGGGCCGGCACCCGCGACACGGTGCGAGCGGGCACACCGGTACGGGCACTGATCCGAGCCGGTCCGCACCGCGGCTCGCCGCGTGCTGTCACGACCTGCCGCTCTGTCCCAGCCAACGTCCGCGACGGCATGTGATGCGGTTGGCTGGACCGATCGACCAGGCCGGCGGCGCCTTCATCACGGAACCGGCGGGCCCAGCGGTGCGCGCACCGCCGTGACACACCGAGTTCCTTGGCCCCGTGAGCGACCGACCTGCCCGCGGCGACCCGGGAAACCAGCGTCCGCGCACAGTCAAGCGGGCGTTGGCGTATCCCATCGAGGCCTCCGGTCGCGGTGACTGACGTCGCGATCACCACCACACCCGGAGGCCTCACCCATGATCAAGCCGACACACCGTCACCAACGTAGTGGCCCGGTACACCTAGCGCAGGGTGAACGGCACCTCGGGTTCGTCGAAGTGCGCGGCGACCGCCTCGTCGGTCACGTCGGTTAGGGTGGCGGGCGACCAGCGCGGTTTCCGGTCCTTGTCCACCACCTGGGCGCGGATGCCCTCGACGAGGTCGTGGCCGCGCAGGCACGCGGTGGACACCCGGTAGTCCTGCTCCAGCACGGATTCCAGGTCCGGCAACCGCTTGGCGCGGCGGGTCGCTTCGAGCGCGACCTTGACCGCGGTCGGCGAGCGGGTGCCGATCTCGGCGATGACGTCGTGCTGCCCGCTCGCGGCGAGCCCGACGAGGATCTCCTCGACGGTGTCCGCGGTGAAAGCCGGGTCGATCCACTCGGCTTCCTTGGCCAGTCCGGACGGCGGGGGCTCGACGGCGAAGCGGGCGACGACGTCCTCGCCCGCGGCCTCGATCTCCGCGATCAGCTCGGGCAGCCGGTCGCTGGGCGCGAACCAGTCGGCGAGTCCACAGTGGACGGCGTCGGCGCCGGACATCGAGGTGCCGGTGACGGCCGCGTACGTGCCGAGTTCGCCGGGCGCGCGGGAGAGCAGGTACGTGCCGCCGACGTCGGGCGCGAGGCCGATGCCGACCTCCGGCATGGCCAGCCGGGTCCGTTCGGTGACCACGCGGACCGAGCCGTGCGCCGAGACGCCGACCCCGCCGCCCATGACGATGCCGTCCATGAGCGCGACGTACGGCTTGGGGAAACCGCCGATCCGCGCGTTCATCCGGTACTCGTCGGCCCAGAACGCGGTCGACTCGCCGCCGCCCGCCACGGCGTCGGCGTGGATGGCGCGGATGTCGCCGCCCGCGCAGAGGCCGCGTTCACCGGCGCCGTCGACGAGGACGAGCCGGACCCGGTCATCGTGTTCCCACTCGTCGAGGGCCGCGCGGATGGCGACGACCATGGGGTGGGTGAGGGCGTTGATGGCGCGGGGCCGGTTCAGCGTGATCCGCCCCACCCCGTTCACCACCCGGATGAGCACGTCGGACATCCACTCTCCTCCAGAAGTCGGCTCCGGAGTCCACAATGCCACACCGGCGCGGTCAGGACTCCATGACCAGGAGCGCTTGGCCGGTGAGTGTGCCGCTCGCGGCGGTCTCGATGGCGTTCGCGGCTTCTGGTAATGGGAACGTCCGCGCCACGACGGGTCGCACGGCCTCGGTCTCGACCAGCTCGCGGAGGACTTCGAGGTCGGCCAAGCGGTCCTTGTGCACCAGGGGGCGGACGCGGATCCCGAGGAACGGCGCGGCAAGCAGGCCACGCAGCCAGCGGTCGGTGCCCATGAACCAGCGCCCGCCCGTGCCGCCGACGAGGACCAGGGTGCCGCCCCGGTGGAGCACGCGCTTGCAGGTGCGCAGGGGCGGGTTTCCGTACACGTCGATGAAGACGTCGAAGGGACCGAGGTCGTCGAGTGGTGTGGACCGGTAGTCCACGACGTCGTCCGCGCCCAGTTCCCGTACGAGGTCGGCCTTTTCGGCGCTGCAGGTCGCGGTCACGTGGGCGCCGAGGTGCTTGGCGATCTGCACCGCGTAGGTGCCGACGCAGCCGGAGGCGCCGGTGATGAGCACTCTCTGTCCTGATGAGACTTTCCCGGCGTCGCGGACCGCTTGCAGGGCAGCGAATCCCGAGATCGGAACGGCGGCGGCGTGCATCAGGGACAGGTTCTTGGGTTTGCTCGCCAGGTTGCCTTCGGGGACGGTGGCGTACTCGGCGAAGGCGCCCTTGCACCAGCCGAAGACCTCGTCTCCGACGACGAGGGTCCGAACGTCCGCGCCGACGGCTTCCACCGTGCCCGCGACCTCCAGTCCCGGGACCGGGTGCGGGCGGCGCAGGCCGGTTGTCGGCCTTGCCAGGTAGGGCAATCCGCGGATCAGGTGCCAGTCGGAGCCGACGACCGGCGAGGCCGCCACGCGGAGCAGCACTTCTCCCGGGCCCGGCTCAGGCTTGGGGATTTCCTTGAGGTGGAACACTTCTTGGGGCGCTCCATAGCGTTCCTGCACGATCGCTCTCATGACCTACTCCTCGTCCGGGTACTGGAAGACATCGTCGATGGGAACGCCGAAGACGCGCGCGATGCGGAACGCGACCTCCAGCGAGGGCGAGTAGCGCCCCTGCTCGATGGCGATGACCGTCTGCCGGGTGACGTCGACCCGGGCGGCCAGGTCCGCCTGCGTCATCTCGCCGGTGGCGAAGCGCAGCGCCCGGATCGAGTTGGTGATCCTGGTCGGCTTCCCCACTAGAACCCCCGCCGGTAGGCGATGACCTTCGCCGTCGCCCCGACCGCGGCGGACAGCACGAAGACCGCGTAGATCGCGTTGGCGATCCAGAAGTGCCGCGCCTCGGCCATGGTCAGCGCCAAGGGCAGGACCATGCCGACGCCGAGCACGATGCCCGCGAGGTACTCCCCGTGCCGGTCGATCTCGCGGTCCCGCACGTCCGCGCGGTGACGTTCGCCCGGCTTGGCAATGCCGAGCCCGATGCCGACGACGATGGCGGCGACGATCGAGGCGCCGATCGCCCAGAGCATGGGGGCGACGTAGTCGACGTCCGACCAGGGGCCCGCGCCCGCCTTGGCGATGATCACGGCCAGGTAGCCGAGGAAGGCGACGGCGCTGATCACCAGATATGCCCAGGTCTGCTTCTCCTGGTACGACATGCGCGCTCCCGATGTAAAGCAAGTTTGACATCACCAAGGTAAGCAATGTTCGACAGTATGTCAAGAATCTTTGACTCGCGATGCCGCGGGGTGGCCGGACCGATCACTCGGGTCGGTCGACCGGGATCGCGAGGATGTCGAGGAACGCGGAGGCGGCGGGGCTGCGGCCCGCGCGGTTCCAGACCAGGTACTCGACCCGTCCGGGGGCGTCGGGGACGGGGATCGTGGTGACGTCGGTCAAGCGGGGGACGTAGTTCGACGCGAACATCGAGACGCCCAGGTTCTGCTGGACGAGGCGGGCCATGAGGTCGGCGTTGGTCACCTCGAAGGCCACGTCCCGGGTGAGGCCCGCGGCGGCGAAGGCCTGGTCGGTTTGGGCTCGACCGGCGGTGCCTGCGGGGAGGTCGACGAAGACCTCCTCCGCGAGCCGGGCGAGGGTGACCGACGGTTCGCCCGCCAAGGGGTGCGCCGGGGCGACCACCGCCACCAGGCGGTCGCGGGCCAGGATGTGGGCGGCGACGCCCTGCGGGTGGGCGGTGGTCGGCAGCCCGAGGAACGCCACGTCGATCGCGCCCACGCGGACCTGCTCGACCAGGTCGTCACTCGCGCCCACCCCCAGGCTCACCCGGACGTGGGGGTAGCGCTCGCGGAAGTCGCGCAGGGCGGCGGGCAGGTCGACGGCGGCGACGGTGGGGATGAGACCGACCGCCAGCCTGCCGCGCACCTCCCCCACGGCGGCGGCGACCTCGGCCGCCGCCCGCTCGGCCGCGTCCAGGCACTGGCGGGCGGCGGGCAGGAACGCCGCCCCGGCCTGCGTCAGGCGGACGCGGCGGCTGGTGCGCTCGAAGAGCTTCGCGCCCAGTTCGCGTTCCAGGCGGGCGATCTGGTGGCTGAGCGCGGACTGCACGACCAGGCACCGCTCGGCGGCGCGGGTGAAGCTGTTCGTCTCGGCGACCGCCACGACGTAGCGCAGCTGCTGGAGTTCCACGGATCCATCTTGGATCGCGATTGATGCCGTGACAAACATGTGTTGGACTCATGGATCGCCCGGCGGTGTGATGGTCCACGTGACGACTTCAACGGCGACCGGGACGGCCACGGCGGGGAGCGCGCTGCCCCGCACGCTGCTGACCGCGCTCCCGACCCTGGCCTGGGGCTCGACCTACGTAGTCACCACCGAACTGCTGCCGCCCGGCCACCCGCTGTTCGCCGGGCTCCTGCGCGCGCTGCCCGCCGGGCTGATCGCGCTGGCGCTGACCCGCGCGCTGCCGACCGGCGCGTGGTGGGGCAAGGCCGCCGTGCTGGGCGTGTTGAACATCGGGCTGTTCTTCCCGCTGCTGTTCATCGCCGCCGAGCGGCTGCCGGGTGGGGTCGCGGCGACGCTGGCCGCCGCCCAGCCGTTGATCGTCGCGGTGCTGGCGGTGGCGGTGCTGGGTGAGCGGTTGTCGGTGTGGCGGCTGCTCTGGGGTGTCGTCGGGGTGCTCGGGGTCGGGCTGGTGGTGATCGGCCCGAACGCGGCGCTCGACCCGGTGGGGGTCGTGGCGGGTCTGGCGTGCGCGGCGACGATGGGCCTCGGGTTGACGCTGACGAAGCGCTGGGGGCGACCCTCGGGGGTCGGGCCGATGGCGTTCGCGGGGTGGCAGCTCACCACCGGCGGGCTGGTGCTGCTGCCGGTGACGTTCCTGGTCGAGGGGGCGCCGCCGTCGATCGACCTGCCCGCCGCGGCGGGGTACCTGTGGTTGGGGATCTTCGGCGGGTTGATCGCGTACGTGCTGTGGTTCCGCGGCATCACGGCGCTGCCCACGACGTCCGTCGCGGTGCTGGTGCTGCTGTCGCCCCTGGTCGCGGCGGTGCTGGGGGCCGTCGTGCTCGGCCAGACGCTGGGGGCCGTGCAATTGCTGGGTTTCGGGCTCGCGCTCGCGGCGATCGTGGCGGGGCAGCTCCCGGCACCGCGCCGCGTCGGCTGAATCGGGAGGGGTTTCGCGGTGGCGGACAACGGAAGTGTGCTGGTGACGGGCGCGACCGGCGGGCAGGGCGGTGCGGTGGCCCGCGCGCTGCTGGCGGCCGAGTGGGGTGTGCGGGCGCTCGTGCGCGATCCGCGGGGGCGCGGGGCGGAGGTGTTGCGGGCGCTGGGTGCGGAGTTGGTCGTCGGCGACCTCGACGACCGGGAGTCGTTGGTCGAGGCCGCGAGCGGCGCGCACGGGGTGTTCAGCGTGCAGCCGTCGGACATGTTCGACCCGCGGCCGGATGTCGAGGTGCGGCAGGGGAAGAACGTCACCGACGCGGCCGAGGCGGCGGGGGTGGCGCACCTGGTCTACAGCTCGGTCGGGGGCGCCGAGCGCCGGTCGGGGGTGTCGCACTTCGAGACCAAGGCGGAGATCGAGGCGTACGTCGGCGCGGCGGGGGTGCCGTCGACGGTGCTGCGCCCGGTGTTCTTCATGGAGAACTGGCGCTACATGCTTCCCTCAGCGCACAACGGATCCCGGGTCGGCGCGGTGGCTCTGGACGCTGGTACCCGCCTACAGATGATCGCCTTGGCCGACATCGGCCGGATCGCGGCCGACGCGTTCACAGATCGCGACTTCCTGGGCCGGTCAATCGAGATCGCGGGCGACGAGTTGACGGTTCGCGAGATCGCGGCGGCCTTCACCGCCGCCGACGGCGTGCCGACCCGGTTCGAGCGGCAGCCGACCGAGGAACTCCGGGCCCAGGGCGCGGAAGCGGCCAACATGTTCGACTGGATCGGCGCGTTCGGCTTCGAGGCGGACATCCCGGCCCTGCGTGGCCGGTACCCGGGGTTGCTGACGTTGGAGTCGTGGCTGCGCGGGGACAGCTAGTCCTGCCAGCCGAGCGGGTCCTGGGCGTCGAGAGTCTCGTCGTGGTCGGCAAACGCGGCCATGGTGGTGCTTATGGTGTTGTGGAAAGCCAGGATCTCGCCGTCGCGCAGCAGCATCGTCTGCACGGAACGGGTTTCGCCCGCGCGCGGGCCATCGGGGACGCGCAGGGTCGACGAGGTGCGGACCAGGTGGAGTCCCTCGGCGAGGGGCCGGGCCCAGTGCAGGCGGAGGTCGACCTGGCTGCCCCGGTAGATGCTGGTGAAGACCTTGCGGTGCTCGTCGGCGATGACCGCGCGGCCGCGCTGCACCCGGCCGAGCACGTCGACGAACTCGGCCTCCTCGGCGAAGGCGGCGGCCCAGCCGTCGGCGTCACCGTCGTTCCACGACCGCTGGAGCCCAGCGACGATGTCCTGTGCTGTTCCCATGATCGCCAGTGTGCTGGTCCGAGCGCGCCGGAGGTCGGGGTTTCACCGGGTGGCGAAGACGTCCAGGGTCAGCCGCAGGATTCGGCCGGTCATGCCGGGGGCCGCGGTGATCCCGAAGTCGTAGCGGTCGATGGTGGTGGTCGCGCGGGTGGTGAGGTCAGCGCCGTCCACCGCGACGGACTCGACTGCGAGGGTGACGGGTTTGGTGACCTCCTTGACGGTCAGGTCGCCGCGCAGGGTGCCGCCAGTAGCGGTCTGCTCGAACGCGGTGCCGGTGAAGACGATCTCGGGGTGGCGGGGCGCGTCGAGGTAGGTCGACGACCGGACCTTGGCGTCGCGGGTCGGGTTGCCGGTGGTGAAGCCCGCGGCGGTGATCCGCGCGGTGGCGGTGGACGCCCCGGGCTCGGCGGCGACGGTGATCGTGCCGGCGGCGATCGGGAAGCCGCCGGTGACTGGTAAGAGGCCGAAGACGTGGCGGGTGTCGAACCGGACCGTGGAGCGGGCCGGGTCGATGGCGTAGGTGCCGGGCTGGACGGTGGTCATGGCTCCCCCTGGGCTCGGTTCGCCGCCGATCCTAGGGGCGGGCGGGCTCACGGGGCGGGCAGGTCGGAGCCGACGGACATGCTCAGGTACCAGCGCTCCTCGGCGTGGCCGTGGCGGCTGGTGGTGACCCGGTCCGCGGCCAGACCGCTGCCGTCGTCGCCCTCGGTGGAGACGAGGACGTCGCGGCCCTGGTAGTCGGCGATGACCACGGCGGCGCCGTCCTCCGCGATCCGCCAGTACGCGGCGGCGGTGGCCGCGCACGGTTCGAGGTCGACCTCGTGGTCGGCGACGCGGGTCAGGCACTGGTCGATGCCCGCGAGGGGGCTGATCAGGTAGAGGTCGTCCGCCCCGTCGCGCAGGAAGTACCAGAACGTGGGCAGCGGGTCGCAGCCGCGGGTGGTGACCAGGTCGGTGGCGGTGAACGGGTCGGCGTGCAGGCACTCGCCGTCGATCGACGACGAGACCTGGTAGGGCCCGTCGAGCACGGGGACGTCGGCGGTCGCCGTGCCCGACGGGGCGAGGACGGTGGCGAGCACCAGGGCGGCGGCGACGCGGCGCCCGGATCTGCGGTACGGCATGGGTCGAATGTGCCCGGCGGCCGTGGCCGCGCGGCCGATTCCACCTGGTCGTGCGTCCTCCGGTCGGATGTCGTTACGCCCAGGTACCGGTCGCGCTACCGGCGGTGGCGAGCTGCGACTGCTGGTAGAGGGCGCTGAGGGCGGCTTGGCTGATCGAGCCTGCGGACTGGGTCCGGGCGCTCATCGCCAGGTCGAAGGCCTGGCGCGGGGTGGTGTCGTCCGGCTTCGGCGGCCCCTCGATGATCTTGTCGGCGAGCGCGTCGACCTGGTCGTCGGATAGCGAGTCGTCGCCCGCTTTGAGGGCGTCGGTGATGGTGGTCTTGAGGGTCGCCGCGTCCATGCCGTTGGCGGCGGCGACGTCGGTCAGGCTCGTGCCGGACCGGAGTTCGTCCTGGAGCTCCTCGGAGCTGAGGCCGAGCGCGTCGGCGACGGAGTCGAGGGCGTCGTCCACCTTCTGGTCGTGACCGCCGCCACCCGGGGGCGGGCCGGCGGGGCGGGCGCCACCGGGTCCACCGGGCCCGCCGCCGTGCCCCGGCCCGGCGACGACCTTCTGCGCGACCTCCTTGGCCTTGGTCG
The DNA here is from genome assembly GCF_041897805.1 of Actinokineospora auranticolor. Taxonomy (GTDB): domain Bacteria; phylum Actinomycetota; class Actinomycetes; order Mycobacteriales; family Pseudonocardiaceae; genus Actinokineospora; species Actinokineospora auranticolor. Next base: position 5,392,547 of record NZ_CP154825.1, read on the forward strand.
CGGAGAGGGTGCTGTCCGCGCTGGTCAGCGCGTCGCTGATGGCGGTGGTGAGGGTGTCGGTGCTGACGCCCTTGCTCTGCGCCAGCGTGGACATGCTCTGCCCGCTGCCGAGCGCGCCGCGCAGGTCGTCGGTGCTCATGCCCAACGCCTTGGCGGCGGCGTCGAAGGCCTTGCGCATCGACGACTGGCCGTTGTCGGCCCGCTGCGCGTACGCCAGGCTCTGGCTACCGGAGATGGAACTGACAGTCATACCTAACCTGCCTCGCGGTGGGGTTTCGCTTGCACCGGGACAGTCGGCACGGCGGTTCACCCGGTGGAGGGATCTCGGCCGTCCCACAGGCAACTCATACCGGCGCACAGCTCAGCCCCAGGTTTCCCGCGCACGGCGGCGAACGCCGGGCAGGCGGAGCGGCCGACTCCGCACGGGGGCGGAAATCCCCCTGGCCGCCGGGCACGACACGGCTATGGACGAAAGCTTGTCATTCGGGACAAGGGCGGCGCGTTGCGGATAGCGTTGATCCCCGCACGTCTCGTGGCGTGCCACAGGTCAGGTTCCGCGCCGCCGCGGCGGGCGGCACCGCGCACCCGAGGGAGGCCCGTGGAGCGGGTGGCAGCGGCGGAGTTCCAGGACGTCGCCGTGGTGTCCTGCGACATCATCGGCCACTCGGCCGCGAACGAGGCGGAGCAGGTGCGGCGGGTGGCCGCGATCAACGACATCGTGGCCGCGGCGATCCGCCGTGACGCCCGGCACATCGTCTGGTCCTCGGGCGGCGACGGCGGCCACGTGGTGTTCTTCGGCGACGAGTGGCAGGCGGACGCCGTGCGGCTCGTCGCGGACCTGTCCGGCTGGGCCCGCGACGAACGGCTCACCTTGCGCGTCACCGGCCACGTCGGCCGGGTCGCGACCCTGGTCGGCGCGGACGGTCGCGTCCAGGCGGTGGGCACCGGGATCAACTTCGCGGGCTGGTTGATCCGCCAGGCCACGGGGCACGGGATCCTCGTCTCCGACCGCTTCCGGCAGGAGGTCGCGGCGGCGCCGTCCACCGAGGACGTCGTGTTCCACGAGGAGCGCCTGCTCGTCGACCGCAACTCCCACCCCCAGCTGCTGTTCCTGATGTCCCTCGACCGGGTGCGGTCGCGGTGGGCCGAGGCCGAGCAGGACGACTACGCCTCGCTCCGGCAGAGCCTGGCCGAGCAGAACGGGTGGGAGGCGCTCTACTACTCGAAGCGGATCTCCCAGATCAACGCCAGGGACCAGGACGTCACCCGGACCCTCGAACTGGTCACCGGGATCCTGAAGTCCGGGACCCCGGGGAACCGGAGCTTCCTCGAGTCGTTGCGGGCCAACGAACTCACCGAGATGCTGAAGCTCGGCCACCTCGTCGAGCGCGGCCCCGGCGAGGTGATCTGCCGCGTCGGGGACCCCGGTGAGTCGATGTTCGTGATCCTGCGCGGCGAGGTCGGTGTCTACAACCTGGAGGGCAAGGGCTACGGCGGCACCGCGAAACCCAAGCACGTGCAGCGGGCGGGTGAGGTCGTCGGCGAGCTCGCGACCGCGTTGAAACGCCCCCGGACGGCCGACCTCGTCGCCATATCGGACGTGGCGCTGCTGTCGTTCATCAGCGAGGAGATCAAACACAAGCTGGCGGGCACCGACGCGGGCAAGGACGCGGCGCGCCAGTACGAGCTGTTCATCACCGACCGCGTGCTCCAGCACACGATCCAGGCCGCGCCGTACCTGCTGGGCCCGAGCCGCCTCGGGCCGCTCAGCGTCGCCCCCACGCACAGCACCTCGCGCGTCGGCGCGCAGGAAGCGTGGGAGGCCACGGTGCGCGACCTGCTCCCCCACACCGAGTTGGTCGAGGTGGCCGCGGAGGGCTTCACGCTCGACGTCGGCCAAGTGGCGCGGGAGGTGTCCAAGGACCGCCCGCGGCACGGTCTGTTCATCCTCGTGTCGGGCACCGTCATGGCGCCCACGGCGGCGAGGTTGTCGGGCGCCCAATGCCCCCTGCTGTGGGTGGACGTGCCCAACCTCCTCGTCCAGTCGCCGCACACCTACCGGCGGGAGCAGGAGCCCATCCTGGTGCTCTGGATCGGCGCCAGCGGTATCGACCGACTCGAGCTGCAGCAACGCGTGGAACTGCTGCGGGCGCTGAAGGACACCGTCGGCGGGGTGCCGTCCCACTTCGAGTACGACGTCTTCCTCTGCCACTCCAGCAAGGACAAGGACGTCGTCCTGGACGTCAAGGAGCGGCTGTGGAACGAGTTCGGCATCCGCTCCTGGTACGACGACGTGGAACTGACCCCTTCCGTCTCGACGCGCCGGACCATCGAGAACGGGTTGCGGACCAGTCGGTTCTTCCTGGTGTGCGCGAGCGCGAACGTCAACGCCTCCGCGTGGGCGAACCGGGAGATCGACTCGGTCATCTCGAGCGACGTGAAGCGGCAGGGCAACGGCCCGACGGTGCTGGTGCTCAAGCTCTACGAGGAGGAGAGCAACGACGAGGCGATCCCCCTGATCTTCCGGGGGTCCAAGCGGTTGAACCTGAGACGCGCGGGTGACTTCGAGAAGCTGGCGCACCACATCCTGTCCGCCAAGGGCGCCGGGAATGGGTGACACCGACCGCAACACGGTGGCGGCGCCCACCGCGGTGGCGGTGCAGGCGGGTCGCGTCGACGGGTCGGTCCACGTCCACACGGTGTACTCGGCCGCCCGCGAACCGTCGCGGGTCGTTCCCCACCAGTTGCCGAGCCACGCGCGGGGGTTGGTCGGTCGCGACGCGGAGTTCGCCTGGTTGGACGCACGGCTCGGCGACGGGCGGCCGGGGACCGCGGTGGTGACCGGTCCCGGCGGCGTGGGCAAGACCGCGCTCGTCGTGGGCTGGGCCGCCACCCGGCTGGACGAGTTCCCGGACGGGCAGTTGTACGTCGACCTCCGGGGGCACGGGCCGGACACGCCGCTGGACCCCCATGACGTCCTCGGCGGGTTCTTGCGCGATCTCGGCGTGGCGGACCGTGAGGTGCCGCGGAGTCGGCACGAGCGGGTGGGCCGGTACCGCAGTGTCACGCACCGGCGCAGGCTGCTGGTGGTACTGGACAACGCGGTGGACGAGGACCAGGTGCGTCCGCTGCTGCCCGGGCCGGGCGCGGTGGTGGTGACCAGCCGGGCGGTGCTGTCCGGGCTGGCGGTCCGCCACGAGGCCGAGATCCTGGAACTGGACCTGCTGGACGCGCGGCACGGGCTGGAGTTGTTGCGCGCGGCGGTGGGCGCGCGGGCGGTGCGGGAACCCGCCGTCGCCGAACTCGTCGAGTACTGCGGGGGCCTGCCGCTGGCGCTGCGGATCGTCGCGGAGCTCGCGCGGTCCCGCCCCGGCGCGCCGTTGGCCGGGTTGGCGGAGGAGCTGCGGCACGAACAGCACCGGTTGGACGTGCTGGAGGTGGTGGGCGACGCGCGGTCGTCGATCCGCCCGGTGCTGTCCTGGTCGCTGGACCGGGTGCCCGTCGAGGTCAACCGGGCGTTCCGGCTGATCGGGGCGCACCCCACGGGCGAGGTGGACGTGCCCGCGGTCGCGGCGCTCTGCGCCGTCCCGCTCAGCCGGGCCGGACGGCTGCTGCGGGCCCTGGTCGGCGCGCACCTGATCGGCGAGCCGCGCCCCGGCCGGTTCGCGGCCCACGACCTGTCGCGCCTCCACGCGGTCGAGTTGGCGACCGCCGATCCCGACGGCACCGCCGCCGCCCGCGTGCGGCTGTTCGACCACGTGCTGCACACCGCGGACCGGGCCGACCGGCTGGTCACCCCGAACCGCTACCGCGTTCCCCTGGACGGCGACGCGACGGGCGCGGTGGGGTTCGCGGACTACGACGCGGCCCTGACCTGGCTGCACTCGCACTGGCGGGACGCGGTCGCCCTGTGCGCGCTCGACGGCACCGGGCTCGACGCGCGGCGGTGGCAACTCGCGTACACCTGGCGGGGCTACTTCTTCCTCACCAAGCGGTGGGACGCCTGGATCGCCAGCCACCGCCACGCCCTGGCCGCCTGCCTCCGCCTCGACGACCGCCACGCCGAGGCGCGGACCCGCAACAACCTGGGCCGCGCGCTGCTCGAGACGGGGCGGACCGAGCAGGCGACAGCGCACTTCGAGGCCGCCCAGCGGCTGTTCGAGACCGTGGGCGACCGACACGGGTGGAGCAACGCGGTCGCCAACCAGGCGGTCCTGCGGCGGAGGGCGGGCGACCTGGCGGAGGCGTTGCGGCTCAACCAGCTCGCGCTGGACTACTACCTGGCGGTGGGCGCGCGCCGCAACACCGCGATCACCTGGCGCAGTCGGGCGAAGACGCGGATCGAGGCGGGAGCGTTGGACGAGGCCGCGGCGGACCTGGACCGCGCGGTCGAGATCTTCGCGCGGCTGGGTCTCGCCATCGACCTGGCGGAGGCGCACAACCTGCGCGGCACGATCGCCGCCCGCCGCGGCGACCCGGAGCGCGCGAAGCAGGAACACCTCGCGGCACTGGACGCCTGCCGCGCGTGCGGGAGCCGCTTCGAGGAGGCCAAGGCGCTCCGGTACCTCGGACACCTGGCCGCGAACGAGGGCGCCATGGCGACCGCGGTCGCCTACCTCACCTCCGCCGCCTCCCTCCACCAGGACATGGGATCACCGGAGGCAGCGGTACTCGCAGAGGAGATCCGCGCACTGGTCGACCACCACACCTGAACGCGCCGTGCCCGACACCGACGAGGCGCGCCGCGAAGTCCACTGTGGATATTCGACCGGGTCCGGGCGGCGGTCTCGACGGCGGGTCGGGCGCGCGGGGTTGCTCGACGGATCGAGGCCCGACTCGCCGTGCGCGCCGGGCACGAACTGGTCCGGGACGGGCTGGTGGCGCGCGTGCTGTTCGTGAACCTGCGCGGATTCGATCCCGACCCGGCCGCGGTGCTGGACGGGTTCCTGCGCCTGCTCGGGATGCCCGGTCGGCGGATCCCGCACGACCTGTCCCCCCGGATCGCCGCCTACCGGGCCCGGCTGGCGGGCATCGGCACCCTGATCGTGTTGGACGACGCCGCCACCGCCGAGCAGGTCCGCCCGCTGCTGCCCGGCGTCGCGGGCTGCCCGGTCCTGATCACCACCGGGCGCAGCCTCACCACCCTGGCGGGCGCCACGCACCTGACGGTGACCGCGTTCCCCCCGGGGGACGCCATGGACGTCCGCTACCCGGACGAAACCCATCGACGTCCCCGGATACCCCCACCGCCAACGCCCATTCCCGCCCTGGCCGACGAGACCGGTGCCCGCGCCTGGCTGGACACCGAACGCCCCACCCTGGTCGCGGTCACCGCCCACACCGCCACCCGCGGCCAGCCCGCCCACACCATCCGGTTCGCCGCCACCCCGCACCGCTACCTCATCGGCGGGCACCCCACCGACCCCCTGGCGGTCCACGCGCACGCCGCGCGCGCCGCCCGCCACACCGGTCTCGGCGCACCGGAAGCCGACACGATCCGCGACCACCTCACCACCCTCGACCACCCTTCGACCCGGTGAAGCCGGTCAGGGGGTGCGTTCCCAGCCGCGGTGCGGGGTGCGGGTGCCGGGGGCCGTGTCGCGGGTGCGGTAGACGATGTAGGGGCGGGTCAGGTAGCCGATGGGCAGCGAGAAGACGTGGACCAGGCGGCTGAAGGGCCAGAAGGCGAACAGCGACCAGGCGGCCAGGGCGTGCAGGCGGAAGCCCAGCGGGGCGACGACCATCAGGGCCGGGTCGGGATGGAGGGTGAAGATGGAGCGGAACCAGGGGGACACGGTCTGGCGGTAGTCGTGGGGGCTGTCGGTCAGGTTGCCGAGGACGGTGGTGCCCAGGCCCAGGAGGATCGTGGCGATGAGTAGGACGTACATGACCTTGTCGTTGCGGGTGGTGGCGGAGAACACCGGGCCGACGGTGCGGCGCCGGTAGATGAGGATGGCGGCGCCCGCCAGCGTGCAGACGCCCGCGAGGACACCGAGGGAGACGGCCACGGCGTGGTACAGGTGGTCGCTGACGCCGAGGGTCTCGGTCCAGTTCCGGGGGATCAGCAGTCCGCCGACGTGTCCCACGGCGACCAGCAGGATTCCGAAGTGGAACAGCGGGCTTCCCAGTCGCAGCAGGCGGTTCTCGTAGAGCTGGGAGGATCGGGTGGTCCACCCGAACTTGTCGTAGCGGTAGCGCCAGACGTGGCCGACGACGAACGTGGCGATCGCCGCGTAAGGGACGGCGACCCACAGCAGGGTGCCCAAGGCGCCGACCTCGACGCCGGTCGTGGAGACGGGTTCCGCGCTCATCGGGTGCCTCCGGTGGGCATGTACTCGGGTGGGGCGAAGGGCGCCAGGCCGACCTCTTCCTCCGGTGGGCCCTCGGCGACGAGCCTGGCCAGCTTCTCGCGGTCGTGGCCGCCCAGGGGCGGCAGGGTGGCGGAGACGGATTCCAGGACGTGGCGCCACGGCGACGCCGAGTCGGTGAGGGCGATGCGCATCAACTCGAGGCCCGCGCGGTGCTCGACCATGAGCCGGACGCCCGTCCGGGGATCACCGCAGGCGGCGAACTCGAGGACGACGGCCAGGTGGTCCGGGAGTTCGCTGTCGTCGAGTTCCAGTCCGGCGGCGCGGTAGGCGTGTTTGAAGCGGAGCAGGGCCATGCCGCGCTTGCGGGTGTCGCCGTAGGCGAAGTAGGTCAGGTACGGGCTGAACTTGCGGCGGTGGTCGAAGGTCGCCACGTACTCCTCGGCCAGGGCGAGCAACGGCACGGCCGAGGCGTGGTCGAGAAAGGCCGCCAGCGGTCCGCCGACCGACGACGGCAGGGTCGCGGTCGCGGCGCGCAGCAGCGGGATCCGTTCCACAAGGGACTCGTCCGGGTAGCACATCAGGACCGACTGGACCTGCCACGCGGTGAGCAGGCACGGGTCGACGGTCACGATTCCTCCTTCGGCGGGAACAGGCCGTCCGGGGTTCCCTTCCCGTCCCAGTTCAGGAGGTTCACGCGGCTGCCCTTGTCGACGGGGGCGGCGTAGGTGTCGGAGGTCTGGCGGTCGCGGAGCATGCGGAAGTTCTCCACCGCGATCGGTGACGCGCCACCGGAACTCTCACCGAACGGACCCGACCCGCCCATCCCCGGACCGCCCTCGTAGTCCAGGCTGCACTCGGTCGCCAGCTCCTCCAGCCCGTGCGCCTGCTCGGCGTGGGCGGGCGGGATCACGTACCGCTCGTCGTACTTGGCCAGCGCCAGCAACCGGTACATGTCGTACACCTGCTCGCCGGTCATCCCCACCGACTCCGGGATGGACTCCCGGGGCTCGCGTCCGAGGTTGATGTCGCGCAGGTAGCTGCGCATCGCCGCCAGCTTGCGCAGCACGGCGTCCACCGGCGCGGGATCGCCTGCCGTGAACAGGTTCGCCAGGTATTCCACCGGGATGCGCAGCGCGTCGACGGCCGCGAACAGGTTGCCGTGGTCCTCCGCGTCGTGGCCGGTGTCGCGCACGATGTCCACGACCGGCGACAGCGGCGGGATGTACCAGACCATCGGCATGGTGCGGTACTCCGGGTGCAGCGGCAAAGCGACGCGGTACTTGTTGATGAGCGCGTACACCGGCGACCGCTGCGCCGCCTCGATCCAGTCGCGCGGGATCCCGACCCGCTCCGCCTCGGCGACCACCGCCGGGTCGTTCGGGTCGAGGAACACCTCGCGCTGCGCCTCGTACAGGTCTTTGTCGTCCGGGGTGGACGCGGCGGCGAGCACGCGGTCGGCGTCGTAGAGCACCAGCCCGATGTACCGGAGCCGTCCGACGCAGGTCTCCGCGCACACCGTCGGGATCCCGACCTCGACGCGCGGGAAGCAGAACGTGCACTTCTCGGCCTTGCCCGTGCGGTGGTTGAAGTACACCTTCTTGTACGGGCAACCGGAAACACACATCCGCCACCCACGGCACTTGTCCTGGTCGACCAGGACGATCCCGTCCTCGGACCGCTTGTAGATCGCCCCCGAGGGGCACGAGGCCGCGCAGGACGGGTTGAGGCAGTGCTCGCAGATGCGCGGCAGGTAGAACATGAAGGTCTTCTCGAACTCCAGTCGGACCTTGTCCTCGATGCCCTTGATCATCGGGTCGCGGTGCAGGTGGTCCGGCGCGCCGCCGAGGTTGTCGTCCCAGTTGGCCGACCAGGTGATCTTGGTGGGTTGGCCGCTGATGAGCGACCGCGGTTGGGCGACCGGCGTGTGCTCCTGGAGCGGCGCGGTAGTGAGGGTGTCGTAGTCGTAGGTCCAAGGCTCGTAGTAATCGTCGATGCTGGGCAATTTCGGGTTGCTGAAGATGGTGAACAGCTTGCGCAGCCGTCCGCCGCCCTTGAGCCTGAGCCGCCCGCGCCGGTTCAGCTCCCAGCCGCCGCGCCAGCGCTCCTGGTCCTCGTACGCGCGCGGATACCCTTGCCCGGGGCGGGTTTCCACGTTGTTGAACCACACGTACTCGACGCCGGAGCAGTTGCTCCACGCCTGCTTGCAGGTGACCGAGCAGGTGTGGCAGCCGATGCACTTGTCGAGGTTCATCACCATCGCCATCTGGGCCATGACGCGCATCAGTAGACAACCTCCTGCGAGCGGCGGCGGATCACGGTGACCTCGTCGCGCTGGTTGCCGGTCGGGCCGAGGTAGTTGAACGCGAAGGACAGCTGCGCGTAGCCGCCGATCAGGTGCGACGGCTTGATGAGCAGCCGGGTCAGCGAGTTGTGGATACCGCCGCGCCTGCCGGAGGTCTCGGCGCGCGGGACCTCGATGAGGCGGTCCTGCGCGTGGTGCATGTAGACGGTGCCCTCCGGCATCCGGTGGGACACGATGGCGCGGGCGACGACGACGCCGTTGCGGTTGACGGCCTCGATCCAGTCGTTGTCCGCGACGCCGATCTTCACCGCGTCCTTCTCCGACATCCAGATCGTCTGGCCGCCGCGGGAGAGGCTGAGCATGAACAGGTTGTCCTGGTACTCGGAGTGGATGGACCACTTCGAGTGCGGTGTCAGGTACCGCACGGTGATTCCGGCCGGGCCGAGGTCGCCGATGCCCGGTTCGGCGAACAGCGCCGTCATGTCCAGCGGCGGCCGGAACACGGGGAGTTGCTCGCCGAGGTCGGCCATCCAGTCGTGGTCGAGGAAGAAGTGCTGGCGGCCGGTGAGGGTGTGCCAGGGTTTGCGGCGTTCGACGTTGATGGTGAACGGCGAGTAGCGGCGTCCGCCGGTCTCCGAGCCGGACCACTCCGGTGAGGTGATCACGGGGACGGGCGCGGCCTGGGTGTCGGCGAAGGCGATCCGCTTGCCCTCGTGCTCGGCGGCCAGATCGGCCAACCGCGTGCCGGTCCGCTGCTCCAGAGTGCGGAACCCCTGTGTGGCGAGGTGTCCGTTGGTGGTGCCGGACAGCGCCAGGATGGTCTCGCAGGCGTGGATGTCCCGGACCAGCGACGGACGCCCGTCGGCGGGACCACCGCGGATCGCGCCGTTCTTGCCCTTCAGGTACTCGACTTCGCGCTCGACCCGGTAGGTCAGGCCCTTGGTCGTCACGCCGAGCTCGTCCACCAACGGTCCCAACGCCCCCATCTTCGCCGCGATGGCCGGGTAGTCGCGCTCCACGACCGTGATGCGCGGCATGGTCACGCCCGGAACGGGTTCGCACTCCCCCGCCCGCCAGTCGAGGACGCGGCCGTGCGGGGTGGCCAGCTCGTCCGGGGTGTCGTGCCGAGCGGTGTCGCCACGATGTCCTTGCGCACGCCCAGGTGCTTCTCCGCGAGCCCGCTGAACGCCTCGGCGATGGCCCGGAAGGCGGCCCAGTCGGTGCGGGTCTGCCAGGGCGGGGCGATGGCCGGGTTGAACGAGTGCACGAAGGGGTGCATGTCGGTGGTGTTGAGGTCGTGCTTCTCGTACCAGGTCGCGGCGGGCAGCACGACATCGGAGAACAGGGTGGTGCTCGTCATCCGGAAGTCCAGTGACAGCAACAGGTCGAGCTTGCCGACCGGCGCCTCGTCGTGCCACCGCACGTCGACCGGGCGCACGCCCTCCGGGGCCTGCTCCGCCCGCAGCGAGGAGTCCGTGCCCAGGAGGTGCTTGAGGAAGTACTCGTTGCCCTTGGCCGACGAGCCCAGCAGGTTGGCCCGCCAGATGCTGAGCACGCGCGGGAAGTTCTCGGGCGAGTCCGGGTCCTCGCAGGCGAATCCCAGCCTGCCCGCCTTCAGCTCGCCGACGACGTGCTCCGGCGCCGGGACGCCGGCCGCTTCGGCCTCGTCGGCCAGGTCGAGGGGGTTGCGGTCGAAGGTCGGGTACGAGGGCATCCAGCCGAGCCGGGTGGCCTGGGCGATGATGTCCGCGGTGGTCTTGCCCGCGAAGTGGCTGCCGGATCCGGCGGCGGCGAGGGTGTCGGCGCCGAAGGGGTCGTAGCGGAACTGGTCGGTGTGCAGGTACCAGAACGCGGTCTGGATCATCTGGCGCGGCGGGCGGGACCAGTCGAGGCCGAAGGCGAGCTGCGACCAGCCGGTGACCGGGCGGCACTTCTCCTGGCCGACGTAGTGCCCCCAACCACCGCCGTTGACGCCTTGGCAGCCCGTCAGCGTGGTGAGGGCGAGGAAGGTGCGGTAGATCGTGTCGGAGTGGAACCAGTGGTTGGTGCCCGCGCCCATGATGATCATCGACCGGCCCCGGGACTCCTCGGCGTTGGCCGCGAACTCCCGGCCGATGCGCGCGGCGGCCTGGGCGGGTACGCCGGTGATCGCCTCCTGCCAGGCGGGCGTGTACGGCTGCGTGGCGTCGTCGTAGTCGCGGGGCCAGGCGCCGGGCAGGCCGGGGCGGTGCACGCCGTATTGGGCCAGCAGCAGGTCGAACACGGTCGTGACCAGGTGCCCGCCGACCCGCCGGACCGGAACACCCCGGCGCAGCGTGCCCGGGGACCCACCGGCCGCGTCGAAGCGCGGCAACTCGACCTCGACCGCGTCTCCCCCGTGCACGGTGAGCATCGGATCGACGTCGCCGAGGTCGAGGTTCCAGCGGCCCACGCCTTGCTCGCCGTAGCGGAAACCGAGGGAGCCTTGCGGCACAACGGGTTCCCCGGCCGCGTCGAGCAGCACCGTCTTGAAAGCCGGATTATCCACTTCGGACTGGTCGGGGAGGTCGGCGGCGGTGAGGAATTTGCCTGGCCGGTGCACGCCGTCGACTTCGTCCAGGCGGACCAGGAACGGCAGGTCGGTGTAGTGCTTGACGTAGTTCGTGAAGTAGTCGACCCGCCGGTCCACGAAGAACTCGCGCAGGATGACGTGTCCCATCGCCATGGCCAGCGCGCCATCGGTGCCGGGGCGGGCGGCCAGCCACTCGTCGGCGAACTTGACGTTGTCGGCGTAGTCCGGGGCGACTGCCACGACCTTCTGGCCCCGGTACCGCGCCTCCGCCATCCAGTGCGCGTCCGGGGTCCGGGTGACCGGCAGGTTCGAGCCCCACATGATCAGGTAGCCCGCGTCCCACCAGTCCCCCGACTCCGGCACGTCGGTCTGGTCGCCGAACACCTGCGGCGAGGCGACCGGCAGGTCGGCGTACCAGTCGTAGAACGACAGCATGGTGCCGCCGAGCAGGGAGACGAACCGGGCGCCGGACGCGTGGGACACCATCGACATCGCCGGGATCGGGGAGAACCCGGCGACCCGGTCGGGTCCGTAGCGCTTGATGGTGTGCACGTGCGCGGCGGCGACCATCTCCGCGGCCTCGTCCCACGTGGCGCGAACGAGTCCGCCCTTGCCGCGCGCGGACTTGTACCGCCGCGCCCGCTCGGGGTTCTCCACGACGTCCGCCCACGCGAGGACGGGGTCACCGGTGCGGGCCTTGGCCTCGCGGTAGAGCTGGAGCAGGACGCCGCGCACGTACGGGTAGCGCACCCGCGTCGGCGAGTAGGTGTACCAGGAGAACGCGGCACCCCGGGGGCAGCCGCGCGGCTCGTACTCGGGGCGGTCGGCGCCCGCGGACGGGTAGTCCGTCTGCTGCGTCTCCCAGGTGATGATGCCGTCCTTGACGTACACCTTCCACGAGCACGACCCGGTGCAGTTGACCCCGTGGGTGGAGCGCACGACCTTGTCGTGGCTCCACCGGTCGCGGTAGAACTCGTCGGCCTGCCGCCCGCCGATCTTGTGCAGGGTGCGCAGGTCCGGGGAGACCTCGGCGCGCGTGAAGAAGCGGCGGCCGCGCACCAGGGCCGCGCTCACCTCCGAGTCGAGGCCGGGCGGGTCGGCGGTGGTGCTCACGTCGGTGCCTTCCGTGGAACCTAGTCGGTGCGCTGTGCCGGGATGAACCGGCGCACGGCGGTCAGGGTGAACAGCAGGGTGAGCGCCGCCACGACGGCCAGAGCGGCGAGTCCGACGGCGTACGAGCTGAAGGCGCCGTAGAGCGCGCCCATGACCAGGGGCGGCACGAACCCGCCGAGACCGCCTGCGGCGCCGACCACACCGGTGACCGAGCCGACCTTGTCGGCCGGGGTCACCAGCGCGACCAGGGCGAACACCGCGCCGCTACCCGCACCGAGCGCGGCGGCCATGGTCAGGAAGGCGATCGTGGCGCCGGGCATCAGGCCCGGGGTGAACGCCTGCGCCGCCGCGCCCGCCGTGACCACCGCGAACGCGGTGGCGAGCACGCGGATCGGGCCGACGCGGTCCGACAGCCAGCCGCCGACCGGGCGCATCACGACGGCGAGCAGCACGAACCCGGCCATCCGGTTGGCCGCGTCGGACTGGGTGAGGCCGTACGAGGTCTTGAGGTAGGCGGGCAGGTAGACCGAGAAGGCGACGTACCCGCCGAACGCGACGGCGTAGAGCAGGGACGCCTGCCAGGTCGCGGCCAGCCTGGCGGTCGCGGCGAGGCGCTGGGCCAGCGGCGCGGTGGGCACGGCGCGGCCGGGGGCGTCGCGGAGGACGGCGGCGGCGAGCAGGGCGTAGGCGAGCAGCACGACGGCGGTCACCAGGAACGGGGTCTGGATGTCACCCGCGTCGACCAGGGGCACTGTGGTGAGCGCGCTGATGGCGGTACCGCCCATGCCCGCGCCGAACACGCCGATCGCGAAGCCGCGGCGGGCGGGCGGGAACCAGGCGTTGACGAACGGCACGCCGACGGCGAACGCCGTGCCGCCGTGCCGAGGAAGAAGCCGCCGACCAGCAGGGCCGCCAGGGAACCGTGGCCCCACCAGCCGAGGAACAGCACGGGCACGATGGTGGCGGCGGACACGATCGGGAACATGACCCGGCCGCCGAAGCGGTCGGTCAGCGCGCCCACCGGGATGCGCCCCAGCGAGCCGACCACGACCGGCACCGCGACGAGCAGCGCCTGCTGGAAGGCCGAGAGCCCGAGGGAGTCCTTGAACCGGGGGCCGAGCGGGCTCAGCAGCGCCCACGCCCAGAAGTTGACGGCGAACCCGAGGGTCGCCACAGTCAACATGGCCGCGCGCCTGCCCGCCGTCGGCTCACCCGCCCGCGGCTCGACCGGGTGCTTTCCCCCGGTGCCGCACTTCCCCTTCGTACCGTGCGTCGAGGTCATCGTCCCCGCCTGTCGTCCACGTCCTGCCGTCCCACCCGCCCGGGCGGACTCGCTCCGATCCCATCCGAACAAACCCGATGGGCCGCGCCGCCGCCACAGCAGAACCGGGTGAGGTTCCCGATCCGGTGAACCGGAACGGCCGTTGGCGTGGCGAACACCCTGTCGGGGTGAATCCGTCCCACGGCGCCCGGGATGGGTTTGTCGGCGCGCCGTGGTCACGCGCCAGCGATCGACCCCGCGCGGGTCGGGGTCGAGAGGACCAAGGGCGCGACGACCGTGGACCTAGGTCGGCTGCCTCCACTCTCGACAGCCCCTGGGGCTCAGGCGAGCAGGGTGTCCCGGTGCGCCCAGGCGAGGGCGAGGAGGGCGGCGCCCGCGGCCTGGGTGGGTTCGTGGTGGACGAACCGGGTGATGGTGTCCTCGGTGAAGGGTTGGGCGTCGAGGACGCGGCCCTCGTCGTTGGTGTCGACGGGGGTGCCGAACAGGTCGTCGAAGACCTCGGCGTCGATGGCGGCGACGGTGAGCAGGTCGGTGGCCAGGGTCAGGGGGTCGACGCCCATACCGAGGCAGGTGACGCGGACCCGGGTGCCGAGTTCGCCGGTCAGGCGGGCGGCGAAGGGCCACCGGTCGTAGTCGGTGGGGGCGGTCTCGGGGGTGCCGAGCAGCTCCTCGGAGAACTCGCGGACCACGCAGCGCCACAGGGAGAAGTCGGCGCGGTCGTCGGCGGCGGGTTGGAAGACGCCGACGGGGACGACCTGGTAGAGCCCACCCGCGTGCCCGACGCGCTTCGGGTCGCGCCAGTGCAGGTAGAGGTCGGCGGTCCCGGCGTGCCGGTCGACGCGGAGGGTGAGGGTGCTGATGGCGACGTTGGTGGGGCGCCGGGTCGGGTCGCAGGGTGCGCCGATGGCGTCGCGGAGGTCGAGGGCGTCGACGAGGCCGAGGCGGCGGGCGGCGTACTCGTGGGCGCAGGCCTCACCGAAGTCGATGCCGTCGAAGTAGGTGCCCGCGCCGAAGTCCACGCGGGGGACGCTGAGGTCGGCGTCGAGGAGGCGGTAGGTGGCGCGGTTCTGGAAGACGGCCGGGGCGGCGAGGGCGGCCATGGCGGACGAGTAGGTCCGGTGTGGTTCGGGGAGGGCGGCCGGTGGGGCGGCGAACCGGGTGGACCCGCCTCGGTGGAGGGTGATGGCGGTGAGCTGCACGGGCTCGGGCGGGAGCCAGGACGGGGTCGTGAGCAGCGGCGTTCCGGCGACCGTCGGTGTGTCCGGGTACTCGGCGACGGCGTCGACGGCCAGGGTGTGGCGGTGCTCGGCGAGGTAGGCGCGGACGGCGAGCCAGTCGTCGGCGGTCGGCATGGCACTCCCCCGGTCGGTTCCCGTGGGGAGGCTACTTGCCGCCGCCGTGCGCCGCCCAGAGGTGCAGGACGATGACGATCGTGAGGGCCGCGCACCAGAGCGCCACGCACCAGGGGGCGCGGTGGGTGGCGACCGCGACGACGCCGAGGACCAGGAAGGCCGTCAAGCCCACCGCGGTGAGGAACGAGACCGCGCTGGGCGGGTGCTCGCGCGTCGTGGGCATCAGCGGGCCGACCGGTCGGGTGCGGCTCGGCACCGCGCGAGGGCGGCGGCGGATGCCTTGAAAAGTGGCTGTTTGGACACCGGGTCCCAGTCGGTGCGGGTCAGTTCGTTGCCCGCCCGGTGGCCGTTGCCGTCCGGGTCGTCCCAGTACCCGTAGTGGAACGGGACGAACAGGACACCCTGGCGGATCCCGCCGATGCGGGCCTTGGCTCGGATCGCCCCGCGCGGAGAGCGGATCTCGACCAGGTCGCCCTCGGCGAGGTCGTGCTCCCGGGCGTCCCCGACGGCCACCTCGACCCACATCTCGGGTGCGGCGGCGTTCAACTCGGGGGCGCGACCGGTCTTGGTGCGGGTGTGGAACTGGTAGACGGTCCGACCGGTGATCAGGGCAAACGGGTAGTCGGGGGCTCGGGTGCGGTTGTGTAGTCGGCGGATTTGATGAGGGCCCGACCGGCGGGGTCGTTCGCGCGGTAAGCAGCTTCGTCGACCGGGTCACCGGTCATGAGGTCGTGGCCGTATGTCTCGCAGTAGTCCGGTTCGGTGGGGAACCGGCCGTCGCGGTAGAGGCGCTCGGTGCCGTCGGGGTTGTCGGTGTCGCGGGGCCACTGTACGCCACCGCGCTCTTCGAGCAGGTCGTAGCTCAGGCCGGTGTAGTCACAGGGCCGTCCGGCGCTAGCCGCTTGCCAGGCCCGGTACGCGGACTCCCCGTCGCGCCAGGGCGGGAACGGGGCACCCGATCGGTCGCGCAGGTCCATCCGCCTGGCGTAATCGAGGAAGATGTCCACATCGGAGCGTGCCTGTCCCGGCGGCTCGACGGCCTTGCGGGACAGGTGCACGGTGCGGTCGGCGTTGGTGAAGACCCCGGTCTTCTCGCCCCACGCCGCGGCGGGGAGGACCACGTCCGCCAGTTCCGCGGTCTCGGTGCGGAAGATGTCCTGGACGACCGGGAAAAGGCTTTCCCGGCGGAGGATTCCCCGCACCCGGGCGAGGTCCGGCAGCGAAACGGCCGGGTTGGTGGCGCTGACCCACAGCATCCGCAACTCGCCTTCCTCGGCGAGGTCGAGCATCTTCATGGCGTGCGTCGGCGGACCGCCGTGCGGGATGTGCCGGACGTCGAGGTTCCACAGCCGGGCGAGGTCGGCCACGTGTTCCTCGTTGGCCCATTCGGCCGAGAGACCGCAGATCCGCGCCGTTGTGTCCGGTGTGTACGGTTCAACGCGGTTGACCAGGTCGTCGAATCCCCTGGTGTGGCCGGTGATGTAGGCGCGATCGATCCAGTCGTTCGCGATGACCTCGCGCAGGAGACCGTTCATCAGGGCCACGTTCGTCCCCGGCAGCGGGGCGAGGTGGACCGTCGCCGCGCGGGCCACCGGGGTTTCCCTCGGGTCGACGCACACGATGGCGGGCGGGTTGGGACCCGCGAGCCGGTCGAGCATCCTGGTCCACAGCACGACCTGTGTCTCGGCCACGTTGTGTCCGAACAGGGCGATCACGTCGGCGTGGTCGACGTCGGAGTAGCTGCCCGGCTGGCCGTCCGCGCCGAAGGACTCCTTCAGCGCGGCCGCGGCGGTGGCGGTGCACAGCCGGGTGTTGCCGTCGAGGTGGTTGGTGCCGATGGCGCCGTGGACGATCGCGGCGAGGGTGTAGTAGGCCTCGCAGAACAGCTGCCCGCTGGTGTAGAAGCCCAGCGCGTCGGGGCCGTGGTCGGCGACCAACCGCTTGCTGTGGGCGGCGACGCGGCCCATGGCCTCGTCCCAGCCGCACTCGACCAAGCGGCCGTCGACGCGGACGGGCGGGGTGGTCAGCCGGTCGGGCGAGTTGTTCGCCTGCCAGCCGTAGAGGTCTTTGGGGTCGAGCCTGCCGTGGTTGACGCGATCGTCAGCCCGCCCTCGGACACCGACGATCGCCCCGTCCTTGACAGCGATGTCCAGTCCGTCCCCGTTCGAGTGCAGCACGGCCGCGCTCGGCACCCACGCCTCGACGTCCGCCACCGCCACCCCGTCGGCCAGGTGGTGGTCGACCCTGACAGGCCAGGGCTGTCCGGGGCCGTACGGGGTTCGCGCACCCCAGGGGTTGCTGATCCGACCGGGAAAGTGCCTGGTGGCGTTCACCCGCGCTCGCGTACCCACCCGCGCGCGCCCGCAAACGACTCTGCGGAGGTGGACGCCCGCGAGTCGATCACGTGGTGTACCCGGTGGTGCGCGCGGGTATGGCGTTGGTGTGGAGAACATCGCGGTTGTGGGGCAGGTGGCGAGGGACCTGGTGTTGCTGGTCCCCCACCTGCCGGAGGAGGGTTCGTCGGTGCCGGTGCGCGAGCGCCGGGAACTGCCCGGTGGGCAGGGGTTCGGCGTCGCCTCGGCGGCCGGGCGGCTCGGTGCCCGGGCGACGCTGGTCGGGGTCGTCGGCGGCGACACCGTGGGCGATTGGCTGGTCGAAAAGGCCAGATCCGATGGTATCCGCGTCGATCACGTGGTGCGCCGGGAGGACAGTCTGAGCGCGCTCGTCGTCAACGTGGTCGACGACGACGAGCGGTGGCGGTGTCTGGAGGACGTGCCGGACGGGACGCTGGTGACGCCTGGTGACGTGAGCGCGGCGGGTGACGCGCTATCCCGGGCCGACGCCGTTGTCGTGCAGCTGCGGCAACCTGCCGAGACCGCGTTGGCGGCCGCCGGGTGCGCGAACGGGCTCGTGGTGCTCGACGGCGCCCCCAGCGGGTACCGGGACCGGATCCTGGCCGCGGCCGACGTGGTGCGGCTGAACCGGCACGACGCCGAGTCGCTCGGCGGACGAACCGTCGACAGCGTCGCGGCGGCGGCTCGGGTGGCGGGCGAGGTACTGGCTCGGGGACCGCGGTTGGTCGCGGTGACGGCTCCCGAGGCGACCGTGTTCGCACACCCGGATGGTGCCGTCGTTGCGCCGCTGCACGGTGACGAGAGCGAGTTCCTCGCCGCGCTGACGCTTACCACGCTTCGTGGTCTGCCCGTGGAGGAAGCCGCGCACGTGGCGGTCCGGGCGGGTGCGCGCGCGGCCTGATGCTCGGACTGGCGCTTCGACGGCCGAGGCGCACGGGCGCGTCGTCGGTGGCGGGTGGATAGGCTGCGCGACGTGCCCCAGACCTCCGGTCCGACCGACCGCGTGCGCGTGTTGGAAGCGATCACCGACGTCGAGCTGCGCCACCTGGAACCGGAGGAGTCGCTGCGGGTCCTGCTGGGGCGGGTGCGTGATCTGTTCGAGGTGGACACCGCCACGATCCTGTTGTACGACGCGGACACCGAGCGGTTGACGGTGCGCGCGGCGGTGGGTGTCGAGGAGGAGATCCGGCACGGGGTGACGGTCAACCTCGGCGCGGGCTTCTCCGGTCGGGTCGCGGCCACACGGCTGCCGGTGGTGCTGGACCGGGTCGACGCGACGACCGTGGTCAGCCCGTTCCTGTGGCGCAAGGGGCTGAAGGCCCTGTTGGGCGTGCCGATCCTGGCGCGGGACGAGCTGATCGGCGTGCTGCACATCGGTTCCCTGTCCGCGCGGCGGTTCACCGAGGCGGACACGCGGCTGCTGGTGCTGGTCGCCGACCGGATCGCGCTGGCCATCCAGGCGGAGCGCAGCGGCGCCGAGCGCGCCGCGACGACGGCGTTGCAGCGCAGCCTGCTGCCCGGCCGGTTCCCGGCGGTGCCCGGTCTGCGCTTCGCGGCCCGCTACGTGCCCGGCGCCGCGACCGGGCTGGGCGGCGACTGGTACGACGTCTTCGAACTCCGCGACGGGCGGGTCGGGATCGTCATCGGCGACGTGGCCGGGCACGGGCTCGCCGCGGCGGTCGTGATGGGCCGCCTGCGGAGCGCGCTGCGGGCGTACGCCCTGGAGTACGACGCGCCCGGGGAGGTGCTGGCCAAGCTGCACGGCAAGGTGTCGCACTTCGAGAAGCGCAGCCTGGCCACGGTGACCTACGGCATCATCGACGTCCCGCGCCTGCGCATCACCCTGTCGTCGGCGGGCCACCCGCCGCCGGTCTTGGCGCTGCCGGGCCGGGAGTCGGCGCTGGTCCCGCTGCCCCCGGACATCCCGGTCGGCCTCGGTCTGCGCGGCGCGCGCCGCGACACGGTGGTCGACCTCGTCCCGGGCGCGGTGCTCGCCTTCTACACCGACGGCCTCGTCGAGCGCCGCGACCGCGCCATCGACCCGGCCCTCACCCGCCTCGCCGCCGCCGTCACCCCCGACGACCCCGCCGCGGTGTGCGCCCAGGTCATGGACGCGCTGCTCGACAACGCCCCCGGCCGCGACGACATCGCGCTGCTGGTCGCCCAGGTCACGGCAGACTAGGCGGCCTACCAGACCCTCGGGCCGGGCGCGGTGCGCATCCGCGCCCACTCGGCCGCGCGGAACGGGACGTACCGGGGTGTCGACGCGGGCTCGCGCGCGGGAAGCGCGTCCGGTTCGTCGTAGTTGGGCGCGAGGAGCCTGCTCCAGATGTCGCCGGTGACGTACCCGGCCAGGAACTCGAGCGTGCCGACGGCGAAGCGCTCCAGGACCGGGTCGTCGTCGTGGACGCGCCAGACGCTGGCGTTGGACACGACCACGGTCCACCCGCCGGGCTCCTGCGACCACAGCACCACGGGCCGGACCGCCCAGGCCCACGGGATCAGCCCGCCCGGTTCGGGGAACACCGGGTCGGGGACGTCGTCGGGGTGGTCGTCGCGCCACTCGCGCAGCTCGTCCATCTCCAGTGCGAACTGGTTCCCGTAGTCCGGTATGCCGTAGACCAGCTGGGGCGGGTGGACGGCGATGCCCTCGCCGTACGGGCTCAGGAACTTGCCGGGCGGGAACACCCGGAGCAGGTGCTTGTACTCCTCCGGTAGCGCGACCCCCATCAGCTGCTCGACCGCGTCCCATTCGGTGGTCTCGGGGGACGCGCCGCGCCACCCGCACAGCTTCGCCAACTCGTCCACGTCGCGCACCCGGCCATGGTCGCGCGGGTCAGGCGCCGCGGGCCAAGGGGGTGGCCAAGAGGTCGCGGAGGCTGGTGGTGGCGTGCCAGGTGACGGCGGGGTCGAGGTCTTGGCGGCGCCAGAGGGTGAGGGGCAGCGGAGGCGGTGGCGGGAGGTCGCCGCGGTGGACCAGACCTTCGGGGGTGGTGCCGAGAGTGGCGAGCGCGGCGACGCCGAGACCCGCGGCGGTAGCGGCGTGCACTCCCGCGAGCTGGTTGGCCTCGGCGCCCATCTCGGCCGGGATCCGGTGCCGCGCCAGGGTTTCCAGCGCGGCGGTGCGCAGCGCGCACGGGCTGTCGAAGGCGACGACGGGAACCGGGCCCGCGGGGCGCGACCACCCCTCGGCCGCGTACCAGGTCAGTTCCAGCTCGCCGACCGGTGTCGCGCGCGGGTCGTCGGCGGCGCCGAGCAGCAGGGCCAGATCGATGCGGCCGGTGCTCAGCGCCTCCCGCAGCGCCGTGCCGCGGTCGAGCCGGTAGCGGACGCGGTGGTCCGGGAGCGACCGCTCCAGCGCAGCGGTGAGCAGCGGCAGCAGCTGCGCGGCGGCGTGCTCGGTCGAGCCGATGACGATCACCTCGCCCGCCTCGACGCCGAAGGTGCGCAGGGACTCGTCGTGCAGGGCGAGGATGCGGCGGGCGTAGCCGAGCAGGTGGGTGCCGTCGGTGGTGAAGCGGGAGCGGCGGCCGTCGCGCTCGACGAGGCGGCGGCCGGTGGCGGCCTCCAGCCTGCGCACGTGCTGGCTGACCGCGGCCTGGCTGAGGTGCAGGTGCGTGGCGGCCCGCTGGAAGCCACCGCGGTCGGCGACCGCGACCAGGCTGCGCAACGGCACGATGTCCAGAACCTTCTCCATGGCACCGGAAGCTACCCGAGCACCCATCACGAACCGTGATGTATCCGCATCATGAAACGTCGTTGGACAACCCCAGCTCAGAGGGGTCATGCTCGGGTCCATGAACCAGACCCCCGACGAGATGGGCGCACCGCTCACCTGCCGTCGCTGGCTGGTCTGTAACACCTCTCCCACCACCCACCCCCTCTTCCCCACCCGGCACCGTCCCCGACCTGGCGCGCCAATCGCCGCGATCGTGCACACGAACTGTTAGGCGCGATTCACCTCAGCCTGGTTCGCAGCACCATCGCCGCCGCCCACACGGGTTTCGGTACTCCGGCAACACGCCTGTCTCCACGGCGCGCATTCCACCTATTCCTATCGAGAATGGATCACCATGTCCCGTCGCACCCTGAAACTGGGCGCCGTCCTCCTCGGGGTCGGCGGGCCGGGCCAGCACCGGACCTGGCTCGACCCCGAGATCCCCGCCGACGCCAGCGTCGACATCGACTGGTACCTCGCCCGCGCCGAGGAGGCGGAGGCGGCGAAGTTCGACCTGGTGTTCATCGTGGACAGCCAGTTCATCACCGAGAACTCCCCCAACCACTACCTGAGCAGGCTCGAACCGCTCACGCTGTTGTCCGCGCTCGCCGTCCACACCAGACACATCGGTCTAGTCGGTACGGCCACCACGTCGTACAACGAGCCGTTCAACCTGGCCCGCCGCCTCTACTCGCTCGACCACATCAGCGGCGGTCGTGCGGGGTGGAACGTGGTGACCAGCGGCGACGCGGGCACGGCGGGCAACTACAGCCGCGACGAGCACTACGACTACGCCACCCGCTACGGCCGCGCGCTCGAACACGTCCGGGTCGCCCAGGGCCTCTGGGATTCCTACGAGGCCGACGCGTTCCCCCGCGACCGCGCCACCGAGGTCTTCCTCGACCCCGCCAAGCAGCACGCCTTGAACCACAAGGGCGAGCACTTCTCCGTCGTCGGACCGCTCAACCTCGAACGCTCGCCGCAGGGCCAACCGGTCATCTTCCAGGCCGGGGACTCCGAGGAGGGCCGGGACCTCGGGGCGAGCATCGCCGAGGTCATCTTCACCCACGCCCAGACCCTCGAACAGGCCAAGGCGTTCCGCACCGAACTGCGTGAGCGGGCCGCCGCGAAGGGCCGCGACCCGGAGCACGTGCTGATCCTGCCCGGTATCCGGTTGGTCATCGCCGACACGGACGAGGAGGCACGGGCCAAAGAGGACGCGTTGCTCGGTGGCCGCAGCTTCGACCGCGCGCTCAAGGAACTCGGCCGTCCGTTCGGCTGGCACGACTTCACCCAGTACGAACTCGACGCGCCGTTCCCGGACGTCGCCTCGCTCGGCGAGCGCAGCTTCCGCACCCAGGCCGAGGGCATCACCAAGTTGGCCAAGGACAACGGTTTCACGCTCCGCCAACTGGTCGAGCACCTGAGCGAGTCCGCCCGTTCGCCGTTCGTCGGCTCGCCGACCACCGTGGCCGACACCATCCAGCACTGGTTCGAGGAAGGCGGGTTCGACGGGATCAACGTGACCGTCAACGCGCCCAGCGAGTTCGCCCGCTTCACCGACCAGGTCCTCCCGATCCTGCGCGAACGCGGAGTCGTGCGCAGCGAATACGAGTCCACCACCCTCCGGGGCAACCTCGGCCTGCCGATCCCCGAGAACCGCCACACCGCAGCCAGACGCCCGCAGCCAGAGCCCGCGCTCGTCCCGTGACCGCGGCGACCACACCGAAGGAAAGACAGCACATGCGTTCGCACCGCACCGCCCGCCACCGCCTCGCCGCCGCGGGGTTCGCCGTCCTGTTCGCCGCCACCCTCACCGCGTGCGGGAGCAGCGGGGCGTCCACCGGGTCCACCGGCCCCGCCGCGCTGAAGTGGGCGTCGTCGTACTTCCCCACGCACTGGGACCCGGTGGTCAGCGGCAGCGGCGCGCAGTTCCGCGAGCTCGCCCTGGTCTACGCGTCGCTGACCCGCACCGACGAGACCGGCAAGGCCGTACCGGACCTGGCCGCGAGCTGGGAGTACAACACCGCGGGCGACCAGGTCACCTTCCACCTGCGGCCCGGGTTGAAGTTCTCCGACGGCGAGCCGGTGGACGCCGCGGCGGTCAAGGCCGCGATCGAGCGCGCCAAGACGCAGAAGAACTCGGCGCTGTTCGGCGACCTCACCTCGATCAAGGAGGTCACCGCGACCGGCCTCGACGTGGTGGTGGCGCTGTCGCAGGTGGACCACCAGATCCCGCAGCTGCTGGGCCAGCGCGTGCTGCAGGTGGCCAGCCCGAAGGCCGCGGCAGACCCGGCGAAGCTGGACCAGAACCCGATCGGCGCAGGCCCGTTCACCATCACCCAACTGGTCCCGGGCACGAAGGCGGTGCTGAAGAAGAACCCGGACTACTGGGACGCGGCGAACATCCACATCGACACCGTGGAACTCGTCTCGGCGCCGGATTCCTCCACGGTCGTCTCCGGTTTGCAGACCGGGGTCTACAACTTCGCCGACATCGTGCCCGCGCAGGCGGACGCGGCGAAGAAGGCCGGGCTCGACGTGTTCGTGCAGCCGGGCTTCAACGCCGCCAACATCAGCCTGAACGTGAACAAGGCGCCGTTCGACAACCCGAAGGTCGTCGACGCGGTGCGGCACGCGGTCAACCGCGAGGAGTTCGTGGACAAGCTGTCCTTCGGCTACGGCGAGGCGACCGACCAGCCGTTCCCGGAGGGCTACATCGCCTACGACAAGCAGTCGAAGGACAAGTACCCGTACGACCCGGAGAAGGCCAGGCGGCTGCTGGCCGAGGCGGGCGTCAAGGCCGGTGACATCAAGCTGGACCTGGTGATCCCGGACGCGCAGCCCGCCGCCGAGATCGTGCAGTCGCAGCTCGCCGCGGTCGGCATCACGCTGAACATCAAGGTGGACAAGAACTGGTCGAAGCCGTTCTTCGCCAAGCAGCTCACCCTCTCCCTCTACGGCACCACCGGCCGCGACTCCGCGGTGCAGACGTTGACCGCCCACTTCGGACCGAACGGGCCGCTGAACCTCAGTTCCCCCTACGAGCCCGAGGGCTTCGAGGCCGCGGTGAAGAAGGTGCGTGAGACTCCGCTGGAAGCGCCGGGGTACCCGGAGGTCCTGCGGGCCGCCACGCGCGCCGGGCTGGAGAGCCGGGCGCTGGTGTTCACCTACGCCGCGCCGAACCTGATCGCCAAGAGCAAGACGATCTCGGCGCTGCCGAAGAACCCCGCGCACATCGACTGGACGGGGGTGACGATCAGTGGCCGGTGACCTGGCCCGCGGTCGGGCCGGGGTGGGCGGGCTGCTGTCCGCCCTGGGCCGCTCCGTCGCCATCTTCGTCCCCGTGTTCTTCGTGGCGACCTTCGTGACGTTCGCGTTGCGCGCGATGAGCGGCCTGTCCCCCGCGCGGCTGCAACTGGGCGAGGACGCGACCCCGGAGGCGATCGCGAACATCGAGAGCCAGTGGGGTCTGGACCGGCCGTTCCTCACGCAGTACTGGGACTGGTTCACCGACGTGCTGCACGGGCAGTTCGGGACGAGCTGGGTCAACGGCGCGGACGTGGCCACGCTGATCGGCCTCGGGCTCGGGGTGAGCCTGTCGATCGCGCTCGTCGCGCTCGTGCTGGGCACGCTGATCGGGTTCACGCTCGGCACGGTCGCCGCGCTGCGCCGCACGACGTGGGTGGACCGGGCGATCACCGGGTTCGTCACGGTTGTGTCGGTGATGCCCGCGTTCGTGGTCGGCATCGTGCTGGTGGAGATCTTCGCCGTCGGGCTGGATCTGTTGCCTTCCGGCGGGTACGTCCCCGCGACCGAGGGCTTCGGCCTCTGGCTGGCGCACATCATCCTGCCCGCGCTGGCGTTGAGCTTCGACGTGGTGGCCGACGTGGCCCGGCAACTGCGCACCGGGCTGGTGTCGGCGTACCGGGAGAACTACGTGGTGGGGGCGGTGGTGCGGGGGCTGAGCCCGCGGCGGGTCTTCTTCCGGCACGTGCTGCGCAACGGCATCGGACCGGCGCTGGCGACGCTGGGGATCAAGTTCCCGTCGCTGGTCGGCGCGTCCGTGGTCACCGAGTGGATCTTCGGGTTGCAGGGCTTCGGCCGGTTCGCCAACGACTCCGCGCAAGCGGGTGACGTCCCCGCGGTGCAGGGGGTGCTGGTGGTGTCGGTGGCGCTGGTCGTGACGTTCAACCTGATCGTCAACGTGGTGCTGGGCCGGGTCGCGCCCGCGTCGCTGAGGGGGGTGTGACCCGTGGTGCGCCGTGTGCTCTCCCTCGCCTCGGGCCGGATCTCGGTCGTGATCCTGGCCGCGATCGCGCTGCTGGCGATCTTCGGCCCACTGCTCGCGCCGCAGGACCCGTTGGCCACCAGCTCGGACACGCTCGCCGGGGTGTCCGGTTCGCACTGGCTCGGCACGGACTACCTGGGGCGTGACGTGTTCAGTCGACTCCTGGACGGTTCGCGGGCCAGCGTTGTCGGAGCGCTGGAGGTGGCGCTGATGGCGTTGGTCGTCGGTGCGATTCCCGGTATCCTGTCCGTATACCTGGGACGGGTGTTCGAGTGGGTGACGCTGCGGTTGGCGGACACGCTGATCGCGTTGCCGTTCCTGCTTTTTGCGGTCGCGGTGACCGCGTTGCTGGGCAACGGCATCACACAAGCCATGTTCGTGACCGGCGCGCTCGTGTCGCCGCTGTTCTACCGGGTCGCACGAGCCGCGACGCTGGCGGTGGCGCGGTCGCAGTACGTGGAGGCGGCACTGATCTCGGGCGCGTCGCTGGGCTGGGTCATCCGGCGGCACGTGTGGGTCAAGGTGCTGCCGCCGATCGCGGTCGCGCTGGCGCAAACGCTTGGCACCGGGTTCATCATCGTGTCGAGCCTGTCGTTCCTCGGGATCGGAGTGCAGCCGCCCGCGCCGACCTGGGGTGGCTTGCTGGCCTCGGACCTGGGCTACCTCAGCTACCAGCCGTGGGCGCCGTTCGCGCCCGCGCTGCTGATCATGGCGACCGTATGGGCCAGCAACCTGTTGGCCGACGCGATCCGGGACGTCTCGGGTGAGGCCGGGCGGGCGTTGTTCGCGGACCGGAAGACCAGGCAACCGGTGGGAGGTGCGGTGTGACGGCGTTGACCGAGATCCCGGTGGAGACCACAGTGGACCCGGTGCTCGCGGTCCGTGATGTCCGGATCCGCGGGCAGGTGGACGGGCGGGAGATCGTCAAGGGGGTGAGTTTCACGCTCGCGCCCGGGAAGGTCGTCGGCATCGTCGGCGAGTCCGGCAGCGGCAAGACCATGACGTGCCGGGCCGTGCTGGGCATCCTGCCGCCCCGGTTCGAGGTGGCCGACGGGGCGATCCACGTGGCGGGCCAGGACGTGTCGGCGTTGAGCCAGGCGGAGCTGACGGAGCTGCGCGGGTCGACGATCAGCGCCGTGTTCCAAGACCCGGCGTCGTACCTGAACCCGTCGATCCCGGTGGGCAAGCAGGTCGCCGAGGTCGTCAAGGTGAAGAAGGGGTTCGGGCGGCGGGCGGCCCGGCAGCGGGCGCTGGAGCTGCTGGCGGCGGTGCGCCTGCGCGACCCGGAACTGGTGTACGGGCAGTACGCCCACGAGCTGTCCGGCGGGATGCTGCAACGGGTCCTGATCGCGGCGGCCATCGCGGCCGACCCCCGGGTGCTCATCGCCGACGAGGCGACGACCGCGCTGGACGTGACCGTGCAGGCGGAGATCCTCGACCTGCTGGCGGATCTGCGGGACGACTCCGGGCTGGCGCTCGTCGTGGTGTCGCACGACCTGGCCGTGGTCGCGCAGCTGTGCGACGAGGTGCTGGTGATGCGCGACGGCGAGGTCGTCGAGCAGGGGCCGACCTCGCGGGTGCTCTACCAGCCCGAGCACGAGTACACGCGGCTGCTCATCAGCGAGCACGAGCAGTACGGGCTCGACAGGTTCCTCGCGCGGGAGGGTTCGTGAGCGTCCTTGAGGTGACCGGCCTCGATGTCCACTACGGACTCCGGAGGCACCGTCGGCAAGCGCTTGCGGGCGCCTCGCTGACCGTCGAACCCGGCGAGATCGTCGGCCTGATCGGGGAAACCGGCTCGGGGAAGTCGACGTTCGCCCGGGCCGTGCTGGGCCTGGTGCGGCCGTCCGCCGGGCGGATCGTGGTCGACGGAGAGGACGTCAGCGGCCACCGCGACCGCCAGTGGCGCGCGCTGCGGCGGCGCGGCGTGCTCCAGTACGTGTTCCAGGACCCGCTGCGCAGCCTCGATCCCGATCTCACCATCGCCGACTCGTTGCTGGAACCACTGCTGCTCAAGGGGATTCCGCGGGTGGAGGCGGTGGAGCGCGCCCGCGGGTACCTGCCCCGGGTGCGCCTCGACGAGGAGTTGTTGCCCCGCTTGCCGGGTGAGTTGTCCGGCGGGCAGCGGCAGCGCGTGGCGGTGGCCCGGGCGCTGATCACCGAGCCCAAGCTGGTGATCCTCGACGAGCCGGTCAGCGCGCTGGACGCGGCCAACCGCGTGCAGGTACTGGAGATCCTCAAGGACCTGCGCGATACCGGCATCGCGCTCGTGTTCATCTCCCACGACCTCGGCTCGGTCGCCGGGATCGCCGACCGCGTCGCCGTGCTCTACCAGGGCTCGGTCGTCGAGGTCGGCCCGGCGCGCGACGTGATCGCCGCCCCCGAGCACCCCTACACCAAGCTGCTCGTCGGTTCCGCGCCGACGCTGCGCATGGCCGCCGCCGGGCGAGCCGAGCGCGAGGCGCTGCGCGCGCTGCTCAACGCCTGAAAGGGTAACCCCACATGACCCGCAAGATCCACCTCGCGCTGCACCCGTACGGAGTGGGCGGCCCCGGCCAGCACGGGCTCTGGAAGGACCCGAGCGTCGCCAAGAACGCCAGCATCGACATCAACTACTACATCCAGCAGGCGCGAGCGGCCGAGCACGCGCTGTTCGACGCGCTGTTCATCGTGGACAGCCAGTTCATCAACGCCACCTACCCGGCGCACTACCTCAACCGGCTGGAGCCGCTGACGCTGCTGTCCGCGGTCGCCACGCACACCCGGCACATCGGGTTGGTCGGCACCGCGAGTTCCACCTACAACTCGCCGTTCAACCTGGCCCGCCGGTTCGGCTCGCTCGACCACATCAGCGGCGGCCGGGCGGGCTGGAACGTGGTGACCAGCTTCGACACCGGAACCAGCCGCAACTACGGCCTGGAGGAGCACCTGGACTACACGACCCGCTACGGCCGGGCGCTGGAGTCGGTGCGGGTCGTGCGGGGCCTGTGGGACTCCTACGAGGACGACGCGTTCCCGGCCGACGTCGAGCGCGGGGTGTTCCTCGACCCGTCGAAGCTGCACGCGCTCAACCACGAGGGCGAGCACTTCCGGGTCGACGGCCCGCTGAACCTGTCCCGGTCGCCGCAGGGGCAGCCGGTGATCTTCCAGGCCGGGGTCTCCGAGGAGGGCCGCGACCTCGCCGCCCAGGTGGCCGAGGGCATCTACGCGCCGGGCGGTTCGCTGGCGGACGCCCACGCGTACTACACCGACATCAAGACCCGCACCGCGGCGGCGGGCCGCGACCCCGAGCACATCAAGATCTTCATCCACGGCGGCCCGGTCGTGCGCGGCACCGACGAGGCGGCGCGGCGGCGGGCGGCCGAGATCCTCGACGAGGACAACGACTTCGACCGCAACGTGGGCCTGCTCGGGCGCGCGTTCGGTGCGCACGACTTCAGCCGGTACGACCTCGACGCGCCGTTCCCGGACGTGGCCCACCTGGCGGAGAAGGGCGGCCGGACCGGCGCGGCGAAGATCATCGACAGGGCGCGGGCGGAGAACCTGACGCTGCGGCAGGTGGTGGAGTCGTTCAGCGAACGCCGGACCTCGCCGTTCGTCGGCGCGCCGGGCACGGTCGCGGACACGATCGCGGACTGGTTCGCCGCCGGGACCTTCGACGGGATCAACCTGGCGTTCCGCAACAACGAGGACCTGAACTGGTTCGTCGACGGCGTGGTGCCGCTGTTGCAGGAGCGGGGCCTGTTCCGCACCGAGTACGAGTCGGACACGCTGCGCGGCAACCTCGGTCTGCCGATCCCGGCCAACCGCAACTCGCTGGTGCGCGCGTGACCTCGGCGACGGGTGGGCGAGATGTCCACAACGTACGGTTCCCGGTCGGTACGCCGCCGGAGCGGGTCGACGTGCTGGTCGTCGGCGCCGGTCCGGTGGGGCTGTCGGCGGCGCTGGAGCTGAGCGGTCGCGGCGTCGAGGTGGCCGTGGTCGACCGGGCCGAGGGCGCGACGCTGGTGCGGGCCGGGGCGATGGGGCACACGCCGCGCGTGGTCGAGCACTTCCGGCGGTGGGGCGTGCTGCAGTCGGTCCGCCGGGAGTGGACCTTCCCGCCGGAGTGGAACCAGGGGATCCGCCTGGTGACGTCCCTGGTGGGGCACGAGTTGGCGCCGAACCGGCGGCCGTCGTTCACCGGTGCCCGGGTCTCGTCCGAGGAGGCGCTGCGCAGGCCGCAGAGCGCGGTGCAGCAGGTGTTCCTGCGCCACCTCGACCAGCGCGGGGTGCGGGTCGTGGGCGGGTGGCGGCTGACCGGGCTGCGGCAGGACGCCGACGGCGTCGACGCGGTGTTCGAGGACGGCCGGGTGGTCCGGGCGCGGTACGTGATCGGCGCGGACGGCGGGCGCAGCGCGGTCCGCGAACTCGTGGGGATCGCCAGGGAAGGCGAGCGGGCGCGGGAGAAGCGGCTGCGGTTGATCGTGCGCACCGGCGACATCGCCGACCGCGTCGGCCCGGCGCCGAGCGGCACGAACATCGTCTTCAACGAGCGGGCGGACGGGTTCCTGGCGGCGGTCAGCACGCGTGACTGGCGGGTGTACGCGGGTCCGTTCCCGCTCCACCACGAGCCGTCGGAAGCAGAACTGCTGGCGACGGCCCAGGCCGCGTTCGGGTTCGACCTGGACCTGGAACTGGTGTCCGCCACGACCTTCTACCACGCCACCCGCATCGCCGAGACCTTCCGGGCGGGCCGGGTGCTGCTCGCGGGCGACGCCGCGCACGTGCGGACTCCCGGCGGGAACCTGGGTGAGGGCTTCGGGGACGTGGTCAACCTCGGCTGGAAACTCGCCGCGGTGCTCGCGGACCAGGCTCCGGAGTCCCTTTTGGACTCGTACGACCAGGAGCGGCGCAGGCACAACTGGCGGGTCGCCGACTACGCGCTGGCGCGGTCGCGGCGGTCCCAGGCGACGCTGTCGGCGATCCGCGCGCTCGGCGTCCCCGACGACGCGGACCTCGGCTCGGACGCCGAACGCAGGCGCGCCGAGATCCGCGCGCTGATCGGCGCGAACCGCACCGGGTCCGACGGCGTCACCTTCGACGAGCGCTACGACGAGTCGTCGGCGATCTGGTACGACGACGACCCGGGCGCCCCGTGGCGCGCCGACCGCTACGTGGACGACCCGCGTCCCGGGCACCGGGCGCCCAACGGTCTGGTGGACCCCTACGGCGACACCCTCTACGACCGCGTCGGCGACGACTTCGCGCTGCTCGTGCTCACCGAGGACCGCGCGGTCGAGCACGACTTCGCCGCCGCGGCCGCCGCCCGGTCGCTGCCGCTCACGGTCATCCACCTGACCGACCCGTCGGCCCGGGACCTCTACGGCACGGGCAACTTCTTGATCCGCCCGGACCAGCACGTCGCCTGGCGCGGCACGGTCCTGCCGGACGGCGGCGCGGCCGCGGTCCTCGACCGGGTCGTCGGTGCGCGGCGGGCAGCCCTGGCCGCGGCGGGAGGCGAGCGATGAGCCCGCGGTTCCGGCTGGGGTTCCTGTCGCACGTGCAGGGCCGCGGCGAGGACCCGAAGCAGGCCTACCGCGACGCGCAGGAGTTGTTCGTGGTGGCCGACGAACTCGGGTTCGACGTCGGCTGGGTGGCCCAGCACCACGTGCCGCTCGCCGGTGGCGGGTTGCCGTCGCCGTGGCCGTTCCTAACGCACGCGGCGGCCCGCACCCGGCGGATCCGGCTCGGCACGGCGATCACCGTCCTCCCACTGGAGGACCCGGTCCGGTTGGCGGAGGACATCTCCGTGGTCGACGCGCTCAGCGGTGGGCGGGTCGAGGTCGGGGTCGGCAGCGGCGGCAGCGACGTGGAGTACGCGGCGTTCGGCCGGGACGTCGCGCGCAGGCGCGAGCTGACGACCGAGGGCCTGGCGGTCCTGCGCGCGGCGCTGTCCAACCAGGAGGTCGGCGCGGCGGGCTTCACCATCCAGCCGCCCGCCGACGACTTCACCGACCGGATCTGGCAGGGCGTGTTCAGCGGCACCGGCGCGGCGCACGCGGCGGCGGCCGGGTCGAACCTGCTGCTCAACCGCGCCGCGTACGGCTACGACGAGCCCACCGACGAAGTGCAGCGACCGTGGGCCGACGCGTACCTCGCCGCCTGGCGCGAACCCCGGACACCCCGGATCGGCCTGTCGCGGTTCGTGTTCCCCGCCAAGGACAGGCGGACCGCGCTCGCGCAGATCGGCGACGACGTGCACCGGGCCGCCCTCCGCTTCGGCGAGCGCGGCGGGTTCCCGGCCGGGCTGGGCGTCGACGAGGCGCTGCGCCGGTTCCACTCGTTCTACGGCCACCCCGACGAGATCGTCTCCGCCCTGCGCGCGGAGCGGGTGCTGCCCGTGGCCACCGACCTGATCACCCAGTTCAACCCCGCCATCCCGGACCAGGACGCCGCGGTCCGGGCACTCGAACTCATCGCGACCGAGGTCGCCCCCGCGCTGGGCTGGAAGCCCCGGGAAGGAGCCGTGACATGAGCCGTCACACCGATTTCGCCGCCCCGGAGGGGGTCCGCGTCCGCGGCGCGGTTGTCGTCGTCCCCGGTCGCGGTGAGACGCAGGCAACCTACGCCCGCCTCGGCAGGCGCCTGGCCGCCGACGCCTACCAGGTCCGGGTGATCGACCCGGCGTCCCTCGACGACGCGGTGGCCGACGCGGCCGACCTCCCCCGCCCGCTGGTCCTGCTCGGCGCGGACTCCGGTGCCGCCGCGATCGCGGCGCTACTGGAAGCGCACGACTCGACCGCCCCGTGGTGGCCGGAGGCGGTGGTCCTCGCCGGGCTCCCCGGTCGCGCGGCCGGCCTGGAAGGCGGCTGGGACACGGAGTTGGACGCCCGCACGTCCTGCCCGGTCCACCGCGAGACGCTCACGAGCGACCCGGCCGTCGAGCGGGGTGCACTCGGCACCGCACTGCCGGACGACCTCGTCGCCCCCGCGTACCACCCCACCACCGACATCCCGCGCCTGGTGCTGGTCGGCGACGCCGACCCGCTCGCCGACCGGGCCGCGTTGGCCACCGCTGTCAAGGCCCTCCCGAGGGCGCGCCTGTCGGTGGTCCACGGCGCGCACCACGACGTCCTCAACGACCGCCAGCACCGCTCGGTGGCCGCGGAGATCGTGGCGTTCCTGGAGACCGTGGGCAACGACCTGGTCCCGGTGATCACCGTGGCGGCGGGCACCTGGTGACGACCGACGCCAAACTTTCCGAGCCGGCAACTTTGCAAGCTCGGAAAGTTTGGCTACATTGAGGGCATGGCCGATGAGGGGTTGCGGGAGCGCAAGAAGCGGGAGACGCGGCTGGCGCTGAGCCACGCGACGATCCAGCTGGCGCTGGCCAACGGGCTCGAAGCGGTGACGGTGTCGGAGATTGCCGCCGCCGTCGACGTGTCCGAGCGGACGTTCCGCAACTACTTCGGCAGCAAGGCCGAGGCGGTGGTCGCCGCGCACGTGGAGCGCGGGTGGCGGATCGCCGAGGCGGTGCTGGCGCGGCCCGCAGGCGAACCGCTGTGGGACGCGGTGACCCACGCGGTCGTCGCGCAGTTCGAGCCATCCGGCGAACCCACCGGTGACGGGCGGCCCGAGGGCTTGCAACGGCTGCTCGCGGAACCGTCCGTGCAGCACGAGGTGTTCCGCGCCCACGCGCAGGCGCAGGACCGGTTGACCGCCGCCATCGCCGAGCGAACCGGGACCGCCGCCGAGGACCTGTACCCGCGCACGGTGGCGGCCGTGGTCAGCGCCGGACTCGGCGTGGCGATGGCGCAGTGGACGCAAGACCCCGCCCGGTCGCTCGTCTCGCTGCTGCGCGAGGTCTTCGACGGCATCCGCGCGGGCCTGCCCGACCCCCGGTAGCCCCAGCACCCGACCGCGCCCGCTCGACGGGGCCGTTCGGCGTGCCCGAAAACGGAGGAACACCATGGACGTCATCGTCGTCGGCGCCGGGCCCAACGGTCTCACGCTCGCCTGCGAACTGGCGCTCGGCGGAGTGCGACCGGTGGTGCTGGACCGCCTGGCCGAGCCCAGCCGCGAGCCCCGGTCGAACGGGCTGGTGGGGCAGGTGGTGCGCATGGTCGACCGGCGGGGGCTGTTCGAGCGGCTCAGCGGGCAACCGGGTCCACCGCGGCCCAACAACGGCTACTTCATGTTCGGCGCGATGCCGCTCAACCTGGGTCTCCTCGCGGACAGCCCGCTGTTCACCCTCCCGATCCCCGAGCTGGAAACCGTGCGGGTGTTGGAAGAACGCGCACGGGAACTCGGCGCCGACATCCGGCGCGAGCACGAGGTCACCGGCCTGACTCAAGACGAAGACGGCGTCACCCTGACCGTCAATTGTCCGAAAGGGACACACGAGCTGCGGGCCCGGTACGTGGTCGGCGCCGACAGCGCGCACAGCCCGGTCCGCAAGGCGGCGGGCATCGGCTTTCCCGGCGTCACCCATGACCGCACCAGCAACCGAACCGCGCACGTCAGCCTGCCACCCGACTGGATCGACCCGACCACCGGCGCGCTGATCGTCCCAGGCCACTCCCCCGTCCAACCATTCCTCCCCATTCGCACCCCACACGGCGGCTTCTCGTACGCGCCCCTGCCCGGCAAGCCGCCGCTGGTCTCGACCGTCGAGTGGGACGAACCGCCGACCGACGCGCCGATGTCCCTCGACGAACTGCGCGCCAGCGCCGGCCGGGTGCTGGGCGTCGAGGTCCACCTGGGCCCACCCGACGGCGACGGCCCCCACGTCCTGCGGCGGATCAACGGCGGCAACACGCGGATCGCCGAGCGGTACCGGGACGGACGGGTGTTCCTGGTCGGCGACGCGGCGCACGTCTTCGGCGCGGGCGGCACGGGACTCAACCTCGGCATGCAGGACGCGATCAACCTCGGCTGGAAGCTCGCCGCCACCCTGCGCGGTGGCGCCGACATCCTCGACACGTACGAGTCCGAGCGCCGCCCGTGCGCGGACCGGACCGTCACCCACTCGCGGACCGTGGCCGCCCTGATGTCCCCCGGAGACGACGTCACCGGCCTGCGAGGCGTGTTCGGGGAGCTGCTGACCCAGCCGTCGGTCGTCGAGACCCTGGCGAACCTGGTCGCGGGCTCGGACGTCCGCTACCCCGTCCCCGACAACGCGCACCCGCTCGCGGGGTGGCCCGCCCCGGACCTGACCCTGAACACTCCACAAGGGACTGTCACGACCACCGAACTGGCTCGCGAAGCGCGCCCCGTTCTCCTCGATCTCACCGGAACCCTGGACGCGAAGGGCATCGACACCATCCACGCCACCGCGAACACCGACATCACCGCCCTGCTGCTGCGCCCCGATTCCTACGTGGCCTGGGCGTCAACCGATCCCGAGCCCGACCAAGCGGCTCTGACGGAGGTCGTCGAACGGTGGTTCGGCGTCACGCCGACCCGCCCTCAAGGTGACACGTGAGCCTGGCAACCTCCACGCGGAGCCCAGACGGAACGCGCTTGGCCAGGCGGGTGAGCCAGCGGAGGGCGTCTTCGAGTCGGGCCGTCTGTCCCGCCTCGGCGTACGCGCGAGCGAGGTGAACCAGCGCCTCCGCCCAGTCGGCCATGGGTTTGCCCGCCACCGAGCGCAACGCGCGCACCTCCAGCCCGAGTGCGATGGCAACGGCACCCCCGGATTCCCTCTGGCGCACCAACAGTTCCTTGACCGTCGCCGCCTCGAACTCCCCGTTGTCGAACTCGAACAACCCCAACCGCGCGTAGGCGGCGGCAAGCCTGGCGAAGTCGGCGTGCGCGGCGTTGAACCGGGCCTCCAGCATCGCGTTGCCGACCGCCGCCCACCTCCCGAAGCGTGTCAGCGACGCTGACCGGCCCACATCGCGCTCCGCCCGCAACTCGTCCAACAAGGCGCGGTGCTCACCGCAGTAGTGCGCCACAACCACGCCTCCCACCAGCGCGTCGGTACGACCGCCCGCGATCCACGACCTTGGCACCGACCACGCCCATTACGCCGAACTCGCGACACCAGCGCACACCCAGCACGAACAGAGTGGTGCCGTGCCCACGACGTGGGCACGGCACCACTCCCGACGGATCGAACCGCCTATCGCCACCTCACCTCAGCGAGCCCTGCGTTCGGCAACGAACGCTTCGAAACCCCGATCGAACGCGAAGTACGATGGCGACTCCATCTGGCAGGGGATTTTCATCGCTACGATTGACGCTGGTCCGCCCGCTTCTCGAATTTCGGAAAATGCGTACTTTCGAGCCGAACGCCACCGGCGCAGGGGCCCATCTGTCCGGTGGGTGTTCGGCGCTCGACGTCAGCAAACTCGCTGGGTGCCGATGTAGTAGGTCATCGAGTTGTCCGGTGCGTACATCTCCTCGGCCGCGCAGGGGATCTGCATGGTGGTTTCGATGAACTGGTAGTGGTCCGCCTGGTGATCCATCTTGGGTAGCCCCACGGCGTCGAGACCACCGTTGATGATGCCGGCGAAACCTCCCTGTTCGCCGGTGATCGGGTTGCGTGTGGCGGACGCGAACGAGACCTTGTTGCTGGCGATCACCTTGACCGTGGCGTGGTCGTCCTTCACGTCCATCACCTGGTAGTCGACGGTGAAGGAACCCATGAAGTGCTCGATGTCGTCCGCACTCTCCCACCCGTCGACCGCGGTGGCGATGGACCAGCCGTCCGCACCCATCCTGAGGAAGTTGAAGAATGGGTCGGTCTCGACGGTGTGTCGCAGCGATTTGTAGGGTTGGTACTCGTTGCCTCCCGGTCCGTAGACCCCGAACTTCATCTCATCCCGGATCATGTCCTGGACGTGCTTGGCCGCCGAGGTCTGCTTCCAGTCCTCGGTGATCCGGTCGCCGTCCTGGTGCAGGTACACCCGCGGGGTGTTGATTTTCTGATCGCTGAGGTACCAGTCCAGGAACATGTCGCGGACGCCGTAGTCCTTGCGGTGCCACGTCTCGGCGTTGGCGGGGATGTCGAAGTGGCTCCTCGCCTTCTCCCGCAGCGCCAGGGTCCGGACGATGTTCACCACGCGGCTGTACAGGGTCATGAAGAAGTTGACCAGACCGAAGAACTCCCCGGACGGGTCGCTGTTGGTGAGTGGGTTGTCACCGCCATAGGAATACCCGGTCATCTGCTGCGGGTTCCCGCTGTCGAGCACCGGGTCCACGCTGAGGAACCGCCCGAGGACCGGGTCGTACTCGCGGGCTCCGACATCCACCAGCCCGGTCGTGGAACTCACCGGCATGTTGAGGAAGCCGCGCTGGTGGGGCCACGTCCCCTGGCCCGACCCGATCTCGTTGCCGTACGGGTCCAGGTCACGGCGGGTCACGGCGAAGCCGGTCATCGCCAAGGTGACCGTCGCGGTGGCGTGCGGATCCGACACCACGTACTTCGGGTCGGCGTTGGCCACTCGGAGAGCCACCGTGACCTCACCGAAGGTGTAGTACCGGGTACCGGTCACGATGCCGGTGGCGTTGTCCCGCTTGAGTTCCTGCCCCGGCAGGTACAACGTCGCCGATGTCGGGTCGCGGCGCAGCAACTGCTTTCCGTCGGCGTCGTACACGTAACTCGTGGTCCCGGCGGAACCCACCACTGTGGACAACTTGTTCTCTTCGTTCCAGGTAAGGGTCTCCTGTCCCGAACCGCTGGTGCGCTGGGTGGTGTTGCCAGACCCGTCATAGGCGTAGCTCGTCGACGCGGAGCCGGTCGTGGTCCCGCTCAGCGAGTGCGGCTTCGCCGCGCCCGCGGCCGGGTAGGCGTAGTTGGTGACCTTGTTCGCCGCACCGCCGACGCCGTGCTCGGTCTGGTTGTCCCGCGAACCGCCGACCAGGAACGACCACGACTTCCAATACGGGTTCGGGCCGCCCACCGTCGCCGACGACGGCGCCGCCGCACAGTCATCGGTCGCGGTCCACGCGTCGGACAGGCGGTCGAGCTGGTCGTAGCGGTAGCACTCGGTCCGCACCGGCGAACCGGCAGGACCCCTGGTGTTGACCGTGCGCGTTCGGTTGCCCGCGGCGTCGTAGTAGTACCGCACGTCGTCGACCTGCTGCGCACTCGCCTGCTGCGCGGAGAGGTTCACGTTGGTGAGCCTCCGTGTCTGCGCGTCGTATCCGTAGCTGAGCCAAGCCTTGTTGTTCGACGGGCCCAGGGTCAACTGCGAAGCCTCGTCATACGGCGTGTAGGTCGACGCCGAGACGTAGGCGTTGTAGCCCGTCATGGTCCTGGGCTTGCTGAACTTGTCATAGCCGATGACGATCGCCTCCCCGGGGAGGCCACCTGCCGCGTGCGGCTGCATCATCGTGGTCAGACCGGTGGAGCTGTAGGCGTACTGGGTCGTGTAGGTGCTGCCCAGCGTGCCCTGGCTCGCGGGGATCTTGGTCACGATCTTGTTCGGGTTGCCCGAGGTGTCGTACGCCGTGTAGGCCGACTCGAACTTGCCGTCCGCCGTGTACCTGGTGGATGTGTACGGCTTGCCGACGCCGTTGGTGGCCCCGTCGAACGTCCACGACGCCAGCGGCGCTCGCGTCGGTCCCGCCCCCGCGTACGCGGCCGTCTTGCGGCCGAGGGCGTCGTAGTCGTAGGTGAGCACCTGCCCGCGACCATCGGTGGTCGAGGTGACCTGCCCCGCCAGGTCGTAGGTGGTGGTGGTCTGACCGGAGTCGGGGTCCACCTGCTTGGTCAGCTGACCGATCGGGTCGTACTCGAAGGTCCAGACGACCCCGGCCGGGTCGGTCACCTTGTTCTGCTTGCCCGCGGCGTTGAACTCGTACTTGGTGGCCTGGAAGGTACCGCCGGACACCACGTCGCCGGTGATCGTCGGCGCGGCGGTGTACTGCCGCGCTTCGACGTTGTTGCCCCGCACGTCGGTCAGCGCGGTGCTGGTCACGCCACCGGTCGGTGGGACGACCGTCTTCCGGTCACCGCCGTAGATCGTCGAGGTGAACCAGGTCTGCTGGTCTCCCTTGTACGCGGCCTCTCGCACAACCCGACCGGTGCCGTCGTAGTCGGTCAGCGTCCGGTCGTCGACCTCGGACGACGCGACACCGACCAGGTTGGTCGATGGCGCGCCCTGGATCAGGTAGCGGTTGTTGGTCAACCGCTTCCAGCCGTGGGAATCGTAGAACGCCTCGTTGACGACACGCAGCCCGTCGCGAGCCTCCACTTGCGACTGGCGCAGCTGCCCGAACGCGTCGAACAGCTTCACCTCGGTCACGTACTCCTGCGCGGTTCCGGTGTCCACCAGCCGCTTGTTGGTGACCGCGAGCGGCCCGTCGGTGCGTACCAGGTACTCGTAGACGAGAGTCGCCTGGTTCGACGCCTTCGGCTGCTGCCCGGGTTTCCACACCGCGGTCAACCTCCCCACGGCGTCGTACTCGAGGTCGGCCCGTCTGCCACCCTCGTCGACGGCCACGACGCGCTTGCCCCGGCTGGGCTCGAACTCCTCGGTCGACTTCTGGTTCTTGCCGTTCGTCTTGACCGTCTTGGTGTGCAGACCACCGTCCGCCGGAGTGTACTCCAGTGCCACAGTGCGATTCAGACCGTCCGTGGTCGACAGGGTGCGCCCCGAGGCGTCGTAGGTCGCGGTGCTCGTCGTGGCGAACACGGGCACCCCCGCGTTGACCGAGGTCACGGTGTCGCTCCTGGTGGCGTTACCCGCACCGGGCACCGCGCCGAGGCTCAATTGCCCGTCGTAGTACGTGCGACTGCCCTTGAACACGCCCGTCTGCGCGACCCCGGATGGTGGGCACACTTGTTCCGAGGAAAGGATTTCCCTCGGCTTGTCGCGGATCCACGACACCGTGTTGTCCGCGTACTTGGTCGTGGTGCACACATCCACGACGCCGGTCCCGGACTCGGTGGTGGCCTCCACCCGACCGGTCGTGTCGTACCGGTTTGTCGTGGTGAGCGTCTTGGTACCGCCCGCGGCGAGGTTGGTGACCGTCCGCGTGCGGTTCTCCTTGACGATGGTGGCGACGAGCGGGTTCAGGCCCGGCCGGGCGCGCGACCCGGTCGTGGCGACGAGCACGGGTTCGGTGACCTTGGTCGTGGTCCACGGCCCCGACTCCCCGTCGAAGGTCCGGACCTCGTACTCGGTGTCCACGAACAGCGGGTTGTCCGGCACGGTCTCGCCGAGGCTGTTCGACACGGTCATCGTCCTGGTGCCGCCGTTGGGCAGCCGGTCGCCATCCATACCCCGGTAGTAGGTCGTGCGGACGAGTGTGCGCCGGTCCACGGGGAGGCTGTCGATCCGGTTCGCCACGTCACCGGTGCGGACCTCGACTTGCTGGAAGCCGCGGAACTGGCCGTAAGTGCGGTTTTCCGGTTTGACCAACTCGTTGTCGTCGTAGTGCCAGGCGGGTGCGCCGAGGTAGGCGTACTCGGTCAGCTGCCCGGGAGACAGCTCGTTGCGGTCGTCGACGCGCACGGATTCCACGACGTACTTGTGGAAATAGTCCAAGACCGGGTTCTGCACGCCTTCCGGTGTCCAGTACACCGGATAGCACAGCTTGGTGTTGTTCGCCGGGTCGCTCGGCACATCGGTCGCGGTGCACCCCGTGCGGTAGGTGACGACCACGGCCGACCCGGCGTCGGTGTTGATGTTGGTGAGGCGCCAGTGCGCGAGGGTGGGCATGTTGTTGTAGCCCTGCACGCGGTTGGGCATCAGCTGACCCG
The DNA here is from genome assembly GCF_041897805.1 of Actinokineospora auranticolor. Lineage (GTDB taxonomy): Bacteria > Actinomycetota > Actinomycetes > Mycobacteriales > Pseudonocardiaceae > Actinokineospora > Actinokineospora auranticolor. Next base: position 5,432,516 of record NZ_CP154825.1, read on the forward strand.
CGAAACTGATCGGCGGCGCGGTGATCTGCGTGCCGCTGCCGTACGCGGTGTGGGTTATGCCGCGCAGCTGGAGCGAGCGGTCACCCACGGTGGGGTAGTCGAAGGTCGGCTCGTACCGGTCGACCGGAACCGGTCCCGCGCCCTTGTCGATCCGGGTGGTGATGGCCGACAACCGTTTCGTGGACCAGAATGACGGGCCGTGGTTGTTGCAGACCGCGCCCTGCTTGCACTCCTGGTCGGTGGGCACGTCCGGCCAGGACGTCGCGGTCGCTGTCGTGCGCTGCGCGGGATCGCAGGTGATCGCCCCGCCGGGGACGCACCGTTCGGCCACGTCGAAGGCAACGCTGTTGGGCGGTGTCGCGCTGTAGATCGAACCACCGATCTCGCGCAGGCCGTAGTCGACTCGCCTCAGCGATCCCGCTCGGGTGTAGCGCACGCCGGTGGTTTGCTTGTCGGCGCCGTAGTAGTTGTATTCGGGTGAGTAGTAGTACGCGCTCGCGTTGCCGTGCGGATCCTTGACGTAGTCCAGGTTCCACCGCCACGCCATGTCGCACTTGCCCGCGGCCTGGCACGGGTCTCCGCTCTTGCGGTGGTAGACCGGCACCGTCCAGGTCGAGTCGGTCACCTCCTGGGAAGTCCGGCCGGGCAGCGAGTGCAGGCCGAAGTAGTAAGCGACGCCGTCGGTGTTGGTGATCTTCCAGTACTCGCCGTTGTAGGCGCCGTTGGTGGCTCCCGTGAGCAACTCGACACGCGCGCCGTTGTCGTTGGACGCGTGCCAGGTGCCGGTGGCGTCGTCGCGGACGAGTTCGGCGGACATCTCGCCCAGGTTCAACGACACCACGTGGCCCGCCCAGCAGTAGTCGCCGGTTTGCTGGGCCGCGGGCAGCGTCTTGTCATCGGCGCAGGCCCGGTAGACGCGTTCGATGGAACCGGGCGAGTAGCCCCACCCGGAACCGGCCCACGACGCCTGGTTGTTCGTCGCGGCGGTGAGACCGTCGACCGCCGCCGAGTTGTACCCGAGGCTGATCTTGGGAGCCAGCTCACCCGCCGCGACCGGCGGGACCTCGATGGGGTAGTCCCAGGTGAACGCGCCGGTGCTGCCGGTCACCGACCACCGGCCGGATGGTTTGAGGGAACTGGCCTCGTAGTCACCCGACGGCCCGGCCGCGTCGGCGACGACCGCGAGCACGACCGGGGCGCCGCGGGTGGGCGCGCGCAGTCCCACGACCTCCTCGACCTGGTCGGTCGACAGCGCGACTGTGGCGCCGACGACCTGCCCTGTCGCGTCGTTCGACGACGGCAACGGCGTCTGGACCTGGCACCGCGGCTGTTCCGGGGTGTCGAGCACGCACGCCGGGAGAGCGGCAAGGCGCAGGCGGGAGCCGTAATCGCCGCCGATGGCCTCGTGGAAGCCGGAGTAGTCCATCCCCACCGCCACCTCGCCGCCGGTGGAGGTGTCGGGCGTGACCGACACGACCACGCCCGCGACCCCGGCGCGCGTGCTCAACTCCTGGTCGGCGACCTGCACGTGGAACGAGCCCGCGACGGTGCCCCGCGCCGACAGCGTGACCGGCAGGCCGGGAACGCGCCCCCGGGCGGAGGCGGCCACGGTGGCCTCCCCCGCGACGGGCCACGCCGTGGCGAGTGGCCGTTCCGGCGCGGGCGCGGTGGGTGGCTCGACGTTTCGCTTCGGCGGCTGGTACTCGGTGTGCGGGAGGACCTTCTCCGCGGTCGCCGACGGCGGCCCGGCGTCAACGCCGGTAGACACAACAGCGTCTACGAGACCCGCCGCCAGGACGACCGCGCACGACAGGGCAAGCAGTCGTCCGCGGCGGTCGGGTGGGTGCTCCGCCAGGAAGGGCGGAAGGGGTTCTGTTCGCATGGTCTCCGTCCAGGGGGTGAGTGGGCACACCGAGGACGCGGTCGAGCCACCGCACGGCGAGAGCGCGCAGCAGCGGCGTCGCGCCACGCGCGACGCTAATGATCTTGACCAGCCCCAGTGTCGCGTGCTGATGACGCGCCGCGTTCGAGATTAGCGAAGCGCAACGGCTTCGTGAAGGGTGAACACGGTCCGGACTAATGGCGGGTCAGGAAAGACCTCGGCGCGCGCAGGCAATTTTCGGTGAACAGATTCCGGACACTCGGCCCGCGCACTCGGAGTCGGTGGGAGATCAACGAGATGTTTCGGCGCCGCGTTGTCTGGCGTCGGTTCGCGGCGCCGCCGCCGCACCCACCAGGCCGTGCGGGTTGCGGCCGTTCAGCCTAGTAGCAATCCAAGCGGGGAGACAGTCGCCCGCATCGTAGACACGCGTCCGCGGCTCGCGCGAGCGGCCAAATGGGCGCATTGAAGCGTCAAACATTCTTTTGACGCTTTGTCGATGTCCGATATGGCCCGGATTGCTCAATCGCCACTGTTGGTGTTGCCGGGCTTCCGCTAATGTCACGCCCGTTTACTATTGTCGCCGTGCGCCACTGGGGGCCATCATGCGATTTAGTGGGATTCGGTCTGCCTCGGGGAGGCCCGTCAAGGGCGCCCTCGGCAGACGGGTGTTGATCGCCTGCCTCGCGGCGGGCGCGGTGCTCGGGGTGGTCGAGCCCGCGGCGGCCGAGAAGGCGCCGGGCACCCCGGCGGTCGCCGCCCCGGACGCGGACCTGGCGGCCAAGGCCCGCCGCACGGGCAAGGCGCAGGAGGTGCCGGACCGCACCAACGAGACCTCCCAGGTGTTCGTCGAGCCGGATGGCTCGTACCGCCTGCACAAGACCGCCTTGCCCACCAGGGTGCGCAAGGGAAACACCTGGCGCGACATCGACACCACGCTCGCCGTCCGTCCCGATGGGATGGTCGCGCCCGCGGCGTCGACCGCCGACGTCGCGTTCTCCGGTGGTGGTGACGGTCCCGCGATCACCTTCACCGACGGGGACAAGCAGCTCGCCCTGCACTGGAAGGGCACCCTGCCCAAGCCCGCGCTGGACGGCGCCCGGGCCACCTACCGCGACGTGCTGCCGGGTGTGGACCTGCGGTTGACCGCTGAGTCGACCAACTTCTCGCAGGTGCTGGTCGTGCACAGCGCGGAAGCGGCGAAGCAGCCCGGGTTGGCGGAGCTGCGGTTCACCGCGGTCGGCTCCGGCGTCACGGTCCGCAGCACGGACGACGGCGCGTTCACCGCCGTCGGGGCCGACGGCGCGACGGTGTTCCAGGGGTCCACCCCGGTGATGTGGGACTCGACCACCGACCAGCAGGCGGGACCGGCGCGGATCGCCGACGGCTTCGGCGCCGGGCGGGTCGCGAAGGTGCGCGCGCGCACCGAACCCGCCGCGGCCAAGCGGGCCGTGCCCGGCAAGTCCACATTGGACATGGTGATCACCCCCGACCAGCAGGCGCTGACCGGCCCGGAGGTGCGCTACCCGGTCTACATCGACCCGATCTACTCCAAGTCCAAGGCCAACTTCGCCGGGTTCACCAGCAACGGCTGGTACTACTTCGACGTCAACATGCTCGCCCAGGTGGGCTACTGCAACTGGGGAGCCGAGTGCGGGGCGGTGTTCGTCGCCCGGTCGTTCTTCCGGTTCACCACCCCCGAACTTCAGGCGCGCAACGGGCGCCAAGCGGTGCTGCACAAGTCGTTCTTCTACGCCTGGCAGGCGCACGGCACCAGCTGCACCGATGAGCAGGTCGCGCTCTACCACACCGGCGAGTACTCCGGTGCCACCCGCTGGCCCGGCCCCTCCGGCTACCAGGTCAGCACAGCGGTCTCGCACGCGGGCGACCAGTGCGGGGGTACGGCCTCCGTGGCGTTCAACGCCAACGCCGCGGTGCAGACCACGATCAACACCAACGCCTCGACCATGGTGCTCGCCCTGATGTCGCCGAACGAGGGCAACAAGTACCAGTGGAAGAAGTTCATCAACAACCCCGCGCTCGACATCTACTTCTCCTTCCCGCCGCAGATGCCGACCGGTCTCGGGTTGCAGAACGGCGTCCTCTGCGACAACCGGCTGATCTCGCCGACCTCGACCCCGACGGTCCTGGCGTCCGCTGTGGACAACAACGACCCGCCGCTGAACATCAGCCTCGGTTACCAGCTGTTCAACTACCCCGGCAACCAGGTGGTGCACTCCGGGTCGACCACCATCGCCTCCGGGGCCACGGGTGCCTGGACGGCGCCCGCACCGGTCGGGGACGGCGCCTACTACGCGCGGGTCTCCTCGACGAACATCTTCCCCGGTGAACCCGGCTACGGCCTGGGTTCCGGGGCCACCCAGGACCTCTGGTTCGACGTGATGGCCGCGCCGCTGACCAAGACCCCGGTGGTGCGGGAGAGCCCGGACTACCCGCGCGGCCAGTGGGGTGCGCAAGCGGGCTCCCCCGGGGACTTCCGCGTGTCCTACGAGGGCGGTGGGATCGTCGGTTTCGCCTACACCTTCAACGGTTCCGGAACGCAAGCCGTGCCCGCCACGACCGACTGCGACTACGACCGCGCCTTCGGCACCAGCGGCGGCTGGGTGTCCTCCGCCGGTGAGGCGACCATCCCGGTGCCGAAGAACCTCAGCCCGGGCAGGCACACCCTGCACGTGAAGGCGTTCGACATGGCGCACAAGATGTCCGCCGAGTCGCAGGTCTACGAGTTCTGGGTCGCGCCGAACCTCTCCGGCGCGGGCCAGGTGTGGCTGGAGGCGGAGAACCTCGTGTCCTCCCAGCCCCCCGGGCAGAACCGGCCGCTGACGCCGCAGAACAACTGCTGCTCCACCGTCTGGTCGGGCGGCGCGCAGCTGATGTTCCAGGGCAACGCGGCGGGCCAGTCGTTCACCATGGACGTGCCGGTGGCGACCGCGGGCGACTACCTGGTCGGCACCGGTCTCACCACCGCGCTCGACTACGGCACCACCACGTTCAAGCTCGACGGCGTCGCCGTCGGCCAGACCGGTGAGTCGTCTCCCCTCGGCACACCGGTCGACAACTTCGACCCCACCCGGGTCCGGCACCGGCACGTGACGCTCGGCGCGCACCGCCTCACCGCGGGCACGCACAAGATCACCGTCACCGTCGCGGGCACCAACCCGGGCTCGGTCGGCGCCCGCTACTTCGCGGGCGTGGACTACGTCTCCCTCGGGTCCACGACCCGGCTCGAGGCGGAGAACGACGTCCAGGTCCCGGTGACCCAGCCCGCGGGGCAGAACCTCGCGGTGACCGTGTCGCCGACCGACCCGACCTCGGGTGGCAAGTGGTCGCAGGGCGCCGCGCGCGGTGTCGTGTTCACCGCCGCGGGCCAGCAGCTGCGCGCGCAGTTCACCGCCCCGATCGCCGCCGACTACAGCATCGGGCTGGGCGCGCTCAGCGACCGCTCCGCCGCGAAGTTCACCTACCGGGTGGACGACGTGGTCCTCAACCGGACCGACACCCAGCCCTGGGGTCGCGGTACGCCGAACCCGGACACCGTGGAGCACGTGGCGCTGGGCGGGCTGCACCTGGCCGCGGGGACCCACACGCTGTCGGTCACGCTGGCCACCGGCGACCCGGCGGCCGACGAGGCGTTCTGGCTCGACTACCTGCGGATCACGCCGATCACCGGCGCGACCGCGGCCGACTTCGCCTCGGCCATGAACAACAAGGGCACCGCGGTGGGCGGGTCCGTCGCCGACCTCGACTTCCAGGGCTACGGGATGACCCCGCAGTCGCTGGCCGACATCGGGTTGGCGCCCGGTTCGGCGAAGACCGTCGACGGCGCGACGTTCGTACTGCCCGCCGCGACCGCCGCGGGCGACAACGTGGTGGCGCTGGGGCAGAAGATCCCGTTCCCGGCCGCGCAGCAGGTCAAGGCCAACGCCGTCGGCCTGCTCGCGCTGAGCACCTGCGGCAACTCGCGGGCGACGACCGCGACCCTCACCTACACCGACGGCACCACGCAGAACCCGGTGGTGCCCGCGGTTCCCGACTGGCTGGAGAGCACCGCCGCGTCGCCGCTGCCCGCGCTGGCGAACCTGAACGCCAACGGGTACGTGCAGACCGCCATGCGTCCTCGGGTCCACGCGGTCTTCATGCCCGCGGACCCGTCGAAGACGTTGCAGTCCATCACGCTGCCCAACTACGGGACCTCGATGGCGGGTAGCTGCGGCGAGCCCGCGCTGCACGTGCTGGCCATGGCGCCGCGCAACGCCGCCCAGGGTTGGGTGGGGACGTGGGGTGCCCCCGCCGACGCGGTCACGGCCCCGCCCGGCGGCGCCGGGTTCGCCAACCAGACCCTGCGCACGATCGTCCGCCCGACGGTGACCGGCCCCCGGGTGCGCGTCCGCCTGTCGAACCCGTTCACCAAGCAGGCCGTCACGATCGGCGCGGCCACGCTCGGCGCGCAGACCGGGGCGACACCGGCCACGCTGGCGACCCCGGTCGCGCTGACCTTCGGCGGCGCCGCCGCGGTGACCATCCCGGCGGGTGGTGAGGTCGTCAGCGACGACGTCGCCTACCCGAGCACGACCGGCGGCAGCGGTGCGCTCGTGGTCAGCACGCACATCACCGGCGCGGTCGCCTACGCACCGGTGCACGCGCTCACCACGTCGCCGAGCTACCTGGCGTCGGGCAACCAGGCCGCGCAGTCGGCCGCGACGACCTTCTCGACCCTGCTCACCGGCACGCACTACCTGTCCGGTGTGGAGGTGTCGACGTCGACACCGGGTGACGCGAGCAAGGGCACCGTGGTGGTCGTCGGCGACCAGTTCACCGGGAGCACCCCGAACAACTGGGTCGACCGGCTGCCCGCCGCCCTGGCCGCGCAGGGCGAGTCCGTGCCCGGCGGCCTGGTCGACGCCACCAGGCGCGGTGTGCCGCTCGCGGGCGCGTGGCGGCTGAACGAGGGGTCGGGCACCACCGCGGCGGACTCGTCGGGCGCGGGGGCGACCGGCACGCTCAGCGGTCCCGTCGGGTGGAGCGCCGAGCACGGCGGCGCGGCGGTGTTCAACGGCAGCAGCACGGTGATCCAGACCTCCGGTCCGCTGCTGGACACCATGGCCCCGTACACGGTGTCGGCGTGGGCGAAGGTGACGTCCGCGACGCACTTCTCCGCGGTGGTCAGCCAGAGCCAGACCTGGGAGCCGACGTTCGTCCTGGAGTACAACTCCGCCGTCGGCGCCTGGTCGCTGACGGCACCCAACCAGGACACCTCGGCGCCGTCGGCCTACCCGGCCGCGCGGTCGGGTCCCGCGCCGCTCAACACCTGGACGCACCTGGTGGGGACCGTCGACCCGGCCACCGGTGACATGGCGCTCTACGTCAACGGCGTGCTGGCGGGCACGGCCAAGAACCCCACGCCGTTCGCCACCTCGGGTCCGCTGACCATCGGCGGGGTCAAGAACCTGCAGGGCCGGATGGTGAGCATGTTCGAGGGGCAGATCTCGGACGTGCGGGTGTACCGCCACCTCGCCTCCGCCGAGGACGCGGGCATCCTGTACGCGGGCGGCGCGCCGACCGGGCCGACGGCGGGCGTGGGCGCCGCGACGCTGGTGTCCGCGGCGTCGCGGATGAACGACACGGTGTTCGCCCGGCCGTCGCTGCGGACGGCGGTCGTGTCCGTCGGCGCGAACGACATCCTGGCCGGGGCGAGTAAGGCCACGCTGCTGTCCCGGGTGGGCGCGCTGACCAAGGCGGCGAACACGACCTCGGCGCGCTCCGCCCGGCGCGTCGACGGGTCGCTGGTGCACGTGATCGTCACGACGATCGCCCCGATGGGGTTGGCGGCGAACGACCCGCGTGAACTGGTGCGCCGCGAGTACAACGCCGAGTTGCTCGCCAACTACGGCAACTTGGAGGCGGACGGGGTGATCGATGTGGCAGCCGCGGTCCAGGACCCCGGCAACATCCAGTCGGTGGCACCCGCCTTCCTCACCAGCGGAGCGCCCAACGGCGGCTACCACCAGGCGGTGGCCGACGTGGTGGCGGCGGCGGTCGCCACCTTCCCGCCGGTGGAGCTGTAAGCGGCGCCGATCGCGCCCGGGGCTCCCCAGTCCCGGGCGCGATCGGCGTTCCCCCGCGTGGTCAGTCGGCGAACTCGGCGAACATGCCCGGTTCGTAGGCGCCCGCCGGGGTGCGAGCGATGACGTTGATCCGGTTGGCCGCGTTGATCAGGGCGACCTGGCAGATCAGGGCAGCGACCTGGTCGTCGTCGTGGTGCTTGGTGACCTCGGCCCAGGTCTCGTCGGTGACGCCGCGGTGGTGGTCGGCCAAGCGGGTGCCCTCCTCGGTGAAGGCGAGGGCGGCGCGTTCGGCGTCGGTGAAGACGGTCGCCTCCCGCCAGACGGCGACGAGGTTGAGGCGGGTCTGGGTCTCGCCCGCCGCGGTCGCGTCCTTGGTGTGCATGTCGGTGCAGAAGCCGCAGCCGTTGATCTGGCTGGCGCGCAACGAGACCAGCTCCTGGGTGGCCTTGGGCAGCGGCGACTGGGCGATGACCATCGCGGCGTTGGCGAACCGCTTGCCGAACTTGGCGGCGATGGCGTTGTCGAACAGGTTGACGCGGGCGCTCATGGGGTCGTCCTCACTCGTTGTCGTGCCGTGGACGAACACCAGATGCTCGCGCTGCCCGGTCTGTGACGGTGACGTGGGCCACCGGGGCCCACGTGTCACACCGCGGCGGCGGGCGGTGTCTGATGGACGCTGTCGAGGGAAGGAGCACCCGTGTCCGCGGATCCCGCCACCCAGGCGTTCGTCACGCACCGGAACCTGCTGTTCACCGTCGCCTACGAACTGCTGGGTTCGGCGGCCGACGCGGAGGACGTGCTGCAGGAGACCTGGCTGCGGTGGTCGTCGGTCGACCTCGGCACCGTGCGCGACCAGCGCGCCTACCTGGTGCGGATCGCCACCCGGCAGGGCCTCAACCGGCTGCGCGCGCTGGGCAGGCGCAAGGAGAGCTACGTCGGGCAGTGGCTGCCGGAGCCGCTGCTGACCGCGCCGGACGTGGCCGAGGACGTCGAGCTGGCCGACAGCGTGTCGATGGCGATGCTGCTGGTGCTGGAAACGCTCACCCCGACCGAACGCGCGGTGTTCGTCCTGCGCGAGGTGTTCGACTTCGGCTACAACGAGATCGCCGACGCCGTCGACAAGACCCCGGCGGCGGTCCGGCAGATCGCGCACCGGGCGCGCTCGCACGTCACGGCCCGCCGCCCGCGCGGCACCTCGTCACCCGCCGAGACCCGTGACGTGCTCACCGCGTTCCAGCGCGCCGTCGAGACCGGCGACGTGCGGGGCCTGGTGGACATCCTGGCCCCGGACGTGGTCATGATCGGCGACGGCGGCGGGATCAAGCAGGCGGTGCTCAACCCGATCTTCGGCGCGGACAAGGTGGCCCGCCTGCTGGTCGGCGGCACGTCCCGGGTGCCCGAGGCGACCATGCGCCCCATGGACGTCAACGGCTTCCCCGGCCTGGCGATCCACCTGGGCGCAGAGCTGGACTCCGTGGTGGCCGTCCAGCTGGACAACGGCCGGATCACCAGCCTGTACGCGGTGCGCAACCCGGAGAAGCTGTCCCACATGGACCGGGAGACGGCCCTGCGCCGGTGAGGCCGACCGGTCAGCTGTCGAGGAGGCGCCAGGTGGTGAGGGCCAGGGTGGCTCTCGTGGCGCCTGTCTGGGTGGTCAGGTCGAGGTCGAGGGTCCTGGCGATCTGCTCCAGCCTGCGGGAGACGGTGCTGTGGTGCAGGTGGAGCAGGTCGGCGGCCTGGCGCAGGGAACCGGTGGCGCAGTAGGCGTCGAGGGTTTCTCGGTGTTCCGGGGACATGGTGGTGATCGCGGTGACGTCGGGGTTGGCGCGGGCGGTCGCTTCCGGGACGTCGGCCAGCAGGGTCAGGGCGCCGAGGTCGGTGTGGTGGACGACCGCCAGCCAGGCGGCGCCGATCTCCTCGTCGTCGAGGGTGATCGGCAGCGAGGTCGACGGCGCGGCGTCGCCCGGCGCGTCCCGGCCGTCGGGGGACACGCGCACGACGCGGCCGGTGCCGTGCAGGCGGATGCCCGCGACGCGCGCCGCGACCTGGCGGGCCAGCCGCTGCTCCTGCTCATGCTCGCCCTCTACTACGCCGACCCGGAAGTGGAGTTCGACGCTGGGCTCTCCACCGCCGACCTCTACGCGGGACTGCTCGACACCTACGCCCGCCGGGAGGCGACCAAGTCCGCGGGGTGCGCGTTGGACGAGGACACCGTGCGCCGGAAGGCGGCGGACCAGCTCCACCGGCTCGCCGTGGCGGCGCTCGGCATGTTCAACCGGGGCCGCCAGCACATCTCCGAAGACGAGCTGTCCGCCGACCTGCGGGCGCTGGAGATCGACGGCACCGGCGACCAGCTCATCGGGGAGTTCTTCTTCGTCCACATCAACCAGGCGCACACCACGAGAACCCAACGGGTGTACGAGTTCCTGCACGCCACCTTCGCCGAGTACCTGGTCGCGGTCCGCGCGTGCGAGGTCCTGCTCGTCGCGGTGGCGACCATGCGGGCCGGTGCCCGCAAGTCCGTCGACGACGAGCTGTGCACCCTGCTGTCGCACCAACCGCTGTCCACCCAGGCACCGGTCCTGGAGTTCGCGGCCGAGTGGATGGCCAACCGGGACGTGGCCGAACGCGCCGAGCTGGCGGGCGCGCTGGACCGGCTGATCGCCGAGCACCGCAGCCGACCGCCGTCCCCCCGCTACACGACCTACCAACCCCTGGAACCGGACCGGATCCGAGCCACCGCCGCCTACTGCGCGAACCTGGTCCTGCTCCGCGCGCTCGCCCTGGGCGAGGAGAACCCCTCGTTCGACGGCGCCCGGTGGCCGCGGTGCGTCGCGCTGTTCGAAGCGGGTCTCGACCACAGCGCCTACACGTCCGTCCTTTAGCGATTTACCAGGACAGACCGGAACATCCTGTGGTTCCACCTCGGCGGAACCGCGGAAACCACCGCCGTCCAACGCGCCCTGGCACAGGACGACAAAACCCTCGCCGAGGACATCCGCGTCGGCGCCGCGCTCCGCAGCCCGAAGCCCTTGCACCAGGACACCCATCCGTCGCTGTCGCCGCACGAGTTCGCGACACTCGTCCTCCGCGTCCTGCAGGCACTGCCGTACGCGGGCGACTGGCCGAGGTTCGAGTTGCCCGAGCTCGAGAACGAGACGAGACTCGCGCAGATCGCCTGGGACCTGGTGGAGTACCGGCTGGGACCCTGGCAACCGAAGGTCGCGGGCGATCTCGCCGCTTGGGCGCTGCGCACCTCGCCGCTGCGCCCGTCACCGGCCAGCATCGGCGAGATCACCCGGCGGCACCCCGAGGTCAGGCACGCGCTCCGACAGGCGCCTTAGCGCGGGTGAGGACGACGCAGAGGGCGGTCTGGACCAAGCCGAACACGGACCAACCGAAGCGCTCCCACGGGCTCGGCGACGCGGCGTTCATCAGGGCGCCGATGGCCATCAGGACGACGAGCGCCCAGGTCAGACGCCGGATCAGCCGGGGCGAGCCGGGTCTGGCCAGCACCTCGCCGCGGCGGAGCACGACCACGGCCGCGCAGGCCCAGACGACGACCGCGACCGCGCTGGCGACGCGCAGGCCCGCGGGGAGGTCCGGTCGGGTCCCGCCCCAGGCGGCGCGGCCGAGCGGGGCGCCCAGGGCCAGGGCCAGTTGGAAGGCGGACAGGCCGGTGAAGAGGGTGGCCGCGGCGATGGCGGTGCGGCGGAGGGTCATCGAGGGTCTTCCAATCGATTGAGGGCGGTGAGGGACTCGTCTGCCCAGGCGAGGGTGGCGCGGGCGGCGTGTTCGCCCGCCGAGATGGTGAGCAGCGAGTACGGGGTGTCGGGGCTGTCCTCCGCCGCGACCTCCGCGCGGAGGAACGCGTAGCGGGACAACGACTCCTCGGCCTCGGTCCGAGCGGCCAGGATCAGGTCCCGGCACGCCTCCGGGCCCAGTTGGCGGCCGAAGAACAACCGCAGGAGCAGGCCGTTGCGGGGTGGGGTGCGCTGAGCCGGTTCGGCCAGCAGTTCCCGGAGGCGGGTGCGGCCGGAGTCGGTCAGTTCGTACGCCATCGACTCCTGCCTGCGGATGTGCCCGACCCGCTCCAACTCGGCGAGGGTGGGGTAGATCTGGCCGAAGCTCTCGCTCCAGAAGTGGCCCAGCACGTCGCGGATAGCCTCCCGGGCGGCGTAGCCGGTCATGGGCGCCACGCTCAGCGCGCCCAGCACGGCGACCTCGGTTTGACTGCGTCGGACCACGGCGGCCGTCCTCTCTGCCAGATATATCTAACAGATAGCACAGGTCAGAGCCGTCCCGAAAGGACGAGAAGTGTGCCGGGGTCCGCTACTAGAGTCGCGGGCGTGCCGAGGGTGCTGGTGACCGGGATGTCCGGAACGGGGAAGTCGACGGTGCTGGCCGCGCTGGGCGAGCGCGGCCACCTCGTGGTCGACACCGACACCGACGAGTGGAGCCGCTGGGTCACCCTGGACGACGGGTCCCCCGACTGGATCTGGCGCGAGGACGCGATCGGCGCCCTGCTCGACGCGCACCCCACGCTCTTCGTCGCGGGCTGCAAGTCGAACCAGGGCGCCTTCTACGACCGGTTCGAGCACGTGGTCCTGCTGAGCGCGCCCGTCGAGGTGATGCTCGACCGGATCGCGACCCGCGTCACCAACCCCTACGGGAAGACCGCGGCGGAACGCGCGGAGATCCTGCGGAACCACGCCGTGGTCGAACCGTTGCTGCGCAAGCGGGCCACGCTCGAGATCGACACCTCGGCGCCCCTCGACGACGTGGTGGCCAGACTGCTCGGCCTCCTGTCCTGAGTGGACAGGAGGCCGAGTGGCTCAGTACTGGTAGAAGCCCCGGCCGCTCTTCTTGCCGAGCAGGCCCGCGTCGACCATGCGCAGCAGCAGCGGCGGCGCGGAGTAGAGCTGCTCCTTGAACTCCGCGTAGAGCGAGTCCGCGATGGCCTTGGTGGTGTCCAGGCCGATCAGGTCGGTCAGCCGCAGCGGGCCCATCGGGTGCGCGCAGCCCAGCACCATGCCGTTGTCGATGTCCTCGGCGGAGGCGAAGCCGGACTCCAGCATCCGGATCGCCGAGAGCAGGTACGGGATCAGCAGCGCGTTGACCACGAACCCGGCCCGGTCCTGGGACAGGATGACCTGCTTGCCCAGCCGCGCCTCGACGAACGCCTTCGCCCGGTCGCGGGTGTCCTCGCCGGTGAGCAGCGACGGCACCAGCTCGACCAGCTTGAGCACCGGCACCGGGTTGAAGAAGTGCACCCCGATGACCGACTGCGGCCTGCCGGTCGCCATGCCCAGCTTCATGATCGGGATGGACGAGGTGTTCGACGCGAAGACCGCGTCCGGGTCCTCGACCACCTTGTCCAGCGTGGCGAACACCTCGGTCTTGACCTGCTCGTTCTCCGCGACCGCCTCGACGGTGAGCTGGCGGTCGGCGAAATCACCCAGGTCGGTGGTGAAGCGGGTGCGGGCCAGTGCCGCGTCGCGCTCCTCCTCGGCCAGCTTGCCGTTGCGCACACCGCGGGCCAGTGACGCCTCGATCCGCTTGCGCCCCGACTCGAGCGCGGCGGCGTTCACCTCGGCGACCACGACGTCCAGGCCCGCGCGGGCGCAGACCTCCGCGATGCCGGACCCCATCAGGCCCGCCCCGACCACCCCGACACGGCTGATCTCACTCACCCGGACAACTCCTTCGGTCTCCACCGGTACGGCCCTCAGCTTCACACATTGCGCCGGTACTGCCCACCGACCTCGAAGAACGCCTCGGTGATCTGGCCCAGCGTGCAGACCCGGGCCGCGTCGACCAGCACCGCGAACACGTTGCCGTCGCCCGCCGCCGCCTCCCGCAGCCGGGTCAGGGCCGCCTCGGCCTCGGTCCGGTGCCTGCGCTGGAAGTCGCGGGTGCGCTCGACCTGCGCCCGCTTCTCCTCCTCGGTGGCCCGGGCCAGCTCGATCTCCACGACCTCGTCCTCCTCGCCCTTGGTGGGCAGGAAGGTGTTCACGCCGATCAGCGGCAGCGTGCCGTCGTGCTTGCGCTGCTCGTAGAGCATCGACTCGTCCTGGATGCGGCCGCGCTGGTAGCCGGTCTCCATGGCGCCCAGCACGCCGCCGCGGTCGGAAATCCGGTCGAACTCGGTGAGCACGGCCTCCTCGACCAGGTCGGTCAGCTCGTCGATGACGAAGGAACCCTGAAGCGGGTTCTCGTTCATCGACAGGCCCCACTCCTTGTTGATGATGAGCTGGATGGCCATGGCGCGGCGCACCGACGACTCGGTGGGGGTGGTGATCGCCTCGTCGTAGGCGTTGGTGTGCAGGGAGTTCGCGTTGTCGTAGAGCGCGCACAGCGCCTGCAGCGTGGTGCGGATGTCGTTGAAGTTCATCTCCTGCGCGTGCAGGGAGCGGCCCGAGGTCTGCACGTGGTACTTCATCTTCTGCGACCGCTCCGCCGCGCCGTAGCGCTCGCGCATCGCCACCGCCCAGATCCGCCGGGCGACCCGGCCGATGACCGAGTACTCGGCGTCCATGCCGTTGGAGAAGAAGAACGACAGGTTCGGCGCGAAGTCGTCGATGTGCATGCCGCGGGCCAGGTACGACTCCACGTAGGTGAAGCCGTTGGCCAGGGTGAAGGCCAGCTGGCTGATCGGGTTCGCGCCCGCCTCGGCGATGTGGTAGCCGGAGATCGACACCGAGTAGAAGTTGCGGACCTTGCGCTGGATGAACCACTCCTGGATGTCGGCCATCATCCGCAGGGAGAACTCGGTGGAGAAGATGCAGGTGTTCTGGCCCTGGTCCTCCTTGAGGATGTCGGCCTGCACCGTGCCGCGCACGTTGGCCAGCGCCCACGCGGCCAACTCGGCGTGCTCGTCCTCGGTCGGCCGCCTCCCGTTGTCCGCCACGAACTTGTCGACGCGCTGGTCGATGGCGGTGTTGAGGAAGTACGCCAGGATCGTCGGCGCCGGGCCGTTGATCGTCATGGACACCGAGGTGGCGGGCGCGGTGAGGTCGAAGCCGTCGTAGAGGGTCTTCATGTCCTCCAGCGAGGCGATCGAGACGCCGGAGGTGCCGATCTTGCCGTAGACGTCCGGCGGGGTGTCGGGGTCGCGGCCGTAGAGGGTGACGGAGTCGAACGCGGTGGACAGCCGGGTGGCCGGGTTGCCGTGGGAGAGCAGCTTGAACCGGCGGTTGGTGCGCAGCGCGTCGCCCTCGCCCGCGAACATCCGGGCGGGGTCCTCGCCCTCGCGCTTGAAGGGGAACACGCCGGCGGTGAACGGGAACGAGCCGGGCAGGTTCTCCTTGCGCAGGAAGCGGACCAGCGTCGCGTCGTCGTCGAAGCGCGGCAGGGCCACGCGCGGGACCTTGTTGCCGGACAGGGTCTCGCGCCAGAGCTGGGTGTGCAGCTCCTTGTCGCGGATCTTCACGACCAGCTCGTCCGCGCGGTACTGCTCCACGGTGGACGGCCACCGGTCCAGCAGGTCCTCGGTGTCGCGCTCGACGCGGCGCCGGGCCTCGGCGGTGAGCCGGTCGATGTCGTCGGTGCCCGCGCCCGCCTTCGCCAGCGCCTGCCGGGCCAGGGTGAACGCGGACACCTCGCGCACGGCGTCGACCTGCTGGTCGGTCTTGCGGTGGTAGCCGCGGACGGTGTCGGCGATGTCGGAGAGGTACCGGGCGCGCTGCGGCGGGACGACCGTGGCGGCCGAAGTGGACACACGACCCCCCACCTTGGGCAGAACGCCTTCGTGGAACTTGACACCCTTGTCCGCCAAGAGGGTGCGCAGCTCTTGGTAGAGCGCGGTGACGCCGTCGTCGTTGAAGGTGGCGGCGCTGGTGCCGTAGACCGGCATGTCCTCCCAGGACTTGCCGAACGCCTCGCGGTTGCGCACCAGCTGGCGGGCCACGTCGCGGCGGGCGTCGTCGGCGCCGCGGCGCTCGAACTTGTTGATCGCCACCACGTCGGCGAAGTCCAGCATATCGATCTTCTCGAGCTGGGACGCGGCGCCGAACTCCGGCGTCATCACGTACAGCGAGACGTCGACGTACGGCACGATCGCCGCGTCGCCCTGGCCGATGCCGGGGGTCTCGACGATGACCAGGTCGTTGCCCGCGGCCTTGGCGGCGGCGATGGCGTCGGACAGGCCCTCGGGGACCTCCGAGCCCGCGCCGCGGGTGGCCAGCGAGCGGAAGAACACCCGGTCGCCGTCGAGGGAGTTCATCCGGATGCGGTCGCCGAGCAGCGCGCCGCCGCCGCGGCGGCGGGTGGGGTCGACGGCGATGACCGCGACGCGCAGCTTGTCCTGCTGGTCCAGGCGCAGGCGGCGGACCAGCTCGTCGGTGAGCGAGGACTTGCCGGAGCCGCCGGTGCCGGTGATGCCGAGCACGGGGACGCGGCGGTCGGCGCCCTCGATCGCGGCGCGCACGTCCGCGTCGAGGCTGCCCGCCTCGATCCGGGTGATGGCGCGGGCCAGCGCGGCGTGGTCGCCCGCGAGCAGCGCGTCGGCGGTGACCGGGGCGCCCTCGGCGGGGTCGCGGTCGCAGGCCTCGATCATCGTGTTGATCATGCGGGCGAGGCCGAGGGTCTGACCGTCCTCGGGGGAGAAGATCCGCGCGACGCCGCGCGCGTGCAGCAGCCTGATCTCCTCGGGGACGATGACGCCGCCACCGCCGCCGAAGACCTTGACGTGCCCCGCGCCGTGTTCGGCGAGCAGCTCGACCAGGTAGCTGAAGTACTCGACGTGTCCGCCCTGGTAGGCGCTGATGGCGACGCCCTGCACGTCCTCCTGGATGGCCGCGGTGACCACCTCGCGGACCGAGCGGTTGTGCCCGAGGTGGACCACCTCGGCGCCCTGGGACTGCAGGATGCGGCGCATGATGTTGATCGCCGCGTCGTGCCCGTCGAACAGGCTGGCCGCGGTGACGAACCGGACGGGGTTCGCCGGTCGGTACAGCTCCGAGGGCATCATCGCCTCCAGGGTGTGGGTCGCGCTCCGCGAATAGTTTGGCTTCCTACTTTCGGAGGTGCAACTACCTGTGGTCGACCCGACACTACCGGGTCCGCCTAGGATGGTCCGGTGACCCCCGAACCGGTGGCCAGGATGATGGCCGGTGACCTCGCGTCGAACACCCTGGGCATCCGGGTGCGCACCGCGGCGGTCGGCCACGCCTCGGCGGCGATGACCGTCACGGAGACGATGGTCAACGGGCACGGGATCGCGCACGGCGGCTACGTGTTCCTGCTCGCGGACACGACCTTCGCCTGCGCGTGCAACAGCCACGGGCCGGTGACGGTGGCGGCCGGGGCCGACATCACCTTCGTCGCCCCCGCCCACCTGGGTGACGAGCTGGTGGCCACGGCCACCGAGCGCACCCGGTACGGCCGCAGCGGCATCTACGACGTGACGGTGACGCGCGGCGACGAGGTCGTCGCGGAGTTCCGCGGTCGCAGCCGGACCCTGCGCTAGCGCGCCAGCAGGAAGACCGCGCCGCCGACCACCGGGCCGACCAGCGAACCCACCACGACCTGGGCGACCGTGTGGTCGCCGAGCACCACGCGGGACCAGCAGACCAGCGCGACGACCGCCACCAGCAGCAGCGACCACGGCCCGTAGAGCAGCGCGATCGTGGCCACCGCCCCGCCGGAGACGGCCGCGTGCAGTGACACCTTCCACCGCCGGGTGACGACCACGCACACCGCCAGGGTCGCGAACATGGCCAGGGCCAGCGCCAGGACGTCGCGCGGCGCGTCGGCCCAGACCAGGATCCCGATGCCGACCGCGGTCGAGAGCAGGCCGACGCCCAGCGGCAGCAGCCGGTGCTCGCGGTCGCGCACGTGGTGGGTGTCCCAGCGGCCCGCGCGAGCGCCGCGGATGATGAACACCATCGGCAGCACGCTGGAGAACAGCGCCACCTCCAGGCCCCACAGCGCGGTCAGCGCGAGGTCGTAGCCGGTGGCCGACCAGGCGACCGCCAGCGGCAGCACCAGCACGACGGCGGCCGGGGAGAACACCTCGGTGACCACACGGGCGAGGCGGCGCGGAGGGGCGTCCATTCGGCACATGGTGTCACCCGGAGGTCGGATGTGCCCCACCCGTCGGGTGTTGGTCCCATCCGGGGGCGGTCCGGTGGCGAATGCTCCGTGAGACCCAGGTCCACTCATGATCGGAGCCGTTCCGGTGCCCGTTGCCGACACCCTCGCCGAGCTCGCCACCCGCGCGCTGGGCGCTCCCCCGCCGATCCGGCTGCGCGCCTGGGACGGCAGCGAGTCCGGACCCGCGGGCGGTCCGGTGGGGATCGTCCGCTCCAGACGGGCGCTGCGGCGGCTGCTGTGGGACCCGAACGAGCTCGGGTTGGCGCGCGCGTACGTCAGCGGCGACCTGGACGTGGAGGGTGACCTGGCCGAGGCGCTGGGCCGGTTCTGGGAGCTGACCAGGGCGGCGCGGATCTCGCGGCCGTCGCCGGTGGTGCTGCTGTCGATGGCGGGGACGGCGCTGCGGTTGGGCGTCGTGGGGCCGCGGCCCGCCGCGCCGCCGGAGGAGGCCCGGTTGACGGGCCGTCGGCACACGCGGTCACGGGACCGCGCGGCCATCGCCCACCACTACGACCTGTCGAACGACTTCTACGAGCGGGTGTTGGACCCCCGGATGGCGTACTCCTGCGGCTACTGGACGTCGACGGACCCGGGGTACTCGGTCGAGGACGCGCAGCGCGACAAGCTCGACCTGGTGTGCGCGAAGCTGGGCCTGCGCCCCGGGATGCGGATGCTGGACGTGGGCTGCGGCTGGGGTTCGCTGACCATCCACGCGGCACAGCACTACGGGGTGAACGTCACCGGCATCACCCTGTCGGAACAGCAGCGGCGGTTCGTGCAGGACCGGATCGACCGCGAGGGCCTGGGCGACCTGGCCGAAGTCCGGTTGCAGGACTACCGCGAACTCGCCGACCCGCCCTTCGACGCCATCGGGACCCTGGAGATGGGCGAGCACGTCGGCGCGGAGAACTACCCGGTGTACGCGTCGATCCTGTTCCGCATGCTGCGCCCCGAGGGCCGGTTGCTGCTGCAGCAGATGTCGCGCGGCGCGGTCGAGCAGGGCGGGGGTTCGTTCATCGAGTCCTACATCGCGCCGGACATGAACATGCGACCGGTCGGGCAGACCGTGGACCTGCTGGAACGGGCGGGCCTGGAGGTGCGCGACGTGGAGGCCCTGCGCGAGCACTACGTGCACACCTGCCGGGCGTGGGCGTCCACCATCGAGTCGCGCTGGGCGGAACTGGTGTCGCTGGCGGGCGAGCGCACGGCCCGCGTCTGGCGGCTCTACCTGGCGGGCAGCGCGCTGGCGTTCGAGGAGAACCGGATCGGCGTGCACCAGGTACTGGCGGTGCGCCCGACGGTGGAGGGCCGCTCCGGCATGCCCCGAACGCGCGTCGAGGCCTGGGCGTGACCGTGCGACGATGGCCTGGGCACCACCGAGGGAGGACGAGCGCATGAAGGTCGGGGACACCGTCGAGGACTTCACCCTCAAGGACGAGACCGGCACCGACCGCCACCTGGCGGACCTCCTGAAAACCGGACCGGTCGTCCTGTTCTTCTACCCCGCCGCCATGACCGGCGGCTGCACGGCGGAGAGCTGCCACTTCCGAGACCTGGCAGGAGAGTTCGCGGAGTTCGGCGCCCACCGGGTGGGGATCAGCCCGGACTCGGTGGCCAGGCAGGCCCAGTTCTCGGCGACCCACACATTTGATTTCCCCCTCCTGTCCGACCCGGACGGCGCGGTGGCGACGGCGTTCGGGGTCCGGCGCAAGTACGGGCCGCTGCTGACCAAGCGCAAGACGTTCGTCATCGAGACCGACGGCACGGTACTGGCGGCGATCAAGAGCGAACTCCGCATGGCGGTCCACGCCGACAAGGCCCTGGAAGTGTTGCGGGACAGGCAATCCGAGACGGCTTAGCCGGTCAGTATCGCGCGGTCACGCCAGGCCATTCGCAGCAATGTGAGGGCGCTGCCGGACAGGCGCGGCTCACGGCTGGCGATGGCGTCTTCGTCGAACACCGCGACGATAGAACTGCCCGACCCCGAGTTCCAAGGGCTCGAGCACGAGGCTGCAGCGCTGGCAGGACCTGGCTACCCAAGCAAGCAGCAACTGGCCATCGGCGCCTCGCCCGCTGAGGCTTGGTCGACGCGCCATACCTGAACCGAGCTTTGAAGACCGAGTACAGCCTCAGCTCGTCCGAGTACCGCCAGCGCGTCGCCACCCACCGCAGCGACCAAGGTTCACCCAATGCAAGGCGATGATCACTCAACGTAGACCAATCGGCGATTCCCCGCACCCCGCCACCCCTCCCCGCTAGGATCACCTGGACGGGAGGGACAAGACAACCATGCGCGATTCCGACGGCGGCGGCGGCTCCATCGCCCCGGACATCTCCAACTTCCTGGGTACCGCCCAATCCGGCGGCTTCGCCGTCAACGAACGCGGCGGCCAAGCCCTGCTCGGGGCGATCCGCAATCTCATAACATGGATCGACGACAACAACGCCAACTGGGCAAGGCTAGCCCGAGAACCCAAGTTGGGGTCGACCAACGCTGCTCAAGTAATGAAACCCTTCATGGTAGCCGTAGCGAATGATGACCGCGGGTTCATTACACAGATGCGGGCGCTGCGAAAATCTTTGGTTGATGCCGAAGCGGCTATCGAAGCGGCCATCGCCAATTACAAGGAGGTTGATGGTAAGGGTGTTGCCACATTGGGACAAATCGGAATCTAGTCCAATAGATCTCCTTTGACCGAATAGGATCGACAGGCACATGCGCGCCAAGTCCAGCGCCGTACTCCTGACAGCCCTCGCGGCCGCCACCATCGCCGGATGTTCGACCTCCACACCCGGAAAACCAACCGCCCAGCTTGAAAGCAGTTCGACCACCGCAACCGATAGACCGACCAAAACAACGTCGCAATCGTCCAACTCACTGGCGGACATAAATCCATGCGACATGCTCACTTCAGCTGTCAAGGCACAGTTGCGCATCACAGACGCCGGAAAACCCAGTGACGTGGGTTCAGGACGCGGATGCGACTGGCACGCAGAGGGCACAAAACGCCCCTGGGTGCTCAGCGTCACCCTCTATGACAAGCTGGCTGCAGACGACGTGTCCACCGACCTACAGGTAAAGCCCCTGCCGGACATCAATAATCGCAAGGCAGTGCAGATCACGGACAAAAATGGCTTGGGCGAATGCACTGTTTCCGTGGCCGTAACCAAGTCGAGCAGCCTCGCAGCCATGGCCATGGCAGATGGCGACGAAGCGAAGGGATGCGAAGTAGCTCGCACCATGGCCGAACTGATCGAACCCACACTCCCCCGCCAATAGCAGCCGACGACTTCTTCGACAAAGACCGCCTTACGCCCGTCGGTCACAATAGTCAAGTTGGCGCCACCAGCAACAGCGCCGTAAGAGTAATTATCACTCCAATAATACAATCGAACCCGCAATGGCAAGAAACAACCCCGAGCGAGCCGCGAGGACGCGACCATCGACAGGAACACCTCCGGCAAGGGGAGGTCGAGGACGCGAACTCCAGGCCGCCTAGATAGCCACCGGGTCTCGATGATTATCACCAGGAAGACAAGGGTGATAATGGTCGTCATGACCCGTGTCGACCGGGCCAAAGCCTGCGAAATGGCGCGAACTCCAGCGGAATTGGTCGAGCCCGGAATCCCTCGGCAGTGACGATGCCCACAGAGGACGCCTCGATAGCCGGGCGCGTCGGCCGTTCCGATAGGACCCGGGTCGAATCGGTTTGCCGATCGCCGAGCGCAACGGCAGATCGCCCACTTCCGGTGTAGGCGCGACCCGCCGCCAGCCACGTGGCCTTGAACTCGTGCGCCACGATTTATCGGCGATCAGGGCGATTTGGGTGAGGCTCGGAAGATCGCCGCGATCCCGTACATGGGTTCGCGGTATGTGGATAACTCGTCTGTGGGGCGGTTTCCCGGCTTGCCGGCAAACCGGGCCGTGGCCCCGATGGAGACCACGGCCCGGCGGGGATCAGCAGGCGACGCGGGCCGTGCGGATGGTGGTGGTGCGGACCGGGGTGCCGTCGACGGGGGCCGGGTCCTCGGCGGTGGGCTTGACGCCGCCCGCGGCGACCTTGTCCAAAGTGGTCAGTCCGCGGTGGTCGACGGTGCCGAAGACGGTGTAGTTCGGCAGCAGTCGGGAATCGCCGTAGACGAGGAAGAACTGGCTGCCGTTGGTGGCGGGCCCGGCGTTGGCCATGGCCAGCAGGCCGCGGGCGTAGAGCTTGCGGGTGCCGGTCGTGTCACCCGGGTAGTTCGGCAGGTCGGTGGGGAGCTCGTCCTTGTACTTGTAGCCGGGCCCCTTCTCCCCCGTCCCGCTCGGGTCGCCGCACTGCAGCACCTTCAACGTCGGGTACGCGGTGAGGCGGTGGCAGGTGGTGAAGTCGTAGAAGTGGTGCTCGGTCAGGTGCAGGAAGCTCTGCACGGTGCACGGCGCCTTCGCCCGGTCCAGGGTGAGGCCGATGGTTCCCTGGGAGGTCCGCAGGTCCACCTCGACCTTGCCGCGGCTGGGCGTGTGCTTGGGGTCCCGGGGCAGCGGCACCGGCCGCGCGGCCGGGTCGTCCGGGGTCTCGGTGTACTGGCAGGGCCCCTTGGTGACCTTCGGCGGCGGCGGCTGTTCCGCCGACGCCACACCGGGCACGGCCACGGCGGCCGACACCACGACGGCCAGGGCGACAACCCCACGCATGAGCAGGGACACGAACTCCTCCTTGGTGAACCGCCCGGGTCTCGGGCGCCCCGCGAGGGTAGGCCACCCGTTCATCACCAGAACAGGTCCGACCGTTCACACTCGGACACCGCCGATCGGCCCAGTGGGAACACGTTCGAACACTCGGCTACACCGGCCCACCCCGAACCGCCACAGGATCCCAGCTCCCCACCCAACGCAACACGGCGACACCGGACCGACCCCGAAACAACCGCGGAAACCCCACCCACAGAACACAACGCGGCTACCCCGGACCGACCCGTAGCCGCCGCTCGCGTGCCCGCCCCACCTCAGCGCGACCCGGCTACCCCGCACCCACCCCACAACCGCCGCAGAACCCCAGCCCCCGCAGAACCCAACGCGCCCCCGTCACACGCCTTGATTGGGTGGACTTGCTTTGCGTGGGGGGGACGAGCCTGCCAAGCTATCCTGCGGGTGGGGTGGGCTTGCCCCTCCCCACCGCTCTTCCCCACCGCAGGCTCGTAGGGGCCCCACGCAAAGCAAGTTCACCCGATCAAGGCCGCGCATCTCTTCCGCGAACAGCCGGACAAACAAGCCCGGACCACCCACCAACCGCAACTACTTCGGCGGCGCCACAATCACATCCGCAGGCACCTCAGCGTCCGTGCGCAGCGCCGCGAACAGCTTCTTCGCCTTTGCCTCGTCCCACAGGATCACCGAGCCCACCCCCTTCACGGACTTGCTGCCCCCCATCGGCACCGTGGTGGTCACCAGCCCGTCCCCCGCCCCCATCGCGAACGCCAGGCTGGGCAGGTTGTGCAGGTGGTCCCCCTCGTCCAACGTCACCGCGTCCGGGGCCGCGCCCAGCAACGGGATCACCTTGAACGGGTTGATCAGCGTCCCGAAGCTCGTCGCCTTGTCCGTCAGCGCGCCGATGAACTGCCGTTGGCGGATCACCCGGTCTAGGTCCGCCCGCGGGCCCTTCCGGGTCCGCACGTACCCCAGCGCCGACGTCCCGTCCAACTCCTGGCACCCCGCCGGGAGGTTGATGCCCGCCAGCGGGTCGTCGATCGGCGCCTCGAGGCACATCTCGACGCCACCAACAGCGTCCACCACGTCGGCGAACCCGCCGAAGCCGATCTCGATGTAGTGGTCCAGTCGCAATCCCGTCTGGGTCTCGACCGTGCGGGCCAACAACTGCGGGCCGCCGAAGGCGTAGGCGGCGTTGAGCTTGTTGCTGCCCTTGCCCGGGATCGGCACGTACGAGTCGCGCAGCAACGACACCAGCGTCGGCTTGGTCCCGTTGTCCGGGATGTGCATCAGCATGATCGTGTCGGTGCGCTGCCCCTTGGCGTCCCCCGTCGCCAGCCGCTGTTCGTCTTCGGCGGAGAGGCCCTCGCGGCTGTCCGAGCCGA